>JBBDWK010000114.1:0-57227 GCA_040902885.1 Bryobacteraceae bacterium | reverse complement strand
TGTAGAGACGCCGGGCGATCTATAAACGTTACTAATTGTGACGCACTACACTAGCGTATCGCGCACGCCGGCCGATCAAGCGCGGGTGATGTACGAAAACTGTGTCTCCAAAGGCGTCCAGTTCAATAAGAATATGTATGCCGCCGCCGGGGACAAGGTGGTGGATGTGTACGCCGGGAACAAAGACAAGCCGCGGGCGACAGTGATCCAGCTAATGCTCGCCAAGATCCTGGAGATCGGGCCCGCGAAGGTGTCCAAGCATATTAGCGACACGCACTACACGTTCGATGTAGCCCCCAGCTCGATACCAACGGCCAAGCACGCGGCCTTTCTCAGTGCGGTCAAGGCGCACAAAGCCGTGTCAAAGGTGATCCCTCCCCCTACCGATCCCGCGTTTCACATCGAGCTCCCCAAGAATTCCCCGCATCTATAGTCGAGGTGCGGCATCCGGTGCCCCCGGCTAGACACTAGAGCGCCACGTCGTAGCGAACGCGGAGCACATTCAGGGCCGGAGTTGTCGCCGTGAGTGTCTCGCTTTCCGACATCCTCAGAGGCTGCTCGTAAGGCTCTTGCGCCATCTTACGCATTGCCGCGACTATGTTCGTCATCGCCTGACGATTCGCTTCCTTTACAGGCAGCTTCTCAAGCACGCCGGCGGCATCCTTGAGAGACACCTGCGGTTCCGGCATCTGCCGATCGGGCCATGTGAAATCGAAGTCGAGCGCGTAGTGAGTACAACCATAGTGACGGATTGTGAGCTTGATGGGCGAGTCAGTACGCACAGCCTCCTGGGCCTCGCCAGGCGACGACTTCTTGAAAACTGATTGGGAAGACAGCAGCGCCTCTGGCTCGCCTCGAACGCAGTCAGGCGATGAGGTCTGCTCACTAGATGCCGCAGTAGAGGGCTTCTTCTCTTCGCCTTTCTGATCGTTGCGCTTCTGTACGGCGGTGTTAGGGCTCGAGCAACCAGAAAACGCCAGCGCGAGCACAAAGAGCGACAGCAGGAGTCTGTGAATCACGAGTTTATCTTGCCACATACAGCTCAGGGGCGGGCGAAGATTCAGGGACCGCCACACCTCACAGCATGCTCAGAATTAACCACGATTCGAAGCTTCTTCAGTGTGGGCAGTCGGCAACATGATGTCGGTGGGGGGATGGGCGTAGACGTCGGCGCGGGGCACAAAGCGGGGCGCAAGAACCGCGAACGTGATGAGGTAGGTCATCGGATAACAGATGCGCTCGAAGCCGCGGGCTGCCCAGCCTCCGGCGTCCATTCCCGCCGCGCGCGGTACAGCGGAAAATACAGAGCCAAACGAATCGGGTGGGCGTCGATGCGGGCGAACATCCGGGCATAGGCTTCCAACTGCCTGCGATAGCGCTCCCGCTCGTTGTCCAAGAATCCCTCCAGGTCGCCGCCTTCATGCTCGCCGGTCTTGAAGTCGACGATCCAGCGAACGCCGTCCGCCACAAAGGTACGGTCCGCGATGATGCGCTGCACACGCCCATCGACGACTCCGGAAAGGGCGTGCTCCGAACGCACGTCCTCGCGTTGGGAGTCGAGCACCCACCGGCCGAAGGAGTCGTCGAGGGCGCACCGTAAGGCCCTCTCCACCTTGGAGACAGCGTGCTCCAGTCCTGCGAGCGGCACCCCCAGGCTTCGCAGCGAGGCTTCCACCACCGGTCGGCGATCCGCCAGCCGCTCAACGCTCCACTTATCAAGACCTTCCTCCGAGATGCGTTGCAGCATGCGGTGAACCACCGTTCCCACGTGCCGTACGGTCTGGCCCGCCCAGCGGAACTCGACTTCGACCGGCTTGTCCGGCGCGGTCTCCCGCAACTGCCCACGAGTGACCGGAACAGCCTCCGGCGGCGCCGGCGGAACCCATCCGCCCGGTATGCGCCGGATAACGCCCGGCGACGGCGCGACTTCTTCCGCTTGCGCCACTTCCGGGGGGCGCTCCGCCCGGCCGAATTCGTCGCGGACCACCGGCCAGAGACGCCTCAGGAGAGAGCCGGCGTCCGGCTCCCTGATAACGCCTTTTTGGCCGTCGAAAGTGGTGTGCCCGAGCAGATGGAGCCGCTTTTTCGCGCGTGTTGCCGCCACGTACAGCAGGCGGCCCTCTTCATTCGTGGCGCGCTCCTTCTCCAGCCAGCGAATGTACTCTCCCAGCGGGTCCCGCTCCTTGCCGGTCTCGCGCGCCGGAGCCAGCAGCAAACATCCACGACGCTCAATCCATGCGAGCAGCTTGGGATCGTCGTGCCGCGGCTGCCGCCCTAGCCCGGGCAGAATCACGGTGTCGAATTCAAGCCCCTTGGCTTTGTGCATGGTGAGCAGTTGGAGAGAGTCGCCGGCGCCCGCATTAGGGGCCGCGAAGAGCGCCTCCACGCGGCGGCTCAATCGATCGAAGTCCAGCAGATCGCCGCCCTCCTCCAGTTCTTCGAGCAGCGCAAAAAACGCGTTGGCATCCTCCAGGTCGCTTTCCGAGGGCAAACACGCCGGCCCGCCGAGCGCCAGCCAGACGCCCTCCACGCAGCGCCGCAGCGGCCGCCGCCCACGTTCGGATAGCGCCGTATCGAAGGTTGCTGCCAGCCGCCCGGCGCGCGCCCGCCCATCCCCGCTCAGCCGCTCGATGCATGCCGCATCGCGCAGCAACTCCCACACCGCAGTGTCATGCCGCTCGGCGGCGAGCGAATGCAGATCCGCCAGCGTCAGGCCGCACCATGGTGCACGGAGCACGGCCAACCAGGCGACACGGTCGGCCGGATGTAGCAGCGCGCGCGTCAGCGCCAGCAGATCCTGGATCGCCGGCCGTTCTCCAAGCTGCTCAATGTCCACCGCCTGAAACGCCAGCCTTTGCTCCTCCAGCGCAAGTGCGATTTGGCTCAGATGGGTGCGCGCCCGCACCAGAATGGCAATCGTGCCCTCCGGATCGCGCTCGCGCGCTTCCCGGACCAGCTCGGCCACCTGAGCAGCCTCGGCCTGCGCATCGTTCGCAAGAAAGGGATGTACCTCCACTGCCGGCTCTTCTACCGCCGGGTGAAAGGCCTCGGACTTACTGAACGGCACCGCGCCGCCGGCCAGGTCTTCCTCGTTGGGGAAGATCAGCGGGAACGATTCGTTCACCCAGCTCACAATTCCTTGCCTCGACCGGAAGTTGACGCGGAGGGCGACCGGCTCGGGGCGCAGAGCGCCAATCCCCTGGCTCCGCGCGGCGAGGAACAGGCCGACGTCGGCTTCGCGGAAGCGGTAGATGGACTGCATCGGATCGCCGACGGCGAAGAAGGTTCTGCCGTCGCCCGCCGTCCATCCCGCCGTGAGCCGTTCCAGAAGTTCATACTGGGTAAGGGACGTGTCCTGGAACTCATCCACGAGCAGATGCTGCAGGCGGCAGTCGAGAGAGAGGGCCAAGTCGGTGGGATTTTCCGGGCTGCCCAGCGCGAGAGCGGCGGCTTGCGCGACTTCGGAGAAATCGACTTTGCCGCGCTCCCGGAAAACCAGCGTCAATTGCGCCACGGCCACCGGCAGCAGGGTGAAGAGCGCTTCCAGAACTTCCCACTGGTTATCTTTGTAGCTCTCCGGCGGAAGCCGCCGTAAGGCATGCAGCTTGTTCAGCCAGGCCGCATATTCCGGCGCGGACAACGTTTGCAGCAGAGCCAGGCAGCGCTGTTTCTCCGCGCGATTCTCAGGGCGGAATCCCGTTCGCTTATCGACGGCTTTCCGGATTCTGCCCTTGACGGTGAGCACCATCTCGGCGATGCCCAGCCAGCGCTCCCGATCGTCCAGCGTCTCTCCCGGCAGCGCGAACATATCGAGACAGGCATTGATGGCCGACGCCTGCTTCAGTGCGGCCAGCGTATCGGCAGCCGCCGCCGCAAGCTCCGTGATCTCTCTCCTGGCTTCCTCCGGCGCGCCGCGTTGGACCTCCGCCAGCGCGCTCACGATCGTCTTCCGCAGATCGCGTTCCAGCGCCTCGCGCTGCGAATCGGCCACCACGTGCCGTAGCCACTGATCGCGGCGGCCCAGCATTCCCACCAGCAGTTCCTCCAGCTTCGGCGTATGGTTATCGAGATGCCGCAGCAGGCACTCCAGCGCCGCGCCATACCGCTCTCCGTCTTCAAGCATCGCCAGCGTGTTGCGCGCCGCCTCGCGGTATAGGTCCTCGGGCTTGTCCGTGGTTTCCGGCTGCGCTCCGAAACGCGCCAGCAGGGGCATCTGCCGCGTCAGCGCGGCGGACAGCGAATCGATGGTCTGAATGCGCAGCCGCGCGGGATTCGCGGTCAGGTTCCAGCCGGCCTCGCGGTCCCGCGCCAGCACGTCCCGCGCCAGCATCCACGTCATGCGCCCGTGAGCCTGCTCCGGGGCCCGATTCTGACGCGCGATTTCCAGGGCCTTTACAATGCGGTTGCGCATTTCGGCCGCCGACTTCCGCGTGAAGGTAATCGCCAGAATCTCCTCCGGCGCACTCACGCGCGACAGCAGCTTCAAGTAGCGTTGTGTCAGCAGCTCGGTCTTGCCCGATCCCGCCGGCGCCTGCACGATGAACGACCGTTCGGGATCGAGCGCGCGCAGACGCTCCTCGGCGTCGGAGACGGCGAAAACGGGTGTCATGAGCGCTCGTGTATGCGGCACAGCGGCTGCAAATCGCAGTGCCGGCAGGTTTCGCCGCCATACTTGGGGTCTACGGCTGCATTTCCCGCCCGAAAATCCTTCGCGAGCCGATCGAGCACCGCGCGCCAGCGTGCAATCTGCCCCGGCCAGTCTTCAGCAGCGTCTTCCAGGTTTCGAGCATTCAAGGTGGCGACGCCGGGAACAGCACCTTCGTCCGCCGCAAGGCCTTTGTACCGCGCTTCGCCCCACTTGATTTGCGCGAACAGCAGCACGGACACCGGCTCTTCGCTGCAACAGGCATACAACGGAAGCTGCGGCTCGTCCGGGCGCTCGCCAAACCAGGCGTCAATGTTCTTGGCCCCGGTCTTATAGTCAATGACGGCGCATTTCCCGTCCGCCAGACGGTCCAGACGATCGATGCGCAGGGTGAGAGGCAGGCCGGCCAGCTCCACTTGGCGATCGCGCTCCTGTTGCAAAACGTTGAAAGGGGGCCGGGTCTTTTCGACTTCCAGCCACGCATGGATCAACCGCTCCAAACGCCACTGCTCGAGCGCGGCGAAGCGCGGACCGGACAGACGTCCGGCGAGTTCCCCAAGGGAGTGTGCGACGGCGCGTTGCACCAACTCGGCCAACCGCTCCGCAGGGGTGGCCAGCAGATTCGCTTGCGATTCGAGTTCGGCCCACAAACGCTCCATGGCCTTGTGCAGCAGCGTGCCTCGTTCGCGCGCCTCCAGTCCCGGCGTCGGAGACTCCAGGCCTTCCGCGCCCAGCCGCCGCCTGGCAAACGCACGAAACGGGCACGCCGCCTGATCGCCGAACAAGGCAGCTCCGCCGCGTGCTGCTTCGTGAGTTCGCAGCGGCGGGGCCTGCTCATCGGCAAGCCGCTCCATCTCCGCCGATCCGTACAACACCTTCGCGTATGCCGGCACTCCGGAAAGATTCAACTCGGCCGCCGGCGGAGTGTGCAGGATCAAAGCGCTGGGTCGCAATACCGCATCGTCCGCGCCCATTGGATAACTCAGCACGACGTCGGGAGCGCTAGTCACCAGCCGCGCCGTGAGCTGTCGGGTGAAGAAAAGCTCGCGGTCCGCCGAAGAGTGCGGCAGCCCGAGACGGCGCTGCAGCGCAACGGGAAGCAACGGGTGGGGCTTGGCCGGCCGCGGCCAGGCTTCGTCATGCAGGCCCATCGCCCACAAGTGGTCGAAGCGCATGCCCGCGGCCTCCAGCACGCCTAGAATCTGGACCGGCGCGTCCCGTTCCTCGGGCTGAAACATCTTGTCGTCCGCGATGCCGCCGAGACGCGCGAGCGCTTCTTCGTATCCCATGGCCGGCAGGACGGCATCCAGCGACGCGAACTCGGCCAGCAGATCCTTCCAGGCATCAAGAACCTGATACTCGCTGCTGTCGAGCGGCCGGTCGCCCGGCCAGCCAATGGCTTTGAGCAGCTCGGCAAACTTCTCCGACCAGAAGCCCGGCGGGGCAGAGGCGGGAAGACGTTCGCGCAGCCTTGCAAAGCGCGCAAGCTGGCTCTGGAGCATCAATGGCGCGCGCGCGGACACCACGGCGAGAGGTACCTCCGTGCAGCGGTATTCGCGCAGCCGCGCATCCAGCATCCCACGTGCTCCTGCTTCCTGCCGCGCCCCCGCTAGAAACGGGGAACGCAGCAGCATTCCAACTTCGAGCAGAAGCGCCGCGGGTTTCCGGCCGCATTGAAGAGCCAGCATGGCGGCGTGAACCAGAGGCGCTTTGGAAAGCGGCCGGCCAACCGAAATATGGAAGGCTGCCGCGGGAGGCGCTCCGGGCAGAACGGCCGGAGGCTCGAGCACATCGGCGAAGATGCGCTCCACCATATCGCGGCGCGCTTCCAGATCGGGCGCGACCACGCCGATCTCTCCCGCGTCACCTTGCGTTTCGAGGATACGGCGGGCCCAACGCGCGGCGGCGTCTACCTCCGCTTCGGCATCCCGCAACCCGACACGCACCGCTTGCGAGGACTTGTGCTCCGCAGCCGCCGCGATGCGCTCCACGCTGCATCCGGCTTGCTGTAAAGCCTCGCAGAGCGCGGTCTGCTGCGGCGTCAGCTCGTCAAAGCCCGCGAGCAGAATCCGGCGAGACGGCGGCGCGTTGGCGGAAAGTACGTCGGCAACACCGGCCGTATCCTGCCACTTCCCCTCGGTAAGCAGAACTTGAAAGCGCTGCGCCCACCCGAAGAAGGTTTGCGCTTCGTCGCTTATCTGGAATGCGCCGGCGGTAAGAGGAACATGCCAGGCGCGTGCCAGTTCCCAGGCTTCGCTGGCACTGGCCGCCACGACCTTCGGCTGCAGCAACTCACGCTCGCCATCGCCGCCGGCGGCCCATTCACGAACCACGCGCTCCCAAAGAGCAACCTCCTGATGAGGATTCAGCAGCGCGCGCTCGGAAGCGGACTGCTCATGGCAGCGCGTCAGCCAAGCATTCCATGGGAGGATGTCCGCCGACCGCCAGACCTGGTGTCCCGCAGCCTGGCGCGCGATGTCGAACGCGCGCATAAGCCTGCGCGCCAGCCGTTTGTTTCCGGCCACCAGCGTCGCGCCGGCGGCGAGCGCCTCGACGTACGTGTCGTCCATTCGGAGCAATCATTCAGAATAACAACGGCTCGGCCCGGCTGTAGGTTGTCAGGATCTGGCGCTCCCGGTTGCACACTCTACCGCCTTGCACTATACTTTCAGGCGATATAGATGGCGATGTCCCGAGATATGTCCGATCCCGATGCCTTCCTGCCGTTGCCAACGGCGGTGTTTCACATTTTGGTGGCGCTGGCAGACCGCGACCGCCACGGCTACTCCATCATGCAGGATGTCAAGGCACGAACCGACGGCAAGGTCCGTCTGAGCGCCGGCACGCTTTACAGTTCCATCCACCGCATGTTGGAGCAAGGCCTGGTGGAAGAACTGAGTGAGAGCCCGGACCCTGAAAGCCAGGATGAGCGCCGCCGCTATTACCGCCTGACGCGGTGGGGCCGGCGCGTGGCGATGGCCGAGGCCAGGCGCCTGAGCGACATGCTGAGCCAGGCGCGGGAAACCGGCCTCATTCCGAAGAAACTGTAGACCATGCTGCCGATCGGCATTTACCGGACGCTGCTGTGGTGCTACCCGGCGCCGTTCCGGCGGGAGTACGGCACGGAAATGGTCGGCGCGTTCGTTGAGCAGATGCGGGAAGCACGGCAGCAGGGCGGATGGCGGGCCGAGGCTTCCATCTGGCTTCACACCGTCTTCGATCTCTTTCTCACTGCACCGCGGGAGCATTATCACGTGATCAGTCAAGACTTGCGTTACGCAATCCGCACCCTGGCTGCACAGCCGGGCTTTGCGGCGGTGGCTATCCTTTCTCTGGCCTTGGGAATCGGGGCCAATACGGCGATCTTCAGCTTGCTTAATGGCGTGCTGATGAGCGCTCTGCCGGTCCGCGATCCGCAGGCCCTTGTCATCCTGACCAACCCCGCCGCGAGCGGCGTTTCTGTGGGATCGCAGGGTAACGATCGGTCGTTGCTGACCTATCCCGAGTTCCAGCAGCTGCGCGATCAGCCGACCGTGTTTTCCGGTTTGATGGCTTGTCAGAGCCAACTCGAACGCGTGCAGGCCCGTGTGGATGGCGGCGAGCCGGAAGAACTTCGCACGCGCATGGTCTCGGCGGAGTACTTCAGCACGCTGGGAGTGCCGGCGCTGCTGGGGCGAGCCTTCAGCGCCGATGACGACCCCGCGGCGCCCCACGCCGTGATCGGCTATGACTACTGGCAGCGCCGCTTCGGCCGCCGCGCCGATATCCTCGGGACCAAAATGGCGATCCGCCGCGGAGTGTTCACGATCATTGGTGTCGCGCCAGCGTCCTTCTTCGGCGAAACCGTCGGGCAGCGACCCGATGTCTGGCTTCCGCTGACGATGCAGCCCGCAGTGCTGCCCGGCCGCGACTGGCTGCACGACAAGCCCGGCCATCTCGAAAAAGTGATGTGGCTGCATGTCTTCGGCCGGCTGAAGCCCGGCATTAGCATCGAGACAGCGCAGGCCACCGCCAACGTGACCTTTCAACAGGGACTGGCTGCCTACTATGGCTCAGCCCTGACGCCCGAAGCCCAAAAAGAGTTCCTGAATCAGCGGCTGAAACTTCGGCCGGCCGCCACCGGCGCGTCGCAGATTCGCGGGCAGTTCGCTGAACCCCTGACAATGCTATTGGCCGCTGCCGGACTCGTTCTGCTGATTGCCTGCGCGAACCTCGGCAACCTGCTGCTGGCGCGCGCCACCGCCAGGACGCGCGAGATCTCGGTGCGCCTGGCGCTGGGAGCGGGCCGCGGGCGGCTCATCCGGCAGTTGCTCACCGAAAGTATGGTCGTCGCGTTTCTGGGAGGCATCGCTGGATTGGCCGCGGCCTGGATGCTGCGTATTGGATTGCTTCGCCTGGTTTCGGACTCGATTCATCTGCCGGTCGCGCCGGACACCCGCGTCCTCGGTTTCGTCTTCGGGTTGACTCTCGCAGCGGGATTGATTCTCGGGCTTCTCCCGGTGCTGCGGACGATGAGCGTGAACGCCGCGTCCGGATTGAAGGAGCACGCTCGCGGGCTCACGGCATCAACCGCGTGGCTGCGCGCCGGCAAAGTCGTAGTCGTCGGTCAAGTGGCGTTGTCTTTGCCATTGCTCGTCGGAGCCGGACTGCTCCTGCGGACGCTCCACAACCTCCGGCAGGTGGACCTCGGCTATGCCAAAGAGCGGCTGCTCATCGTGGAGGTTGACGCCGAAACGGCCGGATACCAGGAGCCCCGCCGGCTGGCGTTCTTTCAACAACTGCTGGAACGGGTGCACGCGGCGCCCGGAGTGCGCACAGCGACCTATTCAAACAATGGCCTTTTCTCCGGCTCAGACAGCGGCGATCAGATCGCCGTCGAAGGATATACACCGCAGGGCAATAACGACCGGGGCTCGCGCTACAATCACGTCGGACCCAATTACTTCTCTACACTCGGCATCCCGCTGCTCGTGGGCCGCGAGATCACCGAGCGGGACCAGCCATCGAGTAACAAAGTTTGTGTCATCAACGAGGCGTTCGCAAAGCGGTTCTTCGCGGGGCGCAACCCACTCGGGATGCATGTCACCCAGATCTACGCCAATCAACGCAACACTTTCGAGATTGTCGGAGTGGCGCGGGATTCACGGGGAAACAACCTGCGCGGCGATGTCGAGCACCGTTTCTATGTGCCTGTGACGCAGCCCATCTTTGCGCTGGATTCGGCCAGCTTCGCGATTCGCACCGTTGCCGAGCCGTCCAGCGTGATCGCGGGCGTGCGGCGCGCGATCCTGTCGTGGGACCCGAACCTGCCCATCACGGTCGCACGGCCGCTTGGCGAGCTCGTCGATGAGCGCATGGTGCAGGACCGGCTCCTGGCGCGCCTTTCGATCGCCTTCGGGGTGGTGGCGCTGCTGCTGGCGGCGATCGGCCTGTACGGAGTGCTTTCCTACGGTGTGGCGCGGCGCACGAACGAGATCGGCATCCGGAAGGCGCTGGGCGCGCAGCATAGGGCTGTAATGGCCATGATTCTGCGCGAAACCGGACTGCTGCTGGTTGTGGGGCTGATCGCGGGCATCGCATTGTCGGCAGCCGGAATGCGGTTGATCGCGAGCAGGCTGTATGGCCTGGCGCCAACCGATCCGGTGGCGCTTGGAGTGGCGATCGCGGTGCTTGCGGGAGTAGCGCTTGTAGCGGCGTGGGTTCCAGCGTACCGGGCATCGCGAGTCGATCCATTGGTTGCGCTCCGGTGCGAGTGAGACGTGTTATCTGAGCGTAGCTGAGGCGGATGGATCCCTTGTGAACTAAACTCGATTACATGCTCCAAGATATTCGATTCGGTCTGCGCATCCTCGCCCGTAACCCAAGCGTGACCGCGTTGTCGACCATCGCGCTGGCACTCGGTATCGGCGGTAGTACGCTGATTTTCAGTGTGGTCTACGCTGTCCTGCTGAAGCCTTTACCCGTTGCGGATCCCGACCGACTGGTCTGGATCTGGACGAGCATCCCAAGCCGCAATCTCCCCTTTTCCTTCACGGCATACAGTACTTATGCGGAGTGGAAAGCCGGTAGCCCTTCATTTGAATCCATGTCCGCGTACGCACCCGCTTCGGCGACTCTGCTGGTGGGCAATGAGCCGGAGCGCCTCGACGTTCTCCGTGTGAATGCCGCTTTCTTTACCATGCTCGGCATCTCTCCCGTCGTGGGTCGGAATTTCCTGGCCGAAGAGGACCAGCCGGGAGCGCCGAGAGTCGCGATTCTTTCCTATGCTCTGTGGGAGCGGCGGTTCGGCCGCGACACCAGCGTCATCGGCCGCAGCATAAACCTCGATGGCGAGAGCGTCGCGGTGACCGGCGTTTTGCCGCGTGGTTTTGCGTTTGGTGCGGTGGAGTCCACGTTTCCTAATCGGACGGCCGACATCTACGTTCCGATTGCGCACAGCACAGCCCGCGGGACGCGCGGGGCTCCATCGCCGTCCGTGGGAGTTTATGCGCGACTCAGGCCTGGCGTTCCTATCGAGCGTGCTCAGGCTGAGATTGACGCCGTCTCACGCCGGCTGGAAGCCGCATATGCTGACATGAAAGGCTGGGGTGCGCAGGTTTGGCGTGTGCGCGATTTCACAGTCCGCGACGTACGTCTCAGCTTGCTCGTATTGTTCGGTGCAGTCGGCCTGGTGCTTCTGATTGCCTGCGCCAACGTCGCCAACTTGCTACTGGTGCGTGCGAGCGTACGCCAGCGCGAGATCGCGCTCCGGACCGCATTGGGCGCAGGGCGCTGGCGAATCCTCCGTCAGTTACTCACCGAGAGTGTCATCCTCGGTCTTTGTGGCGGCGTCGCAGGTCTCGCCCTGGCCGCCGCCGGCACTCGACTCGTCGCACTTTATGGCCCTGAGCGAATCCCGTTCCTCAAAGAAGTGTCGCTCGACGGCCGCGTTTTCGCGTTTGCGATTCTCGCTTCCCTACTCACCGGAATTCTCTTTGGCCTGGCGCCGGCATTGGCGGCCTTCCGGGCGCGGCTCTCTGAGACGCTGAAGGAAGGGAGCATCACCGCCGGCGAGAGCCGCCCCCGCAATCGGTTCCGCGGCGTGCTGGTTGTCATCGAGGTAGCAATTGCCATGCTCCTCACGATCGGCGCGACTCTGACGATGCGTACCTTACTACGCCTGCAGGCGACCAACCCAGGCTTTGATGCCGAAGGCGTCCTCACAGCGTCGATCACGCTGCCCACAACGAAATACGCGAACCCCGGGCAGCGCTTTGCTTTCTACCAGCGCCTGCTGGACAGGGTTAGGGTCATGCCTGGCGTTCAGGCCGCAAGCATGGTCAGCCTGATTCCCCTCGGTGGATCGAACACGGGCCGCGATTTCATAATCGAAGGGCAGCCGGCTCCGCGGCCCGAGGACGCTCCGATCTTCTGGCGACGCGTCATCGACCCCGATTATTTCCGCGTGATGCGGATTCCCCTCGTCCGCGGCCGCGAATTTACGTCGCAGGACGCTGCCTCGCCCCGCATTGCCATCATCAATGAAGCCATGGCCCGGCGCTTCTGGCCCGACACTGACCCCGTGGGAAAGCGCTTCGGAAACGGCCGTTCCGAACAATCCTGGCTTACGGTCGTCGGGGTGGTAGGCGACGTGAAGTTCACATCGCTCACGAAAGATGCCGAGCTGGAGTTCTACGAGCTGTATCGCCAGGTCTCAATCGCCGACATGATCCTTACCGTGCGTACGGTCACCGATCCGCAGCGCCTGGCTCCCGCACTCCGCCAGGCTGTACTCGAAACCGATCCCACCCAGCCCATTTCGCGAATTACCCCCATGGCGCAATACGTCTCGGATGCAATGGGAACTCCTCGCATGTCAGCGCTTCTTCTGGCGGCGTTTGGAACCACGGCGCTTGTACTTGCCGCCGTTGGAATCTATGGAGTAATTTCATTCTCCGTGACGCGCCGCACTCGTGAGATCGGCGTCCGGATCGCCCTCGGCGCCGCCGGACGCGATGTGATGCGGACAGTGGTCGGCGAGGCTGTTGCGCTCGCTTCCGTCGGGATAGCAATAGGGATTGGCAGCGCACTCGCGCTCAACAGCGTCATGCAACGAATGTTGTTCGGCGTGACCGCAACCGAACCATCCACCTACCTCGCCGTCTCGGCGTTGCTGATTGCCATCGCGGCTCTCGCGGCCTATGTTCCCGCACGGCGAGCTACGCGGATCGATCCGTCTGTCGCCTTGCGGTGCGAATAACGCCGACATTACAGCGCGTTGCCGGGCATGTTTTAGCGTTGACCAGGAGCGTAGGATCCCGAGTTCCGTTCGCAAAGCAGTGAAGTTCGCGTTGGATCACTCCGACGTAACGCTCCTCGCTAACGGCGTTGCGTTTAGGTTCCCGAATTCGGTCGGGCCCGGTCCTCAAACGAGCGCTACAGGATCACTGGTTTTTGGGCTTCACCATTGGCACGAATCTCACTGGCAACACCGGCCGGCTTATGATCTTGCCGTCCGCCGTTTTCTCCACCACTCTTAGCTCTTGCACGGAAGAGGGACCGCCTATCGGCGCCAGCAGTTTGCCGCCGGGTTTGAGCTGGTCTGTAAGCGCCTTTGGCAGTTCCGTCGGAGCCGCAGTCAGGATGATCCGTTCGAACGGTGCTTTCTCGGGCCAGCCCTTGTAGCCATCGCCTTCCCGAACACTCACGTTCTTATAGCCCAGCCGATTGAGCGTTAAGGACGCGGACTTCGCAAGTTCAGTGACAATTTCAATCGTGTAGACCTCCTTCGCCAGGGGCGATAGAATCGCGGCCTGGTAACCGGAACCTGTCCCGATCTCGAGCACACGCTGATCTGTTTTGATGTCGAGCATCTCGGTCATGAAGGCGACGATATAGGGCTGGGAAATTGTCTGGCCGTAGCCGATCGGGACTGGACGATCTTCGTAGGCTAATTCCCGCACGGCGGGCGGAATGAATTGTTCGCGGGGTGTTTCGCGCATCACTTTTAGAACGGCCGGGTTTTTGATGCCCCGGACTGCGATCTGTTCGCTAACCATTCGCGTCCGCTGCGCGTAGTAGGGCTGATCCTGGGCACCTAAAACCAGTGCAGCGGCCAACCAGAATGCGATGCGCCTCACATTTGAATTATCCCTCCGATCTACTTATTACCCAAGGTGAACCGGTTCTGGTCGAATCGTCCAGAGTGAGGTCTGTTTCCGAAGCCGCACGGCGCTAGCGCCCAGTTGCACACTCTAACGCGTTGCACTATACTTTAGGACGATATAGACCACGATGTCCCGAGACATGTCTGATCCCGATGCCTTCCTGCCGTTGCC
Organism: Bryobacteraceae bacterium; assembly: GCA_040902885.1. Classification (GTDB taxonomy): domain Bacteria; phylum Acidobacteriota; class Terriglobia; order Bryobacterales; family Bryobacteraceae; genus JBBDWK01. Next base: position 43,265 of record JBBDWK010000114.1, on the reverse strand, counting down.
AACGGCGGTGTTTCACATTCTGGTGGCGCTGGCCGACCGCGACCGCCACGGCTACTCCATCATGCAGGATGTCAAGGCACGAACCGACGGCAAGGTCCGTCTGAGCGCCGGCACGCTTTACAGTTCCATCCACCGCATGTTGGAGCAAGGCCTGGTGGAAGAACTGCGGGAGAGCCCGGACCCGGAGAGCCGGGATGAGCGCCGCCGCTATTACCGTCTGACGCGGTGGGGCCGGCGCGTGGCCATGGCCGAGGCCAGACGGCTGACCGAAATGTTGAGCCAGGCACGGGAAACCGGCCTCATTCCGAAGAAACTGTAGACCATGCTGCCGATCGGTCTTTACCGGACGCTGCTGTGGTGCTATCCGGCGCCGTTCCGCCGCGAGTATGGCGCGGAAATGCTCAGCGCGTTCGCCGAGCAAGTGCGGGAAGCACGGCAGCAGGGCAGATGGTGGGCCGAGGCTTCCATCTGGCTGCACACCGTTTTCGATCTCTTTCTCACTGCACCGCGGGAGCATTATCACGTGATCCAACAAGACTTGCGCTATGCAATCCGCACCCTGGCTTCACGGCCGGGCTTCACGGCGGTGGCTGTCCTTTCTCTGGCGTTAGGAATCGGGGCCAACATGGCGATCTTCAGCTTGCTCAACAGCGTGCTGATGAGCGCGCTGCCGGTGCGCGATCCGCAATCGCTGGTCATGTTGACCAATCCCGCCTCGAACGGGATCACGATTGGAAGCAAGAGCGGCGAACGGGAGGAACTGACCTGGTCCGAGTTCCGCCAACTGCGGGATCTGTCCACCGTATTTTCCAGCTTGATGGCTTGTCAGATCGAGCCCGAGCCCGTCCCCGTAAGAGTAGACGGATCCGAGCCGGAGGAGACTCTGGTCCAAATGGCCTCTTCAGAGTACTTCAGCACTCTGGGTGTGCCGGCTTTGCTGGGCCGGACGCTTAGCGCCGATGATGACCCCGCGGCGCCGCACGCTGTGATCAGCTACGACTATTGGCAGCGCCGCTTCGGCCGTCGCTTCGATGTTCTCGGGACGACCATCACGATCCGTCAGGGAGTGTTTTCGATCATCGGTGTCGCACCGCCTTCGTTTTTCGGCGAAACCGTAGGGCAGCGGCCCGATGTATGGGTGCCGCTGAGCCTTCAACCAGTAGTGCTGCCCGGGCGCGAATGGCTGCACGAGAACCCTGGCGATGGGGACAAAGTGATGTGGCTCCACGTCTTCGGCCGGCTGAAGCCTGGCGTTCGCATCGAAACCGCTCAAGCTGCCGCCAACGTCACCTTTCAACAAGGCCTAGCCGTCTTCTACGGCTCCACCGAAACAGCCAGGAAGCAGTGGCTCAAGCTACGGCCGGCTGCCAACGGCGCGTCGCAGATTCGCGGACAGATTGCCGAGCCGCTGACGATGCTCCTGGCCGCTTCCGGGCTCGTGCTGCTGATTGCCTGCGCGAACCTGGGCAACCTGCTGCTGGCTCGCACGACCGCGAGAACGCGTGAGATCTCGGTGCGGCTGGCGCTGGGAGCGAGTCGCGGCCGGCTGATCCGGCAGTTGTTCACCGAAAGTATGGCCGTCGCCTTCCTGGGCGGCCTTGCCGGCCTAGCCGCCGCCTGGATGCTCCGCGCCGGATTGCTCGCCCTGGTCCCTGAGTCGATTCATCTGCCGGTCACGCCGGACGTCCGCGTGCTGGGCTTTGCGTTCGCGCTGACAGTCGCGGCGGGGTTGATCCTCGGGCTTCTCCCGGTCCTCGGAACCATGAACCTGAATGCCACGTCCGGCTTGAAGGAGCAGGGTCGCGGGCTCACGGCATCGGCCGCATGGCTGCGGGTTGGCAGGTTCGTCGTCGTCGGGCAAGTGGCGCTATCCCTTCCTTTGCTCATCGGAGCGGGTCTGCTTCTCCGCACATTTCAAAACCTGCAACAGGCGGACCTGGGTTATGTGAAGGAGCGACTGATCCTGGTGAGGGTGGACGTGCAGATGGGCGGATATGGGGAGCAACACCGCTTGCCGGTATTCCAGCGGCTGCTGGAACGGGTACGCGCGGCGCCCGGCGTGCGCGCAGCGAGTTATTCAAAGAGCGGTTTTTTCCTGGGCTCGCGAAGCTCGGGCCATGTCGAGGTCGAGGGTTATACGCAGAAGGGCGACGGCGGCGTCTGGTCGGTCTGGGACCATATCGGGCCGGACTATTTCTCGACACTCGGCATCCCGTTGCTGCTTGGACGCGAAATCACCGAACGGGATCAGCCCTCGAGCAACACGGTGTGCGTGATCAACGAGGCGTTCGCCAAGCGGTTCTTAGCGGGCCGCAACCCTCTCGGGATGCACGTCGACACGTACGAGATTGTGGGTGTGGCGCGGAACTCGCGAAACCGGAGTCTGCGCGACGAAATCGAGCCCAGGTTTTATGTGCCTGCGGCGCAGCCGACCGATGTGCCGCCGCGCTTCATCACATTCGCGGTCCGGACTGTTGCCGAGCCCTCCAGCGTGCTGGCGGGTGTGCGGCGCGCGATTCTGTCGGAGGATCCGAACTTGCCCATCACGGCCGCCAGCACGCTTACGGAACTCGTCAATAAGCAAATGGTGCAGGACCGGCTCCTGGCGCGCCTTTCGACGGCGTTCGGCGTGGTGGGGCTGCTCCTTGCGGCGATCGGGCTTTACGGAGTGCTTTCCCATGGTGTGGCGCGGCGCACGAACGAGATCGGCATCCGGAAGGCGCTGGGCGCCCAGCATGGGACTGTAATGGCTATGATTCTGCGTGAAACCGGATTGCTGCTGTTGGTAGGCTTGGTCGCGGGCGTTGGACTGTCAGCAGCCGGAATGCGATTGATCGCGAGCAGGCTGTACGGCCTGGCGCCGACCGATCCGGTGGCGCTTGGAGTGGCGATTGCAATGCTTGCGGGAGTGGCGCTTGTAGCGGCGTGGCTTCCAGCGTACCGGGCTTCGCGAGTCGATCCACTGGTTGCGCTACGGCACGAGTGATTAGCGCCGCACGACCGTAAGCGACCGCCAGCCCATGTTCCCCGCGGCGTCGTAAGCGCGGATCACGATGGTGTTGTCGCCTTTCAGCAGCGGCACATTCGAAGCTGTCCACTGGACCGTGCCCACGGCGTTCCCCGAAGCCCCGCCGGAAGTGGTCCAGGTCACCGCGGTCACGCCGATGTTGTCGTCGGCTTTGCCGCGCAGCGTGAGGAACGCTTCCGAGGTCTGAATGATCGTCGATGTGGGCCGCGTGATGCGCAGGCCCGGTATCACACGGTCCAAGGTTTTGGCGGCCTCCTCCTCGCGCGTCACGGTGAACGAACGCGATGCGGTACGCCCCGCGCCATCCCTCGCCGTGATGGTCACGCCGTTTTCTCCTTGCAACAAGGGGACCGAGATCGCCCAGCCCGCCGGCCCTCTGACCGCGCCGCTCGGACCACGGCTGCTCGTCCAGCTCACCTCCACTTCGCCTACGCCGTTCGCCGTGGCGCCGTATACGGCGATGCTGGGCGCCTTGGTGACACCCGGCGGCTGGACCACCGTGAGCGTGAGCGTCAGCGAAGGCCGCGCGGGCTCCTCGATCGGCGGCTCATCCGACTCGGTTGAGGCTCCGTACAGCTCGCGAATTTCCGCGATATCTTCCGCGCCAAGCTTTGCGACTTTGCGGTAGTACGGGTACATCACGGAACCGGGCCGGTCGAGATGGCCGAGTCCCAACGCATGACCGGCTTCGTGCAGCGCGGCCGAGAAGAGATCCACGTTGCCGCCCGCGTTCCAGCCCTCCTCGGCATCCAGGTGCATGTCCCCGGCAATCGGTTCGGGATTGGGAGGCGCGGGGTAGAAGGTGTGGGCGAGGATCTTACCGGGACCATCGAACGGATAAGGGTCGCCGTGCGCGCCCGAGGCGAAATGGATTGAAATCGTGCGCGCCGCCGCCGGGTTCGTTTCGGGCCGAAAACGCAGATTCGCGTACCGGGCCCATTCCTCCAAGGCGCGCAAGATCTCAGCGCGCACCGTGTCACCCGGCAGCTTTGGCGTAAGCGCGCCCACGTGGTATCCCACCTCGAATCCCTGGGACCCTGCCGGCCATCCGGCGCCCACTTTGGCGTACTGGCCGAAGAAGCCGAATTCGCTCAGCGCGCCGGCGCAGGCCTCCACGCGCCGGCCTTCCAGAAGGTCCTCGGACGCCGGAAACACGTACGCCACCTCGTCCCAGTCGGTAAGCCGCACGGCCTGTCCCGAGTGGCCCGTCGCCAACAACTGATGCGGCATCATGTCGGGGTGGGCCACCAGGCGCAAGCCGTGCTCGCGCACCATGGCGCGCGCCTCCTCCATTTCGACATCGGGATGAAATTCGACGATGAAGCCCGCTTGCGACGGATTCTCGATCCGCGCGAGCGCCGGGCTGAGCTTATCTTCCGCGCGAAGGCGTCCCGCCCATCTCACATTCAGGCCTTCGAGCGACAGCCCATCCGCAGCCGCCACAATCAGTCCGAAACCCGGCACGCTTCCGGTAGGCGCGGCGGCGCGCCTCGCCAGCTCGCGAATCTGTTCCCTGCCGGGACGCCCTTCGAACTGCAACAAGTAGTGGGAGCGGCTGAAGCTCCGCCGCTTGATGGGAGCGGCGAAACGATCCGCCAGGTCCCTGGGCGGACTCAGGTTCCGCGTCTTCAACCGCAGGCTCTCGCCGGAAGCGACGCCGGCCCCAAGCAGCGCCAGGAAGATCGGCTGCAAGAGCCATCCGTACCTTCGCCGGGCGCCGCTCTCTCGGTGCATACTCCGTTCATCGGCAGGAAATGTGGATTCCTTGAGAGACCCAGTGGGCTATTCTGAAACTGGATGCGGCCCGTGGCTTTGACCATCGCCGGCTCGGACCCAAGCGGCGGCGCGGGGGTGCAGGCCGACCTCAAAACCTTTCACCAGTTCGGCGTTTACGGCGAAGCCGTTCTCACGCTGGTGACGGTGCAGAATACCTGTCGCGTGGACTCGGTGGAATGCCTGAATCCCGAGCTGGTGCTGGCGCAGCTTCAGGCGGTGATCGAGGACATTCCGCCGGACGCCGCCAAGACGGGAGCGTTGGGAAACGAGGCTTTGGTGAAGGCCATCGCGAACGCCGCCGCGGAGTTTCGTTTTCCACTGGTAGTCGATCCGGTTTTGGTTTCCAAGCACGGCGCGGCGCTGGTCTCCGGCAACGCGGTCTCGGCACTGGCCGAGCACCTGCTTCCGCGCGCTTTTCTGGTGACGCCCAACCTGCACGAGGCCGTGCTGCTGACCGGCATGGGGGTAAACGACGTGGAAAGCATGCGCCGCGCGGCACGAAAACTGTGCGGGATGGGCGCGCGCGCCGCTTTGGTAAAGGGCGGACACCTGGAAGGCGATGCCGTGGACGTCCTCTGCTTCGAAGGCCGCATCCGCGAGTTCTCGGCGCCGCGCATCGTCACCCGGCACACGCACGGAACCGGATGCACTTATTCCGCGGCCATCACCGCCGCGCTCAGCCGGGGCGAGCCGCTCGAATCCGCCGTGGAAGTGGCCAAGCGCTACGTTTCGGCAGCCATCGCCACCAGCCCGGGCCTGGGTCGTGGATCCGGACCGCTGAACCACCATAGCGCCATTCCCGAAGTACCATGGAAACGCCGATGAAATTCGCCGACCTGTTGATTTCCTCGATCCAGCGGTCCGAGATTCCTCTCCGCTTTGAGCCCGGCGCGGAAGAAGCGGTCGCTTCGCCTGTCACCGAATTTCTGCGCTCCTGGGTGCAGGCCCACGAGCCGGAAAACGCCTCCAACGAATTCGACCTGGGCCAGAAGTACCTGGTGGAACTGCTGCTTGCCGAGATCGATGGACAGAAGGAGCTGCCCTGACGGAGGGCTTTATCGAAGCCGTTGCTATGCTTTGTTTATATGACGAAGGTTCAGATGCATTTCGGCCTGGATCGCCCGCTGGATGAAACGTTGCTTACACGCATTGCGGACGCGCATTCGATTTACGGGTTCGTGCGCCTGCGGTTGGACGATCGGGGAGATGGCCTGACAGTCGATTACGATGCGTCCCGGCTCACTCCAGCGGATGTCGAAGCCGCGCTGCGCCGGGCCGGCATCCCGATTGTATTGAAGCAGATAAAATAAAACCGGCGGAGCCGATCCCATCGTTTGATGGAGACCGTCTCCGCCGGTTCGCGCCACTTCAACTGCATGTTCTAAGTGCAGGCGAGATGCCAAACCTTAAGTCACAAAGAATCAATGTCTCCGAGGGCCTCGCCCGGTAGAAATTACCTCTTTCCATTGGAATCAATTACCTGCCAGGCAGTAGTTGCTTCCCGGTACTATAAAAAGAAATCCGGACCGATGTTTCCCCAACCGGCCCAGCTTTGCCCGCTGTCAGACGAGTGATTCCGGTATATTTTGAAGTTTCCTCCGAACGCGAACACGCTTAGATCCGAGCCGTCGCTTGTCGTGGCAAGCGCCGGCGCCGAGGTGAGCGTTCCACTGGGAACCACCTTCCAGTGCGCCGCCCAATTCGTGCCCGAGTTTGAGGTCATGTTATGCCAGAGAGCCCGATCCGTCCCTCGCGCGACCACGTGTACCTTGGCGCCGTTGCTGGAAGCCGCAGCGCCCGGTCCCGTTGTGAACACACCCTGGCCGATCGGCTTCCAGTGCGCGCCGAACGAGCTTCCGCTATGGACCGAAACATTGCGCCAGATCCGGTAATCGCCACCCCGGCCGAACACGTGGACGATCTTGCCGTCGCTTGACGCCGCGATAGCGGGCGCCGAGGTGAACACGCCTTGGCCGATCGGTTCCCAGTCGATCCAGGTCTGGCCTGAATCGAGGGATCGTGTACGGTACATTTTCCGGTCCGTGCCAATCCCAACCAGATGAATCAACCCGCCGCTCGAGCTGACCGCCACTGCCGGGCCGGTTTGAAAGATGCCGGCGCCGATCGGATTCCAGCCCTGCCAGTTGGTTCCTCCGTCGGTCGAGAACGCGAACCAGATCCGGTTGTCCGTTCCCCGCCCGAACACGTACACGCGCTGGCCATCCGAAGAAGCGTCAGCCGCCAGACCGGAAGTGAGAACCGCACCCGGAAATGCGCCCGCCGCCTGCCACGAAACGCCGCCGTTCGTGGTACGGCGCCTGACCACCTCACCGTTGTGGTTGCGTGCAAAAACAATCGTCTTCCGCCCGGCCAGCGCAACCGCGGGCATGGGATGGGCGCACTCCCACAACGCGGTGTCAACGGCGAAAAGCTTGTCCCAGCAGGTGTGCATGATGCGCATTACCTCGTGCATCTCATACACGGCCGGAGACCCGAATGCATTGTTCACATTGGACATCGCCGCATATCCAACCTTTTGGGAGAGTGAAACCTCCATATTCGCGTAGCTCACACCGTTGTCGCCGTTGTGGGCGATGTTGGCTTGATCGGAGCCCGGCGCGTTCGACGACCACGCGCCTCGAACAAAGCCGCTTGCCGCCGCCACTTGGTGGGTCTGCATGGTCTGGCGGACGGCTGCGTCGAACACTTGCGGATCCGGCCTGACTTGCTCGCGCAGAAACTTGCCCATGTCCGCGGCGGAGCAGCACGCCGCACCTACTGGGTTGCGCGGGTGCCAGGTCCATGCGTCCTTTTTCGTGTTGTTATCGGGGTTGACGGTGAGGTTCTCGGAGTCCCAGCCGTGCTGCCAGGGACCGTCGAGAGCGCCGGGCGAGAGTTCGCCAAAACCGGAGTTGGTCATTCCGAGCGGACCGTAAACGTGCTCTTGCATCAGGTCTTCATACGTCTCGCCCGTCTTCTGTTCGGCCATTGCCGCGCAAATTACGCCGCCGCCGCTGTATTCCGCGCCCTGGCCCGGCTGGTAGAGCGGCGAATCCAGAATCGCTGCGGTCATGTACTGCCTGCGGCGCTGTTTCAGCTTCTGCTTGGTCAGGTCGACGGCCGTCCAGCTCAGATAGGCATTGGCATTGTCGCCGGCCGGCTGTATCGGCATGCCCGAGGTGTGCGCCAGAAACTGCTCGATGGTGACGTTCTCATATACGCCCTGCATGCCGGGGATATTGTCTATTTCCGGGTAAACGTCGATGAGCTTCGTGTTCCACTGGAGGTTGCCCACGCCATCCTGGATCAGTTTGCCCATGAGGTTGCCCGTGAACACTTTGGAGACCGATCCCAGGTTGAATTTGTCGGATTGCTGAATCTTGTTTTGAGCGCCCGTCGCGCCAACCTTTCGAACGCCTTGCTGGCTGGCGACGATGGTCTGGCCCTGGTTGCGGACGAGCACAGCGGCTAAGGCAGGTACTCCGCACTCGGCGATGGTTTCCCGCAGCTTTTGTTCCAGAAATTGTTTTGCTCTCGTGAGAGGGGTAGGCATACCGCGGATTCTCCCCCATTTGGGGAAGCACGGGAAGTTACCCGGCGTATACTTGCCGTTACCCCACCGTTAACGGATGCGCTAAGTGCAAGGAATGGCAGGCGTGCGAGAGTCCGCCATCCCAGCGTGGTTTGCGGCGCTATACTGGCAGATGGTGCCCCGCGTCCGCTTCGCGCCCTCGCCCACAGGCTACCTGCACGTCGGCAGCACGCGTAAATTCATCTTCAACGCGCTCAGCGGGCAGCCTGTGGGACCGAGCGTTTTTACCGTATTTGCCGCCATTGGCCGCGAGCGAACCGTTGCGCGCCTGGCTCGAGTCTAATTCATGATCATTGTCGGAATCGGAGGCATCCTGGGAGATGCCGCAACAGCCCTGGTGAAGGACGGAAAGCTGGTGGCCGGGGTCGAAGAGGCCAAGGTAGGCCGGCGCGGCCAGCGGCGCCGGCTGCTCGCGGAAGTGCCGGAAGAATCTCTGGCGTGGTGCCTGACCATGGCCGGGGTGCGGACGCAGGACGTGGACTGCGTCGCCGTGGTCCGTCCCATCTCTTCCGGGAACGACGCGGCCTTTCTGCTGCAGTTGCGCGAGCGATTTCCCAAGAGCCGGATCGTGCTGGTGGAGCACCACCGGGCGCACGCCGCTTCGGCCTTCTATGCCTCGCCGTACGAGACGGCAGCCGTGCTGACCCTCGACCGGGCCGGCGATATCCGGTGCAGCGCACGCTGGCAGGCCGAGGGAAACCGGCTGACGCTCGAGCGCGAAAGCTTCTACCCCGATTCAATCGCCGATGTTTACAGCCGCGCGACCGAGCTTCTGGGCTTCCGCGCCAACGCCGACGAGCACAAGGTGCAATGGCTCTCGGTAACCGGAGACGACCGCTTCGTCGATCTGTTCCTGCGTATCCTGCCGCCGCACAACGGCGATTGGCCGCGGCTCGACCGCTCCTTCATCGACGCGGGACGCATCACCCACGGCGGCTTCAGCGCCAAGTTTTACAACTGCCTGGGAATCGAGGACGGAGCGCCCGTGCCCGAGCCGATCCGCCCGCACCTGGCCGCGGGCATCCAGCGCGCTCTCGAGCAGCGCGCCATCGAGATGGCCGGCTCGGGGACTAATCTGTGCCTGGGAGGCGGGCTCGGCCTCAACGCTTTACTGGTGGCCGCGCTCGAGCAGCGGGCGCGATTTTCGAGCGTCTTTGTCCAGCCCGCCGCCGGAAACGCGGGCACGGCCCTCGGCGCCGTTTTCCATGCCTGGCACAACACTTACCAGCGGCCCGAGCGCATCGGGATCGGCAACCTGTGCCTTGGACCGAGCTTCGACGCCGAGCAGATCAAGCAGGTGCTCGAAAACTGCAAGCTGCGCTTCCGCTATCTGCCGACCACCGAAGAGCTCGCTGACGCCACTGTCGCCGAGCTGAACGAGAATAAGATTGTCGCCTGGATGCACGGCCGGATGGAGTTCGGCCCGCGCGCGCTCGGGAACCGCAGCATTCTGGCCTCGCCGCGCGACCCTTACTCGGCCGAGAACCTGAACGCATATATCAAGCACCGCGAAAGCTTCCGGAAGTTTGCCGCCTCCGTGCCGGCCGAGCTGGCCTCGGAATATTTCGAAGTAGGTCCGAATGCGCGCTTCCTGGCCACCGTGGGCCGTGTCCGCGAGCCGCACGCCGGCGCCTTCCGCAGCGCCGTGCTGGCCCACGATCTCATCCGCGTCCAGACCGTGGACCGCAACGACAACCCGCTCTATTGGAAACTGCTCCACACCGCCGGCCGGGCCACGGGCCTGCCCGTGCTCTACAACACGTCATTCAATCTGTTTGGGGACCCGCTGGTCTGCACGCCGCGCGACGCAGTGCGGAGCTTCTACTCCTCCGGCGTGGACTCCATGCTGGTGGGGAATTTTCTGCTGCAGAAGTAGACTGGTCATCAACCTTGCTTTGGCGTGGCATTCTCCCGGCACTATGAGGGCAGCCTAACGATTCCGCGGTTGTCGTCGTCCTAGTCGAAGTGGTGGAGCACGCGGCCCGGATTCAGTAGGCTTGGCCCCGATTATCGATGCCGTGAATACGCGCCGTGCCGGACACGTCGAGATCGAAGAACACGCGCCACTTGCCAACGCGCAGCCGGCACAGTCCTTCGCGGTCAGTCAGTCGCTTTACGTCACCTTCGCCGGTCTCACCGTACCGCGTGAGCGCAAGCAAGATCCTCATTGCAGTGTCTCTGTCCAGATGTCGCAAGTCGGCGCGCGCAGCAGGCTCCCAGATGAACTTCAAAGCCCGAATTCCCTGAGCACGTCATCGTGTGAGATGCCGGGGGACGGATGCGCGCGGGCTTGGTCGATGCGCGCAAGCATTTCCGGATCGACCGGAGCTTCGTGCGAAAGTAGGAATTCGAGATAGCGCGCCGCCGCCGTCAATTCCGACTCCGGAAGCTGGTCGACGAGCTGATGCAACTGCTGTTTATCCAACATCGAACTCTCTCCTCAGTTTAGCCTACGGCGGCGGTTGCTCTTGACACAATCGTCTTGCTGACGCATACTATTGTCAGTAACTGAGGCAAGAGTCATGAGCAAGCCGACGGATCTCGTGCAGGGCACTTTGGACCTGCTCATCTTGAAAATCGTCGCCCTCGAGCCCATGCACGGTTGGGCAATCGCGCGTCGAATCCGGCAGATGTCCAGCGAGGTCCTGCAGGTCGGCCAGAGCGCGCTTTACCCTGCGTTGCACAAGCTGGAGCAGCAGGGCTGGATCGAGGCCGAGTGGAAGGTCTCGGAAACCAATCGCCGCGCCAAATACTACTCGCTGACGCGCGCTGGACGCAAGGCCCTGACCGAAGAAGCGGCCGCCTGGGAGCGGCTCTCGGGCGCCATCTCCGCTATTGTGCGCACGGTCTAAAGGAAGGAAGACGCGAGATGTCGCGCTGGCTCACACAGCTTCGCCTAACCTTTCGCTCCGTATTCCGCAAAACGCGCGTTGACCGGGAACTCGACGAGGAACTCCAGTACCACCTGGAACGCCAGATTGACGAAGGACTGAATACTGGCCTCTCACCGGAGGAGGCGCAGTACACCGCGCTGCGCGCAATGGGGGCAATTGCCAAAAACAAGGAGGAATGCCGCGACATGCGCCGCGTGAACTTCATCGATGACCTCTTACGGGATCTCCGGTATGCGGGGCGGACCCTGCGCCGGAGTCCGGGCTTTGCCGCGCTCGCCGTCCTGATTATGGCGCTCGGCATCGGCGCCAATACGGCTGTGTTCAGCGTGGTGAACGCCGTGCTGCTGAAGCCGCTGTCGTATCGCGATCCGGATCGAATTGTGACTCTCTCCGCTGCTTCGACAACCGGCGACGCGCAGGGTCCCTTGTCGCGGCAGATCGCTATCCTCGACTTCGACGGTTGGCACGACCAGAGTTCCTCCTTTGAATCGCTGGCCTACTATCGCTCAGATGAAACTGCGGTGATGCCGGGGTCCGCGGCTGAATATGCCCAAGCCACCGTGGTGAGTCCTGAGTTCTTTCGCGTCTTGGCCGCTGAGCCTATGGTCGGGCGCTCCTTTACGGCTGAGGAGGTGCAAAAGGGCAGTGGCGCGGCGTTGATGATCAGCCACGGTTATTGGCAACGCCGTTTTGCTGGTGATCCTCGTGTACTAGGGCAAACGGTTCGCATGTCTGGCAGAGCGCTGCCGATCGTAGGCGTGCTGCCACCAGGCTTCCACTTTCCGGGCAAGACGGATCTCTGGCGTCCGGCTAGTACGATTTCCCGAGAGCAGCGGGGATACCGCTCCAGAAACTACCTTGCGGTTGCGCGACTCAAAACCGACGTTGCCCTCGAACGGGCGCAAGCGGAGATGACCTCCATCGCTGGACGGCTCGAACGGCAGTACCCGGAAAGGAACAAGGGCCGGAGTGTCACTGTGGCGCGAATGCGCGATGACATGGTGGGCGACATTCGTCTCACGCTCTACCTTTTGCTCGGTACCGTTACAGTGGTGCTTCTGATCGCCTGTGCGAACACTGCTACGCTGTTGCTCGGCAAGGCGACGGCACGCACTCGCGAGGTCGCGGTTCGCGCTGCACTAGGAGCGAGCCAGCGGCGCATCGTGAGGCAATTGATCACTGAGAGCTCTCTGCTGGCATTCCTCGCGGGCGCTTCCGGACTTCTGTTCGCATACTGGGGAGCGAAGGCGCTGGTGGCACTCGCTCCGGCAGACGTACCGCGGCTAGCAGAAACCGGGATCGACGCATCGGTACTCGCGTTTACGCTTGGCGCTTCGGTGATAACGAGCTTCCTGTTTGGCCTCGTGCCGGCGCTCTACGCCTCGAAAGTCGAGTTGAACGAGGCGCTGAAGCACGGAGGAACGCGGTCGGTGGTTGGCGGCGGACTCGGCCGCACGCGTGGAGTGCTGGTGGTGGCCGAGATCGCACTGGCCGTGGTGCTTCTCTCCGGAGCTGGTCTGCTGATCAAGAGCTTTATAGCCTTGCACAACGTGGCCTTGGGGTTTCGTCCCGAAAAGGTACTGGTGATGAGGACGACCGTGCCCGCCCCACTGCGAGTGGCCAACCAATTCTTCAAAGATATGCTCTCTCAAATTGCGACTCTACCCGGCGTGTTGGCAGCCGGCGCAACGATGGCACCGCCCGGAAATGCCGAGTCGACCTCTGCAACAGGTTCCTATTTCATCGATCACATGCCGGCCCGGCCGGACCGCAGTAATGCGCCTGGCGCCGTCCTTTCCATCGTCGCGCCTGGTACTTTCGCGGCGCTCGGAATCCCCGTAAAGAGCGGACGCGACTTCAATGACGGCGACACCTTCGATGCACCCTTCGTCGCCATCATCAATGAAGCGCTAGTTCGACAAGCGTTTCCCGGCGAGAATCCTATTGGCAGGACGATCTTCTGTACGTTCGATTCACCCAAGGGCATGACGATCATTGGCGTTGCCGGTAGCGTCCGGCAGTATGGACCTGCTCGCGAGCCGATGCCCGAGTGCTACATGCCGTATCAGCAACACCAGTACAACGGATCGACGTTGAGCGTCGTCGCGCGGACAGTAGGCAATCCAACCGCGCTTGCGGAAACAGTGCGGAGCTTGGCGCGTGAGAGGTCGCCGGATGTCCCGGTGAAGTTCACGACTATGGAAGCGAGGCTTTCGGAGAACGTGGCTGCGCCCAGATTTCGCACTCTGTTGTTTGGGGTTTTCGCGGGACTGGCAGTATGTCTCGCCATGGCAGGTGTCTATGGCGTGATGGCGTACGCCGTAGGCCAACGGTCGAACGAGATCGGCCTGCGGATAGCCTTGGGCGCCAGCGCGGGTTCCGTGCTCCGGCTCATCCTCGGCCAAGGACTGGCCCTCGCGGGTCTCGGTTTAGCCTTAGGCTTGGCCGCGGCAGTTGCCGGTACACGGTTGCTTACGACCATGCTGTTTCAAGTGCAGCCGAACGATCCCCTGGTGTATCTGGCCGTCGCGGTTCTGCTGGGTGCGGTGACACTGGTTGCCTGCTATGTTCCGGCCAGGCGCGCCTCCAAAATCGATCCACTGACTGCAATACGGCAGGAATAGAAGCGACCCTTAGCCTACAACCGGTATAACATCACGTAAACCACCACGCCGGTAACGCTCACATACAGCCAGATGGGCAAGGTCCAGCGGGCGATCCGCCGGTGCTTGTCGAAGCGCTTGTTGAGCGCGCGATTCAGCGTGATCAGCGCCAGGAACGGAACCGCGGCCGCCAGAATCGTGTGCGTGATCAGAATGCCGAAGTACACCGTCCGGATGGCCCCGGTTTTCTGAAAGCGCACCGAGCCCACGTTGTAGTGGTAGACCAGATAGCAAACCAGGAAAGCCGCCGACACGCCGAACGCCGTAAGCATCACCTTGCGGTGCTTTTCAATCTCTCGCCGCCGGATCAACCGGTAGCCCCACAGCAGAAGCACCGCCGCCGAAGCGTTCAGCGTGGCGTTCACCGTGGGAAGGTCATGTATCGTCATCCTTCCCTCGCCAGCGCCCGGATGTCGCGAACCAGTTGCGGAATGAACCCGTCCTCCATGGTCCCATAATAGCCGCGAATGCGCCCCCTCCGGTCCACCAGCACGAAGCGCGTGCTGTGATTCAGATTGCCATCCACGCTGCCCAGCTTGAAAGTATCGAGCTTCAGGCGGTGCAGCGTCTCCCGGTCGCCCGTGAGGAAGTGCCAGCGGCCGGGTTCGGCGCGATAGCGCTTGGCATATTCGGCCAGCACCTCCGGCGTGTCCCGCTCCGGGTCCACTGTGAAGGACACCAGACGCACGTCGGGAATCCTGGCGACCAGGGATTGCACCTGCCGCATCTGGGAGCTCATGCGCGGGCAGGGTCCGGCGCACGAGGTGAAGATGAAATCGGCTACCCAGATCTTGCCGTCCAGCGCTTCCCGCGAAAACTTCTCGCCGGTTTGAGCGGTCAACTCGAAGTCGCTCGTGGCCCCGTACACGGGAAGCGGCGTGCTCTTCGTACAGGCCGTCAAGGCGATCAGGAGGCTAAAGAAACCGTACCGCTTCATGCCGAACTTTCCGGCGATTTCCGCGATGCCAGCATCGACGCGGCCGCCAGCAGCACGATGCCGAAGCCGACGGTTACCCAGAGGCTGGCGACGATTCCAGGCCCGCCCGCGGCGGATGCGGGAGCGAGCAGCTCGCGCAGGAGCGCCAGAGAGTAAGTGAGCGGGTTGGCCCACATCACCGCTCGCATCCAGCCCTGCGCCCCGGCGATGGGAAACACGGCGCCCGAGACCATCCACATGGGCACCAGGAACAGATTCATGATGGCGTGGAAGCCCTGAGTGGAATTCATCTTCCAGGCGATCATGAATCCCAGCGCCGTGAGAGTGAACGAGATCAGAAAAATAGAACCTGCCACCGCGGCCAACCCGGCCAGCGGCGTCCGCAAGCCGGCCAGGGGCGCGAAGGCGAGGAAGATGAGGCCCTGAATCCAGGCCAGCGTCGCCGCGCCGAGCACTTTGCCGAGCACCATGCTGCCGCGCGAGGCGGGCGAAACCAGCATCGAAAGCAGAAATCCTTCCCGCCGGTCTTCGATGATCGACATGGTCGAGAAGATGGCCGAGAACATCACCGTGAGCACCAGCGCGCCCGGAAAGTAATACGCCAGATCGCCGAAGCCGGAACCGATCAGCAGCCAGAACACCAGCGGCGAGGCGACCACGCCCAGCACGCGGCTCTTCTGCCGCCAGAATCGAACCAGCTCCCGCTTCCAAAGCGCGGCGACCGGCAACCAGAACCCTAGCAAATCAGCGCTCCCGTTTCCCTGACGAAGAGATCCTCAAGGGTGGGCTTGTGCAGCGCCACCGAGTCGACCGATCCGGGGAACGCCTCCACCACCTCGGTGATAAAGCGGTGGCCGTTGGCGATCTCCACGCGCACCGTGCCGTCCACAATCCGCGGGTCCAGACTGAACCGGCTGCGCACGCGCGCGGCGAGACCTTCCGCATCGTTCGCGGCGAGGACCACCACATCGCCGCCGATCCTGTCTTTCAGCTCGCTAGGCTTTCCCTCCGCCACAACGGAGCCCTGATGCAGCAGAATCAGACGGTCGCAGCGGTCGGCTTCCTCCAGAATGTGCGTAGTCAGGAGAACGGTCACGCCTTCCTTGGCGCGCAGATCCTCGATGAAGCTCCACAGCTCGCGGCGCGCGCGCGGATCGAGTCCAGTGGATGCTTCGTCCATCAGCAGCACGCCGGGCTTGTGCAGCAGGCCTTTGGCGATCTCCACCCGGCGTTTGAGCCCGCCCGAGAGCTTCTCCACCAGATCGTTGCGGCGATCCGCAATGCCCAGCCTGGACATCACCGTCTCCATCCGCTCGGCCAGCTTCGCTCCCGAGAGACCGTGCAGATAGCCCTGGCTGCGCAGGTTCTCGGCCACCGTCAGGCTGCGATCCAGGCTGTGCGACTGGAATACGACACCGATCTGCCGCCGCACGACCGCCGGAGAGCGCTCCACATCGTGCCCGGCGACCGTCGCCCGGCCTTTGCGGGGCGTCATCATGGTGGCCAGGATGCGGAAGAGCGTGCTTTTGCCGCCGCCGTTGGGACCTAGCAGTCCGAAGATCTCGCCCTGTTCGACCTGGAAGGACACTCCCGCGAGCGCCAGGCGCGACCCATAGGAATGGGCCAGGTTCTCAACCGATACAATCACAGAGCCGGCCTGTCCAGCAACATCAAACAGTAAATCAGAGGCAGGTAGATCACCGACGCGAGAAGCACGCGGCGGGCTTTCAGAATGGTCCGGTCCAGCGCCACCCGGATCCCCGAGTAGAGGAAGAGAAGGCCCAGAAGAAGCGCTCCGAACGGGTAGATCTGCCCGGACATGCCCAGAATGAAGGGGAATACGCTCACCGGAATCAGAGCGAGCGAGTACAGCACGATCTGGCGCGCCGTCGCGGACCCGTCGGGTTCCACGACCGGCAGCATGAGAATGCCCGCCCGCGCGTAATCCTCGCGGTACATCCAGGCGATCGCTAAAAAATGCGGAAACTGCCATAAAAACAGGATTGCGAAGAGCGTCCAGGCTTCCAGGGTAAGGGTGCCGCTCGAACCGGCATAGCCGATGAGCGGGGGCATGGCTCCAGGGAACGCGCCCACCAGGGTGGATAACGGGGTGCGCTGCTTCAGCGGCGTGTAGAGGCACAGATAGCTGGCCATGGTGAACAGGCCCAGCAATCCGGTCAGCACGTTGACGGCAAGCGCCAGCTCGATCAAACCCGCCAAGGACAATCCCAGCCCAAACAGAAGCGCGCGGTTCGGAGAGAGGCGGCCGGCCGGAATGGGCCGGTCCGCGGTGCGCCGCATCTTGCGGTCCGCCTCGCGCTCGTACCACTGGTTCAACGCGGCGGTTCCGGATGCAATCAGCGCCACGCCGCACAACGTATGCAGGGCCCTCCAAAGGTCGAAGCTGCCGTGCATCCCGAAAAAATAGCCGACCGCCGCGCTCATCAGGATGAGCCACGTGATACGAGGCTTGGTCAACTCCAGGTAGTCCTTCATGGGGCGCCAGCGGGACGGGCCTCGGGACCCGTCCGCATCGGCTCTACGGTTGTTATCCCTTATAACTAAATTCTACCGTCTTGCTCTCCTTCGGTCCAACCGTGATTTTCTGCTCCTGTTCGCCGTACTTCTCGTGCCAGGTTGCGAGAGTGTACTCTCCGGGAGGCAGGTTGGGGATGGTGAACGAGCCATCGTCGCCGGTGACCGCGAAGTAGGGGTGCGAGACCACGCCGATATAGCTGCGCATCCAGGGATGCACGTTGCACTTCACCGGAATCATGATCTCCTCGCGCGGGAACTGCTTGGTCTTGGCCTCGCCTTTCGGCGGCTGAGACTCGTTCCATTCGCGGTTCACCTTCGGCAGCGGGTGAATATTGTGATTCGTGGGATCGCTGTTCGTGATCTCGATGTCCTGGTTGGCCTGAACTCCGAGCACGTGCGGCGTATAGATACAGCCCTGCTGATCGAGCTTCGCCGCGGGAGCGGTCACCGGCCACTCCCTTTGCGGAAGCCCGGCCTTCACGTAGACGAACGCGTTTTTCAACGTCCCGTTGCTGTTGACGATGACCTCCTCCGACCTCTGAGGAGTCGAATGGGCCCGCGCGCACGCCGGGGTGGCGTCCATGCTGATGGTCCGGGCAGCGGGCGCTTGGCCGGCGAAAGCCACCTTGCCGGTGACGGTGCCGGCATTGGCCGTATCAATAGGCGCGGCGGCGGGGGCTTCGGCGGGCGCTTCCGCTTTCTTTTCACTGCTGCCGCCGCAACCCGACAGAAGAAGCGCGGAGAGAAGTCCGCTCGTAATCCAAACGTTTTTCATTGCAATCAGCCTTCCTTGTATTTGTCCTTCAACTCAATGTTACCGGCCTGCCCCCGAGCCTGCGCTCGCGCGCAGCCTCCCCAGCTCTTCCGGCGTGAACTGGAACATGTAGCGCACCAACAGATCCACATGGTCCTTGGTATACGTGCGGAAGTTGGGCGGCGTTGGACCGGCGAAAATCCACCGTTCCCCGTCCCTCTGAAAGAGGCCTGAAGGCATGGCCGTGCCGGGAGCCATCATGGCCGGGTCGATCATCCAGCGCCTGGTCCAGCCGGGCTTCAAGCGTTCCTTCGCCAGCAGGAAGTTGGGGGCCGTGGCGATACGGTCATGCCCCGGATCGCCGGTCGCGTGGCACTTCAGGCACGGCGCGCCTTCGCTCGAAAACAACTGCCGCGCCATTAAGCGCTCCGATTCGGAAAGCGGCTCGAGGCTCTGAGCGATATACGGCTGCGCCTGCGCCGAAAGCGCCTCGAAGAACCGCACCAGCTTGCGCAGCTCGCCATCCGAGAAGTGGAAGGTCGGCATGCGCGCCTTCAAATACTGGCGCACGCCGTTCCGGTCAACGGTCGACTCGTGCATGGCCGGATTCTTCAGGAAGCGCATGAGCCAGTCGGGATCCACGCGCGCGCCTTCCCCAATCAGGATCGGCGGAACCTGTTCCTTCCAGTCCGGGTCTTGATAACGCGGCAGGGTCATGAACACCGTGCTCTGCCCGACGCGCATCTGGTGGCACCCCATGCAGTTGTACTTGCGAACCACCCACCAGCCCTCCGCGATGTCCTGCCGCTGGTCGGTCGGTTTGAAGTGGTAGCGCGCGGGCAAAGTGGATTCCACCGAGCCCAGCAGGAAGGTGGTTACCGCGTCGACCTCCTGCTTGCTGAGGTTGAAGTTGGGCATCTTCAGCCGTTCCAGCTTGCTCTCCTTCTCCTTGCCCTTGTCGTAAACGGCGGGATCTTTGAGCTTGTTTTCGAAGAAGCCCTTGTGGTTGTACCAGCCTTCGCCGTGCGCGTCATGGCCCAGCAGCGCGAAGTCCAGCCGCTCGAGCGGCTTCGACCCTTCTTTGGTCAGCTCGGTGCCGATGCGCTGCTCTTCTTCCAGACCCGCGATCTCGTGGCAGCCCGCGCAGCCGTAATGCCGCACCAGGAATTGCCCGCGCGCCTTGAGGGCGGGATCGTCCAGGTACGCCGCCTCCGCGTAAGCAGCGTTGTCCTGCTTACGGGTCATCAGATACGTGGCGATGTCGCGCGACTCCTCGATGCTCAGCCGCAGGCTGGGCATGGGCGTCATCTGCTGCACCACCAGCTCGTGATTGCCGTATGGCGAGCGCGAGTGCTCTTCGTCGAAGACAAACGGCAGACCCTGCTTCTTGTAGTCTTCTTCGGTGAGGTCCCGCTTCTCGATCGGATCGTAGGGCAGAGTGCGTTCGCGAGGATTGTGAATCCACCGGACGAGGTAGTTGTAGTTGACCTTCTCGCCCACCCGGCTCAGGTTGGCCGCGAACGTGCCGCCCTGCTTCTGGTCGCCTTCACCCATGGAGTGACACGCCATGCAGCCGCGAGTCTCGAAGGCCTCGCGCCCGCGCTCCGCGTTGCCCTGCGGATGCTGGACGGCTTTTCCGGTAAGCCCGGACTGCCAGATAAACGCGGAAATGGCGCGCACTTCATCCTGGTCCAGACGGAAGGTTGGCATCTTGGTCCCGGGACGCCAGTGGTTCGGATTTTCAACCCACACCGGCAGCCATTCCTTGCGCAGCTTCATGCGCACTTCCTTGAGGCTGGGTCCGACTTTCTTGATCTCCTGAATCAGATTGCGGGCCCGCATGTCGAGCTGCTCGATCTTGGCGTCCACGCCGCTTGACCGCACCTTCAGGTTATCCGCATGCGCGTAGAGGCGCTGCGCCTCCGCGTTGTCGGAAACCCGGTCGGCCTTCTGGATCGAGAAGCCGGCCTCGCGCTCCCACTCCGCCTTCTGCGTCTGAAGCTGGCGGATCTCCTGATGCACCGAGGTCAACTCTTCCGGCTCTCTGTCGAAGCCTTCATAGCGGTGGCAGCCCATGCACCCGCGCAAGCGGAACAGCTCGCGGCCGGCATTCAGCGTGTCGGCCATCTCGGTAACAATTTCGCCGGAATGGCACTGCTGGCAACCCGCCTCGAAGTTCTCCCTGTAGTGCATCGGCCAGAGCCAGTACTTGTGCCGCCCGTGGCCCTTGGTGATGCTGCTGGTGGCCACGCCATTGCCGCCGTGGCAGGGTGTGCATCCGAAGCGCTCGGGATCGTGGACCTCCAACAATTCCAGCCTGGGGTGGCTGGTGTAAACCGCTTCGCCTCCCATCGCCGCCTTGGTCAGCACAACCGGCTCGCGGGTTCCCAGGTGACAGCTCTCGCAGCGGTCCACCAGGTCCACGTCCTTTATGTGGATCTGCCGGATGCCGGTCTCGAACGTATCCAGCGTGCGCTCGATGCCCGCCAGCGTTTCCGTGCTGACGTCGGCGATGCGGTCCGACAGGTACTTGTCGCGCTGGGCGCGGAGCTCGGCGGCGGGTTTCAGGAGCGCCACGCGCTGCTGCAGCAACTGGGCCTTGCGGCTCTTCCACGTATCCAGGTCCTTCTCCATCTGGCCGTACGTGTAGTCCTGGCTGGCCGTGGAGCCGTCCGCATTGGGAAGCCGGACCGCGGCCACGCGCTTCTTGATGTCGTCGATCTCCTTGCGCAGGCTCTGCTTGCCCCCTTCGCTCGAAGCCACCTCGGTCTGATAGGTGAGGGCGCCGATCTCGCTGCGCACAATCTGGAACGCATCGTTGAGCGTCAACTGGCGTGGAACCAGGGTCTGGTTCACCTCGCGGTCGATCTCGCCGACGCGCTGTGCCACGGACTTCTCGGCCGCGAGCATTTCGCGGTCCAGGCGCTGGTACTCGGACGAGGCTTTGATCTTCTTCTCCGTTTCGGCTTCCGCCGG
This sequence comes from Bryobacteraceae bacterium, assembly GCA_040902885.1. GTDB lineage: Bacteria > Acidobacteriota > Terriglobia > Bryobacterales > Bryobacteraceae > JBBDWK01. The sequence goes on along the minus strand of JBBDWK010000114.1, from coordinate 22,107 downwards.
CTGCACGGTTTTCAGGAAGTTCCGGTAAAGCGTCACGAAACGGGTCTGATAACCCTTCCACGGACGAATTCCGTAAACCTCGTCCCACAGCGCCCAGCCCATCGAGAGCACGAGCAAAACCGACCAGATCACCAGGTGCCAGCTGAGGGATGAATGAACTACAGGGTCCTTTTCTTGGTCGGTCATATGTTAAACCAGGGGGTGATCCAGACGTATTTAATGCGAAACAGCAGTTTCAAAATGATCTTTACGGGCAGGGCGATCATGGTGATCATGAACACCTGCATGGTTATGTACTGCACCAGGCTCATGCGGCCGTAGATCTTGCGGTTGAACGGCGTTCGCGTAATCAGCTTGTGTACGCCGATGCCGCACGCAATCGCGTACAGCGTCACCACGAAGCCTCCGAAGAGGCTCTTCATAATCCCGCTCTTGATGCCGAAGATATCCGGCAGATCGCGATTCACTTCGAAGACCAGCCGGTTATGGTCCCAGGTCATGCCCGGCCAGAACCACATCCAGCCCGGGCCGCGAATCAGCGTGCCGATTACGATCATCGAGGTCCACAGGACGATAAAGCCGAACAGGAAGGTCAGGATGGAATACTTGCGCTGCTTGAAGGTGTAATAGCCGTTGCCGAGCGGGTTCGCGTCGATATATGGAATCACCATCAGCCCCCCGATAATGAGCGACGGCATGACCACGCCCGCCATCCACGGATCGAAGTACACCAGCATCTCCTGCAAACCGAGGAAGTACCAGGGCGCCTTGGAGGGGTTCATGGTGAGCGTGGGATTGGCCGGCTCTTCCAGCGGCGCGTTCAGCGTGATCGACCAGACGACGAGGATCACGGTCACGATGATGGCGGCCAGAAACTCGATGCGCAGCAGAAACGGCCACACGTGAACCTCCCTGCTCCACTCGGGCCGGTAGGGCTGAACCTTGCGGTGATGGGTCTTGGCCATCGCGGGATCGGCTTCCAGTTGCTCGATCAGCCGGTCGTTCGCGAAAGCCTGGCGCAGCGCATACCAGGAGTAGAACGGCACTACGAACAGCAGCATAACGATGGGCACGTTGTCGGGCGTGCTGATGATGGTCCAAAGCTGATGCAGATCCATGGATTCTTCCTCAGAATTTGCGCGGTTCCTTGATCTCCGATGCGAGCATCATGGGCGAAGGACCGGAGATGCCGCCATCCTTCCGTACGCGCCAGAAGTGAACCACCATGAACGCCGAGATGATGATCGGAATGGCGACGCAGTGCCAGATATAGGCGCGGAGCAGCGCATTGGAATCGACGATGGAGCCGCCCAGCAGCCCGAAACGGACGTCGTTAAACGGGGTCATGCCGAGCTGCGTGCCCAACGGCCCATCGTGGCCGAGCAACGGCGTCGCGCGCGCCATGTTCGTGCCTACCGTGACCGCCCAGAAGCCGAGCTGGTCGTCGGGAAGCAGATAACCGGTGAAGCTGAGCAGCAGCGTGAGCACCAGCAGAATTACGCCCACCACCCAGTTGAACTCGCGCGGCTTCTTGTAGGAGCCCGTCAGGTAGACCCGGAACATGTGCAGCCAGACGGTAATCACCATCATGTGCGCGCCCCAGCGGTGCATGTTGCGCAGCAGCTTGCCGAAGGGAACGTCGTGCTCCAGGTAGAGAATGTCGCGGAAGGCGACCACCTTCGACGGGTGATAGTAGAACATCAGCAGCGTGCCCGAGAACACCAGCGTGATGTACACGTAGAAGCTGATGCCGCCCATTCCCCAGGTGTAGTTGTATGCCACCGCGTCGCGGTTGATCTTGGCGGGGTGGAGGTGGAGAAAAACGTTGGAGAGCACGCCCAGAGCCCGGCTGCGGGGCGTTTCGTCGTGCTTGACGCGGAGAATGGACTTCCACAGGTCCGTCTTCTCCGGCTGCTTGAGGGCTTTGATCTCTTCAATCGCCCGGTCGCGGATGACTTTGGAATCCTCGACCAGCGCCGCAATCCGGGTCTTGCCGCCGTTCGGTTGCTCCGAGCCGGCCCCGTTTCCTGAGGATGCAGAACCGTTCTTGCCGTTTACTTCCGACATAAGAACCTCTCGTGGGTTTCAAATTCTTCTCAGACGCGAATGATCGCGCCAATGTCGCCGAACTCGGAACGCTCGCCCTTGGGCCACTTGTAGACCTTGCCGAGGTCCACCAGGATCTGCCCTTCGGGGTCGATTTCGACGTGGGCCCGGTCCAGGGGCCGCGGCGCCGGCCCTTCGAAGTTGATGCCTTCCGGGTCGTAGCCGCTGCCATGGCACGGGCACTTGAACTTATTCTCGCTCTCTTTCCAGTCCGGCGTGCACCCGAGGTGGGTGCAGATGGCCGAAATCACGAAGATGCCTTCGGTGTTCCGCACCACCCAGATGCGGTACTGGTTCTGAAATTTGGTGTCGACACCGAAGCCGAAATCGGAGGGAAACCCGATCAGGAATCTGGTCTTCGGCTCGAAGAGCGCGCGCGGGAAAAAGAACCGCAGAAACATCAGGAAGTTGACGCCGAGCACGCCCAGCACGCTGGCCATCACGAAACGGCGCCGCCGGGCGATCACTTTCTGCGGGTCGGGATCGTCCGCGGTCAAGAGCCTCTTGACAACTTCGGACAGCGATGGATTGGACTTCTTTTCGGCCGAGGTCTTCTCGGCGGAAGGCGGTACGGTCGGATTCGACATATGTTGCCCCGGGCCGGTGGCAGCCGGCCGTCCTTTCGACAACGGTCACGTCGAGTTGCCGGATCCTCCTGGCAAGCGGCAGAGACAGGCCCGGGAATAGATCTATGAAGAGCCTTGCCGAAAACATCTCAAGTACTCGTATGAAGCGAAACGGGAACCGCCGCCCCACAACGCATACCAGTCAATCCTGCAACCCACGTCGATTCGTCTTTTGTCACTGCAATATACACATAGACGAAGAAATTTTGCAAGTGGAGGCGCGCCGGAGATGCCGTGCCTTCAGGCGGAATTCAAAAGTTGAGCTTCAGTCCGAACTGCAATTCCCGCATGCTGGTCCGGGTTGAGCGCACCTTTCCGAAGTCCGGGCTCAGGAATGTTGTATTGGGCGGCCCCCAGTTTGGGTGGTTCGGGAAGTTGAAGGCTTCGAAGCGGAATTCCAGCCTTTTGCTTTCCGCGAACACGAAATTCTTCACGGTTGAAAAATCCCAACTGATGATTCCAGGCCCCATGACCGTGTTGCGTCCGGTGCTGCCAAAGCTGCCGAACGGCTGCAGGGCGTACGCGGAGGTATTGAAGAAGCGCTCCGGATCCTGGCTGCCCCGCTGGAGATCGGTGGCCTGGCCGGTTGCATCCACCCGATCCGACTGGTGCCCGCAGTTGCATTGATCGCGGCCGGCGAACACGTTCAGCGGAAATCCCGACTGCAGCGTTACGATCGATCCCACCTGCCAACCGCCAAGCATCGCGTTCACCACCCGGCTGCCGCTCGCGAAGCGCTTCCCTTTTCCGAACGGCAATTCGTACAGGGCGGACGTTACCAGCCGCTGGCGGGCGTCGTAGCTCGAGAGAGCGCGATCGCATTGAATACAGAATTCATCCTGGGCGAACAGAGCGTCCCCGGCGTGTTGGCGGATCGCGCTCAACGTATCGATGGACTTGGACCAGGTGTAACTGGCCAGGTACGTGAGTCCTCCGCTGAAGCGCCGCTGGAACTTGGCAGCGAACGAATTGTAGTTGCCGAGACCCACCGGATCGACCAGGAAGACTCGGCCGAATTCGGGGTAAGGGACCCGCGATGCTATCGACCCGGTAGGCGCCGGTTCCGCGTAATTGAACGACCGGTATTGCTCCAGCTTGCGGCTTACCGAGCCCAGATATCCAATCTCGATCACGGTGTCCGTCATCAGTTCGCGCTGAACATTCAGCAGGTACTGGATGGCATATGGCGTACGCCTTTGGTGCTGATTGCCTAAAACGGCTGGCGTATTGACCTGGACTCCCGCTGTGAGATCGCGAAAAGGCTGATTCCAGTTCAGATCCGGAAAATCCGGGTTCATTTCGTCGAAGCGATATCCAGCCAGATTGCGCGATGGATCCAATTTTGGCGTGCCCGCATCCTGCGAGTAGAAGATACCGCCGCCTGTCCGAACAGTCCATTTGGGCGTTGGACTCCATGCGATGCCGAGGCGAGGCGCGAAGTCGTTATTGTCGGTCATGACTCCACGCGGGCCCAGGCGCCCGTCGCGAGCTACCTGAATCGCCGGATTGAAGCGCAGCCCGACATTCTCGTAGAAATCTCCACTTCCAACACGAACCAAAGTGGGGTGGCGGCTCAGGTCCTGAACGTTGGGGGTGCGGTCGAACGCGGGAATATGAACGTTGACGAACCGCCCGGAGCGGTCGTACCAGGGAGGCGTGTTCTCATAGCGGAGGCCGAAGCTGATGGTGAGGTTGGGCCGGACCTTCCAGGAATCGTCGATGTAATAGTACTGGGAGGTTCCCCGGAACTGAGCCAAGGCTTGGGCAACGCCCGCTCGGCATAAGCGGCAGTAACCCAGCAGATAGTCCGCAAAACCGTAGCCTGTGCCGGAGGGGGAAGCAGGATTCTGCGTCGCCGGCCCCTCGAAAACAAACTCGCCTCTGGAAAATGTGTACTGCGAGCCGCTCCAGCGGTCGCGCCGCACCTCGAGTCCGAATCGGAAGGAGTGCTTTCCGCGGATCCAGGAGACGTTGTCCACCCACTGAAAAGTACTGGCATAAGTGACGTTCGGCCCGCCGGTTGGCGCTCCAAATCCGCTGAAGCCCGCGATACTGATCAGCGGGGTACCCCACGCTTCGGCCGGCTGCAGCACAATTCCGGGAATGTTCAGCTCCCGCATCACGTCTTGCTGAAAGGCCAGTTCGTTCGTATTGGCGTTCGTGAAACGGCTGACGCCAAATCGAGATTCGTTCACAAATGAAGGCGAGAGAACTCTCGTGTTGGAGATCATGGCCTGCCAGGGTTTGTTCAGGATCTGGGTGCCATTCAGCTTGAGGCCGGGCAGCAGCTGGACCTCGTTGGCCCAGCTATAGCGTCCAAACCAGTTGGAGGCTGAACTCTCGATAAAATCGACACGCTGGTTGAACTGATCGCGGTCAACCGCCCGGCTTTGGCCCGCCTGAAAATTCGACACCAGCCCGAATTCCGGCCGGTTTGGCTCAGGGTAGTAATCGAGCAGCCTGATGGAAGCCGCATGGATACGATTCCGGGGGACGAGATTTCCGGGAAAGGGCTGGGCTACGATCGTGTTCCCCTGGCGTGCATGAGAGACCGGATCGAAAAGCTGTTGCTGAATTCCGCCGAAGTTTCCCTCCCGCATGGCTGATGACGGCACGTTCGCCACCCTCCGCAGTTGCTTGCGATCGCGGAAACCTTCGAAGTTGGACATGAAGAACAGGCGATTGCGGCCATCGAAAACCTTGGGAATCCATACCGGACCGCCGAGAGTAAAGCCGTATTGGTTCCACCGGAAAGGATCTCTCTCGGGGCGAAAAGTCGTGAAAGCATAATTTGTGGCGTCCAGCTTCTCATTGCGCAGAAATTCGTACAGCGTGCCGTGATAATCGTTTCCACCGGCCTTCGTGGACACGTTGATCTGGCTGCTCGCGCGTCCAAATTCCGCGGGATAGATCCCGCTTTGCACTTTGAATTCCTGCAAGGCGTCAATGGAGGGCAGGAAGACGTAGGTGTTCGCTTCAACGTTGGTATTCTCGAGACCGTCCAGAGTGAAATGATTGAACGCCGCACGTTGTCCCGAGACCGAAATCATGGTCGATGAGCGTAAGCCCCCCTGTGCGCCGGTTGAGCCGCCGCTGCCAAATCCGAAACTGACATTCGGACTTAACGCAACAAGCTGCAGGAAATTCCGGCCGTTCAAAGGTAAATCCACGATGCGCCGGTTCTCGATCACGGTTCCGACCGTCGCGTTTTCCGTGGTTAACAATGCAGCGCCTCCCGAGACCTCGACGACTTCCGTCACTTGTCCGATTTCCAGAGTAAAGTCGGCTCTCGCTGTTTGCTGGACCTGCAGTCCCAGGTCTCCACGCGCGATCGTTCGGAATCCGGGCATTTCCACCTTTAGCCCATAGCTCCCGGGTTGCAGCGCCGGGAAACTGTAAACCCCGGCCTCGTTCGTCGTCACGGAACGGCTTGCGCCCGTGGCCTGGCTGGTCACGATAACCGTTGCCCCCTGAACCGCGGCTCCGCTGGAGTCCCGAACTTCTCCCGTGATTTCCCCAAAAGTTTGACCGAAGCCCGGTGCAGCCGAGGTGAAGAGTACAGTCAGAAGCGTTACGAAACGCATGTCATTCCTCCAGCGCGTAAAAGAAAAACACATCCGGGTTCAACCTGAGGTTTAACGAGGTCGCCCCATAATTAGAAATGCAGCTTCAAGTTGTACTGAAACTCCCGCCCGTTGATGCCGGTGGGCTGGGTCGTCACACGCCCGAACGTCGAACGCGTGACGGTCAGGTCGGGGTTGGCGCCGGTAAACGTATTACTCACGTTGTACACCTCCATCTTGAACTCCAGCCTGAAGCGCTCGGTGAGCTGGAAGAACTTGGCCAGCGTGAGATCCATGTTCTTGTATCCCGGTCCAAGGATGCCGGGGAGCCATTTGGGATTCGTGCGCGGCGTGAAAGCAGCCGCTTGCTTAAATGCTTGTGGGTTGAACATCAGGCCCCACTTCGACGGGTTGTCGATATTCGGATCACCGATCACGTCCATCTGGCCGAATCGCAACAGCTCGCCGGAGTTGTAATAGTAGATCGCGCTCGTGGTCCAGCCACCGACGAGGGCATCGACCACGGCCGGCGACTGCCCGAAATACCGGCGGCCGCGGCCGAACGGGAATTCGTAAACTCCGGCTATTGCCGCTCGGTGTCGCGGTCGAGTGGCGGGCTCAAAGCGGAAGCGTCCGGTAAATTCCTCGTCGATGTTGAAGAACTCCTCTTGGCGTTCCCGGTTGTAGTTGTACGAAAGCAGAAAGTTGAAACCGTTGGCAAACGGCCGCTGAACCTTGAGCTGAAACGAATGATACCGCTCGCGTATCCCGGGCGTGTTTGTTTGATTCACGTTTCCGTACTGCGGGAACGGCTTCAGCAGGTCGGCCAGAGTCACCTGCTGCTGATTGCGGAGCTGGCCAGGGAATTGGTCCGGCGTGAGGTAGTTGAAGAAGGGGTTGTTCACCCTCTGGTTCAGCAGCGTCTTGTGAACATAACTGAGCTGCGGATCCATGAGGTTGAACCTCTGAGTATAGGGGAGGTTACGGCCGAGGTTGAAAAAGTAGGTGATGTCGACGACAATCTTGCCGATAAGGTCGCGTTGTAGTGACACGTTGAAGCGATCGTTCCAATTGGGGCGGAACTCGCGAATATCGGTAACGGCGTCACCGCCCAGGTTCGTGTAGCGTCCGAGGGCCTTGCCGGTGACGGGAATCAACGGATTGGATGCAGGGAAAGGATCGCTCCAGACCGCCTGCGGCCTGCCCTCGAGCACCGGCGCCACTCGCGTCAGGGCCGAGAAGCCTGGGTAGGGCATGTTTCCGATGATGTCGGTCTGCACGTGGGCCGGCGTCAGAAAGCGCGCCCAACCGGCGCGGACGGCGGTCCTGTCATTGATCCGCACGGCAAGACCGGCCCGCGGGAGAAGATTGAGCTTTTTCGGGTCATACAAGCCGCGATTGTTTTCATCGGTGAAGCCCCAGGCGCCGGAGAACTGGTAGGGCTGGTTCATCAACTGCCGGGCTTGCTCGGGAATCTGAGGAGGATTGGTCTGCATCTCGGGAATCGGGTTGGCGCGGTCGAAGGGGCGCGACAGCCGGTACTGGCCCCGGTCGTAAATGGCGCCCTCGTATTCGTAGCGCAAGCCGAGGTTCAGCGTCACGTTTCGACTGAGCTTCAGATCGTCCTGGAAGAAGAACGCGTAATACGGTACGGTGGGCCTGAGGAAGGGAGTCGTCTGGGCGGTCGAGTCGCTATCCACGCCACCCAGCAGGAGCGTCGCCCAGCCGTCGCCGTTCGCGCGGGTGTTCGGGTTAACAAAAGTCTCGGCCGTCAGTGCACGCCCGAAGTTGAAGCTGAAGAATCGGGGGCTGGCCGCAAACACGCGCAGATACCGCCATTCGCCTCCCGCCTTGAGGAAGTGCCGCCCGGCCTGTTTTGAGATCTTGGCCGAAACGTAGTAGTTCTCCGGGTGCTGGTAGAACCAACTGCTCTTGCCGAATACCGAACCGTCTACATTCACACCGGGGAAAAAGAAACGGCCGAACTCCCGATTGATGTACGAGCTGTACCAGTCCTTCGCCCAGAACTCCGACAGCCTGGCAGGATCGAGAACCTGCTTGCTGCCGCTGTAGTCGTCCTCGATCGAGATGTAATTGCCGCGAATATTGAGAACGGTGCTCGAGTTAATCGTGTAAACGATATCGCCTGAGATGTTGAGGGAGTTCATCAAGCCGCTGTTGAGGTCTTCGTAAACAATCGTGCCGTTGGGCGTGTAATCCTGGTCGGTCAGATCAGTGCGGAAACGGCTGAACCGGCCAAACATCTTCCATTTGCTATTGATGATGTAGTCGGTCCGGGAACTGATGTTGTGGTAGAGGTTCTTCCGGAAAAAGTCGGCGCGGAAATTGTTAACTCCGGTGACGTCGTCGCCCGCACGGTTAGGCGCCCAGACTTCCTGGATGAACTTGGCCGAGGTGGGATCGATCCTGGATCTCGGGATAACGTTACCGGGAAACGGGTCGCGGCTTACGCGGCCGGTAGCTGCGTCGAGACGCGTGGAGAAAGGGTCAAAGATGCCGCGAAGGCCACCGCTGACGTTGAGCGATCTCGAGAAGTTACCCTGCTTTTCGAGCTCGGTCGGCAGAGTCATGACGCGGCTGCGCGGTTCGTGCTGGTTCCAATGCTCGAAAGCAAAGAAGTGGAACAAGCGGTTCTTGACGATCGGATGACCGGCCGTGCCACCCCAGATGTGATTGCGCACCTGGTTGCGAGCATGGGTAATGGCGTTGGAGGCGGCGTTCAGCGCCGGGTTGCGGCCGAAGTAATAGAGGTTGCCGTGAACGTCGTTGCTCCCGGATTTCATCGAAACATTGAGGATTCCGCCCGCGCTGTGGCCATACTCGGCATCCACGCTGTTTTGCTGAACGGTAACCTCTGTGACAGCGTCCATGGGAGGTGAATAGGAGGCTTTGGGCCCAACCTGCAGCGGCATCCCGTCGAGGAGCGTATCGTTTTTCTGGCTGGTGGGTCCGCCCACCTCCATCTGCGCCGGAGCCCACATTTTGAAGGGCGTCCGCTCCAGCGTATAGCGGTTCACCACGGCTGGATCGAGCAAGGCGAGCGTAAACGGGTTCCGCGCCACAACCGGCAGATTCTTCACGAGTTGATTCTCGATGGTGAGATCCATGCTGCTGGTGTTGAACTGCACCGCGACCGGCGCTTCGGTGACCTTCACCGTCTCCGCTACGCCGCCGACCTGGAGCTTCGCGTTCACAGTCACGTCGCCGCGGTTCTGGACAAGAATGTTTTCCTGGAGGAACCTGCTGAATCCTCTCATCTCCACCGTTAAGGCGTAGGTCCCTGGCTCGACCAGGTCAAACAGGTAGCGCCCATACGCATCCGTCTGTCTCACGACCTCGACCCCGGTGTTCACGCTCTGTAACCGGACCTCGGCTCCGGCGACGACGGCGTCAGTCGCGTCGGCGACCACGCCCTGGACCCTACCCCGATATTCCTGAGCGAAGGCGATTGCAGAAAAAATCCCCAGCGCTAAAGTTACTCGAATTCCGAATAGCAGTCTCATGGAAACGTCTCCTCGCCCGATGGGCAAGCAAATTTGGATCAACGGTAGACCCGGCGCAAGTCGTTGTCAAGGCCAATGGCGGAAGCCCCGCTGCGTGCGCCATCGAAGTTGCAAATCCCATGGGAAGACGCCATACTCGTCACATCGCAAGAGCCTGAAACTTAGACTTACGTTGTGCCTATGGATGCATCCGCGCGCTCCAAGATGCAGCGCCTCAAAGCGCCCGAACTGCGTATCGCCGGTCCCGGCGGAAAAACGGAAAGCATCCGTCTGGTGGCGGAACGCGTCTCTTTAGGACGGTCCCGGGACAACGACCTCTGCTACCTGGAGGACGCCGGTCTCTCGCGGGAGCACCTGCTGCTCGAGAGGACCGGCGCGGAATGGGCCGTGCGCGATTTGGGCAGCAAAAACGGCACCTCCGTAAATGGAGCGCGGATCGACGGCCGCCGGGTGCTGCGGCCCGGGGACCGGATAGCCGCCGGACACCTCGAGCTTACCTTCAGTCCCGAGGTCGGCAGCAGCGAGCAGGTCGTGGTATTCGAGAAGGCCGACGGAGACAGCCCGAGCACTTCGACCGTGGTGACGAACTTGCAAACGCTGCTCGCCGAGGAGCGAGCTGGAGGTAAACTCTCGCCCACCGGCATGGCGCTCGAGATGGCCACGCGCATGCGCGCTCTCATCCGCGCGGGGCGCGAACTGGCCAGCCACCGTCCGCTCGAGGATCTCTTCCCGGTGATTCTGGATCTCGCGCTTGAAGCCGTGAATTGCAATCGCGGCGTCCTCATGAGCCTGGAAGACGACAAGCTGGTGGTGCGCGCCGCGCGCGGCGAGGGTTTCCGGATCAGCGCGGCGGTGCGCGACCACGTCTTGAAAGAAAAGGCCTCCCTGCTGGTGAAGGACGCCCAACAGGACCGTGCGTTCCGCGAGCGGCTCAGCATTCAGGAGCACGGGGTGCGCTCCATGATGGCCGTGCCGCTGCAAACCGCGGATCGCGTCATCGGCCTGATCTACCTGGACTCGCCCTCGGTCTTTCGGGAGTTCACGCGCGAAGACCTGAATCTGATCACCGTGATGGCCAACGTGGCCGCCATTCGCATCGATCACCAGCGCCTGGTCGAGGTGGAACAGGCCGAACGTTTGATGGAGCGCGAACTGCAGCAGGCGGCCGAGATTCAGCGCGGGCTGCTGCCCGCTGCCGCCCCGGTCACGCCGGGACTCGACCTGGCCGGATACAATGCGGCATGCAGGACGGTAGGCGGCGATTATTACGACTTCCTTCCCTTCGACGATGGACGCATAGCCGTGCTCGTGGCCGACGTCTCGGGCAAGGGGATGTCCGCAGCCCTGCTGATGTCCAGTCTGCAGGCTCGCGTTCAGGTGCTGGCCGACGAACCGGATGATCTGGCGCGCATGGTCACGCGGCTCAACCGCCTGATCTCGCAGAACTGCCCCAGCAACCGGTTCATCACCTTTTTCATCTGCCTGATCGACCCGCGCACCGGTGAAATTGCGTATTCCAACGCCGGCCACAACCCGCCGCTCCTGGTGCGGAGAGACGGGCGCGTGGATTCGCTCGACAAATGCGGCGGGCCTCCGCTCGGAATCCTGCGCTCCGTCACCTACGAACGGGGTCTGGAGCGCATGGAGCCCGGAGATGTGCTGGTGCTATACAGCGACGGCGTGACGGAAGCCAGCAATCCGGAGGGCGAGGAGTTCGGCGAGAAAGGCCTTGCGGCGGTCTTCCGCGGTCGGAACGAACCGGCGGGGAACCTGATCGAGGATGTGATTCAAGCCGTCGCTGACTGGACCTCGAATGCTCCCCCGGCGGACGACATTACGCTGGCGGTGATCCGGCGCCTGGCCTGAAGTGCGTCAGATTCTTTGAAAGGCCTTCAGGATCTCGCGCGTGGAATATTGCAGGGCGATGGGCCGGCCGTGCGGGCAGCTCATGGGGAATTCGGTGGCAGAGAGCGCCGATAGCATCCATTCCATCTTGCTCTGATCCAGCCGCGTGTTGATCTTGATCGCGGCCCGGCAGGCGATGGACGCGGCGATGCCCCGGCGCACGCTGTCAAGCGAGGCGTTGCGCAAGTCGCTTTCGGCGATCTCGAGAATTTCCGACAGAAGCTTCTCCAACTCCGATGCCGGTACGCCGGCTGGCGCCGATTTCACCGCGACCGTGCGATTGCCAAAGGGCTCGGCCTCAAAGCCGATGGCCTGCAATTCCTCGGCGATGCGCGCGTATTCAATCTGCTGGCCGGCGGTAAGCTGCAGGATCAGAGGCATCAGCAGTTGCTGGGTCTCCACGCGGCCGGCGGCGCGCTGGCGCAGAACCTTCTCAAACAGAATGCGCTCGTGGGCTACGTGCTGATCGACGATCCAGAGACCATCGCGGCCCACGGCCACGATGAAGCTGTCGTGGATCTGTCCGAGCGGTCTGAGGTCGGCGAGCGCGGCCAGCGACGGCGGCGCCGCGTGGGTCAGCTCGGGCGGAAACGACCCGTGAGTGTCGGGAACCCGCACGCGAGAAGTTAGCGCGGGGCTTGCATGGGGACGCAGGGTGAAGACCGGCAGACGCTCCGTTTCCACGGCATTTTCCGGCTGTATGGGCGGCAGAGAGGCGTCCGTGGGCGCCGAAACGGCCGCCTCGTTCTCCAGCATCGCGGAGAACTCCGAAAAAGGCAGCGCCGCAGCCGGCTGGCGCGAGGCGGCAGGCTCGGGAGGCAGCGTGAACGCGGGCGCCGGCCGCGACTCGATGAGTTTCTCGCGCAAAGAGTCGCGCACAAAATCGTGCACGAACGACTGGTGGCGGAAGCGCACCTCGGTCTTTGACGGGTGAACGTTCACGTCCACTTCATCGCAATCGCAATCCAGGAACAGCAGCGCGAAAGGAAAGCAGGCCTGCGGCATCAGGTTGTAATAGGCCGAGGAGATGGCGTGCAGCAGCAGGCGGTCCCGGATCAGCCGGCCGTTCACGAAGATGAAGATGGAGTTCCGATTGGCCTTCTGAACCTGCGGGCGCGAGATGAACCCGCGCAAGCGGAAGAGTTTGCTCGAACTTTCGTCGCGCTCGTGCTGGTATTGGGCGATGGCCTCAGAAGGCGGAACCTGCGGCGGGGGAACGAAGAGCCGCCGCTCGCACTCCTCGAGGTCCACCAGGTCTTCGAGCAGACGGCTGCCGAACACCTGAAAGACGCGCTCGCGCAAGCTGGTGGCCGGCGTCACGTGCAGCAGCTCGGCTTCCCCGCTGGCGAGGTAGAACGTGCGCTCGGGGTGCGCCAGGCTGTAATGGGTCACCAGGGAGGCAATGTGCGCCAGCTCGGTCTGCTCGGAGCGCAGGAACTTCTTGCGGGCGGGAACATTGAAGAACAGGTCGCGGACGGCGATCGCGGTGCCGGTAACCAGTCCAGCTTCGCCGCAGCTCAGGAATTTGCCTCCGGCGATCTCGATGCGTGTGCCAGTGGTCTCCTCCGCGGAACGCGTTTCGAGCACCAGGCGGGAGACGGACGCGATGGAGGGCAGCGCCTCGCCGCGAAAGCCGAGCGTGGCGATGGACAGGAGATCCTTTACATCGCGCAGCTTGCTGGTGGCGTGGCGCTCGAAGGCCAGCAGGGCGTCGTCGCGCAGCATACCGCAACCGTCGTCGGTCACCCGGATCAGGCGGCGGCCGCCGGCTTCCACTTCGATGCGAAAGCGCGTGGCTGCCGCGTCCAGCGAATTTTCCAGGAGTTCTTTGACTACCGAAGCCGGGCGCTCCACGACCTCGCCGGCCGCAATTTTGTTGGCAACCTGGTCGGGGAGTACACGGATGCGGCCCATGAGAGGTGTCGGATAGTAACCGACACCTATTGTACGATTACGCCTCGTTCTTCCAGCAGCTCTCCCGTCCGCCGCAGGAGGTTGAGCTGGTTGCGGCGGTATCCGACCGACTCACGGACCAGTGCGGACTGGCTGTTGATCAGATCGTTCTGGGCCTGCAGGACGAAGAAGATCTGGCTGGTGCCGAGCTCGTACTTCTTCTGCTCGGCGTCGAGGCGCTTCTGGGCGAGGTCGCGCGCCACCACGGCGAGTTCGACGCTGGCTTTGCTCGATTCCACCTGGTTGACCGCGGTGAGCACTTCCAGCCGGACGCCCTGCGTCAGGTTGCGGACCTGAAGAGCGTCCCGGCGCTTGTTGACCACCGCGTCGGCCATGGCGGCCGAGGCGGCGCGGTCGCGAATCGGGAGGCGCAACTGCAGGCCAAAGGAGTAGACCGGGAATCCGAAGCCAAACAACTGATCGAACGCGTCGCCGAGGCCTCCGGGAATGGTGTTGACGATGGTGGAGGCGGACCCAGTCTGATCGAACACGTTGGTCCTCTGGTTAAAGATGCCGCCGCGCCCCTGAGCGGTATAGGAGCCGGTGATGGAAAGATCGGGCTTGAGTTGGTTGGCCGCTGTTTTGATTTGAAGATCGTCCACATCCAGGGTCTGGATGGCGGCCTTCAAGTCCGGCCGAAGGGCCAGCGCGGCTTCGACGGCCATCTCGGGATCGGTTGTGGGCGCATCGGTGGGGGGCAGCACGGATTCGGTCAGCACGATCGGCATCTTTCGGAAGTCGGGATCGAGGTCCGCGCCCATCTGCCGCCGGAGAGCGTCCTCGCGCTGGCGCAGAAAGTAGGTAGCCTGCGCCACCTGAATCTTCGCGGCTGCGTAGACCGCCTGAGGCTGAAAGATGTCAAGCTCCGAAATGGCGCCCAGCTCCAGCTCGCGTTCCGAGCGCTGAAGAGATTGGCCGGCCAGGTTGAGACCGCTCTCGGCAACGGCGAGGTTCTCCCGGGCCTCAACGAGAGCCCAGTAGGTGAGCTCCGCTTCGGACAGGATGCGCAACAGATTGTCGCGGAGCGTGTATTCGTTGACGCGCAGGCGGCTGCGGGCGATCATCAGCGGCAGGCGGTTTACATAAGTCCCGCGATTCCGCAGCAACGGCTGCGCAAAGTTGACGGAAAGGTTGGTGTTGATGGCCGGGTTGAAGTTCTGGAAGCCGCTGTTGGTGGCGTTCTTCGTGCCAAAAAACGATACCGTGTAGTTGGTGCCGTTCTGCAGCAGTTGCTGGTAGCTCAGGTTGAGGGGTTGATTGAGCGTGGAAAGGGTAGTGGCGCCCGCGAGGACGTCGTTGGCGGGCGTCCGCGACCGCTGGTTGCGGAAGGATGCCAGGGCGACCGGATCGAACGGAGCATAGGCGCGGGTGATGGCGTTCTGCGCGGTTTCTATCACCAGCCGCGACAGAGCGATTTCCGTGTTGTTGGCCATCACCAGTTCCAGGAAGGAGCGCAGGGAGAGCTCCATCTTGTCGTTGGCGACGAAGTCGCCCAGACGCACCGGCACTTCCAGTTGAACTCTGGTATGCGGTTTGGTGAACGCCTCGCGGAAATAGTCCGGCTTAGGAAATGAGGTCATCTGAGCCGCCAGCGAAGCGGCGCAAAGTAGTCCTGTAGCTGCCAATTTCACGTGCATAGGATTTTATGAAAACTACTCGTATCGAATTGCTTCTATAGGATCCAGTTTGGCCGCCTGGACGGCAGGATAAATCCCGAACAGGAGACCGATAAAAACCGAGACTCCGAAGGCCACAATGATCGAAGACGCGGTGACTACGGTCGGCATTCCGGCGAGCGAGCCGATGATGCGCGACATGCTGAAGCCGAACCCGATGCCGATCAGGCCTCCGACAATGGAGATGAGCACGGCCTCGGTCAGAAACTGGCGCACGATGTCGCCCTGGCGCGCACCGATGGCGCGGCGGATGCCGATCTCGCGGGTGCGCTCCAGAACGGTAGCGAGCATGATGTTCATGATGCCGATGCCGCCCACCAGCAGCGAGATGCCCGCGATACAGATCATGACCACGCTGAAAATGAACTGCGTTTGACGGCGCTGTTCGAGCAGGTCGGCCGGGACAACCACGGAAAAATCGCCGGCCTCCTTATGAGTGGAGTTCAGAATGGCGCGCACGATGTTGGCCGTCTCGATCGAATCGGTGTTCGCCGCGACCTTCATGTAAATGCCGTCGATTTCGTCTTTCAGGTAACTGTTATTGTCCTCGAAGCGGCGCATTACCGTATTTAACGGAGCGATCACGGTGTTGTTCCCGTTGGTCGCCTGAAGTCCCTCCACATCCGAATCGCCGCCCGCCTGCCCGGTCAGAACTCCCACCACCTGGAGCCAGATATCGTTAATCTTCACGTACTTGCCGATGGCGTCGTCATAGCCCAGCAGATTCACCTTGGCCGACTCGCCGAGCACGCAGACGGAAACCGAACGCAGGTTCTCGTCCTCGGTGAAGAAGCGGCCGGCGGCCAGTTTGAGACTGTTGATCTCGACGAAATTCGGGAGCACACCCATGAGGAGCGGCAGTTCCTGGTTGGTCTTCGGCAGGACTTTTCCCGGCTTGAACCGTTTGCGCGGCGTAAGAGCTTCGAGTCCCTGCACATTCTCGGCGATGGCGCGGTAGTCCCGGAAGGTGAGACCCGGCGAGATGGCCCGGATCGTCTGCAGCTCATTCCGGTCCATGGCTTCGCGCGCTTCGACGATGATGTTGTTTACGCCGAGCTGGTCGATGAAGGTCATCATCTCCTTTTCGGCGCCGGCCGTGATGGAGAGCATGGCCACCACGGCGCCCACGCCGAAGATCATACCCAGCATGGTCAGCAGGCTGCGGAGCTTGTGAACCAGCAGGCTCGACAGCCCCATGTAGAGTTCGGGTAAATAACCGCTCAGATGCGCCATTATCTGCCTCCCTTGCGGCCGCCGCCGGCGTTCCCGCCCCCGCCGCCTCCGCCGAGCGGGCTCATTGGGCTGCCGCCGCTCTTTTTCTCGCTCTTTTTGCCGCTATCGCGCTCCGCTTCCGGATCGGCGAGCGCCACCAGTTCGCCGGGCTTCAGACCTTCGGCGATCACAACGGTCGACTCGCTGCGCTTTCCCAGCTTCACCTCCCGCGGCTCGAAGCGCCCGTCCTGGCGGACGTAAATGATGGTCTTGCCGTCCTTCTCGAAGATCGCCTGGCCGGGAAGATGAATGACGTCGGGGATTTTCTCGACAATGATTTCGACGTCGGCCAGCAGGCCCGGACGAAGCAGAGCCTCGAGTTGAGTGTCCTCCTCGGGAGCCGGCGGCAGTTGCGCCCTGTCCCGGTCCGCCTGGGATTCGGCGGCTGGGGCTGGCGCGCCCGGCATCCCGCCCGGTCCCGCGCCGCCTCCCCGGCCGCCGCGCCCACCGCCCGCTAATCCAGGAACGCTCTCCCGCACCTTCGCCATCACTTTCTGCTGCTCTTCGGGGGAAAGATCCTCCATCTTGCGGTTGCCCAGCGCCTTCTGCATGGCTTCGCGACGCTTGGTCCGGTCCTCCGCGGACATCTGGCCGCCGCCGCGAGGTCCGCCGCCCGGGCCGCCCGCGCGGGTCATGCCGCCGCCTGCGCCACCGGGGGCCGCCATTCCAGGGGCTCCGGGAAATCCTCCGCCCTGCGGGGCTGCCATGGGGCCGCCACCCGGTCCACCACCCGGTCCACCACTCGGGCCACCGCCTGGGCCGCCGCCCGGCCCACCACCTGGGCCACCGCCTGGGCCGCCACCCGGCCCACCGACTAGGCCACCACCCGGCCCGCCACCTGGGCCGCCGCCTGGCCCACCACCCGGCCCACCGCCTGGGCCGCCACCCGGCCCACCGGGTCCGCCCATCATCATGCTTACCGGCTGGGGAGCGGGCGCTCGCTTGGCATTGCGGGCCGCCGTCTCCATAATCTTTTGAATCTGCTCCGGCTTGGCTCCCAGTTCGCTGAGCAACTGCTTCATGTCGATGCCGAAGATGACGTCGAACTTCTTGGCCGGGTCCATGGCGAAGACATTGGAGCTGGCCGTCCCGCTCATGGCTTTGATCTTCCCGTTGAACTGCTTTTCGGGAACCGCGTCCAGGCGGATAATTACGTCCTGGCCTTCGCGCAGGTTGGCCCGGTCCAGCTCTCCGACCTTGGCCACCACCTCAAGTTCCGACAAGTCCAGAATGTCCGCTACGGGCATTCCCGGCTGGAGCGTATCGCCTTCGCGGATGTCGGGAATCTGCATTCCCGGAAAAAAGAAGCCGGACTGCCGGTTCTGACGGATGGACACCAGCCCGGTCATGGGGGAGAGCACCTTGGATTGGGCGATGCGCTGCTTCTCGCGGTTGGTATCGATGCTGGCCTTGTTGCGCCGCTCGCGATACACCGCAATCTCGGCCAGCGCCTGCTGCTGACGCGATTTCACGTCGCTTTCCAACTGCTTGAGCCGCCGGCGGGCTTCCTCGAGATTCAGGATGTTGCGCCGCGCGTCTATGGCCGAGAGAAGCTCGTTGCGCTTGACCTCCAGCTCCGCCCGCCGCACCGCATAACGCGCGTTGAGCAGCTCCACCTGGTCCTGATTGTTGCGGATGTCGAGATCGGCCCGCGCCTTCTTGATCTGTTCATCCACCTGCTCGACTTCGAGCTCGGCCTCTTCGAGCGCCGAACGGCGTTCGGAGTCGTCGAACTCAACGATCAGGTCTTTGTCGCGCGCCAGAGCGCCCAGGGCCGCCAACCGGGTGACCTGAACGGTGGAAAACAGGTTGGGTGTGATGAGCGTCACCGAGCGCACGGCGCGCAGTTCGCCGCGGGAGTAGGTTCGTATAACGACATCTCCCTTCCGCGCCGTCGTCGTCGCGACCTGCTGCTGCTTGTGCGGCAACTGCTGAAAAATTCGGTAACCAGCCCAGGCGGAGCCCAAAACCGCGGTGATGACTATGAGGCGAACCAATAACTTCATGGAAAATCTCTTACCAACCCTTCCGGGCACGTTTGGCTGCCTCGGCGGGATCTTCCAAAGTCACCAGCTCGCCCTCGTTCAGGCCCTTCAGAACCACCATGTCGTCTTCGTTGCGCTTCCCGATCTCAATTTGCCGGGTGAGGAACGTCCGGCCGCGCTGCACGTACACGGTGGGTTTGCCGGCTCGTAGGAAGCTGGCCCGGACCGGGATGAGCAGCGACTTGGGCTGCTTCTCAATCACGATCTCGGCCGAAGCGCTCATGCCGGGACGAAGCCGGAAATCCAGGTTCTGCAGCGTGGCCCGCGCCGGAAAGTACTTTTCGCTGGCGCCGAACCCCTTGTAGACCAAGGCGGCGATGGGGCTGATCCAATCCAGGCTGGCCGTAAATTCCTTTTCCGGAATCGCGTCCACCCGAATGCGCACGAACTGGCCCATCTGAAGCTTGCCGCGATCGACCTCCTCGAGCTTCAACTCGATGCGCATCTCGGACAGGTCCGGAATCTCGGCGATGGTGGCGCCGGTCCACACGCGGTCCCCTTCCTTGAAGGGGGGTGGCGACGAACCGAAGCTGCCGCCGGCGCGGAAATTGGGAAGAATGTGCACAATGCCATCAATGGGAGAGACCATGACCATCTTCGAGATGTAGCTTTTCGCCAATTCCAGATCCCGCACGGTTTTATCCTTGCGGTGATTCAACCGGTCCAGGTCCACTTCCTGCGTGATCTTGTGGGAGCTCATGGCGGTTTTGACCTGGCCGAGCTCTCCTTGCGCGATGCCCACGTTGATGCGGTTCTTCGCCCCCTCGATCTCCGAGACAATCTCGGCCTTGCTGGCTTCGAGCTTGGCGCGCTCCACATTGTATTCGGCCTGCATCAACTGCATCCCGTCGGCCTCGCTGATCATCTTGTGCGAAGCTTCCGTTTGGACAATTTCACTGTCCACGGTGCGGACATTGGTGGTGCGTTCCAGGTAATATTGCTCCTGCTGCACGGCGTCGAACTCCACTACGACTTCGCCCTTTTTAATGGGCTTGCCGGATTCGGCGAGCCGGACGATGCGGGGGTCGGGCACCTGAGGAGAGGTGAGAAGAACGGAGCGCGTGCTCTTGATCTCGCCGCGCGCGCGCACGCTGATGATGAAGTCCGCGCGCCTCGCGCGAGCCACCGGAACCTCGACTTCGGTCGTCCCGCCGTACCGGTATCCGGCGTAAGCTCCGCCCGCGGCAAGAATCGCTAGCGTCCAGGTGACGATCTTCTTCTTGCGGCTGGATTGTTGTCCAAGCCTCTGCTTGGGTCTGATTTCTTTCGACATGGCTTATCAGCTAGGCGGCGATTGGCCGCCGGGCCTTTCCGTCTCCGGCCGCCGGACAGCCACCCGCTCTCCGGGCTTCAAGCCGGACCGGACCGCAACGGCGACGTTGTTGTTTAGACCGAGATCCAATTCCCGCCTCTCCCAGCCGGCGGACGCCCGAACGAACGCGAAGGGTTTCGGCTGCCCGGCATCCCTGAAAATCGACGCGAGGGGAAGCACAGCGGCCTGCTTTTCGGTCTCCATGATTACGTCCGCGCTGGCGGACATGTCGGGGATCACGCGCGGGTCGATAGCGTCGATCTTAAGGCGCACCGGAACTTCGCGGAGATACTCGGCGCGGAACATGCGGGCCTTGGACATGGCGCCCACGGAGAAGACGCGGGCGTCGTACTCCGCCTCCGGGTAGGCGTCCAACTGAATTTTGGCCCGCATGCCGATACGCAACGCTTCGGCATCCACCTGGTTGACCATGCCATTGACCACCATGGAGCTCGGGTCGACGATCTTCATGAACATCATACCCGGGTAAACCTGGTCTCCCTGCTGCACCTGGGCGAACTCGCCACCGCGGAAAATCCGCTCCATGACGACCAGGCCGTCGATGGGGGCGCGCAGCACCATGCGGGCGGCGTTGTTCTCGGATTGCTGCAACTCGATTTTGGACTGGTCGCGCTCAATTTCCGCCGAGCGGAGTTCGGCGCCCTGCGAGATCTCGAGCAGCTTCACTTCGCCGAGCAGTTGCTTGTAGCGGGCCTCGGATTCCTCGACGGCCAGCTTGAGCTTCTCCCGGTCGATGGCCGAAACCACTTCGATGGCCTTCATGTCCAGATGCGCCTTCTCGAGGTCCGCTTTGGCGGTGTAAATCAACTGGTCGTGAGCCTGCTTGGCAATCGCCAGATTGGCTTGGATCTGCTTGATATTCGCCTCGGACTGCACGAGCGACGCCTTATAGTCGTCGATCCGGTTCAACTGGTATTGGCGATCGAATTCGGCGACGACGTCGCCCTTTTTAACGAACGAGCCGGGTTCGGCCACCTCCAGCAGCGTAAGCGTGAAGGCGCTCGCTCCGGAACTGGAGCCGCCGCCGCCACCGCCGCCACCCCCGCCGCCGCTGCTGAGGAGACTGCCGGAGGTGGATCCAAGGCCGCTCGTTCCGGATGGGTTCGTGCCGCCAGGGGCGCCGCCAGTCTTGCTTGGGGGTTTGGAAGCGCCGCTGGAGCGGTCGGAAAAACGGTTGGTGCTGCCGCGCATCGCCCCCAGGCTCGTGAGGTTGCCGCCTGTGGCGCCCGGGCCGCTGCTTGCGGCGGGGCCGGCCGAGGAACCCGAACCGCCCCCCAGGCTGGGAAGACTCTGGCTCGAGCTGGTTCCGGAACTCGAAGAGGACGAAGAGGACGACCCGCCCGACGAGCCGGACGACCCCGAAGATCCCGAGGAACCTGACGAACCGCTGGACCCACGCCCACCGCTGCCACCGGAGCTGCCCCCGCCGCCGCTGTTCCTGCCGCCGCCGCGGCTCCCGCGAAGGCGCGGCGCGATGATGGCGGCCGATCGTTCGGCAACCACGTCGCCCGTGATCCGGATCGTCTGGTTCAAGTCGGCCAAACGGACGGGAACAGTTCGGATCTGGGTGGCTGCCGGGCCGGTCGTAGCGGGTCCTGTGATCCTTTCGCGGTTGAGGTAGAGAGCGGCTCCTCCCGCGATCGCCAAGATCAAGAGCCACAGGAACTTGGAGCGCTTGGGCCGGTGCGGCGCGGGCCGTACGATTTCAGGCCTGAGCGTGCGCTGCGGTGCGGTGGCGTTGGAGGAACCGGATGGCGTTTGGGGCGCCGAAGCGCCCCCGATCTGAGGTTGCATGCTCACCTTCGCTCGTAGCTGAATAGAAAAGACGATAATACACCGCGCGAGGTTATGCTGGGGGCGGGAAAAAGGAAGCACAACGCCGGTGACAGGGCAAGGGAGAATTTCGTGGACCGGAGTCGAGCCGTTCGAAAACAGCCAAACACGGCTTGCGCGAGGCCCTTGTACCTGATACTCTTGTGAAAGTCGCTAGGAATTGGCAAGAAAAAGGCCACTGATGCGGGGTGACCGCGTGGGTGGCGCCTTCCTGCAGTTCTTTTTGAACACTTGAACACTTTCAAGCCGGCCTGGAGGGGATGCGGGAGCA
>JBBDWK010000113.1:40818-57787 GCA_040902885.1 Bryobacteraceae bacterium | reverse complement strand
AAAGGGGACATTTCTACTTTGCCGACGAGGGGACATTTCTACTTTGCCTTGACAGTCTCAATTCGAGCGTTTGACTTCTTCGGTAGTTAGCGATAAAATCGCCCCACTTGATCGCTTTTTGGAAGGGAAGGATCAGATGAAACACCTCACGGCGCGGCTTCTCGTTCTGCCGGCAATCCTGTTATTGCCGGCTTTCCTCATTGCACAGACCACAGACGCGGTTCTGGTCGGGCTTGTCACCGACGCCTCGGGCGCGGCGGTTGCGGGAGCCACCGTGTCCGCTCAAAACGTCTCGACCGCCGTGAGCCGCGACGTGGTCACCAACGAAACCGGCGCCTACCGGATCGGTCCGCTCACGCCGGGCACGTATAACGTGACCACATCCCTGTCAGGCTTCAAGAGCTTCGTTCAGAACGACGTCATTCTGCAGACCGGCGCGGTGCTGAAGCTGGACATGTCCCTGCAGGTGGGCGAAGTATCCGAGCGCATTGAAGTGACCGGCGCCGCTCCCATGCTGCAAACGCAGGAAGCCTCCGTCGGAGGCGTAATCAACACGTCCCAGTTGGCCCGTATCCCGGTCAACGGCCGGAACTATACGCGCCTTCTGGTGTTGATGCCGGGCACCAGCGACATTCGCCGCAGCCAGGGCCGCGGCGACCTGTCCGGCACCCAGATGGTATCGGTCAACGGCCAGCGCACGCAGGACAACAACTATTCGATCGATGGCGTCGATAACAATATGATGTTCATGAACTCGCCGGGCGGGTCGCCCCCCATGGACGCCATTCAGGAGTTCCGCGTGGCCACGGGCAACTCGGCCGAATACGGGCGTTCGGCCGGCGCCAACGTGAACATCGCCATCAAGTCCGGCAGCCGCGATCTGCACGGCAGCGCCTATTGGTACGTCAGAAACGACAAGTTCGACGCCAATGAGTTCTTCGCGAACCGGCAAGGCAGCGGCAAGGTTCCGTTCCGGCAGAACCAGTACGGTTTTGCTGTCGGCGGCCCGGTTGTACTCCCGAAAGTTTACAACGGAAGGGAAAAGACATTCTGGTTCACGAGCTGGGAAGGCTTCCGTTGGCGCCGGGGCCAAACCGCCCAAACCAGCGTGCCGCTGCCGGCCATGCGCGACGGCGATTTCTCCATGCTTTCGCAGAGGATCTACGATCCCTTGACCGGCTCACTTGACTCGGGCGGGAGGATTATTCGCCAGCCTTTTGCCGGAAACCAGCTTCCCGCGAGCCGGATCGATCCGGGCATGAAGTTCGTGGTGGACAAGCTCATTCCGCTTCCCAACCGGGCGGGCACGAACAATAATCTGTTCCAGAGCGAAGGCCAAGCGAGGGACCGCGATATCTTTGTGGCTCGAGTCGACCACACGTTTAGCCACAAAGACATGATCTTCGGGCGCATCCTCGAGCAGCGCGTGGGCGAAAACACTCCGAACGTTTCCGGGTTATTCGCGAACGAGAACCGCTATGATGTCCGGAACTATAGCGGCGGATGGAACCACATCTTCGACCCGTCCACCGTGCTGGAAGTGAAGTACGGCTTCAACAATCCGGATAACCCGGGATGTCCGGCGTTCAACGACGGCCTCACCCGCGAAGGAATTCTCCAGGGCGCCGGCGTTTCAATTTTCGATCCGCAAGCCCTCTGCGATACCCGTCCTACCTTCGGGGCTCAGGGATATATGGGCGCCGGCGGCGGCGGCGGAGAGACCATTCTCGACCGGAACCATCAGTTCAACGCCAAGCTGTCGAAGGTGGTTGGGCGGCACTCCTTCAAAATGGGCGGCGGGTATACCTGGCGCAATATGGATGCGCAATACTCCAACCCCACTAACGGCAACGTCGATTTCTGGACCGCGGTGACCTCCTCGGCCAGCGATCCCTCCAGCGGCGGCGGCGGAAATTCCTTCGCCACGATGTTGCTGGGTTACCCCAGCTACGTCCGGCGCGGTTTTTCGATTCCCAGGCTGTTCGCGCGGCAGCATTACTATGAGGCGTTTTTTCAGGACGACTGGCGTGTAACCGACCGGCTCACGGTCAATCTCGGCCTCCGCTGGGAGTCGGGCTTGCGGCCTTACGACGCAAACGATGCCCTCGGCAACCTGCTGGTGACACGGGACCAGTCCGGCGCATACCAGGCCGAGTTGATGTGGGCCGGCGTGAACCCTCTGCCGGACCCCGCAACGGGCCAGGTGAATTCGCCGGCCAAGAATCTCGGCTATGGCCGGTCCCTGATGAAGGGCGATATGAACAACTTCGCTCCGCGCCTGGGCATTGCCTATCAGGTAAGCGCCAAGACCGTGATTCGCGCGGGCGCGGGAATTTATTACAACTCCACGTATATGCAGGAGATCAACGACTTGCGCAAGTTCTGGCCGTATCTGCCGCAGCAGGAGATCAGCTTCAACCGCGACGCGCAGCCGGACTTCCGGATTAACGATCCGGGGCCGGGTTTCGGTAGCACGCAGGCGATTGGCGGCTGGCCGCAAAACCCGGATAACCGCACCCCCTATTCCCAACAGTGGAACCTTTTCGTGCAGCAGCAGTTGCTCACCGACATGACGCTGGACGTGGGTTACGTCGGATCCGCCAACCGGAAGCAGATCGGTTACCACGGCTGGAACAACGCCCCGACGCCGGGGCCCGGGGCGATCGACCCGCGCCGCAGGCTGGCCGGGGCCGGGTTTGTCGGCAACATGGATGGCGGCAGCAACCACTTCAACTCCGAGTACAACGCCTTCCAGGCCAAATTGACCAAGCGGTTCAGCAAGGGCATGACGCTGCTCGGCAACTACACGTGGGGCAAGTGCATGGACGACCAGTCTTCGCTCGCGGAGGGCAAGTACCAGGATTTTCAGAATGCTCGCGCCGACTGGTCCCGATGTAGCTACGACATCACGCACGCATTCAAGCTGGGCTACGTCTATGACCTGCCGTTCGGGCGTGGACGCCAGTTCGGCGGCGGCTGGAACTCGTTTGTCGATGGCGTGCTTGGCGGATGGGCCGTGGAAGGCATCGTTCAATGGCAGAGCGGAACGGTTTCGAACGTCCGTACCGGCCAGGACCGGGCGAACGTCGGCAAGACCAACGAGCGGCCGGATGTCCTGCGCAACCCGAACTTGCCAAGCGGCGAGCGCACCGTGGACAGGTGGTTCGATACGTCCACGTTTGTCTTGCCAGCCTCCTTTACTTTTGGCAATGCTGGGGCCTACCTCGTTACGGACGACGGGCGCCAGGTGTTCGATATCTCGATCGCTAAGAAGTTCCGCGTCGCGGAGAGCCATTCGGTCGAGGTTCGCGGCGAGTTCTTCAACTTCCCGAATCACACTAATTTCAACGCCCCCGGTTCGGGTGGATACGTGATGCAGACGCCGGGTTTTGGCGTCATCAACGGCACTACTCCGGCTCGCCAGATCCAGTTCGCGCTGCGGTACGCGTTTTAAACACCGCGGGATATTGCTGGCGTCTCGGCAACCGCTCCCTGACGGTCGCGGCTCGGTAAGTCCTTCTGAGCCGCGACCGTCAGGGAGCGGTTGTGGCTACAATCTTTTTAGTGGGATTTCCGCGTTTCGGTTTCAAACTGCTGTTATTGGTCCTCGTGGCGACGAACCTGTGGACGCAGGGCGTCGCCACCCGCAATGCCGCTCCTGCCAGCCGTTCGGCGCTTTCGGGCCGCCCGTTTCCGGTTTCCTTTGTGGACGTCGCTCACGAAGCCGGCCTGCAGATGCGCTTCACCAGCGGAAGTGAAGCGTCCAAGAAGTACATCGTCGAAGCCAACGGTTCCGGGGTCGCATTAGTCGACTACGATAACGACGGCTGGCTGGATGCGTTCCTCGTGAACGGATCGCGCCTGGAAGGCTTTCCGTCCGGGCAGGCGCCTACCAGTCTTCTTTACCGCAACAATCGGGACGGCACGTTCGCGGACGTGACGAAGAAGGCCGGCTTGGCGCGCGCGGGCTGGGGCAATGGGGTGTGCGCCGGCGACATCGATAACGACTGGTTCGAGGATTTCTACGTCACCTATTGGGGTGTCAACGCGCTCTACAGGAACAAGGGCGACGGGACGTTCACCGATGTCGCGGAACGGGGCGGGACAGCGGGAGATCCCAAGAGTTGGAGTTCCGGCTGCACGTTTCTCGACTACGACCGTGACGGTTACCTGGACCTTTTCGTCTCCCACTACGCCGGCTTCGATCCGGCAAACACGCCCCTGCCGGGCCGGGGGCCGAACTGCGAGTGGAAAGGTTTGCCCGTCTTCTGCGGGCCGCGCGGCCTGCCGCATGGCTCGGCAACGCTCTATCGCAACCGAGGCGATGGGACCTTTGAGAACGTAACGAAGCAGGCAGGTATCGCGGCCGTGGATGGCTACTATGCGTTTACCGCCCTGGCCGCCGACCTCAACGGCGACGCATGGACGGACATTTACGTCGCCTGCGACGGCACTCCCAGCATCTTCTTTCGCAACAATCAGGATGGAACGTTCACCGACATCGGCGCCGAAACCGGTGTCGCCTTCAACGAACACGGATTCGAGCAGGCCGGCATGGGTGTCGGGGTGGGTGACTTCGACAACGACCGCCGCCCGGATCTGGTGAAGACCAACTTTGCGGGGGACTATCCCAACCTGTACCGCAACCTCGGCGGCGGAATCTTCGAAGATGTGGTCCTCAAAGCCGGTCTTGGCGTGAATCCACAATACGTCGGATGGGGCGTGGCGTTGGTGGATCTGGATAACGACGGCTGGAAGGACATTTTTCAGGTCAACGGGCACGTATACCCGGAGATTGACCGGCTGAAGGGGCCTGAGCAGTATCGGAATCCCCGGCTGGTCTATCGCAATCTCGGGACCGGGCGGTTCGAGGATGTCAGCGCGCTGGCAGGACCGGGCGTGGCGCAAAAGATGTCGAGCCGGGGAGCGGCTTTCGGCGATTTCGACAATGACGGCGACATCGACGTGCTGATCATGAACATGGGCGAGCCTCCTTCGCTGCTGCGCAACGATTTGAAGAGCGGCAACCACTGGATCCGGTTGAAGCTTCACGGAACGAAATCGAACCGCACGGCCGTCGGCGCCATTGCGACGATCGACGCGGGAGGCAGGCGGCAGACGGACGCCGTGGTGAGCCAGTCGAGTTTCTTGTCGCAGAGCGACTTCCGGCTGCACTTCGGCCTGGGGAAGGCCGCGAAAGTCGAACGCATCGAGGTCCGGTGGCCAGGCGGCGCCGTGGAGGACTTTCCGGGCTCCGTGGCGGATCGGGAGGTTGTGCTGGTGGAAGGCCAGGGCAAGCGGTGAAGACATTTCCCGCCGCAATACTGGCGCCGCTGCTGATCTGGGCGCAGGCCGGCGATCCCGCGGCGCTGTCTGGCGCCGCCGCGCAATTGGCGGGCGAGAAGCGCTTTGCGGAGGCGGAGGAGCTTTGGCGTCGCGCGCTCAATCTCGCGCCGGGCTTCGTTCCGGCGCTGTTCAACTTGGGCTACATGCACTTTTCGCAGCAGGAGTTCGCAAAGGCGGAGCCATTGCTGGCGCGCGCTGCCCAGGCCAATCCGGAGGATTTCAACACACGCTTCGTCCTCGGCGCGACGCTGCTGAAGCTCAACAGGCGCATCGATGCGTTGCGCCAATGGCGGGCCGCGCTCGCGCGCAATCCCGGCAACGTCAAGCTGATGCAAATACTGTGCATTGAGTACAGCAAGGGCCGCTACTTCCGGGAGGCGGCGGAGATTGCAGCGCAGGCCCTGCGGCTGAGGCCCGAGGATGCGAACCTCTACTTCCTTGGGATCAAGGCATATCAGGACTCTGGCGACGACGAGGCGGCATTCGATCTGGCCGCCAAAGCGGCGGCGAAGTTTCCCGACTCGGGCCGCGCGAACTTCGAGTACGCCTTCCAGTTACAGAAGCTCCAGCGAGTGGAAGAGAGCCTGCCGTTCCTAAAAAAGGCGATGGCGGCGGAGCCTTTTTATGAAGAGCCATTTTTCCATTACGGTGAGCTGTTGATGCGCCAGAACCGCAGCCAGGAGGCGATCCCTTACCTGCGCGCGGCCATCAAGAACCGTCCGGACTATATTGCCGCGCGGATGGCGCTGGCGAAAGCCCTGCTCAACTCGAGGAAGGAACGCGAAGCGATCGCAGAGGTGGAAGCGGCCATCGGAATCGACGCGAAGAGTCCGCAGCCACATCTTCTGCTGTCTCAGATTTACTTCCGGCTAGGCGACGAGGAACGCGCCCGCGAGGCGAAAGAGCGGTCCCTGCGGCTGCGCCGCGAAAACCCTGCATTACTCGAGGCAGTGCAGGGCCGGCCTTTTCCGGAGGAGCGGTGATATAGGTCTGCGCCACCCTCACGTGGCGTAAGCGCTACACTAATACCAGATCGACGAAGTTTCCGGAGGAACTTCTGCCGGCCGCAGCGCATCAGCCCTAGCGAACATGAACCAGAGACGAACATCCCTGGCATCGGCGCGGGCGGCGACGGATGCGTTATTTGGGCTGATCCGCCCGGATTCGTTCTATGAGCGTTCCATTCCAGAGCGGCACCGTCTGATTTTTTATCTCGGACATCTGGAAGCCTTCGACTGGAATCTGCTCTGCCAGTATGGGCTTTCCGTCCCGCCGTTCCACGAGGAATTCGACCGGCTGTTCGCCTTCGGCATCGATCCCGGCGCCGGAAACCTGCCCGTGGACAAGCCAACGGACTGGCCCTCCATGGAAGAGGTGGAAAAGTACAACCGCCGCGTGCGGGAGAAAGTGGATGAACTCCTCGGCGAGCTGCCGGATCAACTGATTTGCACCGCGATGGAGCATCGCCTGATGCACGCGGAGACGTTTGCCTACCTCCTGCACAACTTGCCGATAGAGCGGAAGATTGCCCCGGCGCATCGCGTTCCCGATCCGGACAACGGGGGGGTGAGGCCGGAGATGGTTGAGATTCCCGCGGGCACGGCCACCATGGGAATGCGCCGGAGCGACGGCTTCGGATGGGACAACGAGTTCGACCGGCACACGCTGGAAGTCCCCGCGTTCGCGATCGGCAAGTATAAAGTGACTAACGGCGAGTATCTGGAGTATGTGCGCCAGGGCGGCGAGGTTCCGCTCTACTGGACGCGGTGCAATGGCGAGTGGCTGTGGCACGGGATGTTTGGAGAGTATCCGCTGCCCTTGCGCTGGCCCGTGTATGCGACGCACGAGCAGGCGTGCGGCTACGCGCTCTTCGCAGGCAAACGGCTGCCGAGCGAGGCGCAGTTCCACAGGGCGGCTTACGGGACCGCTTCGGACGGTGAGAGATTGCAGCCCTGGGGCGACTATGGTTTGAGAGGCAATTTGGATTTTGCGCGTTGGGAACCGGCGGCGGTGGACGCGACGCCTGAAGCCGAAAGCGCGTTCGGAGTGGCTCAGATGGTGGGGAACGGATGGGAGTGGACCTCTAGCGTCTTCGCGCCGTTTCCCGGGTTCGAAGCGTTTCCTTTTTATAAGGGATATTCGGCGGACTTCTTCGATGGCGAGCATTACGTGCTCAAGGGCGCTTCGCCCCGGACGGCCGGAGCGCTGGTCCGCCGGTCGTTCCGAAACTGGTTCCGGCCGTCGTACCCGTATGTTTACGCGACGTTCCGGCTTGTAACTTGAACGCGGAAACGCGCTATAGGCAGTGGCTCACGAATTGCTCTGTTGCTGTGTGAGGTGGCGGTCATGAAAGCCTGCGCTGTGTTGCTTATTTCCTTCGCGGCGATTTCTTGCGCGGAAGAAAAGAAACGTTTGGAGTCGGTAACCTGGGATCTCAAATCGCACAAGCTGATTTGGGTGGTGGAAACCGGACAGGTACAGAACGGCGAGTTCAAAGCTAAGGAATCCAAGCGGTACGAAATTACTCCGGACGATGCCGTGATGACGGTGGCCCAGGAACGGCGGGGCTTCACGAAAGAGGAGGCTTCGGCGCTGCACAAACTGCTGGATACATTGGCGCTCTACTGCGCGGAGAGCGTGATCTGGTGGGACAAGGGAGAAGGCAACAAGATAGAAGGCCCCAACAGTTCCGCTCCCATTGCCCGGCTGTTCCGGAGCGTCGCCGCAACGTTGAACATACCGCCGGCGGCGGCTCCGGCTCCGCGAAAGTGACAGATGGCGAGTGCCGTCGCCGGTCACAGCGCTCGCGAAAATCTTTCTACCCTGTCCGTAACCACTTACGCGCGTTTTGGGGAATCCGCCACCGCCCCCGCGCCTATGCTGATATCACGAGAGGGCGTCGCGGCCAACACTGCGGCGGTCCCTGGTTGGTATCGTTGCGCAGCGATTTTCGCCGGCGGTAGTTTTCATCCGGTTCTCCTCTGCTCACCCAGCGGAGAGCCGGATGGCGGCAGCCTTCCGAATATCTTTCCCAACTCTCCTTCAGATTGTTGTCCTACGACACATGAGTACCGCCAAGTCCGCTTGCTGACGCGCGCGGCTCGGTGCTGCGTTTTAATGTCCCGCCGCCCGCCCGTGTTACGCTGAAAAGTTCCCTATGTCCAACATTCAGATCGCCCTGCCCGATGGCAGCCGGCAGGAGGTCCCGGCGGGAAGCACCCCGCTCGACGTCGCCAAAAACATCAGCCCGCGTCTGGCCGGCGCTGCCGTTGTGTCTCGCGTCGATGGCGAGTTGGTTGACCTGACCCGTCCGCTCCACGACGGCGCCTCCGTCCAGATCCTTACAGCTAAAGATCCCGAAGCCCTCGAAGTCTATCGCCACTCCACCGCACACCTGCTGGCCGCCGCCGTACTCGAGCTGTTCCCCGAAACCAAACTCGGCATTGGCCCGCCCATCGAAAACGGCTTTTATTACGACTTCGACCGCCCCACCCCCTTCACTCCCGAGGACCTCGAAAAGATTGAAGCGCGCATGCGGGAGATTCAGGCGCGCGACGTGCCCTTCGAGCGCGTCATGACGCCCAAGGAGGAAGGCCTCCGCAAGTATGGCGATGCCTGGATGAAGTGCGAGCTGATTCGCGAAAAGGCCGACAGCGTCTTTTCCGAGTACACGCTCGGGCCGCACTTCATCGACTTCTGCCGTGGACCGCACGTCACTTCCAGTTCGAAGCTCAAGGTCTTCAAGCTGCTCTCCATCGCCGGCGCTTACTGGAAGGGCGACGAAAAGAACAAGCAGCTCCAGCGCATCTACGGCACGGCCTTCTTCGACAAAAAGGATCTCGACGAATTTCTGCACAAGCTCGAAGAGGCCCGCAAGCGCGATCATCGCAAGCTCGGCAGAGAGCTCGATCTGTACAGCGTCCAGGAGCTTGCCGGACCCGGCTTGATCTTCTTCCACCCCAAGGGCGGCGCGGTGCGCAAGCAACTGGAAGACTGGATGCGCGACCAGTACGTGAAGCGCGGCTACTCACTGGTCTACACGCCGCACATCGCGCGCCGCGAGCTCTATAAGGTCTCGGGCCATGCCAACTTCTACTCGGAGAATATGTTCAAGCCCATGGAGCTGGACGATGCCGAATATCAGTTGAAGCCCATGAACTGTCCCGGCCACATCCTGATCTACGCCGACCGGCAGCACAGCTATCGCGATCTGCCCATTCGTCTGGGTGAGCTTGGAACCGTCTACCGCTACGAGCGCAGCGGCGTCATGCACGGCTTGCTGCGGGTGCGCGGCTTTACGCAGGACGACGCGCATATCTTCTGCACTCCCGAACAGATTGAAGACGAAGTTGTCGGCTGCCTCCAGTTCGCCGTGGACACGCTCGAAACCTTCGGCTTCGACAAGTACGAAGCCGAGCTTTCCACGTGGGACGGCGGCGCGAGCGGCAAGTACGACGGCTCTCCGGATCAGTGGAAGCTCGGCGAAGACGCTTTGAAAAACGCAGTTGGCCGGCTCAACCTCAAGGTTAAGGTGATACCCGACGAGGCAGCGTTCTATGGCCCCAAGATCGACGTGAAGCTGGTGGATGCCATCGGCCGTTTGTGGCAGCTTTCCACCGTGCAGTTCGATTTCACGCTGCCGCGCCGCTTCAACCTCGAATACATCGCCGAGGACGGCAAGGCGCACCGGCCGCTGATGGTGCATCGCGCGCTGTTCGGCTCCGTGGAGCGCTTTTTCGGAATTCTTCTGGAGCACTACGCGGGGGCGTTTCCGGTCTGGCTCGCTCCGGTGCAGGTCGCGGTGCTGCCCATCACGGATCGCCAGATCGAGTTCGCCAACGCGGTCGAGCGGCGGCTCATCGACGCCGGTCTGCGCGTCACCGTAGACGACCGCAGTGAGAAGGTGAACTTCAAGATCCGCGAGGCCCAGATCCAGAAGGTGCCGTACATGCTGGTGGTGGGCGATCGCGAAGCCCAAAACGGCACGGTATCCGTGCGCAACCGGCGTCACGGCGACCAGGGCGCGCGCACCGTGGACGAATTCCTCGCGGACATCCAGCAGTTGATCGCCGCGCGCAAGCCTATCGAGTAATGTCGGGCCTGCTGCTCGTTCTCATAGCGGGCGGGCTGGTCTACCTGGTTCTCACCATCGTCGCCGCGGCTCGTTACAAGGCCGTCATGCCTGTGCTGATTCCCGGCTCGGATGGCCCGGGCATCAGCGTCCTGAAGCCTCTTGCCGGTCTGGACCTCGACCTGGAAGCCAACCTGCGAACCTTCTTCGAGCAGAGCTATTGGCAGTTCGAGCTTCTCTTCGCCGTGCGCCACGAAGCCGACCCCGCGGCCGGGGTCGTGCGCGGGTTGCAAACGCAGTATCCGGCCATCCCCACCCGCCTCGTTGTTACCGGCGAGCCGCCTTACGCCAACGCAAAGGTCTACAGCCTGGACCTGATGAAAGCCCAGGCGCAGCACGACCTTCTCGTCATGAGCGACAGCGACATTCGCGTCACTCCAGATTTTCTCGCCACCATCGCCGCCGAGTTCCGCGGCTCCGCGGTCGGCCTCGCAACGTGCCCCTACCGCGCGGTGCCGGGGCGTGGCATCTGGTCGACCCTCGAAGCGCTGGGCATGAACACGCACTTTCTTGGCGGCGTGCTGGTGGCGCGCATGCTCGAAGGCATGAAGTTCGCGCTCGGTCCCACCATCGCCGCGCAACGCCAGGTGCTCGACCGCATGGGCGGTTTCGACCGCTTGAAAGACTACCTTGCCGAAGACTTTGTGATGGGCAGCTTTGCCGCCGAGATGGGTTACGGCGTGGTCCTTTCCTTCTATCGAATCGAGCACCACATCGGGAGCCAGAGCTTTCAGGCCAACTGGAGGCACCGCATCCGCTGGGCGCGCAGCACGCGCCGCTCGCGTCCCAAAGGCTACCTCGGTGAAGTGTTCACCAATCCTCTGCCGTTTGCCGTCATGCTCGCCGCCATCGAGCCTGCCTGGTGGCCGGCGCTTCTGCTTACGGCGTGCATGCGCCTTTGGTCCGCGCTGGCCATTGGCGCCGGCGTGCTGGACGATCCGCTCACCAAAAGCCGCTGGTGGCTGCTCCCTGTCCAGGATTTCATGACGCTGATCGTCTGGATCGGCGGCTTCTTCGGCAATCACATCGTCTGGCGTGGCCGAAAATACTATCTCCGCCCCGACGGCCGTTTCGAGCCGGCGCCCTGAAGTGTTAGCATCGACAATCATGGAGACCAGAAGGCAATTCCTCGGGGCGGCGTCGACCGCAGTTTCCGCATTCGCCGCTAAATCCGCTTCCCGCGTAGTCGGGTCAAACGACCGCATCAACGTCGGCGTGATTGGCGCGGGTGGAATGGGCTTCGGTCACGTGCGGATTTTGAAGAGGATGGCCGATGCCGGCGCCAATCTTCAAATCGCAGCCGTGAGCGATCTCTATACGAAGCGCAAACAACGCGCGCGAGATTTCACCGGCCTCGCCGAAAAGGACGTTCTTCACGAGTATCGCGACCTTCTCGCCCGCCCCGGCGTGGATGCCGTCTTCATCGCCACGCCCGATCACTGGCATTTCCGAATGGCGATGGACGCGCTCGAAGCCGGCAAGGACGTCTACCTGCAGAAGCCCATGTCGTACAGCATCGACGAGTCCAAGACCATCGCCGATTTCGTGCGCAAGTCCGAGCGCATTCTCCAGGTGGGCAGCCAGTATGCTTCCGAGCCGCAATATTTCAAGGCGCGCGAGCTGGTGGAGCAGGGCGTCATCGGCAAGCCGCTCATGGCGCAGGGAACCTACAGCCGCAACACATACCACGGCGAGTGGAATTACTCCATAGACGAAGAGGGCACGCCCGAGAACATCGACTGGAAGCGGTTTCTCGGCCCCGCTCCCAAACGCCCGTTCAGCCAGGATCGCTTCTTCCGGTGGCGCAAATATTGGGATTACTCGGGCGGTATCGCCACGGATCTGCTCTACCACCGCCTGGTGCCGTTCCTGCTGGTGCTCGGCCCGCAGTTTCCGGTGCGCGTTTCCTCGAACGGGGGCATCTACGTTCATAAAGACCGCGAAGTGCCCGATACCGTCACAACCGCGATCGAGTATCCGGGCTTTCAGATCGTGATGATTTCCTCCATGGCCGCGGATCTGGTCAACAAGCACGTGCACCCAGTGCTCTACGGACACGAGGGAGCGATCGAGTTCCGCGGCAAAGAGCTGGTGGTGACCACGGAGCCGATCTACGAGAAGAGGCGTCCCTCGCAGGTGATTCCGGTCGAGCCGATCGACCTGCACACGGCGCACATGGAGAATTTCTTCGATTGCATGCGCACCCGGAAGAAGCCCAACCTGGACGCGGATTTCGGGTACAAGACCATGGTGGCGATCGGGCTGGGCGTGGATGCCTACCGCGAATCGCGGCAGATGGCCTTCGACCCCCAGACCGAAAAGGTTGTCAAGGCTGCGCCGAAGCGCGAGGCGTACGAAGGCAACGGACGGAACGTCGAAGAAAAGCTGCCTGTTTAAATGAACCAGGAACAGTTACTCGAAGGCCTGAAGGAATTCCTGCGAATTCCGAGCGTCAGCACCCTTCCGGAGCACAAGCCGGACATCCGGCGCGCGGCCGATTTCGTGGCACGCGAGCTGCGCAACGCCGGCATGTCGCTGGTGGAGCTGATTGAGGGCGACGGCAATCCGATGGTTTACGCGGAATGGCTGGAAGCGCCCGGCAAGCCGACCATCCTCTGCTACGGCCATTACGACGTGCAGCCGCCCGATCCGCTGGACGAGTGGAAGTCGCCGCCCTTCGATCCCGAAGTGCGCGGCGAGGATATCTTCGCGCGCGGCGCCTGCGACGACAAGGGCCAGACCTACATTCTGATTAAGGCCGTCGAGAGCTGCCTGCGCGCCGGCTGTCTTCCGGTAAACGTAAAATTCATCGTCGAGGGCGAAGAGGAAGTCGGCGGCGAGCACATCGCGCGCTACGTGAGCAGTTACCCGGCGCAGCTCAGGGCGGACGCCGCGCTGATCTGCGACACCGAGATGTTTGCGCCCAATCTGCCGACCATCTGCGTCGGTCTGCGGGGCATTGTGTACGGAGAGCTGCACGTGGAAGGCGCGGACCGCGACCTGCACTCGGGCGTCTATGGCGGAGCCGCGCCGAATCCGTTGCAGGCCGCGGCCGAGATTCTGTGCGCGCTCAAGGACCGCAATGGTCATATCCTCGTGCCCGGATTTTACGATCGCGTGGTTCCGCCCGGCCCCGAGGAGCGCGCCGCCTGGGAGCGGCTGCCCTTCGACGAAGCCGAATACCTGCGCAAGGAGATAGGAGCGAGCGAATTGACCGGCGAGCCGGAATTCCCGCTGTTCGACCGGTTGTGGGCGCGGCCCACGCTCGAAGTGCATGGCATTCGCGGGGGCTTTGTGGGCGAAGGCGCGAAGACGGTGATTCCCGCGCGCGCCGTCGTCAAACTGAGCGCGCGGCTGGTTGCGGACCAGAATCCCGAGGAGGCCGCGGCGCAGTTGCAGGCGGCGGTTCACGCCGCTTGCCCTCGCGGCGTGAAGGCGGAGTTTCGCCCTTTCCACTC
This sequence comes from Bryobacteraceae bacterium, assembly GCA_040902885.1. GTDB lineage: Bacteria > Acidobacteriota > Terriglobia > Bryobacterales > Bryobacteraceae > JBBDWK01. Next base: position 43,852 of record JBBDWK010000113.1, on the reverse strand, counting down.
CGCGCCGCCTTCGCTGGTCGACCCCAGGAACTTCTTCGTGCAGCGAGCCGCGCAGGCGTTCACTGAAACATTCGGTACGGAAACTGTTTTTATCCGCTCCGGCGGCTCCATCCCCATCGTGAGCCTCTTCGAGAAGCACCTCGGCATTCCCAGCGTGATGATGGGCTTCGGCCTGCCCGACGACAACCTTCACGCGCCCAACGAGAAGTTTCACCTGCCGAACTTCTTCCGCGGCATTGAAGCCGTGTCGCGTTACTTCCAGATACTCGGCGCTTAGTTGAGCGACAATATAGAGATATGGTCGTTGAGATTGAAGGCGTCGGCCTGCATCTGGCTCATCCCGACGAGCTGCCCGTGCGGTGGGTGGGGCAGGAAGAGTTGATGCGGCAGTTGCTGGCCGCGTGGATGGTGGTGAACGAGCAGGATCTACCGATGAACCCCCGCCTTCTCGGCAAGCCCGGCGTGGGAAAAACCACGCTTGCGTACGCCGCAGCCAAGCGCATGGGCCGCGAAGTATATATTCTTCAGGCCACGCTCGATACGCGGCCCGAGGACCTTCTGATCACGCCCGTAATCGAGGGCCAGGGGCGGCTGCGCTACGTCGCATCCCCGCTGGTCACGGCCATGCTTCGCGGCGGCATTGCCATCCTCGACGAGGGCAATCGCATGAGCGAGAAGAGCTGGGCGAGCCTCGCGCCGCTGCTCGATAATCGCCGTTACGTCGAGTCGATCGTGGCCGGCATCAAGATCAAGGCGCATCCCCAGTTTCGCCTGGTGACCACCATGAACGACGACGCCTCCACCTTCGAGCTGCCCGAGTACATTCACTCGCGCCTGCAGCCCCAGATCTACATCGACTTTCCGGAGCGCGACGAAGAGTATCAGATTCTGAAGGAGAATCTTCCCTTCGCCGAAGAGCGTATTCTCACCTACGTGACCGATTTTCTGCAGCAGGCGCACGCCGCCGACGAGCGCTACACGGCCCGCGACGGCATCAACATCGGGCGCTACGCCATCAAGCTGAAGAGCCTTGCGACCTCCAGAAGCCACGAGACGGAGGCGCTGGAGACGGCCATCGTCGAAACCCTGGGGGAAGAAGCGCTCCGCTATGTCCGAAGAAACCGGCCCGTCGCTTCCTGAGCAAAGCTTCGACCCGGGAAGCCTTCGCCGCGGCCGGTTTGAATACTTTCCGGTCGTTCCCGGCAGACTTGAATTCGCCGTTGAAGTGAGGCGCGCGATTCTGCGCGAAAGGCCGCCGGTGGTCGCGGTCGAGCTGCCCGCGACGCTGCGGGCGGTCTGGCTGCGCGCCGTTGGGCGTCTGCCGCAAATGTCGGTGATCCTGTATGAGGACGGCAAGGAAGAGGACCGCATGGTCTACGTTCCGGTGGAGCCGGCCGACCCGTTCACGGAGGCCGTCCGCACGGCGATCGAGATCGGCGCCGAAGTTGTCTTCGCCGATCCCGATGTGGGTGAGCGGCCGCACCTGAAAGACCTCTATCCCGACACGTACTCCTTGCGGCACATCCCTCTCGACCGGTACGTGGAGGCGTACCGCGTGTATCCGCAGCCGAGATCGCCGGAGATTGAGCGGCACGCGCAAGGTATCGCATGGAAGCTCCAGGGCGCCGACCCTCTGGCGCGAGTGATGGTGGTGGTTTCCTTGAACCTGCTGGACGCACTGCTCGACGCGATGCAGGAGCCGCAGGCGCGGCCGATGGGACGAAAGCGGCGCGAGGGCTTGCAGTTGTTGAACCCGCATCCGGAATCGCTGGCCGAGATCACTGTCGAGTACCCGTATCTGCAGCATCGCTACGAGCTGTTCCGCGAGTCGCTGACGGACGCCGATGCGGTGGACCGGCCGCGCGTGCAGCTTGCCGTGTTCCGCGACGCCGAACGAGGCTACGAGAAGAACACGGGCGATCGCGTGGCTCACTGGCAGCGCCGCATGATGTCGCGGTATACCCGGAATCTTGCCATTACCGCCCAGCAGCTTTCCGCGGGCCTGTTCGATTTGACGGTCGCCGCGCGCTCGCTGGTCGATGACAATTACGCGTGGGAGGTCTGGGAAACGGCGGGCGCTTATCCGCCGCAGCAGGTTACTTCGGATCTGGCTACGGTGCGGATCTCCGCGGAAGAGGTCTGGCTGGACACGCGGCGGATCCGGTTGCGGCGGCGCTTGCCGAGCGCAAAGCGAAGATTGCGGCCGGTGGGGCTCAAGCCGCGCAAGAAGGAAAAGCATCCCGGCGAATGGGCCGCCAAGCCGGACGGCAGCGGCATCTGCTCCTACCCGCCGGAAGACATCGTGATCGAGGAGTACGGGCGCTTCCTGAAGAAGAAGGGCAAGAGCATTCTCTCGGAAGAGCGCGCGCGCACGGAGCCCTTCACCACGTCGCTGTTCGATGGCATCGACCTGCGCGAGACCATTCGCAACTGGCACGAGGGCCGCATCTACGTGCGCCAATTCCAGAAGATTCACGGCGAAGTGGGATCGGTGGTCGTGATCTTCGACGAAGACCGCGACGAACGCTATCCCTACATGACCACCTGGCTGGGCGAGAACCAGAACGAATCCGACATGGCATTCTATTCGACCGATCCGTTCGGCAACATGGTCGGGCCGGGCATCGGTCGCGGCGAGTACGGCGGATTTTTGATGAGCCTTCCGGCACGCCGCATGTTCGACGTGTGGCAGGATCCGGACTACGAATTCGCGGAATCGAAGCCCGAAAGGCTGCTGCTGGCGGGCCTTGATTATTCGCTGCATCGCTACGTCGTGTACGTGGCGGCCAAGCCTCCGCGCTCGGCGTTTCGCAACATCGCGGCGCGATTCGGCCGCACGATCGTCTACATCCCGATCGGCCAGCTCTCGCCCGTTACTCGGAAGAAGATCCGCGTGGTACACGTGCTGGACGGCTACGACAAGCGCGACATCGCCAAAGAATACATCTGGTAGTTCGGCGGCTCCGCTTGCTTACGCGCGCGGTTCGGTGCTGGGGCCATGCAGCGCAGTTCTGGCATCCACAACCGCTCCCTC
>JBBDWK010000113.1:0-40808 GCA_040902885.1 Bryobacteraceae bacterium | reverse complement strand
ATACTGAGCCGCGACCGTGAGGGAGCGGTTGCCGAGGCATGCAGTTATCCCAGGAGCACTTTCAGCACGCCTTTTTGCGCCGCCCGGCGAAAGGCTTTGGGTGCATCCGCGAGCGGGTAGGAATCCGAAATCATGTTCTCGACTTTCACGCGGCCCCTGCGCAGCAGATCGAGCGCCGGTTCGAATCGGCCGCACCGCGAGCCGATCAGGGTGATCTCGTTGACAATGGCCGGCGCGGTGTCGAGCGGCACCGTGCCGTGGACGGTGGACTTCAGAATCACCGTACCGCGCGGGCGGACCATCGCGACCGCCTGTTGCAGGCCTTTCGGCGAGCCCGTGGCTTCCACGACCCAGTCGAATGCGGCGCGCGGATAACGATCGCCCGCGATCTCCGTGCTCACGCCCGCCGCTTCGGCGAGGCGCAGCTTGTCGCGGTGCCTGCCGAATTGAAGCACCCGCAGACCGTGCGCGTGCAGCGCCTGCGCTACTAATAATCCCAGCTTGCCGTCGCCCAACACCGCCACCTCGGAGCCGCGGGGGATTTTCGTCTGATCGAGGATTTCGCAGGCCGCGGCCAGCGGCTCCGTGAAGACCGCGGCCTCATTCGAGATGGAGTCTGGGACCAGGTGCAGGTTGCGCTCGGGCAGCGTGAACAGTTCGCGGAACGCTCCGGGCTGGCGCACGATTCCAAGCACCGTGCGGGTAGGGCAGTGGCGTCCCAGGCCGCGCCGGCACCAGCCGCACTTTCCGCAGTTCAGGTTGATTTCACCGACCACCCGCTTGCCGATCAGCTTCGCATCGCCGGCTTCCTCCACCCGGCCGACGAATTCGTGGCCGGGCGTGCCGGAGAAGCCGTAATAACCGCGTTGCAATTCGAGGTCGGTGTTGCAGATGCCGCCGTAAAGCAGGCGGATGAGCGCGTGACCGTCATTGCGGCGCGGCTTGGACGCTTTGCGAAGCTGCACGCGTCCCTGTTCCAGATGAACGGACAACATGAGAGAATCCTACCGCTTGGGCGCCGGTCAGTGGTCGCGCAGATCGCCGATGCGGTGCAGGTTCATGAAGTTGGTGGTGCCCGGACGGCCGATCGGCTGGCCACCCACCATTACCACGCTCTGGCCGTGCGATACGGCGTGCTTCTCCACCATGAGCCGGTCGACCAGCGCAATCATCTCGTCGGTGGAGCGGACTTCCGGCATGCAGATGGGATTCACCGCGTATTGAATTGCCAGTCTGCGCGCGACCGCGTGGCTGGGCGTGATGGCGTGGATCTGCACGGGCGGACGGAAGCGCGAGATGAGACGGGCGCTGGAGCCGCTGGCCGTGAACACGACAATCGCCGCCACCCCGGCTTCGCGAGCCGCGCGATAGGCCGCATCGGCGACGATTTCGGCATGAGTCGGAGAAGGATTGCGCGGCGGCTCCCGGAATCCGCGGGCCCGAATGGAATGCTCGGCCTCCTGGGCGATGCGCCCCATGATCTCGGCGGCTTCGACGGGGAAACGGCCGATGGATGTTTCGGCGGAGAGCATCACGGCATCGGTGCCGTCGTAGATCGCGTTGGCGACGTCGCTGACTTCCGCCCGGGTAGGCGTGGCATTCTCCACCATCGATTCCAGCATCTGCGTGGCGGTGATCGCGAATTTACCCCGCAGCCGGGCGCGCCGGATGATCGACTTCTGAATGGGCGGGACTTTTTCGAGCGCCATCTCCACGCCCAGATCCCCGCGCGCGACCATGACGCCGTCGGCTTCATCCAGAATCGAGTCGATGTTCTCCCAGGCCTGCGGCTTTTCGATCTTCGCGATGATCGGGATCTCGCGGCCGGCAAGGCGCGTGCGCAGCTCGCAGACGTCCTGCGCGGTGCGCACGAAGGAGAGCGCCACCATATCGATACCCGCTTCGATGCCGGCTTCGAGATCGGCGAGATCCTTGGAGGTGATGGAAGGACTGGTAATGCGCGCGCCGGGAAGATTAATGCCCTTGTTGTCCGAAATGGGGCCCCCGCGCACCACCTCACATCGCACCTCGACGCCGTCGCTCTCGATTGCGCGCAACTCGACGGCGCCATCGGCCAGCAGCACGCGGTCGCCAGGCCGCACATCTTTCGCGAAGCTCGTGTAACTGGTGGAGGCGCGTTGGCACGTGCCGGGAACGTTCTCCACGGTAATGGTGAACTCGGCGCCGGTTTCGAGCAGGCAACCGCCGCCTTCAAACCGGCCCAGGCGTATCTTGGGTCCCTGCAGGTCGAGGAAGATGGCGACTTCCTGCCCGCGCTCGGCGGCAAGGCCGCGTACTTTCCCAATGCGCTCGACGTGCAGCTCAATGGGTCCGTGCGAGGCGTTCAGGCGGAAAACATCCACTCCCGCGTCGAGGAGTTTGTGGAGCACGGGCAGTCCATCACTGGCCGGTCCGAGTGTTGCCACGATTTTTGTGTTGGGCATGGAAAGGCGGGCAGCGTGACGCCTGAAGTTCAGGTTACCATCGTCTTTGGATGGATCTTCTTCAGTTAATAGTCCTAGCGATCGTACAAGGTATTACAGAATTTTTACCGATCAGCAGCTCCGCTCATCTGGCGCTGGCGCCATGGTTCCTGGGATGGAAGGACCAGGGCCTTACTTTCGACATCGCGCTGCACGTCGGAACGCTCGTCGCGGTGATCGCCTATTTTTACAAGACGTGGGTGGAAGTAATCGCGCGAGGCTTCGGCCTCCGCTACGGGGACGATCCGCTTCTAAAACAGAATCCAGCACTTTTGTGGTATCTCGCGGCGGCCAGCGTGCCCGTGGGCGTGCTGGGATTCCTGGCGAAAGAGTACGCCGAGACGACGCTCCGCAATCCCTTTGTCATCGGGAGCATGCTGATCGGCGTGGGCCTGCTGATGTGGCTTGCGGAGCGGCAGGCGACATGCCAGAAGGGGATCGGCGAGGTGGGCTTCGTGGACTCTCTGATGGTAGGCGTCGCGCAGGCGCTGGCGGTCGTTCCGGGAACTTCGCGAAGCGGCGTCACCATGACGGCGGCCCTGTTCCGCGGACTGGACCGTCCCGCGGCGGCACGATTCTCGTTCCTGCTCGCCACGCCGGCCATCGGCGGAGCGGCGGCCCACGCCTTCTACGATCTGCAGAAACAGGGCGGCATTCCGCACGGCCTGATGGTGAATTTCGCCATAGGTATCGTCATTAGCGGACTTACCGGTTGCCTCGCCATCGCGCTTCTCATCCGATATCTCCAAAGGAACACGTTTTATCTTTTTATTTACTATCGGATCGTTTTTGGCATAATAGTGATTGCTCTGGCTGCTTTCTTCCGCCCGCCAGCGGAATGAAGCTAATATCACCGACCCAACACAAACGGCTGAATGAGGTCGTCGGCCTTCTTCTGCTCTCGCTTGGGCTGCTTCTCTGGCTCGGCCTGGTGTCCTATCACGCCGAAGATCCCTCATGGAACTCCGCCACGGGAGAAGTGCGTCCGCTGAACCTGATCGGGTATCCGGGCGCATACGCGTCGGATCTCTGTTATCAGATATTCGGCCTGGTAAGTTTCGCTTTTCCGGTCCTGCTGTTTCTGCTGGGGTGGAAGTGGGTGCGCTCGGAGAACGTGGAGGCGCCCGTGGCGAAGGTTATCGGGTCGCTCCTGTTCGTAGCGAGCGCAACGGCGGTCTTCTCGCTGACGCCTGAATGGCGGCTCTTTAACGGCACGGTCTCGCTGGGCGGTCTGGCAGGGCGCCTGGCGGCCGGCTATCTCCGGGAGACGCTGAATCTCACCGGGGCGGTGATCACCACGGTCACGGCTCTGCTGGTCTCCATCTACCTGATCTCGACGTTCACGGTTTCGAAGCTGCGGCAATGGTTTGACCGGCCGATCCGGTGGTGGCAGAAAATCGGTGCGCGGTGGCAGGTGTGGCTCGCCGGGAGGCGGCGACTGGCGCAGGAACGGGCCGAGAGAAGGGCTCAGCAGCGAGCCGCCCGCAGGGCGGCGCGGGACCCAGAGGTGGCGGTAGAGGCGGAAACGGAGCCACCGCGGGCTTCGCGACGGCGTGCGGCAGCGGAGCCGGCCCCAACACCTGAAGACGCGCCGCCTTTCGACCTCGACGAAATTCCGATCTGCCCGCTGGAAGAGCTTCCAGCGGAGCGCCTGGAGCGGGAGCCCGCCGAGAAGCCGGCGCCGGCGCGCAACGCGAAGACCTCACGGCCTTCTACTGCTTACCAGACTCCGCCTACCGATCTGCTGAACGAACCGCCCGGAAGAAGCGCCTTCGACGAGCAGGAACTGAAGGACACGGCGGCGCGCATCAAGGCCAAGTTCGAAGAGTTCAACGTGCTCGGTTCGGTTGTGCAGATCAATCCGGGGCCGGTGGTGACCACCTTCGAATTCAAACCCGAAGCCGGGATCAAGTACAGCCGCATCACCACGCTGACGGAAGATTTGTGCCTCGGATTGCACGCCGAGTCGATTCTGATCGAACGCATCCCCGGCAAGCCGACAGTAGGCATCGAGGTGCCAAATTCGAAGCGTGAAGTCATCAGTCTGCGGCAGGTGCTGGAGTCGGAGGACTTCATCAACTCGCCCTCGCACCTGACCATCTCGCTCGGCAAGGACATCAACGGGCGCATTAAGGTGGCTTCGCTCGACAGCATGCCGCACCTGCTGATCGCCGGGTCCACGGGCTCGGGCAAGAGCGTGATGGTCAACTCCATGATCATGTCTATCCTCTATAAATCGACGCCGGAAGAGGTGCGTCTGATCATGGTGGACCCCAAGCGCCTGGAGCTGGGGCTGTACGAAGGCATTCCGCACCTGTTGACACCCGTGATCACGGACCCCAAAAAGGCGACCTATGCGTTGAAGAACGCGGTGCTCGAGATGGAGCGGCGGCTGCGGCTGATGGCCGAGCAAGGCGTGCGCAACATAGACCAGTACAACAAGAAGATCCGCAAGCTGCGGGAAGCGCCGCTGAATCTGTTCCAGGAGGAGGGGGAGGCGCCGCAGGAAGAGCTGCAGACGCTGCCCTTCATTCTGATCCTCATCGACGAGTTAGCCGACCTGATGATGCTGGAAGGGCGGAACGTGGAAGAGTCCGTGACGCGGCTGGCACAGATGGCGCGCGCCGTAGGCATGCACCTGGTACTGGCTACGCAGCGTCCGAGCGTGGACGTGATCACCGGACTGATCAAGGCCAATTTCCCGGCGCGCATCAGTTTCCGGGTGGCCACGCGCGTGGACTCGCGGACCATTCTCGATGTGATGGGCTCGGAGCATCTGCTGGGGCGCGGGGACATGCTGTTTCTACCCCCGGGCAGCTCGCGGCTGACGCGCGTACACGGCGCGTTCGTGACGGAGACGGAGATCAACCGGGTGGTGGAGTTCTGGAAGCGGCAGGCGGCGCCGGAATACGACCAGTCCTTCCTGCTTGCGCCTCCGGCCGACGATGGCGGCGAAGCCGAGGGCGAGGCGCCTGCCGACGGGCAGGATCCCATGTACGAAGAGGCCCTGCGCGTAGTGCTCGAGATGGGCAAAGCCTCCACCTCCACACTGCAGAGGCGGTTGCGGCTGGGTTACGGACGGGCGGCGCGGATTCTGGACACGATGTACCGCGACGGGATCATCGGACCGCCGGACGGCAGCAAGCCGCGGGAAGTCCTGAAACGGCCCGACTGGCTGCGCGAGGTTGAGGACCAGGTGAGATAGGCAACGACTTCACCGCCGAGGCGCGGAGACTATATAATTAGGTACATCTCAGGAGGTCTACCAGTTCCATGAAGAACGTTCTATTGCTGTTTCTAGGTATCGTTGCGATCTTCCTGCGCTACGGACCCGCGCAGGTGAGCACCGCGGAGTTGAACGGTTCGGTGGTGGATGCCACCGGGGCGGCCGTTGCCAATGCCAAAGTGGTGGCCGCAAACGCTGCTACGGGTCTTACCCGTGAAGCGGTTAGCGATGTCGCCGGCGCATATATCATGACCCTGCTGCCGCCCGGCTCCTATAACATGACGGTGGAGGCGGAGGGCTTTCGCAGAATCGTCCAGAGCAATATCACCCTGCAAGTGAACCAGCGTGCCAAGCTGGACTTTACGCTGCAGGTGGGCCAGGTCAACGAGAGCATTGAAGTGGCGGCGGCCGCGCCGCTGCTGGAAAGCCAGTCGTCTTCGCTGGGCAGCGTGATCGCCGAACAGTTCGTGGGCGAGTTGCCGTTGAACGGCCGCAACTTTGTGCAGTTGGCGATTCTTTCGCCGGGCGTCAACGGCACTGGCTTCAGCACCAGCGGCACCATTATGAGCGGCACGCGCCCGGACGACCGCAGGCCGGGGACCGAGATCTTCTCCAACGGCAACCGCGAAGGCTCGAACAACTTCCTCTTCGACGGCGTGGACAACAACGACCGGCTGACGCTCTCCATCGTGCTGCGGCCGGGCGTGGAGGCCATCAAGGAGTTCAAAGTCCAGACCAATCTTTATAGCGCCGACCTGGGACGCAACTCGGGCGCGGTGGTGGATGTGGTTACCAAGTCGGGAACCAACCAGTTTCACGGAAGCGCATTCGAGTTTTTGCGCAACTCCGCCATGGACGCCCGCAACTTCTTCAACCCGAGGGGAACTCCCTTCCCAACCTTCCGGTACAACCAGTTCGGCGGTTCCTTTGGCGGGCCGGTCATCATCCCCCGCGCGTATAACGGAAAGAACCGGACGTTTTTCTTCGTGGACTACGAAGGCTTCCGCAGGAGCGAGCTGCGGACCCTCAACACCAGCGTGGCCACTCCGAACATGCGCGCGGGCGATTTCACGGGCGAGAACGGCATCTTCGATCCCCTCACGACACGGTCCAATGGCGCGGGCGGCTTTATCCGCGACCCATTTCCGAACAACCGCATTCCGGCCGCGCGCTTCGATCCGGTCTCTCGAAAGCTGGTGAACGCATACCCTCTGCCGCAGTTCGCACGCTCGGTGAACAACTACACCAGCAACCTGAACCAAAAACAGGACTGGAACCAGGGCGATGTGCGCGTCGACCATCAGTTCACGCAGCAGGACACGTTCTTCGCTCGCTGGTCCATTCAACACACCGAGACCATCGTGCCGGACACCTTCCCGGCGGTGCAGATTGAAGGGCTGCCCGGTCCGGTGACTGTAGGGAACGAGGATTCATTTGCCGGACCGTCGTTCACTCCCGTGCAGCACGCCGTGGCCAGTCACGTTCATGTGTTCTCGCCGCGCCTCATCAACGAGCTGCGTGTGGGATTCAACCGCTTCGTGCTCGACTACACGGCGTTAGGCTACGAGCCTGGCCTGAATCTCGGCAACAAGCTGGGCATCCCGAATTCGAATGTGTCGCCGAACGAAGCGGTGCTGCCGATCATCAACCTGTCGAACTATACGGGTGTGGGACACAGCCGCTCGCTGCCGATTTTCCGGCGCATGAACACCTTCCAGTACGTGGATAACATGACCTTCACGCGCGGTGCGCACACGCTGAAGTTCGGGGGCGACATCCGGCGGCGGCAGATCACAGAATACCAGACCAACCGCGGAAACGGGCGCTTCAACTTCGGGCCGGCGTTCACCAACCAGCCGGGCGTGAACAACACGGGACACGTGATCGCAACCTTCCTGCTGGGCTATCCGACTTTTGTGGAGCAGGACTACACGCTGGCGTGGATCGGCGCGCGCGGCATCGAGACCGGCCTCTACTTCGCGGACGACTGGCGGGCAACGCGCAAGCTGACGCTGAACCTTGGCATGCGCTGGGAATATTACAGCCCGTATAGCGAGGTGGCCAACCGTTGGGCGAACTTCGACGCCGCCACGGCGACCGTGCTGATCGCGGGCCGCGACGGAGTGGACAGCCGCGCGGGGATACAGCGCGACTTCCGCAACTTCGCGCCGCGTTTTGGCTTCGCGTATCACGCCATGTCCCGGACGGTCCTACGGGGAGGCTACGGCATCTTCTTCAATCCCAATGGCAACGGCGGCGCGCTGCTGCGCCTGCAGCGGCACATTCCCTTCGGACCGATCAACACGGTGTTCCAGGGCGGCAATATCGATGTGGGCCCGAAGATCAGCGACGGATTTCCGGCGCCTCCCGTGGTGAACTTCGACGCGGCGAAGAATCCGACGGGCGGCGTGGTGGGCGTGTCCCCGGATTACCGGAGCGCGTACGCGCAGCAATACAACCTTACGCTGGAGCACGAGCTTCCCGGATCCACGCTGATCAAGGCGGCGTTTGTGGGCAACCTGGGACGGCGGCTGGGCACTACGTTCGACCTCAACCAGCCCGTTCCCGGTCCGGGAGGCCTGGCACAGCGCCGTCCGTTCTTCGGCGTGCGGCCCGACCTGTTCGGCATCACGTATGCGGTGTCCGACGGATTGAGCAGCTACCACGCGTTCCAGTTGACGGTCGAGAAGCGCATGTCGCACGGGCTCGGCCTGCTTCTGGGCTACACCTGGGGACACTCGATCGATAACGTGGGCACCGAGTTCGGAGGCGGAACGGGCACGCCGCAGGACTCGCGCAATCGGGCCGCGGAGCGCGGCAACGCATCCTTCGACATGCGCCATCGTCTGACCGCCAGCTATACCTACCGGCTGCCGTTCGGCAGGGGCCGGGCGATGATGAACCGCGGCGGCGCGGCGAACTTCCTGTTGGGCGGATGGCAGACCAACGGCATCACGACTATACAGAGCGGCCTGCCGTTCACGCCGGGCCTGCAGGTGCCGACGACCAACTGCTGCGGCAGCCGTCCCGACGGCATCCGGGACGCCACGCTGCCAGCCGGCGAGCGGAGCCTGCAGCGCTGGTTTGACGTCACGGCCTTCGGAACGCCGCCGCTGCACACCTTCGGCAACCTGGGGCGCAATACGCTGTTTGGCCCGGGCCGCGTGAACTTCGACTTTTCGCTGTTCAAGGATTTTGCCTTCCACGAGGAGATGAAGCTCCAGTTCCGCGCCGAGGCGTTCAATCTGTTCAACACGCCCCAGTTCGGTCTGCCGAACGCCTCGATTGGCGCCGCCCAGGCTGGCATCATCAACAGCACGGTGGGCAATCCGCGGCAATTGCAACTTGCGCTTCGGTTGCAGTTCTAATAGGTTGAACGGGTGAGGCGCGGAGGTTAACGATGAAACTTCTGATGGTGCTTTTCGCGATGGCGATTTCGCTGGCGGCGCGCGAGCCGCTGGCCGAACGCGTTGCGCATACCGATCCTTCCAAATACCGGCAGGCGAAGCACGTGCACGGCGGAGCGGGCGAACTGCACTACCAGGGTCTGTTCGACGCCTTCGCGCTGAACACCAATCTGATTTTTCTCCATCGCGGCGTGATCCCGCCGAAGGGAGGCATCGGGCACCACTACCACAACCAGATGGAGGAGATGTTCGTCATCTTCGACAACGAGGCGCAGTTCACCATCGACGGGCGGACGGCCCGCCTGGAAGGACCGGCTGGGGCGCCGTGCCGCATGGGCCGCTCGCACGCCATCTACAACCCGACCGACAAGCCCACGGAATGGATGAACATCGCGGTGGGCTCGGTGAAGGGCAAGTACGACGCGACCGACCTGGGCGACGACCGCGTCGATGTGCAGCTCGACCGGCGGCCGGTGTTCATCCAGATGCGTCTGGATAAGAAGCTTCTCCGGCCGGTGGAGGCGCTGCACGGCGGCAGGGGGACGGCGCAGTACCGGCGCGCGCTGCAGCCCGAGGTGTTCTTCACCAACTGGTCTTACGTGGACCACCTGGTGCTGCCCGCGGGCACCTCGACTGGGCCGAAGCCGCACGTCAACGTGGAGGAGTTTTACTACGTGATGAACGGCGAGGGCAGAGTGAAGGTGGGCGAGGAAACGGCGACGATCCGCAAGGGCGATGCCGTGCCGGTGCTGATGACGGACCGGTCTTCATTCGAGAACACGGGCTCGGAGGATCTGGAACTGATGGTGGTGGGCGTGTCCCGGATGAAGGGCGTGCTGGATTAGTGTGCCACGTCTTGTTCTGTTTTTGGCCGCCGCCTCCGGGCTGATGGCGCAAGTTGAAACCGGACGTATCGCAGGCACGGTGACGGACTCATCCGGGAGCCGGATTCCTGGCGCCGTCGTGACGGTGACCCACGTTGCCACGAACGTCTCGACCGCGTGGCAGACCGATGCGACGGGGCGGTATCTCGCAGTGAACCTTCGCGTGGGCGAGTACCGGGTTGACGTGGAGGCCAGCGGATTTAAGCGTATCGTCCGCAGCGGCATTGTTTTGCAGATCGCCGAAACGGCGGACGTGGACCTGACGCTGGAGGTCGGATCGGTCGCCGAATCGATCAACGTTACGGCCGACGCGCCGCTGCTCGAGACGACGAACGCGGCGCAGGGACAGGTGATCGATAACCGTAAGATCGTGGACATCCCGCTGAACGGGCGCGATTACAAGCAGCTCGCACTGCTTTCGGCCGGCGCTCTGCAACCGATCGGCGGACGTTTCGGCGGGTTCAGCGCCTCGGGACAGCGTGTTTCACAGAACAACTATCTCCTCGATGGCCTGGACAACAACAACATGCAGATCGCGGCGCAGGGCCGGCGCGCCGAAGCGATGCAGCCCTCGGTGGACGCCATTCAGGAATTCAAGGTCTTCACGAATGCGTTCTCGGCCGAATACGGGCGCGCGCTCGGCGGCGTGGTGAACGTCACCATCAAGAGTGGCACGAACGACCTGCACGGAACCGTGTTCGGCTTCCTGCGGAACGACAAACTGGACGCCAAGAACTTTTTCGACCTGCCGAACCAGCCGAAGCCGCCGTTCAAGCGGAGTCAATTCGGCTTCGCGGCGGGCGGTCCGATAGTGAAAAACCGCACCTTCTGGTTCGCGAACTACGAGGGGACGCGGATTCGCGAGTCGCGCACCGTGAACAACACCATTCCGACGATAGCGCAGCGGACCGGCGATTTCCGTGACACCGGAGTCACCATCTACGATCCGTCGACGTACGACGCGACCACCCGGACGCGGCAGCCGTTTCCGGATAACGTGATCCCGGCAAACCGGATTGATCCGATCGCGGTGCAAGTGGCGGCGACTTATCCAGCCCCGCAGAACGATCGTCTCACGCAGAACTTTCTCTACAACCCAGCCAACCCCGAAGACAATAACCGGTTCGACGTGCGCGTGGACCATACGATCGGGTCCGCGGACTCGATCTACTATCGAATGAGCTGGCAGCACGAAGACGAACCTTCGTCGCCGAGTCTGCCGCCGCCGGCACTCGCCGGGGGCGATAACCTGACTCCGTTCCAGCACGACGGGCGGAACACGGTGCTGGTCTGGAATCACATTTTTTCGCCTGCGGTGGTGTCCTCGAGCCGCGTGGGATGGAACGGCATCTTCACAGACCGGCTCTCACCGATCGACTACAATCTTCCTTCGCAACTGGGGCTGCGCGGCGTGGATCAGAGCCTGGCCGGTTCCCCCGCCTTCAATATCGGCGATGTTACGAGTCTCGGGGTGGGCGCCAACGTGCCGAACATCGCCCACTCTCAAACGCGCCAGTTAATTAACGACACCACCTGGACGAAAGGCGCGCACACCCTGAAGTTCGGGATCAATTTCTACTGGCTGCAGAGCTTCCTTACGAATCCACAGCAGTCGATCGGCGTGTTCAGCTTCAACGGCAACTACACGCGCAACCCCCTAAACAACCAGGGTGGGCGGCCGTTCGCGGACTTCCTGCTGGGAATCGCGAATCAGGCGAACGCATCGAACTACACCTACATGCGGCTGCGGGCGATGCACGCGCACTTCTACGCGAACGATGAGTGGCGGGTGCGTTCGAACCTGACGCTGAATTTCGGTGTACGAGTGGAGCGTAACCGGCCGTGGTACGAGAAGAACAACGGAATCGCAAACTTCGATATCGACACGGACCCGTCCACACCCGCGTGGCGGCTGGCGCGTGACGGCAGCGCGCTCGATCGTTCCACGTACGATACCGGTCGGGGCCAGCTCGCGCCACGGTTCGGATTTGCCTGGCAGCGCGACAGGCAGACGGTGGTCCGGGGCGGTTACGGGATCTTCATCGCGGCGATGGAAGGCACTGGCGGAGCGGAGTTTATCCAGAACAATCCGCCGTTCCACACAAAGGTGCAACTCACCACGGACAGCGTTACGCCTACCATCGTCCTGCGCGAAGGATTGCCGGCGAATCTGCTCGTGCCGGAACGCGCGACGAACCTGGTGTTCAGCAGCTTCCAGCGCAACGCCAACTGGCCGGTCGGCCAGCAGTGGAATCTGAATATCCAGCGGCAGCTTGCGTCCAACTGGGTGCTCGAGACGGGCTATTACGGGGCAAAGGCGAATCACTTGGTGTACCGGTGGAACGCCAACTACGCCCTTCCGGGGCCTGGCAACATCAACGCGCGGCGCCGCTACCGGACAATCGCGTACCCGGGGACCGAAACAGTCATCGGCCCCCTTGCCCAGATGAACCGGCACGAGTTCGACGGCAACTCGCTCTTCCACTCACTTCAGACGCGGCTGGAGAAGCGCTTTGCCGGCGGCTTCACAATGCTGGCCTCCTACATGTGGTCCAAGACGATCGGCGACGTTTCCGGGTTCTCCGCTTCGGGCAGCGCGCCGGGCGCTGGCGGCGGTCCTCCGAATCCGCTGGACCGGCGAGCCGAGCGCGGCCTGGACAACCAGCACCTGGCGCACCGGTTCGTGACGAGCTATGTGTACGAACTTCCGTTCGGTCCCGGCAAGGCGTGGGGTTCAGCCTGGAGAGGCGTTGGCAATGCCGTGCTCGGCGGCTGGTCGCTCGGCGGCATCGTGACGCTGACCTCGGGACAGCCGGTCAACCTGACCGTGCAGGGAGATCCGGCCAACACCGGCGATCCGAACCGGCCGGACGTAGCCGGCGACTGGCGGCTGGACAGATCCGAGCGCACGCTGGACCGGTTCTTCAATACCGGCGCGTTCGTCCGGAATGCGCCGTTCACTTATGGCAACGCGGGACGCAACATCCTGGAGCAGCCTGGCAGCGCGAACGTCGATTTTGCCGCCTTCAAGCGGTTCTCCATTGCCGAACGGATTGCCGCGCAGTTCCGGTTCGAAGCGTTCAACTTCTTCAACACGCCGCAATTCGGCGCACCCAACGCGCAGGTTGGCAATATCAACTTCGGGCGGATTGCGGATGCGGGACGCCCTCGCAATCTCCAGTTCGGGTTGAAGCTTCTATTTTGAACCGCGGCGTTCTCACACACTCCGAAGTGATTTCGCGTCTGAAACCCGGAACGATCGTAATGCCCAGCAATTTCCATTTGTGATCCGGTTTGCGTTCCTGTATTCTACAGTGGCGAATCCGGGGGGCTTCCAAGATGATCCTAAAGGTTGTGTTTTCTTCGCTCGCCCTGCTCTGGACGGCGAACGCCCAGACCACCGCCAGCACACTGACTGGGGTCGTGCGGGACGCTTCCGGAGCCGTGGTTCCGGGCGCAAACGTGCTGGTGGTCAACGAAAACTCCGGCGTGGCTTTTCCGGCAGTCACCAATCAAACCGGTCTCTACCGCGTGCCCAACCTGATCCTCGGCGATTATCGCCTGGAGGTCGAGGCGCAGGGGTTTCAGAAGTTGGTCCGGTCCGGCATCACGGTTCAGATCAGCCAGACGCTCCAGGTCGATCTGACCCTGCAACTGGGCAACGTGCAGGAAACGGTCACCGTGACGGGGGCAACACCGGCGCTCGAAACCCAGTCGGCCTCGGTGAATCAGTTGGTGGAGCGGGAGATGGTCCAGGGGATGCCAATGCCGAATCGTACCTCCACGGCTCTGATTGCGCTGATTCCCGGCGCCACCGTTTCCAACGTCACCGGCGACATTCCGATCTTCAGCGCCGGCGGGGGCCGTATGCGGAATCAGCAGTTCATGCTGGACGGAGGCAACCACACCAACACGGTCGGACTCGCGGTAAACCAGAGCCAGGTGCCCCTTCCGATGGACGCCATGCAGGAGTTCCGCGTCATCATAAACAACTACTCGGCCGAGTATGGCCAGTCGCAGAGCGGCGTGGTCACTCTGGCGACGCGGTCCGGCACCAACTCGTTCCATGGAAGCGCTTTCGAATACCTCCGGAATGAAGCGCTGGACGCGCGCAACTTCTTCGCGGCGCGCCGGCCCAAATACCGGCAGCACCAGTTCGGCGGAAGCCTCGGAGGACCGATCCGCAAGGACCGCACACACTTCTTCGCGACCTACGAGCGAACGCAGCAGGTCACGGGAGGCACGACTTTCCAAACGGTTCCATCCCTGGCACAGCGGGAAGGCAACTTCTCGCAGACGTTGGACGCGCGCGGCCAGGTAATTCCCATCTACGATCCCGCCACCACACAAGGCAACTCCCGGCAAGCGTTTCCGGGCAATGCGATTCCGCTTTCGAGCTTCGATCCCGTGTCCCGCAGTGCGCTTGGCTTCTGGCCCGCGCCGAACCAGCCAGGCACGATTACGGGCGCGAACAACTACTCGCAAAACACGCGGCCGACGGTAGCCCGAGACATTATCGTCGCGCGGCTGGACCACCAATTGAGCACGAGCGACCAGCTCATGGTGCGCTACTTCCTGGCGGACAGCCGCAACCGCAATCCCGGCATCTGGCCAGACCAGACCGCCGATCCGAGCGCCACTCGAACGGACCAGGACACACACAATTTGCTGGGTAGCTGGAGCCACACCTTCCGGCCGAACCTGCTGAATGAGGTCCGGCTGGGCTTCGTCCGCCGGGACTTCTTCAACCAGCGCCAGGTGCGGGGCGAGGACTTCGCGGGGGGCCTTGGCCTTCGCGGCGTGTCCGACGCGGCCTTTCCCATCTTCGCCCTCACCGGCTACCAGACTCTGAGTGGCGCCCCGTTCCGCTTCTCGAGCCCGCTGCTGGACTACCAAGTGCAGGATGCCGTTTCGTGGTTCCGCGGCAAGCACGCGGTGAAAATCGGAGTGGAAGCGCGATTCGGAATTTTCAACGACGACACCGACACCTCATCGAGCGGCGATTTCTCGTTTACTCCGCTGTTGACAGGCCTGGCTAACGTTGGAGGAACCGGCAATGCGTTTGCCACCTTTCTGCTTGGCGAGGTCAACGCGGCGAACATCGTCCGGCCGGACCCGATCCGGTCGACGTCCTCCTATTGGGGGTTGTACATCCAGGATGACTGGCGCATCACCGATCGGCTCACGATGAATCTGGGCGTTCGCTGGGAAGGCACGACACCGCGCATCGAAAGCGACAATCGCATGAACGCTTTCGACCTCCGCGCGATCAATCCGATCTCCGGCACGGCCGGTGTGGTTACCTTTGCGGGCCGCGATGGAGTTCCCCGCAGCGCGTGGGATTTCGACAAGAACAACTTCGGACCGCGCTTGGGACTGGCATGGCGGGTCCGCGAGCAAACCGTGGTGCGTACCGGAGCCGGTATCGTCTACGGCTCGGCGGTCAACTCGATTGTCGGAACCGCGGCGGCGCTGGGCTTTTCCACCGACATCCGGATCAACGCCACCCAGCCGGGCTTCAATTCGGCGATGCGGCTGGCCAACGGATTCCCCGGTGTGCCACGAACACAGGTGGAAGACCTCGGGTCGGGTTTCGGAGCGGTCCGGCCGGGAGGAGCGCCGAACACGGCGGTCACCTTCTTCGAGCGCAGCCGGCCCACGCCTGTCTCCTATCAATACAACTTCAACATCCAGCATGAACTGGCCTCAAGTCTGCTGTTTGAGATCGGATACCTCGGCAATCTGAGCCACTACTTGACCGCTCCGGACCTATCCATCAACCAGGTGCCGCCGTCGCTGCTGGGTTCGGGCAACGCGCAGGGGCGCCGCCCCTTCCCGCAGTTTTCGAACGTATCGGTGATCAATCCTCCGCTCGGGAATTCGTCCTACCATGCAGGCATCGTAAAGGTCGAGCGGCGATTCCGGTCCGGCTTGTCCGTGCTCGCTCACTACACGTTCTCGAAGTTCATCGACGACGTGGAGTCCTTCTCGGAGTTCGGCGACGTGGGCAGCTATATGGACTATTACAACCGGGGTTTGGACCGCGGGCTTTCGGGCAGCAATGTGCGCCATCGGGCCGTGGTCAGCGCGGTGTGGGAACTGCCGTTCCTTCGGGACAGCGGCTGGCTGACGCGGCTATTCGGCGGATGGAAGAGCGGAACCATCGCGACCTTTCAGTCCGGCCCGCCGTTCACCGTTTACAGTGGAGTGAACCAGACCAACGCATTTCCGCCCGGATCGGTGCGTGCGGACCTCGTGGGCGACCCGCGGCTTCCGGACTCCGGGAGAAGCTTGGGGCGCTGGTTCAACACGGATGCCTTCCGCATCCCGGATCCGTTCCGCTTCGGCACCTCCGGCCGCTCGGTACTGACCGGGCCGGGGCTGTGGAACATAGATGCGTCGTTCATCAA
Organism: Bryobacteraceae bacterium; assembly: GCA_040902885.1. Lineage (GTDB taxonomy): Bacteria > Acidobacteriota > Terriglobia > Bryobacterales > Bryobacteraceae > JBBDWK01. Next base: position 24,398 of record JBBDWK010000113.1, on the reverse strand, counting down.
GAACTTCCCCATTCGCGAGCAGTGGCGCATGGAGTTGCGCGCCGAGTTCTTCAATCTGCTGAACCACGCCAATTTCAACCTTCCCGGCCGCAGTGCCGGCACACCGGCGTTCGGCGTCGTCAGCAGCGCGCTGCCGGGACGGAGCAGCCAGCTGGCCCTGCGTCTGGAGTTCTGACGCACTCGCGCCAATGACCGTTGACACAATGACTCCGGCCAATTGACATTTTTTCTAGAAGCAGATAGCCTGAGGCTAACGTTGCGCCCGACGGGATGATTCAATACCGGATAGGGCGGCCAAGCTCCACTTCGGACCACATCAGGAGGACCGAATGGAACAGCGAAAAGGACATTTCCCACGCGGCGCCCAGGTTTCCCGGCGCGGCTTACTTACAGGCACTGCTGCGGCTTTCGCGGCGTCTCAATCGGGACCGGCACTGGCACGGAAAGGCGGCTCCGGGCCGAGTTTGGCCTATGTGGGCAGCTATACGCCCAATGGCTTGGGAATTTACCTGTTCCGGGTGGAGTCCAACGGAGATCTCACCCAGATCAAGGTATTCACGACACCCAATCCTTCCCCGACCAGCGTGTCGGCCACGAACCCTTCCTGGCTTGCTTTCGACCCCGCCAAGAAGTTTTTGTACGCCGGCAATGAAATCAGCAATTTCAACAACACGCCCAGTGGGGCGGTGAGCGCGTTTTCCATCAACCAGGCGAATGGCGATCTGACGTTTCTCAACTCGGTGAGTTCCGGAGGTCGTGGTCCGGCCCATCACAGCGTCGACCCATCCGGAAAATGGGTGCTGGTGGCCAACTACGGCGGAGGGAACGTCGCTGTCCTTCCCATCCTCGCTGACGGTTCTTTGGGACCACCTACCGACATACAGCAGGATGCCAACGCCTGCCTGCCTGGACCGCCGTGCCCGGTGGGTCCAAACGTGGCGCAAAATGCGCCGCCCGGTAGCTTCGCCCGCAGCGGCCACGACGCTCCTCATGCGCACGCGATCGAGACGGATCCGGCTGGTAACTTCGCCATCGTCAACGACCTCGGACTGGACCTGACAATCGTCTGGAAGTTTGATCGGGCGAATGGCAGGCTGAGCGATCCCAAGACGTTTCCCTCGTCTCCAGGAGCCGGGCCTCGCCATTTCGCGTTTCACCCCAACGGTCAATGGTTCTACTCGCTGAATGAAGAGGCGTCCACGCTGGCGTTCATGATCTACAACGCCAACACCGGATCGCTGCAGCTTGTGAGCGAGACTTCGACGCTGCCGCGGGAGTTCGTAGGCACGAACTTTACCTCGGAGGTGATGGTCTCGCCCAATGGAAGATTTATCTATGCCGCAAACCGTCTTCACGACACGATTGCGATTTTCAGCATCGACCGATCGGGACGGCCGGAGCTCATCGGCGAAGAGTGGACGCGCGGCGATTATCCGCGCAACTTCAACATCGACCCCACGGGCAACTTCATGTACGTTTGCAACCACCGGGGAGATAGCGTCGTCACGTTCCGAATCGATGGTAATGGGCGCCAGCTCAAGTTCAGGGACCAGTACACTCCGGTGGGCAGCCCGGCAGTGATCATTTTTCTTTGAGCGTCAGCGCGGGACCGCGACCGCGTGGCGAATGCTTGCGCTTGTACCATCCGACCCCATTTGGTATAGTTGACTCGTTTTACTTCGACCACTCCAAACTGTATTGTGAGGGCACGAAAGGAAGGTCTCAGTGAGTTCCAGAAAAGACCCTGACGTTTCCAAGAAGCCCACTACCGGCGTCTCCCGCCGCGGGTTCATCCGCGGCGTCGGCGTAGGCGGCGGAGCGCTGGGCACGGGTATTCTTGAAACCGAGGCGCTGGCCGAACCACAGGCGGCGGGCAGTTTTACCGGCCCTGCGGCGGTTCCCATCAAGCTTCGAATTAACGGAAGAGATCATAATCTGACGCTGGAGCCGCGCGTAACCCTGCTGGATGCGCTGCGGAATCATCTGGACATGACCGGCGCCAAGAAAGTCTGCGACCGCGCCACGTGCGGCGCCTGCACCGTCATCGTATCCGGCAAAGTCGTATATGCCTGCACGGTGCTGGCGATCGACGCGCAGGGCAAAGACATTCAAACCATCGAGGGTCTGGCGCCCGCCGGCCGCGCGCATCCCGTTTCCACCGCGTTCGTCAATCACGACGGGCAGCAGTGCGGTTACTGCACGCCGGGCTTCGTCATGGCCGTGAAGGGCTTCCTGGACCGGACCCCCAATCCGACCAGGGAACAGGTGGAGAAGGGTCTGGGCGGCAATCTCTGCCGCTGCGGAACCTATGTCGGCATCAGGGAAGCCGCCCTCGAGGCGGCCAGAGAAATGAGGGGAGGACGCAATGCCTGAATACACTTGGCCTCCTATGGACAAGCGCCGCGTGATGGGCACGCGGGTGAGCCGCGTGGATGGTCTCGCGAAGTCCACCGGCCGGGCCAAATACGCCTCGGATCTAAATAAGCCGGGCCTTCTGTTCGGCGCTCTGCTCACTTCACCCCACGCTCATGCAAGGGTGAAGAGCGTGGACGTTGCCGAGGCCAAGGCCCTGAAGGGCGTTACCTCGGTTCGCGTGATCGCCGATGCCGGGACGGAAATCCAGTGGGCCGGCGCGGAGATCGCCGCCGTGGCAGCCGTATCCGAGGAAGTCGCGAAGGATGCAGTGCGTAAGATCAAGGTCGAGTACGAAGTGCTGCCCCACATGGTGCGGGAAGAGGACCTCTCGAAGGTGGGGGCGCGGGCCAAGCCGGCCGGCGAGAGGGTGACGGGCGATCCGGATCAGGGTTTCCAGCAGGCCGATGCCGTCGTCGAGGCCGATTACGGGATTCCGGTGATCACGCACTGCTGTCTGGAGCCGCACGGTCAGGCCGTGCAGTGGAACGGCGACAAGATCGACTTCTGGCCCTCCACGCAGAACGTCTCCGGCATCGGCGGCGACCTGGCGAAGAGCTTGCAACTGCCCGCGGCCAACATTCGCGTGACCATGGATAACGTTGGCGGCGGGTTCGGCAGCAAGTTCGCCGCGGACCGCTGGGGCGTGGAAGCCGCTCACATGTCGAAGGAGAGCGGCGGCAAGCCGGTGAAGCTGATGCTCGACCGCGCGCAGGAACTGACCATCGCGGGCGTTCGTCCTTCGCACTTCGCCAAGATCAAAGTCGGCGCTAAGAAGGACGGAACCATCACGGCCTGGCAGTCGCAATCCTGGTCGACCGGCGGTTACGGCGGGGGCGGTACTTCCCCACTCCCCTACGTTTTCACGAACATTCCCAACCAGAGACTCAATCACACGGCGGTTTCCACCAACTGCGGCGGCGTGCGCGCCTGGCGCGCTCCCAACCACCCGCAGGCAACCTATCTGACGTGCAGCGCGCTGGAGGATCTGGCGGCCAAGCTGAAGATGGACCCGGTGGACCTCTTCGCGAAGAACGCGGATTTCACGGCCCGTCCGGAAGTCTACCGCAAGCAGTTGAAGATGGCGGCGGACGCGATCGAGTGGAAGAAGCTGTGGCGCCAGCGCGGCGACTCGGGTTCCGGCCCGGTGAAACGCGGACTCGGGCTGGGCATCAACACCTGGGGCGGCGGCGGCCATAACAGCCAGTGCCGCACCAACATCCATGCCGATGGCAGCGTGGAGGTGGAACTCGGCTCCCAGGATCTGGGAACGGGAACGCGCACGATCATCATGATGGTGGCGGCCGAAACGCTGGGCCTGCCGGTAAGCGCGATCAACCTGAAGATCGGCGATAACGCGCTGCCGCCTTCCGGTCCTTCGGGCGGTTCCACCACGGTGGGCGGCGTTTCCTCCTCGACCCGAAAGTCGACTCTGAACGCCCTCGAAAAGCTGTTCGAAGCGGTTGCGCCAGGTTTAGGCGCCACGCCGGACAATCTAGAAGCCGTGGACGGACGGATTCAGGTGAAGGGCGATTCCTCCAAGAACCTGACGTGGAAAGCGGCCTGCAACAAGCTGGGCGTTAAGACCATCTCGGAGATGGGCGCTAACGAGCAGAAGAATCCGGGCGGGCTGAACTCGGCCGGCGTCGGCGGGATTCAGATGGCCGATGTTTCCGTGGACACCGAGACGGGCATCGTCAAACTCAACAAATTCGTCGCGGTGCAGGACATGGGCCTGGTCATCAACCCCAAGCTGGCCGAGAGCCAGATCTACGGAGGGGTGATCATGGGCATCTGTTCGGCGCTGTTCGAAGAGCGCGTGATGGACCAGCAGACCGGACGCGTACTGAACGCGGACATGGAGTTCTACAAGCTGGCGGGAATCGGTGATATCGGCGAGATCAAAGTGATCTTGGATATCTCGCCGGAGCACGACCAGCGCGGAGTGGTCGGACTGGGCGAGCCCGCCTGTGTGGCTGTAACGGTGGCGATCGCGAACGCCGTGGCTAACGCTATCGGCGTGCGCGTGCCGCAAGTTCCGTTGACGGCAGACCGGGTATTGGCTGCCCTGGAAAGGAGGAATGCATAATGCAGGCCTTCGAATATGCAAATCCACGCACGGTGAAGGAAGCTGCAGGACTGCTCGGGAACAAGTGGGGCGAGGTGGATGTTCTCGCCGGCGGCACGGACCTGATCAGCCTGATGAAGGAGTATCTGCACACGCCCGCCCGGCTGGTGAACATCAAGAACGTGAAGGAGCTGGGCGGCATCAAGAGCGAGAGAGGGATGCTGCGCATCGGGGCCGCCGTCACGCTGGACGAGTTGGCGGAGAACTCCGAAGTGCGCAAGCTGTTTCCCTCGCTGGTGAGCGCGGCCAGAGGCGTGACGAGCCCGCAGATCCGGAACATGGGGACGGTGGGCGGCGATCTGTGCCAGCGTCCTCGCTGCTGGTACTATCGCACCGGCAACGGCCTGCTGGCGCGGGACAAGAGCGGCAAATCCCTGGTGCCGAATGGCGAGAACCGCTATCACGCCATTCTCGGGAACGGAGGGCCGGCGTACTTCGTCAGCCCGTCGAGCCTGGGTCCCGCTCTGGTGGCGCTGGGCGCGAAGGTCACTCTGGTTTCGGCATCGGGCAGCCGCGATGTGGGGGCTGATAAGTTCTTCGTGACCCCGCAGAACGATACCGCGCGGGAGATCGCGCTATTGCCCAACGAGCTGCTGACGCGGATCCTGATCCCGCTCGAAGGCACCCGCAACGCGACCTACGAAGTGCGGCAGAAGGAAGCTCTGGACTGGCCGCTCGCAACGGCTTCGGTTGCTTTGAAGATGAAGGGCAGCACGGTTTCGAGCGCGCGCGTCGTTCTGGGTCATGTCGCCCCGACGCCGTGGGCCGCGACTCAGGCCGATCAACTGCTGGCGGGCAAGTCCATCAACGAATCGGTCGCCGAGGAAGCCGCCAAGGCGGCGCTTGCCAATGCCACGCCGTTGAGCCAGAACGGCTACAAAACCCAGTTGGCGCGCGTGGCCGTGAAGCGGGCTTTACTCGAGGCGGCCGGCGGAAAGGGATAGGCGTGTCCGCGGGCGGAGAGCGCACCGGACTGAATATCGTCGATGACGACCGGTGCGACATGTTGCGCTGGAAGGGGCTTTACGTCGAGGGCGAGTGGGACCCGACCGTCCCGCACGCCAACGACCGGGCCTTCTGGTGCCATCACACATACAACTGTTTAGGGCCGGACGGCAAACCTGTGGACGATTACGAATGTAATCCTGCCCGGGGATGCTACAAGGCGCTGTAAAAAGACCCGATGACGGAGCCAGGACCCGCGGTCGAAGCGGGGCGTGTTTAAGCGGGGCTTGGCTTCAGCGTTATTAAGCATGTATAATTTCAGGGAGGTGCTGGAATGAAGAAGGTTCTCGCGTTCTTTGCGGTTAGTAGTTTGGCTCTGGCTGGCGGAATCCCTTCCACTAACGTGTCGGGAGATTACGTGGAAGCCCGCACCGCCGATGTTTATACGGGTCCCTGTTTCGGCAATGCCGAAGCTGGGCTGACCGGGAACCTTGCGGTTCTCGGCTGGAAGGTCCGGAAGGGCGCCTGGCAGGGCGTGGATCTTGCCGGCCTGTCCGTAGTGGGTGTGGTTCGGGCGAGCGCAACGCTCGGCGACGTCCATGCCTCGGCTTATCCCGTTAAGTCCGTTCTCATCGTGGACGAGCGCGCCACGCCGGAGCAGCGGCTTGCATTGAAGAGCTTCGCGCGGAGAATGAGCGGCGATCTGTTGCAGGATATCGTTCGCGTGGTCTACCGGCCGGTGGATCTCAACTTCGCAAACGACAATCTGCACAGCATGAAGGCCACGCTGACGGCCGGGGAACTGGCGAAGATCCAGACCCGCGCCATGAAGGAAGGCGATCACGTCTGCGGCAACGAAGAGGTCTGGTACGATCCGCTGGTGAAGTTGAGCCATGCGATGCCGGCGGTCGCGGTGACCCACGATTATAAGGGCGAAGGTCTCGGCACGACCTGGAGCAGCCCGGACAAGCGCAGCGCGTTTGTCGGCAATTTCCACTTTGAAGAGGGGCCGACCGTTCCCGTCTCCGATTAGTTTTTCCCCTGCCGTTCGTTCCTCCTTGCCCGGCGGGTTCTCGCGAGAGAATCCGCTGGGTTTTTCTGTTTGGGGGGCTCAAACCGCAATGGCAATCTTGATGATCTTCTTCTGAATCGCGTACTGCACCAGTTGCGCCTTGTTGTGAATGTCCAGCTTGCGCATCAGGTTGAACTTGTGGGCTTCCACGGTCTTCACGCTGAGGCTGAGAGCGGAGGCGATTTCCTTCACCGAGTTGCCCTCGGCCAGAAACTTGAGCACTTCCTTCTCGCGCGGGGTCAAAGTGGAGGAGCGCGGCTGGTGATGGTGCGAGGAGACGCGGGTGCGGAAATCGTCCACCAGTTGCGACAGCATGCGGGCGCTCAGATAGCTGCCGCCGCGATGCAGATCGCGGATGGCGGTGAGCAGTTGCGCGGCCGGGCTGTCTTTCAGGACGTAGCCGGTGCCGCCGGCCTGCATGCATTCCACCAGATAATCCTCATCGTCGTACATGGTGAGAAACAGGACCTTGACTTCGGGGCGGTCCCGGCGAATTTGCCGGGTGGCCTCAAAGGCGGGGACTCCGCGCATGCCGATGTCCATCAGGACGATATCCGGACGGGTTTCCTGCGCTTTGGCGACTGCCTCGGCTCCGTCGGAGGCTTCTCCCACCACTTCCAGGTCCATCTCCGCGGAGAGCAGGGTTCGAATGCCCTGGCGAAACATGGCATGGTCGTCGGTGAGCAGAATACGAATTTTTGGCATAAATTACCTTATCGGCAATTGGATCGAAACCTTAGTGCCCGATCCGGGCCGGCTTTCGATATCGAGCTGGCCGCGCAGCAAAGCCACGCGCTCCCGGATTCCCGTAAGGCCAAACCCTCCGGCTTGTCCGTTTGGCTGGAATCCAACGCCGTTGTCAACTATGCGCAGCATTAGTCTTTCATCGGCGGAACGCAGCGAAATCTTTATTTCGGTCGCGCGCGCATGTTTCGCGGCGTTGTTAAGGCATTCCTGGAACAGCCGGTAGGTGATAATCTCCAGGTCGCGGGGGAGCCTTCCCAGGGCGGGATCGATGGAGAGCCGCACTTTGGCGGGAAGGACGCGCGCCACGCGGTTTACCAGTTGGCGGAGGGCCGCGGCTAAGCCAAGCTGGTCCAGCACGGCGGGCCTGAGGTCGGCGATGATGCGCCGGATCTCCAATATAGTGCGCTCGGCGACCTCGCGGGTTTCGCCGATGCGCGCTCGCAGACCGTCCAGCTCCGGGGGCAGTGTTTTCTCCAGCATCTCCAATTGCAGGCGGATGCACAGCATGGACTGGCCGGCCTCGTCGTGCAGCTCCCGGCTGATGCGGCTGCGCTCCTCCTCTTCCACCTGAAGCATACGCGCGCTGAGGTCGCGAACCTGGGCGCTTCGGGCCTCCAGGTCTTCAATGAGCCGGGTGCGCTCCGCAGCCAGCAGGCAGCGCTCCCCCGCCGCCTTCAGAAAATCCAGCTCCCGGGGGAGCCATTGATACGACGTAGCGAAACCGAGTTGCACAACGCCCGCCAGACGCCGCTGCTGCATGAAGGGGATGGACCACCAGGAGCGGTAGCCGCCGCTCCAAAGCCTGGAGTCCAGAATCGCTTCGTCCGGCGCGCCGTTCGCTTCCAAATATAAGGGGCGCGCAAGTCGCGTCAGCAGCGTCCGGGGAAGTTCGTCGAGGCCCTGGCAGGCGGGAGCGGCCGCCACGGGGGTCCGCTTGAGCGGGTCGAGCAAAAGAAGGAAGCCGCCCCCGGCGCGAAAGGTTTTCACCAGGGCGCCCAGCAGACGTTCCAGAAGCTCGCCCAGGTTCCCGCCCTCGGATTCGGCGCGGAACAGCTCGTAGAAGGCCTGCGTCTCGGCCTCGCGAACCTGGTAGAACGCGTTGTTGAGCGTGAGCACGACGCAGAACTGCAACTGCTCCCTGGCCCATCGGAGCTCGTCGTAGGCCTGGGGTAGCAGGTCGCGCAGCAGAGGCTCCAGGAGCAGGTCGTACGTGTGGAGAGCCTGCAGCACGTCCGCGGGCGGCACGTTCAGCTTGGCCAGCCGCCGCCCGCTATACTCCACGTGCTCGAAAAACTCTCCCGGCGATCCGCCGGAGGAGAAAATGCCGGCGGCGGCGCCCACCGTGATCTCGCAAAGAGCTTTGGACTGTTTCTCGTCGAAGCGGTCCCGCAGCCGTGCGAGAAAGCGGTGGTCGAGGTCCTCCGCATGAGGCGCGAGGCGCTGAGAGAATTCCGTGAGACGATCCCGAAGCTGGTCGCTCAGCACGTCGGCGGCATCGGCCAGAACCGTGCCCGTTCGGCGTGGCGGCACACCGGAAGTATATCAGGGTTCTATTCGGCGCCACCGCGGGACCGCAGGAGCTCGGCCACCTCGGAGTGTCCGTTAGCGAGCGCGGCATCGAGAGGGGTGCGGCCGGCGCGGCTGCGGAGGTTCACGCCGGCGCCACTCGCGAGGAGCAGCTCCACCACGGGTTTCCGTCCCCACGCCGCTGCGTGATACAACGGCGTCGCGCCGCCTTCGGTATCGCGCAAGTTGGGGTCGGCGCCGCTCGCGAGCAGAATGCGGGCCGCTTCGCAATGGCCGCTGAGGGCCGCGTCGTGCAGTGCCGTTGCCCCGGAGACGTTGCGCGCATTCACGCGGGCGCCCGCCGCCAACAGCATCTCGAGGATTTTGGCGTGGCCCTTCAATGCGGCGTCGTGCAGCGGTGTGGAGCCTGCCGGACTCCGTTCGTTTACGTCCGCGCCATTGGAGATGAGAACGGAGACCACATCCACGTGCCCCCTCAGCACGGCCTGCGCAAGAAGCCGGACCATCCGCGCGGGGTCGCGGTCCGGCGCCTTTCGCAGCAAAAGATCGACCACGCCGGCGTGCCGCAAACGGGCGGCGCTCTCCAGCGCGGTCTCGCCCTGCTTGTTCTTGAGGCCGGAATCGGCGCCGCTCGCGAGCAGCAGCTCGGCGGCTTCCACGTGGCCTTTCATCGCGGCCGCAAACAGCGGCGTCATGCCGCTCTCCGATTCACGGCCGTTTACGTCCCCGCCCTGCTGGACCAGCAGCCGCACAATCTCCGTCTGCCCACGCCATGCGGCTTCGTGAAGAGCCGTGGAACCGGTCTTGTCGCGCGCGCCAACCTCGGCGCCACGCGCGATCAGGAGATCGCACAACTCGCGATAGCCGCGCGCGGAGGCCATGTGCAGTGCCGTAGCGCCGGAGCGCGAAGCGGCCTTGACCTCCGCGCCGCGATCCAGCAGCAGGCGCGCGACGGCCAGGTGATTCTTGATTACGGCGTAATGCAGCGGGGTCGAGCCGGCCTCGGCGTGGGCGGCGTTAACATCCGCGCCCTGGGAGAGCAGAGCTTCGACCGCCGCCAACTCCCCGTTCCAGGCGGCATCGTGCAGCGGTGTAGACCCAAAGGCAGGGAGAAGAAAAAACACAATCAACCGCCGAGATGCCGAGGCGCGGAGAAAACCTTTTACGTGTCTTCCCGGCGCCTCGGCGTCTCGGCGGTTCATTTCTCAGCCGATTTTGGCAATCAATTCCTTGATCTTGCCTTCTTCTTCTTTGGGCGGATTGGCGCGCAACGCGGCCTGAAGCTCTTTCTGGGCCCTGACTTTGTCGCCCTTCTGCAGGTGCGCCATGCCGAGATGATAGCGGAACGTAGAGCGGTCGGGCTGCTTTTCGACCAGATCCTGAAAGACTTCGAGGGCGCTATCAGACAAATTCTTCTTCAGATAGATCCAGCCCAAGGTATCGGCGATCTCGTTGACCGTGGGCAATTTCTGCTGGGCCCGCTTGGCCATGGTGAGCGCCCGGTCGAGGTCGTCACCGCTTTCGGCCATCAGGAAGGCCAGGTTGTTCAGGGCGATGGGATTGTCGGAATCCAGACGCAATGCCTGTTCATAGCTCTGGCGCGCTTCATCGCGGCGTCCGGCGGTATCGAGCATCATCGCCAGATTGAGAAAGACGGCGGCGTTGCCAGGAAGGAGGGCTTTGGCCTTCTCGAGTGCGGCGATACCGGCGTCCGTATCGCCCGAGCGGCGGTAGGTCTCTCCTAGCCGGAGGTAGATCTGTCCTTGCGCCCTGGGGTCCTTCACGGTGGACAGGATCGCGTTGTACTCGTTGACCGCAACGTCGTACCGGACCCCGCGAACGGCCAAGTTCGCGAGGCCCAACCGGAGATCCAGCCGGCTGGGATTTCTGGCTGTCTCAGTCTGGACGATCTGCAACGCTCTGTCGTACTGTTTCCGCATGGCATAGGTTTCGGCTACGCCGAGCAAACCGCGGGGATTGGCGGGATTGGCCTCGAAGGATTTGCGGAAAGCCTCTTCGGCCGGCTCAAATTTGTTCTGGGTCAGGTGCAGCAGCCCCAACTGGTACGTCGCATCCTGCGAATTGGGGTTGCTCTTGAGCATGCTTTCGAGAAGCTTCTGGGATTCGGCGAAGCGCCCCATGCGCATGCTGGCCGCGGCCAGGATCAACTGGGCCGTGCCGTTATTTCTGTCGAATTTCAGCGCTTCCTCGGCGGTCTGGATGGCAGGCTCGAACTCGCCCCGCGACATCTGCAACTGCGCCAGGCCGAGGCGTGCCGGCACGTAGTTCGGCCGGATGCGAATGCACTCGGAAAACTGCTTGCGGGCCAGTTCGAAATCCTGCCGCATCATGTGCGCGCGGCCCAGGTTGTAGCGTGCCAGAACGTTATCGGGCGCTTCCGAGACCACGCGGCTCAACTCCGGGAGGGCCTGCTGCACGTCGCCCTTCTCAAGCATGAGCGATGCGCGCAGCCCCAGAGCGTCGGTATCCTCGGGGTCGTCTTTCAGAATTTCTTCGTTAATTTTGGCGGCTTCGGCCATCCTGCCCTGCGCCGCGAGCACCTCAATAGTACGCTTCCTGTAGCGGGATTTGCGGTCCGCGTTGGCTGCCATGCCCTCCTGGTACTGCCTGACGGCTTCGGAGGCGTCGCCCGTCCGGAAATAGAAATCGCCGGCCTTCTCGTAGACCTCGGGTAGGTCTTTGTTGCCCGCCTTCATGGCTGCGAGCACCCTGCCCATCTCCTCCCGCTTGCCCTGGCGGAAATAGTGAGCCCCCAGCAGCACGTGGAAATCGAGCAGCTTGGGATTGTCCGCGATACAGCGCTTCAGAATCTCTTCGGCCAGATCCAGCTTGTTCTGCCGCAAATACAGCGCGTACAGGTCGGAGTAGCCTGCGGCCGACGCTTTGTCCTTCGCGATGAGCGCTTTGTACAGCTTCTCGGCTTCGTCATACTGCCCGTTGATCGCCAGGCTGCGGGCGAGGGCCACGATTAACGCGGGCTGATCGCTCTTCGCGGCATAGGCGGCACGGAAGGACTGGATGGCGTCCTGCAACGCCTTCCTGGCGCGCGCGGCGTCGTTCTGGACGGCGAATCCGCGGAACGTGACCAGATGCAGTTCGCCCATGAGGCGGTTCCCGTCGTAAGACTGGGGATCCTTCTTGAGCATCTCCTGAACGGTCTTCTCGACCTCGGCGCGCTCCCGCGCCAGGGAAACCGTGCCGGAAGCATTCGCCAGGAAATAGGCGAGGTATACCTCCGCCAGCTTAACCTTGGCATCGACCTCGTTCGCGCCTTCGGGCAGCAGCTCGATGGCCCGGCGAAGATCGCGCACGGCCCCGGTGAACTGCGCCAGGCGCAATTCAGTCAGCGCCAGCCGATAGTAGCCTTCGCCATATTTCGCGTCCTTCTGCAGCGCGTTGCGATACATCAGCGCCGCTTCTTTGAACTTGCCCCTTTCGAAGTACTTGTTGCCCTTTTCGACGTACTTCTGCTTAATGACGTTGGGGTCTCGGCTGCACGAAACGAGCGCGACCAAGACGAGCAGAACGGCGGGGAGGATTCTTTTCAGCATGCGCGTCTCGACGATTTCCACCTGTGTGTTAATACGTCGTTAACACTTCATCACAAAAGTGCTTTGTTTGCAATGGGAACAAAGTAATAGGCAGGCTACGGCCGGCCGCTATCGGTTCAGCAGGCGGGCGGCGGGCTTGGCAAAGTAGGTGAGGATGAAGTCCGCGCCCGCGCGACGGATGGAGGTCAGGGTCTCCATCATGGCGCGGTCGTGATCGATCCATCCGTTACGGGCCGCGGCGACGATCATGGAATATTCGCCGCTCACCTGATAGGCGGCAATAGGCGCATCGAAGCGGCGGCGCGCCTCGGCGATCAGGTCGAGGTAGGCGAGCGCGGGCTTCACCATAATCATGTCGGCGCCCTCTTCGAGATCGAGCGCAATCTCGCGCATGGCTTCGCGGCCGTTGGCCGGGTCCATCTGGTAGCTGCGCCGGTCGCCGAACTGCGGCGCCGACTCGGCCGCTTCCCGAAAAGGCCCGTAGAACACCGATGCGAACTTTGCCGCGTAGGAGAGGATGGGCGTGCGGAGGAAGCCCGCCGCATCGAGCGCGCGGCGGATGGCGCCCACTCGCCCGTCCATCATGTCGGACGGGGCGACGACGTCCGCCCCGGCCCGGGCGTGAGAGACGGACGTGGCGGCCAGCCATTCCAGCGTGGAGTCGTTATCGACGTCGCCATCCACGATCTTTCCGCAGTGGCCGTGACTCGTGTACTCGCAGTTACAAACGTCAGTGACGACCAGCAGTTGCGGCACTTCGCGCTTGATGGCGCGCACCGCGCGCTGTACGATCCCGTCGTCGTCATAAGCGCCGGAGGCCCGCTCGTCCTTCGATTCGGGCAGTCCGAACAGCAGGACGCCGCCTATGCCGAGCGATGCAGATTCGGCGCACTCCTTCGCGATTTGGTCCACCGACATCTGAAAATTGCCAGGCATGGCGCCGATCTCGCGGCGCACGCCTTCGCCGGGACAGGCGAACAGGGGCAGGATCAATTGTCCGGGCGAAAAGCGGGTCTCACGCACCAGGTTGCGCAAGGATTCGGTGGCGCGGAGACGGCGCGGCCTGTGAACGGGAAATGGCATCTGTACCGATTGTAACGCCCGCGTCTCCGCCCAGTGTAATGCCAAGTTCACTCCCCGCGCGGAGCGTCTTGACGTATGTTCAGAGGGACTGTACATTCGGGAAAGAGTAATTAACAGCTTTAAATAAGAGATAGCTGTAACTTATAAGTCGATAACACTTAGTAACAGTGCGAATCCATTCCTATGCCGGCGATACCTGCCAAACAACCGGAAAGTGCGCCTCTTGAGCTTGGGCGGCCGCCGGAAACGGACAACAGGCCGGGCCGGCTGGGCGTGGGAAGTCTGATCCCGCTGGCGCTCATGGCTTGGTTTCTCCTGGATCTGACGCTCCGTTTCCTTCCGCTCGACTGGCTGCGGCTGCGGAACTACCAGACCGCCATGCGCCTGCCGGGCCGGTATTCGCCCTTCGGTCCGAATCTCCAGATACCCACGGACGATTGGGTGGGCGAACTGCCGGTGATGGCCAATCTTGAGCCCACCGAGACGCGGCCTCCCCTGCGCTTTACGACGGACGCGCTGGGCTTCCGCGCGACGCCGGGAATTTCAGGCCGGCCGCCGCGCGTCCTGCTGGTGGACGGCGATTCGTTCACTTTCGGCGCCGCTCTCTCCGACGACGAGACGTTGGCTGCGGCGCTGACCCGCAAGCTGGGCATAAGCGTATATAACGGTGGCCGGAACTATACGGATCCCGAAGGTCTCGCGGAAACCGGCTGGCTGCTGGAGAAACTGGCGCACAGTCCCCGGACCATCCTCTACATTCACCTGGAGATCACCGATCATCATCTCGATCCGATGGGGCACCTGGGACGCGCCGATCGCTACCGGCAGCGGTTGCTGCGGGCGGCGGGCACGTTCGCTCTCGGCGAGCGCCGCTATGAGGACGCGCTTTCCTGGATGCGGCGCCTGGAAGGATGGAATCTAATCTCTCCGCTGGAGATCCTCGCGGTCCGCGCCGACAAGGCGATGTCCGACGGCCGCCTGCTGCCGAACTGGCGGGGCGACGCCGTGGATGTGTACCGGCTCCCCGACGGCCGCCGCTTTCTGGTGGAACGCCGTTTCGGAACCCGAGCGCTAAATCCTCCCGGCGATGCCGCTGTCCTCGAAAACGTCGAGTACCTGACGTGGTTTCACGGCGAGATGAAGCGATGCGGCATCGAGGTATGGTTCCTGCTCCTTCCGGAGGGGATTACTCTGTACGCGCCGTGGCTTGTGGGGAAACCCGCGGGCGGCGAGACGTATCTGCACCGGATGGAGCGTGTGCTGCGCGGCCGCGGGATGGAGGTAATCAACGCGCTCGCGGAGATGCGGAAGACGGCCGCGGAAGACCTGGCGCAGGGCAAGCTGTACTACTACCGCGAGGACCATCACTGGAATCCGGAGGGCGTCGAGCTGGTGGCGGAAGCTGTCGCCCGCGCGCTTCGGGATAACGTGAAGCCGTAACCAGACAAAGCGATCGCGAAAGACATGTTATTCAATAGCTATATCTTTCTGTTCGTCTTCCTTCCCGTGACTTATATCGTCTTCTGGAGCTTGCGCACGCGCGGCTTGCGCTATGCGTGGTTGGCCTTCACAGGCTATGTCTTCTACGGCTACTGGCGTCCGGCGTTCTGCCTTCTGATGGCGTTCTCGACCCTCGTCAGCTACACCTCCGGACTGGGATTCCTGAAGTGGGGAGACAATCCGCGCGTACGGAAGTGGCTGCTTGTGGCGCCGATCGTCGCGGACCTCGCACTGCTAGGCTATTTCAAATACACCGGCTTCGGGATCCGGATTGTGAATGCGCTGCTGGACCTCGGAGGGAAGCCTATCCTGCCTCTGCTGGACATCGTGCTTCCCGTCGGCATTTCCTTTTATACTTTCCACACCATCACTTACATAGTGGATGCCTACAGGGGCGCCATCCGGCCGACGAGGAACATCTTCGAGTTTTCTTGTTACGTCTCGCTGTTTTCGCAGCTTGTGGCCGGGCCGATTGTCCGCTTCCGCGAGCTGGAAGCCGATCTGGAGAACATCGGCAACAAGGATCGGCGCAAGTTCCTCGACGTGGGCTGGTCGTTCCTCGCAATCGGGATGATCCAGAAGGTGCTGATCGCGGACACGATCGCCGCGGTGATCGATCCGGCATTGGAGAACGTGTCCGCGCTCTCGACCTCCGGGGCCTGGATGTGCATGCTCGGGTACACGTACCAGCTTTATTTCGATTTCGCGGGCTACAGCAACATGGCGGTGGGCCTGGGATTTCTCTTCGGCATGCGCATCCCGCAGAACTTCGACTCGCCCTACAAAGCCCTGAATCCCGCGGATTTCTGGCGCCGCTGGCACATCTCGCTTTCACGCTGCCTGCGCGATTACCTTTACATTCCTCTGGGGGGCAACCGCTTCGGCGAGCTGCTGACGTACCGGAATCTGACGATTACGATGCTGCTGGGCGGGCTGTGGCACGGAGCGGCGTGGACTTTCGTCGCTTGGGGCGCGTATCACGGGCTGCTGCTGGCATTGTACCGGCGCTTCTCCGCGCGATGGGACGCGTTTCCCGCCGCGGCGCAGCGCACGGCCATGTTTCTACTGGCGCTGTGCGGGTGGACGATGTTCCGCTCGGCGAACTGGGGCGATATGAGGGTGCTTTTCTCGCGGCTGCTGGTCCCGCATGCCGGCGAGGCGGTCGCGGGCGCCGCGATGCTGGGGGTGATGATCGCGGTGGCTGCGGCGCTGGCCCACTTGGGTCCGAATACGTTCGAGATGAGCCATCGCTGGAGGCCTCTCGCGGCTGCGAGTCTGACGGCGCTCTTTCTGGTCTGCCTGATACGGATCTGCGGCGCCTCGAACTCTCCTTTTCTTTACTTTCAATTCTGACCGCGCCGTGTATGTGATATCGTGAGCACAATTGAACTTATGTCTGCGGGCAGCGGTGGGATCGCCAAACGGGCGCTGAAGCAGGAGTCTGTCGAAGACGGGCTCGGGAAGGTTGTCCGGCGGCGGCGCGAGCATCTGCAGCTCTCGCTCCGCGGGCTGGCGGAACTCACCGGCTTCTCCCCCAGTTTCATGTCGCAAGTCGAGAACGGGCAGGCGTCGCCTTCCATATCCTCGCTCGAAAAGATTGCCGCCGCGCTGGGACTCACCCTGGCCGAATTCTTCCGCTCGCCGGGCCGGGAGCCGCCGGCCGTGGTTCGGGCCGAGGAGAGGCCCAGCCTGAACAGCGAATGGTCCAAGGCGAAGATTGAGTCCCTGGGCATGGCCGGACCTGGAACCCGGCTCGAGCCGGTGCTGGTGACGCTCGCTCCCGGAGGCATGAGCGGGAAGAGGCCGGTCGCCGCGGCGACCGAGGAGTTCGCCATCGTGATCGAGGGCCAGCTGCATCTCACCCTGGACGATCAGGAGCACGCACTGGCGACTGGAGATGCGGTCACCATACGGGCGGGCACGCCGCGCAGATGGCAAAACCCCGGGACTACTCCAGCCCGCGTGGCCATCGTTTCGTCGCGCTTCCCGTTTTAGTACAACCGGCCGGATGACTCTGACGGCGTCCCGCCGCCGCAGCATGCTAAAGTCGGTTTTTCATGCGTTGGAGCAAACTCTACATCCCTACTTTGCGCGAGAACCCCGCCGAGGCGGAAGTTGTCAGCCACCAGTTGCTGCTGCGGGCCGGATATATCCGGCAGCTTGCGGCGGGCATCTACAGCTATCTGTTCCTGGCGCAGCGCTCCCTGTTGAAGATCGCCGCCATCGTGCGCGAGGAGATGGACGGCATCGGCGCGCAGGAGATGCTGCTGCCCGCGCTGCAGCCAGCCGAGCTCTGGCAGGAGAGCGGGCGTTGGGATCTGATGGGCGAGAACATGTTCCGGCTGAAGGACCGCTTCCAGCGCGACCTGTGCCTGGGCATGACGCATGAAGAAGCCATGACCGCGCTGGCGCGCGGCGAGCTACGCAGCTACAAGCAGCTTCCCCAGATCTGGTATCAGATTCAGACCAAGTTTCGCGACGAGCCGAGACCCAAATCCGGATTGCTTCGCGTACGGCAGTTCCTGATGAAGGACTCCTACTCATTCGACCTGCACGCGGCCGGTCTGGATGAAGCCTATGACAAGCACTATAAGGCCTACTGCCGGATCTTCGAGCGCTGCGGCCTGCGCTATGTGCCGGTGGAGGCGGAGTCGGGCGCGATGGGCGGAAGCCAGTCGCACGAGTTCATGGTTGCATCGGATGCCGGCGAGGATATGATCGCCGTCTGCCCCGGCTGCGGCTATTCGGCGAATATCGAGAAAGCTGTCTCGAATCCCGCCCCGCCTTTGGCGGCGGATCCGGCGGGCGATCTGGAGCCGGAAGAATTTCACACTCCAGGCCGCAAGACCATCGCGGAGGTGGCCGAGTTCACGGCTTTGCCCGAAACCTCGCAGATCAAGAGCCTGGTTATGGCGGCGGACGGGGCGCCGGTGCTGGCGCTGCTGCGCGGCGATCATCAACTGAGCGAGGCGAAGCTGGCTGCCGCGATCGGGGCGCGCGAGATCCGCGCCGCGCATCCCGAGGAGATTCGCCAGTGGTTTGGCGCGGACGCGGGATCTCTCGGGCCGGTGGGCGTGAAGAAGATGCGCATCGCCGCGGACCACGCGCTGCGCGAGCGGCGCAACATGATCGCGGGCGCCAACCGCGACGACTATCACCTGCGCAACGTCACGCCGGCCGAGGATTTTATGGCCGAGTTCCGCGATCTGCGGCAGGCGGCGGAGGGCGATACCTGCCGGAATTGCGGCGGCCCGCTGGAGCTGAAAAAAACCATTGAGATTGGCCACATCTTCAAGCTGGGCTACCGCTACTCGGAGGCGATGGGCTTGCGTGTGCAGAATGCCGAGGGCGCCGAAGTCACGGTCATCATGGGTTCGTACGGCATCGGCTTGGAACGTATCCTCAGCGCCGCCGTGGAGCAATGCCACGACAAGGACGGGATGATCCTGCCGCCCTCCATCGCGCCGTTCACGGTAGTGGTGACGCCAGCCAACATCGGCGATGGGAACCAGGCGCGCGCCGCGGAAGACATCTACGCACAGTGCCTGGAACTGGGCCTGGATGCCGTGCTGGACGACCGCGACGAGCGGCCGGGCGTGAAGTTCAAAGACGCCGACCTGGTCGGAATTCCATTCCGTATCACAGTGGGCAAGAAGCTGGCGCAAGGCGCCGTGGAACTGATGGAGCGGCGCATCCGGCAGTCCGTGGATCTGCCGGCTGGCGACGCGGCTGCCGCGGTCGCGGGACGCCTGTAAGGTTACAATAGTGTTTCCTATGCAATTTTTAGCCGGCAGCCTCCTGGAGCTGATCACTCAGACTTCGACCAATTTGCCTCCCGACGTGCGACAGGCCATGGGCATCGCGAACCGCTCGGAGACTCCCGCAACGCAATCCGCGCAGGCGCTGGGCATTATCCTGTCGAACATCAACATGGCGTCCGATGACGAATCGCCCATCTGCCAGGACACCGGCATGCCCACGTTCATCGTGCACACGCCGGTGGGCGTGAACCAGCTCGCGCTAAAGCGTTCCATCCGTGAAGCGGTGGCAGAGGCCACGCGGCGCGGCAAGCTGCGGCCCAACTCGGTGGACTCGATCACGGGCGTGAACAGCGGCGATAACCTCGGCGAAGAGACGCCGGTGATGCACTTCGAGCAGTGGGAGGAGGACGAGATTGAGATTCGCCTGGTGCTGAAGGGCGGCGGCTGCGAGAACAAGAATATCCAGTACTCGCTGCCGATGACGCTCGATCGGCTGGGCCGCGCCGACCGCACGCTGGAAGGCGTCCGCAAGTGCATCCTGCACGCGGTGTGGCAGGCGCAGGGGCAAGGCTGTTCGCCGGGCGCGCTCGGCGTGTGCATCGGCAGCGACCGCGCGCACGGCTATGCTCTTGCCAAGTACCAGTTATTGCGCACGCTGGACGATGTGAATCCGAATCCCGAATTGGCGAAGCTCGAAGCGCAGATCATGGAGGAGGCGAACCGCCTGGGCGTGGGCGCGATGGGCTTTGGCGGGAACACGTCGCTGATTGGCTGCAAGATCGCCGCGGCCAACCGGCTGCCCGCGAGCTTCTTCGTCTCGGTGGCCTACGAGTGCTGGGCTTTTCGGAGGCTGGGCGTGCGGCTCGACGCCGAAACGGGCGCCATCGCGAGCTGGCTGTACCGCGACCCGTCGCGTCCGGTGGAGCGCATGACGCAGGGCGAAGGTTTCCCTCTAACCGGCCGCGAGGTAGTGCTGACGCCGCCCATTACCGAAGCGGCGGTGCGCGCGCTCAAGGTCGGCGATGTGGTGCTGGTAAACGGTGAAGTCTACACTGGACGCGACCAGGTGCATGCGTACCTGATGAAGCACGATCCCCCGGTGAATCTGAACGGTTCGGTGCTCTACCACTGCGGTCCGGTGATGCTGAAAGAAGGCGGCCGCTGGGTGGTGAAGGCGGCGGGCCCGACGACGAGCATCCGCGAGGAGCCCTACCAGGCGGACATCATTCGGCGATACGGCGTGCGCGTGGTGGTGGGAAAAGGCGGCATGGGCGCGAAGACTCTCGGCGCGATGAAGGAGTTCGGCGCGGTGTATCTGAACGGCATCGGCGGCGCGGCGCAATATTACGCCCGGACGATGGAGCGGGTGCTGGGCGTACACCTGATGGAGTTCGGAATTCCCGAGGCGATGTGGCACATCCAGGTGAACAATTTCCTGGGGATCGTGACCATGGACGCGCACGGAAACAGCCTGCACAAGGATGTGGAGTCGGCGAGCGGCGAAGCTCTGGCAACGCTGGAGCGCGTGGCGGGCTGAGAAGCCTTTCGGTCTGCTACAATAAATCTTCCCCGGCCAGGTAGCTCAGCTGGTAGAGCGCAGCCCTGAAAAGGCTGGCGTCGGCGGTTCGATTCCGTCCCTGGCCACCATTTGCACTACACGGCTCGCCGTTGTTGCGGTAACGAGACTCTCCAGGCAGGGTCTGCGTTCGTGATGATCCGCCAAGTTAGTGATAGCACATCGCCACTGGTAGCACTTCATCTGTAGAGCACTGGGATCGGTCTTCCTCACGTGGTTGCACGGTTCCAAAGGCCACCGAGTTGACGATAAGATAGTCCCGTCATGCTCAAATTCTGCGCAGCGACGATTACATTGGTCGGAGGTCTCGTCGCAGCGGACGACGCCCGCCCCGGTCTTCTTTTCCGCGAGGACTTCAAAGAAACACCCGCGGAGACCCCCATCACGCAGGACCACATCGCCGACCTAGACCTCGTCCTGTCGGTCCACGGGCCAGGCAAGTCGGGGCTCAAGAAGAGCCACCACGATAAGCCCGCCGACGACCCCTACTACGTCTGGTCCGGCACGGCCAACGGCAACTGGGCGGTCACACTTCGGCATCGCAAACTCGTCGCCGACCTCACCGGACTGGCCAAAATCCGCTGGCGCACCAAACAAGCCGGCTTCCGCCAGCTTCGCGTGATGCTCAAGACCACCAATGGCACATGGCTCGTTAGCGACTTCGCCGACGGCCCGTCGAATGACTGGCGCGAGAGTGAAGTTCCGCTGGCAAACATCCGTTGGCGAGGGCTTGACATTCAAAAGATAGTCGAAGGGCGATGGGTGGACAAACCGGACCTCGCGCACATCGAAGAGATCGGCTTCACGGACCTGATGACCGGAGGCGGCTCCGATGCTTGCTCGCGCGTCGACTGGATCGAGGTCTGGGCAAAGCCCGTGCCCCGAGCGCCCCATTAAACAGCGGCTTCCTGATAACATTCCCGGCTCCGCGGACGATTGCCTCGCACCCCGCGCCAACTGCTTGTTTCGTATACGCCCGACGCCCAGGGGCGGCTGAAGGAACGCAATGCCGCAAATACCGTCGCGCACTAGAGTTTACCCATCGTGCCTGTGATAACGACGATTCCGGAAATCTGTCTCCTGCACCGCGGCGAGCGGGCCAGATAGAGCGCGACGGTGCAGCCGGCACATTACGGTAACGAGACTATACAGGTGAAACGGCGCGCACATATTGATGGACCTTCATGCGGTTGCAGGGGCGACTCGCCACAATGAGCGTCGCCTCAATCTCATCGGCTCCCCCTTGCATGCTTCCGCAAGGCTTCCTGAATCGCAACATGTGGAAGCGCCTCAACCTTGTGCCCCTGATAACCCGTCATCGTCGTCGCACCCACGATTGCGTTTGTAATCGCCTCTTCGACGGACTCAACAACGCTAGTGAATATCCGGTCGAGTGCATGGTTCGCCAGCATCCTAAGCGAGGTCTCCTCGTCCGCCGCCGCTATGTTCGGATTCGCCGTCGAGAACGCGACGAAGATGTCTCCCGAGTAGTTCGAGGATGTGGCGCCCATTCGTGCGAGTCCGAGTCCTGCACGCCGCGCCACCCGCTTCATCTGATGCGGCAGCAGCGGAGCGTCAGTGGCGATCACGATAATGATCGACCCGCGTTCCTGCCGGATACCGGGTTGCTCGGGATGAAAGGCGATGCTTTTCCCTGGCGCCGACACAGGCACACCTGCAATCCGCAGTTCTTCACGTCGCCCGCAGTTGCACTGAACGAGCGCTCCCACCGTGTACGGACGCACGCGGCGCGACGACGTGCCAATGCCACCTTTGTAGCCGAAACAGATCATGCCCGTGCCGCCGCCCGCCGACCCTTCCGCCGGGAGGGAGGCGGTTGCGCTTTCGAGCGCCCTTCGCACGTGCTCCGGCTTGACGTGGAATCCGTTCGTGTCATTCAGGAACCCGTCAAAGGTCTCCGCGACGACGGGCATGGACCAGAACGTACCCGGCCCGACGACATTCGTCCCGGGAGTACGCTTATTCTGAACCTGCCACTGAATGAACGCGTCCCGCACCACGCCGACGCTGTGCGTGTTCGTCAAAAGGACCGGGCCATCGAGGAAGCCCGACTCTTCGATCCAAGTGGTCCCAGTCATCTCCCCGTTGCCGTTCAGCGACCACCACCCTGCGAATACCGGGTCGTTCGTTGCTTTCCCGCGGGGCCAGATCGCCGTGACCCCGGTACGAACGGCGGAGCCTTCAATTAGAGTGGTGTGGCCGACCGTGACGCCCGCCACGTCCACGATCGAGTTTGTCGTGCCGGGAGCACCCGTGAATGGCACGCCGAGATCGCGGGCGCGGACACGGGTTTGGGCCGTCAGCACTGTTGCGAACAGCAGGAGGATAGCGAAGGCGCGTGCGTGCATGCACCATTAATACCGCAAGGCGGGCACCGCCTCTACCCGGGCGGCGTCTTGATCCTCATGTGACTGAGCCGAAGCTGCGGGCGTGGCGGCAGAGCCCCGATGCCGGCAGAAAACTGCAACTCGTTAACGCAGAGGAGGAGCCGTTGACGGCGCCCGCCGATGGCGCGTCCTTTGCTCGTAGGCGTATGAAAAGTTGAGGAGTGCCGCCTCGGACCAGGGGCGGCCATAAATAGTCATCCCCGCAGGTAGCGTCGCGCCATGGGTGAAGCCCATAGGGACATTTATGGCCGGGAAGCCCGTGGTGGGCGAGAAGAACGGGCTGTTATTTCCGTGGGGCGTAGTCAGGTCGCCAATCAGGCGTGGTGGATTGCTCCAGGTCGGGTAGATTAAGGCATCGAGCTTGAACTTGTCCATGGTCCTCAAGACAGCTTCGCGGACCTTGTCGCGATACGCTTTCTCCGCCTGACACGCGGCTGACTCGGGTCCGTTCTCGGGCTCTTTGTCGGCCATTTCGAGGCGGCGCTGGGCGGAGGGATGGAATCGTCCCGATTTGATGATTTCGGCAAGGCTTTTCAACGGAACACGGTCGCCCTGGGCGGTCAGGTACCGATTGATGTTGTACTTGAAGCCCATGCAGACGCCGACTTCCCGTGGGCGCTTGATCGCGTCGAGGCCTTCAACGGTTGTGACGTTTACAATGGTCGCTCCGGCAAGGCGGAGGTCTTCTACGGCAGCCATGAAGACGCGGACTATTTCGGGGTCGGTGGTCTCGCGCTCATACGCCTCGCGAAGGACGCCGAGGACGGCGCCTCGAAGGGCGCTACGTTCGAGAGAAGTGTAGTCCTGGTGAAGATGGCCGCGGGCGGCAGTGGTGACCGCGTCATCGGGGTCTTCGCCGACGATAACCTGGAATACTTTGGCAGCATCTTCAACAGTGCGCGTCATAGGGCCGGCGATATCGGCGAGCAAGTTGTTTGGCAGGATGCCCGCGCGGCTGGTGAGACCCATAGTCGAGCGAATGCCAACCAGGGCCTGGTGGGATGACGGACCGCGGATCGAGTTCCCGGTATCCGTGCCAAGTCCGACCAAACCCAGGTTCGCGGCAATCGCGGCTGCTGTCCCGCCGCTGGACCCGGCGGTGACTCGGCCGAGTGCGTAGGGATTCCTTGTGTAGCCCGGTAGAATCGAGCTTACTGTTTCATAGGGACTGAAGGCCCACTCGGCCATATTGGATTTGGCAAGTACGATGGCGCCAGCATCTCTGACGCGCTTGACCTGGAAAGCATCCTTATCCGGGATGTAACCGGCCAGGGCGAGTGCGCCGTTAGTGGTGTGCAGGCCCCTTGTTTCGAAGTTATCTTTGACGATGACGGGCACGCAGTGAAGTGGTCCGGTTAGGCCGGACTCTAAGAAACGGCGGTCCAATTCATCAGCATGCTTTGCGACGTCCGGATTAACGAGCACAATTGAGTTGATGGCGGGACCGTTCTTGTCGTACGCATCAATGCGCTTGAGATATAGATTGACAAGAGCGCGGCAGGTGAGATCCCGCGCCTTCATTGCTTCGTGGACGCTGGAAATCGTAGCCTCCACGATTTCGAAGGGCATCGGCTTTTGCGCAATAAGCGGAAAGGCCGCGAGGAGCACACACCTAACAGCCCGTGTCTAAACTCCAAAACATGCAGCACTAAACATGTTTTTACCGT
>JBBDWK010000112.1:0-10666 GCA_040902885.1 Bryobacteraceae bacterium | reverse complement strand
TGCTCCCGCATCCCCTCCAGGCCGGCTTGAAAGTGTTCAAGTGTTCAAAAAGAACCAAAGGAAGGTCGTATTCCGCCCCGAACGATGGCTCGTCCCAGGTTTTGTTACCATCCTAACCAGTGTTGCCAGAATACCAAAGCAGCCAACTTTACGCAACTGCCCGCAGCCCCGCGTACCGGCTGCACCCTGCTGTCCAATCTTCTGGCGAACTTGACCAGAATACCAACCCCAAAAGCGGTATGCAAGTCTTTTTTCGTACAGGCAACAAAAAGACCCGTGGAGGCCAGCCATGAAAATCACGCGCCGGTCTCTTCTGCTCGGCACTTCGGTCGTCGCCTCGCACGCCGCCGAACCCCGCCTCACGGAGGTGGAAGTCTACAGGAGCGGCGAGGACGGCTATCATTCTTATCGCATTCCCGCGCTTTTCACCACGCGAAGGAGTACGCTGCTCGCGTTTTGCGAGGGCCGCAAGAACTCCCGCTCCGATACGGGCAACATCGATCTCCTGCTCAAGCGCAGTTTCGACAATGGAAGAACCTGGTCGAGAGCCAGCGTGATCGAAGACCACGGCGAGGATACCATTGGCAATCCCTGCCCTGCCCAGGATCGCCGGACGGGAGCGATCTGGCTTCCTCTGACAAAGAATCCCGGCCGGTACGGGGAAAATCGCAACCGCGCCAACGAGACCGACGGCACGCGAACGGTCTGGCTTTCCCATAGCAAGGACGACGGAAAGACCTGGGCAAAGGCGGTCGAGATCACCAGCTCGACCAAACATCCGGACTGGACGTGGTACGCGACCGGCCCCGGCAACGGCATCCAGCTCTCCACAGGCCGCTTGCTGATACCCTGCGACCACAACCGCCGTGGCTCAGGTGCGCGGCACTCCCACACCATCCACAGCGATGACGGTGGCAAATCGTGGAGGATCGGCGGCGTTCTCGGCGAGCACACCAACGAATGCGCGGCAGTAGAGCTTGCCGACGGCTCAGTAATGATGAATATGCGGAGCTACCACGGCAGGAATCGGCGCGCGGTGGCCATCAGTAAGGATGGCGGCCTGACCTGGACGGGGGTCACGCTCGACGAAGCACTGATTGAGCCCGTCTGTCAGGCAAGCCTGATCCGTTATACGCTCCGTGGAGTACGGGCGAACCGGAACCGCCTGCTCTTCTCCAACCCAGCCGGCGCCGAACGCGCGAATCTCACCGTGCGCCTCAGCTATGATGAAGGCGCCACATGGCCGGTTTCGAGGCTGCTGCACGGAGGCCCGGCAGCCTACTCTTCGCTTGCCGTACTGCGGGACCGGACTGTAGGTTGCCTTTATGAACGCGGCGCCGCGAACCCTTACGAGACGATCCGGTTCACGAATTTCAATCTGGAGTGGCTGACGGAAGGGCGGGATTCAATTGCATGAGGTGATGCGGTGAGACGACTGTTTTTAGCGATGCCATTCGCGGCGCTGCTCGGGTTGGCCGCTCTCTTCGCGGATCTTCCCACGCGGCAACCCTTCCCCGGCCACGCGCGCGTAACGCTCTCCATCCAGAAGG
The DNA here is from genome assembly GCA_040902885.1 of Bryobacteraceae bacterium. Taxonomy (GTDB): domain Bacteria; phylum Acidobacteriota; class Terriglobia; order Bryobacterales; family Bryobacteraceae; genus JBBDWK01. Next base: position 9,116 of record JBBDWK010000112.1, on the reverse strand, counting down.
AGGGCGGAAAGCCGACCGGCGCCCGAATCCGCGTGACCAACGCCGCCGGCGAGTACTTCGCGCCGTTGGGCCACTTGCCCGCTCCGGACCGCACGCGCCGTTCCGCCGGGGATCTGATTCTCGGCGATGGCGAGCAAAGTCCGCTGGAAATGCACGCCCTCGTTTACGACGGTGCGCGGATTGATCTGCCTCCCGGCCGCTACACGATTCAGGCCCGGAAAGGCCTCGAATACGACATCGTTCACCAGGAAGTCGCCGTCACCCTGGCGCCCAACCAAACCGTCGCGATTCCGCTTCGCAAGTTCGCGAACTTCGAAGCCGCCGGCTGGTATCCGGGCGACACGCACATGCACTTCCCGGACCTCTCCGGCGTGCGCTACGAGATGGAGTGCGAAGGACTGCGGGTTTGCAGCCTTCTTCTGCTGAAGAGCGGCTACAAGACGGGACGGCCGGGCGACGGCCACTTCCAGAATGTGGAGCACTTCACCGGCCGGATGGCATCGGTCTCGGACGCGGAACACTTCGTCAAGGTAGGCGAGGAGTTCCGGCACGGCCTTCTCGCGCACCTGATTTTTCAGAACCTGAAATCCATCGTCTGGCCGGTTTCAACGGGCGGACTGCGGGAATCCGGCGTAGGAGGCTTCGACTGGCCGCTGATGCTGCACGCCGCGGACGACGCGCACGAACAGGGCGCGCTGGTGACCTGGGCTCACTGGCCCTACCCTTCCATGGAAGCGCCGCTAGATATCGCTCTCGGCCGCATCGACTCTCTCGACATCCTCACCACCGGGGACCCCTTCGAGCACCATCCGATTCTTGTGGACATCTACAAGATGCACGGCCCCTCGGCCTACTCGACGCCGCCCATCGAGATGTACTACCACTATCTCAACTGCGGATTCCGGCTGGCGGCCTCTTCCGGGTCCGACAAAATGGGTCTCAATCCTCCCATGGGCAGCGCGCGCACCTATGTGAAAACGGAAGGGCCGCTGAGCTACGACTCCTGGATCGAAGGCATCCGCCGGGGCCGGACTTTCATCAGCACCTATCCATTGCTGGAGTTCACGGTGAACGGCAAGGAGGCAGGCGATAAGCTCAACCTTGCGCCCGGCTCCACGAAGCTTGAAGTTAAGGCGCGCGCCCGCTCGCTTGAGCCTTACGAGGTGCTCGAAATTGTTGTAAACGGAAAGGTCGTCGCCCATGCCAAGCCGGCCGGAAAATACCACGAAGCGACGATAGACCAAGCCATCGAAGTCGACCGGGGCGGCTGGATCGCAGCGCGCGCCCACGGCCCGAAGATGCTGCCGTATGGCGCGACATGGTGGCGGATGCCGGTCTTCGCCCACACCTCGCCGGTCTACCTGGATATGCCGGGACGTCCCGCTCCCGCGGCCGCTTCCGCCAAAATTCTCCTGGAGCAGCTCGGCTATCTCGAGCGCTGGGCGGAAGCCAGGGCAAACTTTCCAACGCCGGAGAACAAAGCCGAAGCGCTGGGCCACATCGCCAAAGCGAAGACCATCTACGCCGGTTTGGCCCAGATTCGCTGACAGCGGGGCTCAGACAAACAGAGTCGAAATTCCGACCGCGCTGCGGACGCCCTCCACCACCACGATGCCGCTCTCGGTCACGTGATGGTACTTGCGGTCGCACTCCAGGTCGTAGCCTATGGTTGCGCCCTCGGGCACGCGCACGTTCTTGTCCAGGATCGCGCGGCGTATCTTTGCGCGCCGCCCGATGTCGCAGTTGTCCAGAATGACCGAATCTTCCACCAGCGCTCCGGCGTGAACCCGCACGGCGCGGCCCAGCACCGAATCGCGCACCATCCCTCCCGAAAGGATGGAGCCGCTCGATACGACGGAATCGATGGCGTGGCCACGCCGTTCCGCGTCGTCAAAAGTGAATTTAGCCGGCGGCTCGGGATAGCTGGCCGTGCGCAGCGGCCACTGCCGGTTATACAGGTTCAGCTCCGGGGCCACCGCGCGCAAGTCCATGTTGGCTTCGTAGTACGCCTCGATCGTACCCACGTCGCGCCAGTAGGCGGGCGCGTCCTCGCGCTCGCCCGGAATCCTGTTGGAGCGGAAATCGTAGGCGTAGATCTCAGCCCGGCCCACCATGGACGGCAGAATGTCGCGGCCGAAGTCGTGGCTGGACTCCTCTCTGGAAGCATCCAGGTGCAGCTCGCGCAGCAGGCTTCGCGTCGAGAAAATATAGTTCCCCATGGACGCGTACACCCGGCTGGGATCGCCCGGGATGGTGGGCGCGTCCGCCCGCTTCTCGTGGAAGCCGATCACCCGTCCGTCCGGCGCCGTCTCGATTACCCCGAACTCGGCAGCAAGCCGGCGCTCCACCGGGATCGCAGCCACGGTGACCTGCGCCCGCTTCTGCTCGTGGAACTCCACCATGCTCGTGATGTTCATGCGATAGATATGATCGGCGCCGAAGATGGCCACCACGTGGGGATCGGTCTGCTCAATCAAATTGATGTTCTGGTAGATCGCGTCCGCGGTTCCCTGATACCAGTTCTCGCTCGCGGAGCGCATCTGCGCGGGCACCGGGATAATGAATTGGTTCCGGAGCGGCCCCCCGAACTGCCAGCCCTCGCTCAGATGCTGGAGCAGCGACTGGCTCTTGAACTGCGTCAGAACGTAGATGGAATAGATCCCGGAGTTGATCAGGTTGCTCAGGACGAAGTCAATGATCCGGTATCGGCCGCCGAAGGGGACGGCGGGCTTGGCGCGCTCCTTGGTGAGCGGATAGAGGCGGGTGCCCTTCCCGCCTGCGAGGACGATTCCGAGGACGCGTAGCTGCATAGGGATCCGCCAACTACAAGGGCATATTGTGCCAGCAGGCCGCATCCCGCGCAAGCGAATTCCATCCGCCCTGTTTCACTTCGCGCTTGCCGCCTCTTTGATGACGAGGTAACGGTCCACCTCTAAATCTGTTAACCGCTGCACGGTCCCGCTGGGGCCGGGCCAGCGGATTTCCAGCCAATCGATCCTGGTTGCGGCGCCCAGCCCGAGGATCTCGCGCGGGTCGTGCGAAGAGAGATAGCTGCCGCCGCCGCGCTTGTGCCGGATGCGCCGGACTCCACCTGCCGACCATGTAATCCGTGCGCCGACCGCGTCCCGGTTTGACCTGGTGCCAATCAACCGGAGGCCCAGCCAGTGGTGTTGCGAGGCGCGGTTCTTGATGAGTACGGGCGGCTCGTTGTTGTTGATCACCAGGACGTCGGCCCTGCCGTCGTTATCGTAGTCCCCGATGGCGAGCCCGCGGGCGGACATCGGCTTGGCGAACGCCGCTCCGGCCGCAGCCGAGACGTCTCGCAGTTTGCCCGCTTTTCCTTCGAACAGCAGGAGGGGTTCGCGATACTGCACATCGCGCTTGTGGCGCTCGATCATGTCGTCCGGATGGCCGTTGGCCAGAATCAGGTCGAGCGCGCCGTCGTTGTTGTAATCGAAGAATTTCAGGCCCCATCCGCTGAGCAGCCGGGTGGTTCGGGCGATATCGTGAAGGTGCGATTCATCCGCATAGGTTTCATCGCCGTTGTTGCGGTACAACGCGAAGCCTTCGTGATCCACGTTGGAGACGAACAGCTCTTCAAAGCCGTCGCCGTCCACGTCCGCGGCATCCACACCCATTCCCGAGCGGGGCTGGCCGTCGAGGGAATAGGCAACCTCGGCCGGCAGAGCGATCTCCTCCCAGCGATGCCCGTCCGTCCCCGGGCCGCGGTTCACAAACAGAAAGTTCTGTACGGTGTCGTTGGCCACGAACAGATCCAGGCGCCCGTCGTTGTTCACGTCCGTGGTCACCACGCCCAGCGCCTTCCCCTTGGCGCGCTCGATGTCCGTTCCTCCATCGGCGCGGCGGAACGTGCCATCGCCGTTGTTTTGGAAAAGCAGACTGGACGCCGGTTCGAACTGGCGCGGGATGCAGTAGAACGGCTTGCCTTCGGCGTTTCTGCCGCAGGTGTCCCAGTCTTCCTGCGTGTAGCGCGCAAAGCTGCATACGAATAGGTCGAGCCAACTGTCCTGGTTGAAGTCGAACCATGCGGCGGATGTTGTCCATCCTTCTACGCGAACGCCTGCCTGAGCGGCCACATCGGTGAATGCGCCATCGCCGTTGTTCCGATAGAGGATGGTGGAACCGTGCGCCGTGACAAAAAGGTCGGTGTCGCCGTCGTTGTCGTAATCGGCTGCGGCGACGCCCATGCCATAAACGCCGCCGGCGGCGCGCGCTCGCTCGGCGACGTCGCTGAAGGTCCCGTCGCCGTTGTTTCGATAGAGCGCGTTGCGCAGCGGCGTCTCGGGCCGGAAGAACCCCGCTGGCCCGGAGTTGACCAGGTAGATGTCCATCCAGCCGTCGTTATCGTAATCGAAAAAGGCGCCGCCGGACCCGACGGCCTCGGGCAGGTGACGCCGCTCGGAACGGCCCGCGTTGTGCGTCCACGTAATGCCTGTCTTCGCGGGCGGGACTTCGTCGAAAAGCGCCGGCGATCCGCCAGCCAGCAGACTGATAAGCAGCAGGCGCTTCATTGCCGGCTCTGACGCAACCTGCGCTCAGTCTCGCGATGACGGTCGCCATCGGCCTTGCGCTTCAAGCGGTAATAGGCAGTGGCGAGCGATGTGTGGGCCTCCACGAAATCCGGGGCGGCGGCTACGATCTTCTCCAAAACTTCGCGTGCTTCTTCGTTGCGGCCTGCCGCCAGCAGCGCCAAGCCAATTTGATAGCTTACCCTGACGGCGGAGGGCCGCAGTTGATGCGCTCGTTCGAGATGTTTCAGCGCGGCTTCGATCTCGCGGTCCTCTCTCAGCATGACGCCCAGATGGAAATGCGCGTCAAAGTCGTTCGGCGAGGCCGCTATGGCCTGCGAGAAGGCCTTGCGCGCACGCTCGCGCTCGTCTTGTCCGAGCAACGCCTGGCCGAGCAGCGACAACCCGCCTTCCACCTCCGGATTCAGCTCGAGCGCACGATTGAAGTGGCGTATGGCCTCCGGGTACTGCCGGTTGCGCAACTGGGCCAGGCCGAGCAGCAGATGCGCTTCGGAGGTCTCGCCACGCCGCATAATGCGGTCGATGAAGACCTGCCCACGTCCAGCCTCGCCTTCCCGGATGAGCGCCGTGCCGAGCAGATAAGCGACAGCCAGGTTCTGTTCGTTCGAGGATAAAGGACTCAGGACCTCGATCACCTTCCTATTCTCTCCCAGCCGGAACCAGGCGTCGGCCAGCAGCAGCGCCACCTGCTCATGATTCGGATTCGCCGTGCGCAACCGGCTCAATTCAGCTACGGCGGCCTGCATGCGCGCGGCCTTGTAATATGCCAGAGCAAGATTGAGCCTGGCTTGAAAGTTGTCCGGAGCCAACTTCAGGGCAGTCTGATACTCGGCTGCGGCCTCATCGTAATGTCCCAAACGCGAAAGCGCCGCTCCTAAATTGGAGCGCGCTTCCACCCAATCGGGCCGAAGCTGCAAGCAGATCCGATACTGGCGAACCGCATCCTCGATCTTGCCGGCCTGGTGGAATTCCAGCGCTCTTTTGAAGTATGCCGCCGGATCTTGAGCCGCCGCCGTGAACAGACACAAATAAACGCAAATGAGCGCCGCGTTCATTCGCCCCGTTCGCGGCTAAAAATAAAACTTGATCCCAAGCTGTATCACGCGCCGTCCGGTCTTCACATCCGTATAACCAAAACGCGGATTGCTCAGCTTCCCGCTCTGATCGAAACTCAGCACCAGGTTCGGGTCGCCGTTGCGGAAGGTCACCAGCGGATGGTTGGGGAAGTTGAAGAAATTGGCGCGGAACTGGAATTTGCGCGATTCGCCCAGCGCCCAGTTCTTGAACAGCGAAATATCGTGGTTGATCAGCCACGGGCCGTAAGCCGCCGGCATCACCGCCGGTCCGTTGTTGCCTGGGGTGGGAGGAGCGAAGCAATTGCCGTTGACGTACTGGCCGGGCTGCAGGTTCTTGCCTGGATCGCAGGTGAGCAGCGGCATAGCGGACAGACCGTTTGTGCCGTTAATCCACCGCTCGTTGATGCGCTGTCCGTTCGGCAGGAAGCCGAGAAGAGAAAAGTTGACGGAAGTGTTGGACTGAGTATCCACGCCGCTCGCGAACTGGCTGATCCCGGAGATCTGCCACCCGTTGACGAGGGCGCCCAGCGCGGGATTGTTGCCGACGAATCTGGGCAGCTCGTACACATAGGAAATGTTGAACATGTGCCGCCGGTCGTAGGCCAGGATTCCGTGGTTGTTCAGCGGATTGAACTGATCTGCGGCGCTTCCCTGCCCTCCGCCGCGGATGCCCGTGGTCTTCGACAGCGTATAAGCCAGGGCGTACGTCAGGTTGCCGCGGGTGCGCTGCAGTGTGGTCTGCCACGAGTGATAGTCCTGAAAGAAAGTGCGGCTGATCTGGTTGATGGCGCCGTAATTGCGCCGCGGCCGAAAATCGTCGGGGTTGCCGGTGGGATTGGAGAACATGGCTCCGTAAGGAACCAGGTTGATATCGCGAATGCCGTCGTTGAGCAGATCGCGGCTGGCATTTCCCACGTAAGCCGTCTCCAGCAGCATGTCGCCGGCGAGGCGCCGCGCGATGCTGAAGCTCCAGTTGTAGTTGATCGGCTGCGTGTCGTCGTTAGGGTCCATGGTTGTGATCCCGATGCGAACGCTGCGAGGGACAACGTTGTCGAGGTCTTTAATCAGCCCCTGCGTTGCCACCGTCGTATTCCGCTCTCCGGCGGGCACGTTCAAAGTGCCGCCGCAGCAGGTGGGATCGTGATACCGGAAGGCGCCGAAGCCGCCCCGCAGAACCGTCTTCCCGGAGCTGTTCAGGTCCCACGCGAAGCCAACCCGCGGCATGAAGAACAGCGGCGCGATAGTGCCGCCGGAGGTTGGAATCTTCGAATCGATCTTTTGGTAGACCAGTCCCGTGAGATTCGGCAGTTCGGCCGGGTCGTCGCTGTAGCGCGCGGGATCGAAGACGCCGAAACCGATCCCCTCGCGGTCGTACCAGGGGCCGAGATGGGCGAACCGCGCCCCTAGCTCCAGAGTGAAGTTCGGCCGCACCTTCCAGCTGTCCTGCAGGTAGAACTCGAAAGTCTGGAACGCCTGGTTCACATTGATATTCGAATTCTGCTCGAAGTAGGACGAGTAGCGGCCTGTCAGCAGATCGGCGTAGGCATTGCCCGTGGTGAGCTGGTGATCCGTGCGATAGACCACGCGGCCCTGCGACTCGCCGCCGCTCGGCTGCTGCTGGATGATCGTCTCCCAGAAAAATCCGGCCTTCAAGCTATGGCGTCCGCGGAACACGGAGAAGTTGTCGCTGAAAGAGATCAGCCATTTGGTGGCCGGATAGATGGGGTTGAATCCGCCGCGATTGAAAACCGTCGCCAGTCCGGAATTGTTGCGGAAGTTGGGAATCTGGTCGACGCCAGACTTGAAGATGCCCTGGTAGGGGTACCCAAGGTTGGCGCGTGAGACCTTCGAAGGATCGTCCAGACGATTGGGAAAGTCGACGAAGGTGTACCCGAAGACGGCCTCATTGGTCATCGTCGGGCTGAACACCTTGGTGTAGCTGGCGCTGACCGAGTCCGAAACGTTGTCGCCCACAGTGGCCGTCGGGTAGGGAACGGCAAAGTTCTCGCGGCCCCAAAGTTGAACGGGGAAGTTCTGTGTCTCGCGCTGGAGATTGTAGCGCACGAACAGTTTCGTGTAATCGGAGACGTTGTAATCCACGCGGGTCACGAACTGGTGCATGGGCTGGTCGATGAGCAGCGCGTTGACGTAGTTATTCCCGCCGTTCGCCGCCGGATCGACATTCGGCGGAGGCAGAAGATTCATCAGAATCCGGCCGGCGGGATCGATCTGGTTCGCGGGAACGCGTCCGTTCACGATGCCACTGGCCGGAAGGCTGGGGGTGCGGTTGCCCTCGCTCGAGCCCAGCCTGGAGAGATAGGCCGTATCGGTGAAATCCCCGGCGCGCATGGCTTCGGTCGGCACGATGGTGGAGAGGACGCCCGTGTCGAGGCGCTGCTTGAAGAACTCGTAGCCGGCGAAGAAAAAGAGCTTGTTCCGGTCCTTGTTGAAGTTCGTTCCCGGAACGATGACCGGTCCGCCGATATTGAACCCGGGAAACTGGAACTGGTTTGCGGGCCGCTTTTGTCCCGCGCGGTTCAACTGCCAGTCGTTGGAGTTCAAGTTGTGGTCGCGGATGTAGTAGTAGCCCATCCCGTGGAACGAGCTTCCGCCGGATTTGGTGATCGCATTGAGAACCACGGGGCCTTTGGCATGCTCGGCGCTGTAATTCGAGGACAGCACCTTGAACTCCTGCAGCATATCGACGTTGGGATTGACGGGCGTGGCGCAATTGCAGCCGGGGTCGGCGGTATGCGCCCCGTCCGTGACAATATCCATGGCGGCGGTGCGCGTGCCGTTCGCGGCATAGTAGCCCAGCGCGCTCTGCCGGCCGCCATCGCCGTTGCCGTTGATGCCGATGACTTCGCCGCTGAATCCGGGCTTGTTTTCCACGCCGCTGCCCGTCGGGGCCATGCCGGGAAGAATTTTGATGAGCTCCGCCGCGCTGCGCCCCACCACGGCGATGTTCTGGAGCTGCTGCGCGTTGATCACGGCACTCTTCTCTCCGGAGTCGATCGTGGTAATGCTGGCCGCCGCCGAGGTGACCGTGACCGTCTCCGTGGTGGCGCCGACCTGGAGAACCAGGTCCGACAGATGGCGCTTGTCGCCGGGGTTGAAGACGATGCCCGTTCGCTCCAGCTTGGCGAATCCGGTGGCTTCAATGGCCACGTTGTAGGAACCGGCGAAGACCGCCGCGATGGTGAAGTAGCCCTGGTCGTTCGTCACGGTGCGCCGCACGTCGCCGGAAGCGTCGTTTCTCAAAATAATCTGCGCCTGCGGCACGGCCGCGCCCGAAGAATCGGTGACGATTCCGGTGAGGGTGCCTGTAAGCGACTGACCCCAAATTTGGCCGCCGAACAGCAAGGCAGCAGCCGCGATACGAAAAGCGCGTAGACTCTCCATGCTAGCTCCCTTCCGAAACAGCACTAGGTCCCCAGTGTGAAGCAGAATAGTTGACCCCCGAGACCAAGTCAAGGCCGGGTAGCGCGCT
>JBBDWK010000111.1:0-10732 GCA_040902885.1 Bryobacteraceae bacterium | reverse complement strand
CGACGCAGGACCAGAATCACAACCGCTTCTCGATGAATGGCGGACGCGGGCAGGCCGGCCTGACGATGATCGACGGTGTCGCATCCTCCGCCGTGGACTGGGGCGGGCTGATCGCATCCCCCGGCGTGGACTCGGTGCAGGAAGTGCAGATCATTCGCAATATCTTCGACGCACAATTCGGCAAGAGCGATGGCAGCGTGGTGAGCATGGTGACGCGCGGCGGGTCGAACGACTGGCATGGCACGCTCTTCGAGTTCTTGCGGAACGATAACCTGGACGCGAACAGTTGGGCGAACAACCGGTCGGGGCAAAGAAGGGTGGAGTTCCAGCGGCATCAGTTTGGGGGGAATTTCTCGGGTCCGATTCTGCGGAGCAAGAGGCTGTTCTTCTTCACCGGGTATGAAGGTTTGCGGCAAGGCAGTCCGGGCATCAACATTTCAACGGTGCCAACCGCGGCGGAGAGGGCGGGCGACTTCTCGCAGTCCCTGAATAACCGTGGGGCTCTGATTCCTGTCTTCAATCCTCATACGACGCGGGCGAATCCGGCCGGGGCCGGTTTTATCCGCGATCCCTTTCCAGGCAACGTGATCCCGCAATCGCAGTTCGATCCCGTGGGCCGCAAGATCCTGGACTTGTACCCCCAGCCGAATACGCAAGGCGACGCGTTCACGAACGCGCGCAACTTCGCGGCGGCAGGCAAGACGGTGACGGTGAACGACCGGCTGGACTTCCGGATCGACTGGGCAAAATCGGAGAAGTTCACCATGTTCGGCCGGCTGACGAAGGCGTGGCAGGAGAACACGGCGCCGGTATTCTTCGGCAACGGCGCGGATTCGAACTTCAGCGACCAGAATCCGCGGCACGGCATTGTGATCGGCGCGACGGTGGTGCCCCGATCCCACCTGGGTGGTGAACGTGCTGCTGGGATCGGCCCGTTGGCGGGAGGTGCAGATTTCGCCCAGCCAGGGCCGCAGCGCGACGGACCTGGGTTTTGCCAGTTCGCTGGCGGCGCAGTTCCAGCCGCAGACCTATCCCGCTTTCAGTATTCAGGACTATACAGCGTTGAACAACCGGCGCTACCTGGACGTGCCGCGCGAGACACACAACCTGCAGGTCAACGTGACCAAGGAACGAGGGGCGCACAGTTTCAAGTTTGGATGGACGGGAGAGGTCGCCCGCTTGAACCTGACGGACTTCAACAGCGCCACTTTCAGTTTTGACCGGGGCCTGACTTCCGGCCCCACGGCTTCGGTGACCAGCACGGCTTCGGGCAACGGAATCGCTTCACTGCTGCTGGGAACCGGGGCGAGCGGAAGCGTGCCGACCGGTGTCGCACAAGCCCGCACCTTGATGTATTACGGGTTGTACTTTCAGGACGGCTGGCGCGTGACCCGGCGCCTCACGCTGAACTACGGGCTGCGCTGGGAAATTCAGTTGCCGGAGACAGAGCGCTACAACCGGCTCAACTACTTCGACTATTCGGCTTCGAATCCGCTCTCGCAGCAAACCGGCCTCCCGCTGAATGGAGGCCTGGTCTTCGTGGATGCGAATAATCGCCGCCCTCGCGCGACCGATTGGAGAAACTTTGCGCCGCGCGTCGGCATCGCTTACAAGATCACCGACAAGCTGGTGATGCGAACGGGCTACGGCATCTTCTATCCGCAGGTGAGCTCGCTTGGCGGCGAAGCCGGATTCTCGACCAGCACTACATGGCTGTCCACGGCCGGCGGCCAGGGGGTCGTGCCTGCGAACCTGCTTTCCAATCCGTTTCCGCAGGGGCTGAACCAGCCGATCGGAAGTTCCCATGGCGCAAATACGCTGATCGGCGAGAGCATCAACGGAACGCAGTACGCCTTCAGCAATCCGTATGTGCAGAGTTTCAGCCTGGACTTCCAATATGAGTTCGACCGGTCCACGGTTCTCGAGCTCGGCTACACGGGCACACAGAGCCGCAAGCTGACCTTCGGCGTCGGCAGAAACGCCAACCAGTTGCCGACGAATTTGCTCTCGCAGGGCGCGGCACTAAACACCAACGTAAACAATCCGTTCTTCGGAATTATTCCGTCGGGACCGCTGGCCGGGCAAACCATTCCGCAGCACCGTTTGCTGCGGCCCTATCCTCTCTGGCAGAACATCAACATGCCGACCAACACACCGGGCGCAACAGCGAGCTTCAACGCCCTGGTGGCGCGGTTCAACAAGCGCATTGGCAGCTCAATGAATCTGCTGGCTACGTACCAGTGGTCGAAGGCCATCGACAATGCTTCCGAGTGGCAGGGTTGGGAAGTCTCGGACGGCCTTCGCGATTACTACGACCTGAGCCGGGACCGATCGATCAGCGCGCACGATCTGCCGCACAGCTTCGTGTCCGCCCTGGTGTACGAGCTGCCGGTGGGCAGGGGCCGCAAGATCGGCGCGGATCTGCCGAAGGCAGCCGACGCTCTGCTGGGTGGATGGCAGGTATCGTCGATTGTCCGGCTCGGAAGCGGGCTGCCGCTTTTATTCACAGCACCGAATAATCTGGGGCCGTTCGGTTTTAGCCTACAGCGCCCCAACATCGCCAACCTCAAAGACCTGAAGATCCCGAATCCAACTCCGGACCGCTGGTTCAATGCAGAACCGCTGACATTGCCCGGTGCGTTTGAACTCGGCAACATGACCCGCTGGGTTCCGAATGTGCGATTCGGTCCCACCAAGCACGCCGATCTGGCTGTGATGAAGAATTTCCGCTGGAGGGAAAGCGTGAGGATTCAGTTCCGCGGCGAGTTCTTCAACTTGACCAACACGCCGCAGTTCGGGCGAGCCAACACCACGCTGGGCAATCCGAACATCGGACAGGTGACGGGAACCACGAACGTGGGCAACAGGAACACCCAGCTTGGGCTGAGGGTGCAGTTCTGAGTTGATAAAACCGCTCCCTTTGGTCGGGGCTCAGCAACGGTTTCCGAGCCGCGACCAAAGGGAGCGGTTGTTACATTCGAGTGTCTGTCGCACTCGACGCGCCCTCGTCATTTCGGCGGAAGAGGAGCGGCGGCTTCGGCGCCAAGTCCCGCGTAGGATTCCTTTACCTTGACGACTTTGCTTCCTTCGAAAGTCACGAAGGTGATCCTTCCAGGCGCTTGCCCGTAAATCCAGTCTTCCAGCTCGACGCCGTCCTTGGTTTCGCGCTGCTTGCGAATCGGACGGCCGAGAGACAGAATCACCTGGTCGCGGTCCATGCCTTCCTGGACGCGCTTCTCTTTGATCGCCTTCTGAATTTCGGGCGGAAGACTTTCGGCGTACAACTCGGTTGCGGTCCGCCGTTCAAAATCCAGAACCGGGGCGAGCATCTTCTTCACTTCGGCGGCCTTCAGGGCCGGGATGGGCTTGTGGAAGAGAACCACAATGGATGTCCCGCCCGGCGCGGTGGATGGATTCTGATTGATGGGCCTCGTTCCGCCGCCGGTGCCCATGCCGACCTGGATGCGGTCGTACCATTTGCGGCCGCCCTTCCAGCCGTTGTTGATCTCCAACGTGATCTTGTCGTCGTCGAGCGAAACTTTGGTGATCTGCACCAGATCGCCCACGCGCGCGGCTGGCCCCAGTTCTCTGCCCGCCTCCTCCCAGTGCTGTTTGTCGTACTGGCCGCTGGTCTCGATGGGGAGGGGCTTCTTGGAGCGCGGCAGGTGCTGCTTGACGGTGGCGAACTCGGCGGTGAGGCCGCGGACGAGCTCCACGCGCTCTTCGAAAGTGAGATCCTTATCGCCGTGGAGGGCGAGAGGAAGGAGCAGGAGGAGCGTCGGCAATCGCATATGGCTCGGTCTCCAGAGGAGAGATCCGCCGCCGGACGGGAGCGCGCGCCAAAAATAGCATCAGCGCGATCAGGATGCCCGAAGTGAGGATGCTGGCTTCAGGGCCGTACTCACCGCCGCTCCACAGCGGACCTGCATTCCATTCGACGGCGTAACCCGTCACCTTCATTCTAAACCCGCTGACGTTCGCGCCCAGGAGGGGTAGTGTCATGTTCCAGCCGAAGTGCAGCCCGATGGGCAGCCAGAGATCCCGGCTGCGAACGAAGGCATAGCCGAGGACGATCCCGAATCCGGCCGTGTTCACCAGGCCCAGCGCGGAGGCGTTCGGATTGACGTGGTGCAGAGCGGCGAACACGACGGCCAAAGGGGGAATGACCACGTAAGGCCCCCAGCGATACAGCAGGAGCTGGAAACCGTACCCGCGGAACAGAATCTCCTCCCCGGCGGCGCCAAATGCGAGAAGTGTGAACACGAACAGAAAGGACCACAGGCCGGCATCCTCGCCGGGCGTCGGCACGAGACGAGCCAGTCCGAAGGCCATGGGGAGACCAAGAACCGCGCACGCCGCGCTCACGCCTCCGGCCAGACCCAGGCCGAGATTTACGGCCGCGGCCTGATCGGGCTGAAGGCCGATCCGCGTGATCGGGAGCCGTTCATAGATCCGCATGGCAAGGGCATTGGCCGCCAGGGCGGCGATGAAGCCCGGCAGCGTCAGGCCTGCCAGATTATTGCCGATGAAGACCAAAGCAGGCGTGAGAAGTACGATGCCGACGAAGTAGAACGCAATGTAGATGCCTACCCGAACGGCGATTTCACGCGGATCCCGAGGAACGCTCATCGCTTCGTTTCAGTTGCGGACGCGGACCTCGACGCCGCGCGGCGCTACTTTTACTGGCAGCACGGAGGCGCCTTCGCGCTCGATGGCCTTTGAGACTTTGTCCCTCGCGCCGCGCTCGGCCAGGAAGATGACGCAGCCTCCGCCGCCCGCGCCGCAGACTTTCGCGCCGCTGGCTCCGGCCCGGCGTGTGACCTGCACCAGACGGTCGATCAAGGGGGTGGCGATTCCGGGGGCGTTGCGCCGGCGGTGACTCCACTCCTCGCGTAGGAGGCGGCCCGCCTCGTCCCAGTCCATCTTTTCCAGAGCGGCGCGCATGGCCTGGGCGATAGCGGCAATCTGCTCGAAGTTGCGAAACACCTTACGGTCGCCGTCGATGTGCGCCTTCATGACTTCCCAGTTGTTGATGCCGGAGTTGCGCGGCTCGCCGGTATAGGCCAGCACAATACGCTGGTTGAGGTCGTCAAGATCGACGTTCACCGGCTTGCGGACCACGCCGAGCTCGCTCAGCTCGATGGCGCCGACCGCGCCGTACATGGCCGGGTAATAGTCTTGCGCGCCGGTGGGCACTCGGATGATCTGCGCTTCGATATTCTGCGAGATCTCGCGCAGCTTCTCAATCTTGTAGCCGGAGCCAGTGAGCCGGTTCAGCGCCGACGCAACGGCGATGATGAGCGTGGAGGAGCCGGAGATGCCCGCGCCGGCGGGAGCTTCGGAATCGGTGAAAAGATCGATGCCCGTACGCGGCTTGAAAAATCGCACCAGGTAGGCCAGCAACGGCAGGCGATACTTGGCAGCCGCGGTCAGGTCTTCGAGCGCTTTGAAAGTCTCCTCGCCTTTGAGATCGCGGGAGCGGAGAACAATTTTGGCATCGTCGCGGGTCTGTAGAAGGCAGCTCGCATAGCGATCAACAGCGAAGTTTACGGTGACTGCGCCGGCATGATAGAGGTAGAGCGGCCAGATGTCGATGGTGCCTCCGGCCAGGTCGACGCGGCAAGGCGCTTTGGCGGTGATTTTCATGGATGCGGATTCAACAAGCGTAGCAAGTTTTGATGTAGTCTCAACCAGTGACCTCGACATCGCCATCGCGCCTCTCGACCGTCGGCCCAGCCATTCTGCTGACCGCGACCAGCATCGGCGCAGGCGACATTCTGACCGGCAGTCTGGCGGGAGCGGAAGCGGGCCTGGCGGTGCTGTGGGCCGTGCCCGCCGGCATACTGCTGAAGTGGACGCTCAACGAGGGCATCGCGCGATGGCAGATGGCCACGGGAACGACGCTGCTCGAAGGTTGGGTCACCAGGCTCGGCAAGTGGATTCAGTGGGTTTTTCTCGGTTATCTCCTGTTGTTCACACTGGTCGTCGGCGGAATGTTGTCGAGCGCCTGCGGCTTAGCTGGAGCCGCCGTCGTCCCTCTGGGCGACCTCAATACATCGCGGTATCTCTGGGGCGCGGTCCACTCGCTGGGCGGTCTGGCGCTGGTGTGGATGGGAGGCTATGAGCTGCTCAAGAGAGTGCTGGGCGTATGCGTGGGAGCGATGTTTGGCACGGTCGTGTTAACTGCCCTCCTGCTTGCGCCGGACTGGACCATTGTGGCTCGCGGCCTGATTCCCTCGCTGCCCGCCGGAAGCGCGGGCTGGGCGATAAGCCTGGTGGGCGCGGTGGGCGGCACGGTTGCGCTCATCTCCTACGGCTATTGGATTCGCGAGGAAGGCAGAACCGGGCGCGAGGGTTTGCGCGCCTGCCGCTTCGACCTGATGCTGTCATACACGGTGATTGGTCTCTTCGGGGTGGCCGTGGTAATTGTCGGCTCGAGGGTGCAGGTCCGGGGACAGGGCGCCGGCCTGGCGCTACTGCTCGCCGACCAACTGGCCATCGCCGTGGGACCCATCGGAAAATGGGTGTTCCTGGCCGGTTTCTGGGCGGCCGTTTTTTCCGCGCTGCTCGGCGTCTGGCAGAGTCTGCCGTATCTGTTCGCCGACTTTCTCCGGTTGCGGGGCGGGCAGCGCAGCGATGTCGAGGTGGGCCGTTCGGTGGCCTACCGCGCATACCTGGTGTTTCTCGCAACCGTCCCGCTGGTTCTGCTGCGCTGGCCGGTGCAGCAGCTCCAGCTTGCATTCGGGATCACCGGAGCGATGCTCCTGCCTCTCCTGGCATTGACGCTGCTCATCATGAACAACCGGAGGGAGTGGGTCGGTAAAGAGTTCCGCAGCGCCGTGGGGGTCAACGTCGTGCTGGCCGTGGCGCTGGCGTTTTTCGCTTATGTAGGCGTCCGGGAAATTCAAAAGATCGCCGGGCGATAGTACTGCGTCATCGACAACCGCTCCCTGACGGTCGCGGCTCAGAACGGTGTTTCCGGCGGGTCAAGGATTTACCGAGCCGCGACCGAAGGGAGTGGTTACAGGGGGACGGCGTTCTGTTTGATGTAGTCGTCGAGCATGGATTTCCTCGGCCCGATGTAGTGGAATGGCTCTGCGTACTGTAAGCCATATTTTTTTCCCAGATCCACGTCGTCCCGCAGGACGAAGGTCTTGATGTACTGGCGGTTCGCCGTCACATCGTCATTACCCAAAAGCGGAAGCCGCAGCTTCTTCGATGCCAGATCCGCGCGCAGCCGGGCGCCATTCTCGCCTGCCGGACCCTGGGCCACGTTGGCGCGGTTCACCTCGACCTTCTGGTCGATCACGGAGCCGATGTCCACGACGCGATTCACAAGCTGCGGGCCGCGGGCGAAATAGTACTTCTCCCGCACCGCGTGAGGCTTGATGCCGGCTTCGAAGTGCTCGGGCAGATCGAGGCTGCCGCCGGCCATCCAGCAGGCTGCTTCCACGCATCGCGCGGTCACGTAGTGATCCGGGTTCTCTTCGTAGTGACTCCACGGGTCGTAGCAGATTACCGTGTCCACCTTCATCAGCCGGAAAATAAAAATCAACCGGTGCTTCAATTCAGCCGGCTGCACGGACTCCATCTCGTGATTCCTGTAGTGCAGGTCGAAGACCTTCTTGAGGCCCATCAGCCGCGCGACTTCGAAATTGTCCTTCTCATTGTTCAGCACAACCTCGGCCATGGTGGCCCCGCGTCCGGCCATCTCATCGTTGGTGACGCGAATCATGATGCCGCTATAGCCTTCTTTGATCAATTTGATGACCGTGCCTGCGGCGAACAGAGACAGGTCGTCGGAGTGCGGCTGGATCGCGGCCAGCATTTTCCCCTTGTGCGGCTGCCCGGACTGGTTGCGCTCGATGTCCACGTCGGAAGCGGCCTGTTCGGTCGTCCTCAAGGAAATCTGGGGAGCCACGCCGGCCATCCCGTGGCCGATGAAGTCGCGTCTTTTCATCCGGACCATTCTAACAATCGCCGCCGCTTGCGTTATGATTGCTGGTTCCGGAGAGAACGCTTCCCATGAAACAAACGATCCTGATTACGACGATGGCGCTGCTGGCGAATTTCGCCCCGGCAAGGGCCGCGGGCGCGGACGAGGAGATCCGCAAGGCTGAGAAGAGCTGGGCCTCGGCCGTGGCCGCGGCAAACTATGCGGCGATAGAGAAGATCCTCTCGGACAGCCTCATCTATGCGCACTCCACGGGAATCGTGGAGAGCAAAGGCGAGTACATGTCCAAGTTGAAGTCGGGGGCGCAGAAGTACACCGGCATCGAGCACGAGAGCATTACGGTGCGGGCCTTCGGTGATACGGCGGTGGCGCACTCCAACGTCCGCATGACGGGCAGCACCAAAGGGCAGCCGTTCGATAACAAGCTGATGATGATGCATGTCTGGGTGAAGCAGGGCGGGAACTGGCAACTGGCGGCGCATCAGACCACCCGGCTGCCGTAAAATTCAGGGCGCCCGCCCGCGCCCTTGGCAGCCTATGGCTCGCCCTGTATCGACAGACTCTCTGTGAACGGGTTGCTCGTCCCCCACAGAACCGAAGTGCCCCAAAGAACACTGAAGCCGGTTGTGTTGCTGGTGCCCCAGAGAACCGAAGTTCCCCAGACCACGCTGTTTCCGTTGAGGACCACATTGGTTCCCCACACCACCGAAGTGCCCCAGAGAACCGAAGTTCCCCAAACCACGCTCGTGCCATTCACCAATGTCACGGCCCCCGTGGACGAGTCCACCGTGACGGCCGGGGAGCGGGCGGATTGGTCCGAGGCGACCACCTCGTTGTTATTCAGGGCCGCCCAGATGTCCAGATATCCCGCGCCGACTGTGAACAGGTCATGGTAAATGGTGTGCGTAACGCCTGTCCTGGGGTCGGTAACCAGACTCGTGGACGGAAAACTTTTGGTGGCGGTTTTCATCAGCCGCGCCTTGACCGTGTCGGGAGTCAGGCCCGGATCTTTCTGAATCAGCAGCGCCGCCGCGCCGGCGACCATCGGCGTCGCCATGCTGGTTCCGCTCAGGCGCATGTACCGGCCAGCGTCGGGAGCGGGATTCGGCGTGTAGTCCCTATAGCGAACCAGGCTTCCCGAATATCTCGTGGCCAGTGTGCTGTTGCCGTTGATGGTGGAGACGATCCCGTTGCCGGGGGCCACCAGATCGGGCTTTACCACATGATCGAGAACGGCCGGTCCTTTGCTCGAGAAGCTGGCCATCTGGTCGTCATGCCGGGAGACGGTACCCATGCCACGCATGGCTCCAACGGTGATGACATTGGGATGGTTGGCCGGGCTGGTAATCGTTCCATAACCCATCGTTCCGAAGGAGTTGTCCCGGCCGTTGTTGCCCGCCGCCACGACGACGACGATGCCCGCTTCCCAGGCCTTTTCCACTGCCTGGCAGAGCGGGTCCAGAGTGTAACCCTCAAAGATGGGCCGGCCCACCGACAGGTTAATGACTCGGATGTTGTATTTGGCCTTGAGCTCAATGGCCCTTTCGATAGCGCTGATGACGCTCGATTCCGTTCCCGATCCCTCGCCATCCAGCACTCGAAGATTGATGAGGTTGGCTTGGGGGGCGATGCCGCGAAAAGTGTGAAGGGCGCCCATGCCCTCCTCGGAGGAATAGCCGCTGCCCCCGACAATGCCGGCGACGTGGGTGCCATGCCCGTAGGAGTCGCCGGCGCCTGATTTCTCCGGCAGAAAACTCTCCGAATATACGATTCGGGACTTCAGGTCGGCGTGCGCGCTGATGCCGCTGTCGATGATCGCTACGCCCACGCCCGAGCCGGTCCAGCCATATTTATGCGCGATCTGGGCGGTTGTGGCGGGAGTGGCGAAGTCCAGCTTGCCGCTGACCTCACGATCCGGGGAGATATAGCGGATGCGCGGGTTTTTGGATAGTGCCGCCAGCGCGGCGGGCGGCAGATGAAACACGGCTCCATTGATCGACTTCAATTTGTGCTTCAACCCGCCGCCCAGTGGTTTCACCGAGTTCAGTTCGCTCTCGTCCGGCGCCGCCGCGTACTGTACGATCACACTCAGCAACTTGTCCTTGGGCCCTTTGCGCAGCTCCGGGGAGAGTTTGTGCGGTTTTCCAAAAATAGCCGCGGGCATGGCGATCAGCAGCAGAACACTCACTGCTAGCGCTGCCGGTAGTCTCCGAAGTAGCATACTGTTTCTGTTCACTTTTCTTTTCCTCCGAGGCTGGTACATGGTTTAGTTTTCGCCGTTAGCCAGCCGGTTTAGCGATGCCGCCGCGGGAGTAGTCGTGCCCCAGAGCGCGCTGGTTCCCCATAGAGCGCTGGTCCCCCCGGTGTTGCCCGTGCCCCAAACGGTGCTGGTGCCCCATAGCGCCGACGTGCCCCATAAGGCCGACGCGCCATCCACCCACACGGAAGTGCCCCATATCGCGCTGGTGCCCCATAACGCCGACGAGCCCCAGACGATATTCGTGCCCCAGAGCGCCGAGGTTCCCCAGAGGGCGGAGCCGCCATTGACCACCCGGACCGTTCCGGTTTGCGAATCGTAGAGCGCCATGGGAGAGGCTGCGCTGCCGTTCGCGAGGTCCCGCGAGTTCAGCGCCGCCCAGACGTCGAGGTAGCCTGCGCCGATGGTAAAGATGTCGTACTGGCTGGTGAAGCAAGTCCCATCCGGATCGCAGCCCAAACTCGAAGCGGGAAACGACTTGGTGGCGGTCTTCATGAGCCGCGCTTTCACCTGGTCGGGCT
>JBBDWK010000110.1:0-10905 GCA_040902885.1 Bryobacteraceae bacterium | reverse complement strand
AAACGCGCCCGCGCGGCCCGCGATAATCGTCCATCTGCATGACGCACTACACTAGTCACCGTGGCTCGCGGCAAACCCGCAGCCTTCAGGATCTCCTTTAATATCTTTGCGACTGGAACGGGTAGCTCGTTCCCCTCCAGCCTAGGTTCCATACCGGGAGCGGAGCCAACTGCGCCAATGAGCGCTGCGATCGTACGCCCACCAGAATCTACGCGCCCATCCGGCTTCGGCAGGTGCAGCACGCGCCGCTGGAACTGCTCAATCATCAGGATCGTCTGCGCGTCGCACTTGCCTGTGACGATCACGGGCATTAGCGGCACGAGTTTTGCGATGTGCTGATTGAGCAGGGTCTGAACTGTCTTTACGTCATCCAGGCGATTCACTCCGCCCTTGCCAACACTTCCGCTGATCGTTGACATGCTGTGCTCCTGAAAAACTCGAAGGAGATCTTACCATGCGACGAGGTAAACTGGGGGAGCTATTATGGAGACCGGACCCTTGTTTCATCCGAAACACTGCAGCATTCAGGTCGTGCGGGCGGGGATTCCTTGGTACGAGACTAGGTGCTTACGGTCGCGGCGGGAATGGACGCCGGAGGCTGGGCAGCCTGCGGCCTCAGGCCACCAGCGCGGCCATCAGACGCTGCGTGTAAGGGTGAGTGGGCCGCTCCAGAACCTTTCGCGTGGGGCCGCATTCCACCATCTGGCCTTCGTAAAGAATTCCCATGCGGTCGCAGATCTTGCCCGCCGAGCGGAGATCGTGCGTGATGTAGAGGATCGACATTCCGAGCGACCGGTTCAGGCCTTGGAAAAGCTCCAGAATTTCGGATTGCGTAATAACGTCCAGCGCGCTGGTCGCTTCGTCGGCGATGAGCAGTTTCGGCCCGTGGAGGATCGCCATGGCGATGAGCACGCGCTGGGCGATTCCCACGCTCAGCTCGCGGGGATAGAGACGCAGAAACGCTTCGTCGGCTGGCAGGCTCACGCTTTCGAGCGCGGCCAAGACAGCTTCCTTCCAGGCTTCCGGGCGATCAACCACGTGCGCCTTCCAGGCTTCCTGAAATTGGGTCGCCAGGCGCAGGCGCGGGTTCAGAGAGGCGATGGGGCTCTGGAGCACCAAACTGATGCGGTTTCCACGAAGAGCGCGCAGCTCTTCTTCCGGCAAACCGATCAGGTTTCTGTCCTCGAAGAGGATCTCGCCGCGAACATTTGCCTGGCCGGGTTCCAGCAGTCCGAGCAAGGCGAGCGCAATGGTGCTCTTGCCCGAGCCGCTCTGCCCGGCCAGGCCGAAGATTTCTCCCTCGCAAATCCCGAGCCGGCAGTCCCGGAGCACACCAGGTTTCTGGCGGTAATCCACCGATAGGTGCGTCGAGAGAAGGATGTCTGGTGTCATCTTGATCCGGCTCGCAGCGGCGAGGAGAAGGACATCCGTTCCGCGTTCCAAAGCGTCTGCGGCCATAGCGCCGAGGGCTGTACGTTTTCGAGCGCCGGCGACACTCCGGCCAGCGCGTTCCGGTTCACCAGGTAGATGAACGGCACTTCTTCCGCCACAATTTCCTGAACGCGATCGAACGCCTCCTTGCGCTGCGCCGGGTCGGGATCGGACGCCTGCTGCCGCATCAACCGGTCCACTTCCGCCTCCCAGGGCGTCTCCGGAGACTTTTGGTTCGGGTTCCACTGATGGTTGCTCGACGAGCTGAGCCAAAGGTTCATTTGCAGATTGGGATCGAGATCCACATTCACCAGCCCCAGCAGGCAGGCTTCGTAGTTGAAGCTGCGGCTGATCTTCTCAAGCAGGGAGGGAAAGTCCAGGGCGGCCACGTTAACACGGATGCCGATGGCCTTCAGGTCTTGCTGGATCATGGCGGCCATCTTTTCCCGGGATTTGTTGCCGGCATTGGTGAGGATGGAGAATTCCACGTCGTGCCCCGCGCTGTCTTTGAGCAGTCCGTCCTGTAGCCGGAATCCGTCCTGCGCCAGCCTCGCGAGTGCAGCGCTCGGTTTATGCGCGGGAGGCTTGAGGTTCGCGTTGAACCAGAATCGGTTGGAGGAAGGCACCGCACCGGCGGCCGGCGCCGCGTGTCCCTTATAGACGATTCGCACAATGTCGTTCCGGTTGATGGCCTCCGAAATGGCACGGCGAAAATTCCGCGAACGAAACCAGGCTTTCTTATAAGCGGGAATGGGGGCCGCCGGCGTCATGTTGAACCACATCTGCTCGGAGTCCGTCGAGACTCCCAGATCGAGCAGCCCGCCCGCCGACTCGTCCTTCAGCCTTTCAAACGCCTGCGCGTCCAGGTTATTAATCAGATGAAACTCTCCGCGCCGGAAGCGGAGAAGCTCGAAATCGCGATTTCGCTGGATCTCCAGACGAATGGAATCCAGATAGGGAAGCCGCGTCCCTCGATCGTCACGCTTCCAAAAGTTCGGGTTCCGCTGCAAGCGCAGGTACACGCCCGGTTTTCGTTCCGCCAGGTAGAAGGGACCCAGAACCGCGCTCTCCGGCTGGGAGGATCCGGAGGACAGGATCGCCACGCCATCGAGCAGCTTCTCCACGGAGACCAGCGGTTCGGGAAACTCGATGCTAACCGCGTAATCGCCTTGCGCTTGGCACGCCAGATGTCCACTCCCCGGGCGAAAGCCGTCGCCCACCGGGGAATTCCGAGCGGGGTCGATCAGACGCTGGAATGTGTGGACCACATCCTGGGAGGTGAACGGAGAGCCGTCGGAGAACTTGACTCCCTCGCGCAAGCGGATCGCGAGCTTTCTGCCGCCATCGGACAATTTCCACGAGGTGGCCAGCTCCGGCTCCAGGCGCTGTGTCCGGCGATTCAGGCGGATCAGCACGCCCGAGGTCAGATACCGGATTAAGTCGGAAGGTTCGTCCGCCGCAAGGTGCGGGTCGAGCGTCCGGGGTTCCGCCTGCAAGGCCAGGCGAAGCTCGCCGCCGGGTTTTTGAGGCCCGAGCGCGAGAAGCAGTGCCGGAAGAAGGAGGCACGGGCCGAGGAACTTCTTCAAGAGGTCACCTCAGTTGTCGAGAGAATCTGGAAGCATCCCACCACCGCCAGCAGGACACCCACCGGAGCCAGCAGCCATAAGGGTACGGAGAGGCTGAGAATGGCCGTCGATTGGCTCTCCAGTTCCCGCAGAAGGCCGCCCCAGCTGGGCAGCGGCTCGGTGACCCCAAGTCCCAGCATTCCCAAGTTGGCTTCGGCCAGAATGAAGATCGGGATAGAGATCCAGAACTGGGCGGTAAGAACCGGCACCAGGTGCGGCAGAACGTGATACAGGAGGATTCGGGGCCGGGCCAGTCCGCGGCTGCGCGCGGCCAGGACGAAGGCGGAATCTAAAGTCTCGCGGACGCCCGTGCGCACGATGCGCGCCGGTCCCGCCCAGTCCAGCAGGCCGAGCAGGGCAAAGGTGATCGCGACCGATGCGGCCGGCGCCACATCCAGGGGGAGCATGGCCCGCACGGTGAGCAGCACGAACAGCCACGGCAGGGAGAGCATCAGGTCGGTCCCATCGGTCACCACCCGGTCCCACCTCCCGCCGTAATAGCCCGCAAGCCCGCCTATGATGGCCGCGGCGGCCGTGGCAAGCACCGCGGCCACGACGGCCAGAAGCAGCGAGATGCGCGTGCCGTGCAGCAGACGCGAGAAACGGTCCCTTCCGAGATCGTCCGTACCCAGAGGGAACTGGCTTGAAGGTGGAGCGTTGGTGAACTCGCGAAACTGGCGTTCATAAGGCCAGGGCGCGATGAGATCCGCCAGCAGCCCGGCTGCGACGATGGCGCCCAGAACCGTGGCGCTCAGCATCCGGAGGATGCGGCCGAATCCGCCGGTCATGAGTGCTGCTCCCGAGACAGGTGGTGAACCAGGAGATCGGAGACCATGTTCGCCAGAAGAATGGCCACCGACATCACCAGCGTGACCATGATCAGGAGACTCAAGTCGCGCGCCAGTGCCGCCTGCCAGGCAAGCTGCCCGATGCCTGGAGAGTTGAGGATCATCTCCATGGGAATTGCGGCGCTCAGCGCCTGGCTGACGGAAACGCCGCCGAGCGAGATGAGCTGCGGCGCCGCCAGCGGCAGAACATGTCCGAGAAAGATACGCTGGCCCGTCAGGCCCTTCGCGCGCGCGGCTAGAACGTGCGTTGCCGTGTAACCCTGCTGGAACAGGTTCCGGGCATACTGGAAAATGCGCGGGCAAAGCACAAGGCCGATCGCGATGCCGGCTGGAAAGGCGCCCTGGCTGCCGAGGAACAGCAGCAGAAGCAGAGCCATCACGGATGCTGGAACGCAGAGCAGGAATCCATTGAACACAGCGGTCCCCGAATCGAAGAAGCGATTCTGCCGGAAGACGGCGATTAACGAGAGCAGGAGCCCGGCCAGCCATGCGAAGGCAAGCCCCGTGCCCGCGGCCATGGCGGTCGGCACGAGCCGGGATTTCAGCAGATCGCCGACCGGCTGGCCCATGGATCGCGAGAAGCCCAGATCGCCTCGCAAGTACCCCACGAGGGTCTTTGCGTAGAACTGGACCACGTTGCCATCGGAGAGGCGCGCTTCCCGGAGCCGGGCCAGGCTGTCCTCGCTCCGCCGCGCATCCAACTGATCCTGATCCACATCGAAGCCGGGCGCGAAGCGCGCGAAGGTTGCACTGAGCAGTCCGACGACCACCACCAGCACTAAGATTCGCCTTAGACCTCGTAAGACGTTACTCACTGAATGCTCCTTGGGGGGAGATCGGCTCCCGGCCGCAAGATCTTTAGGTATCTCTTAGCCATGAACTTTTAAAGCCGTATTGCCGATAAGGTAGGTGAGAAGCCAATCGACCTTCGGAGATCATGAAGGACCTGTCCAGTCTGGCGAAAATCTACATTTCCCTGATCACCGCCGGGGGCATTCTGGTCGCCGTCCGGAGCTTTGGCGCGTGGGAGTGGGATAACCCCGCCCGATGCATCGCGTATTGGGTCCTGGCGGTTCTCGGCTCGGGAATGAAAGTGTCGCTGCCGGGGATTACCGGCACGATGTCGGTAAATTACGTATTCATACTGTTAGGTATCCTGCAGCTCAGTCTCGGGGAAACGCTGGTGCTGGCCCTCGGGGCGACGCTGACCCAATCGCTGTGGAAAGCCGGTTCCAGGCCCAAGCCCATCCAGTTGATTTTCAACGTCGCCAGCATGGCCATCTCGGTGGCGGCCACCAATTGGGTCTATTCCACAACCGGGGAATCCGGTTTACTGACCAACGACGTCACCCGGCTGGCCCTGGCCTCCTGCGTCTACTTCCTGGTGAACACTCTTTCGATCGCCGGTGTTATTGCTCTCACCGAGAACAACAGAATCACGGAAATCTGGCGCAAATGCTATTTCTGGTCGTTTCCCTACTACCTGGTGGGAGCCTCCATCGCGGGAGGCATGTCTTATCTGGAGAGCCTGATCGGGTGGGAGGCGACACTCGTGGTCCTGCCGGTGATCTACATCATCTACCGATCGTACCGCCTATATCTGAGGCAGCTCGAGGAAGAGAAGAAGCACGCGCAGGAGATGGCCGACCTGCACCTAAGGACCATTGAGGCTCTCGCCCTGGCAATCGAGGCAAAAGATCACACCACGAGCGAGCACCTGAAGCGCGTGCAGGTTTATGCCGGAGAGATCGGCAAGGAGTTGGGACTTGACGGTAACGCTCTGATGGCGCTTCAGGCGGCGTCGATTCTGCACGACATCGGAAAGCTGGCCGTCCCGGACTACATCATCTCGAAACCGGGACGGCTCACTCCCGAAGAGTTCGAAAAGATGAAGATTCACCCGGTGGTGGGAGCGGAGATCCTTGCGAGGGTGGATTTCCCATACGCGGTGGTGCCGGTAGTGCGCTGTCACCACGAGCGATGGGATGGGACCGGGTATCCGGACGGGCTGATCGGCGAGGCGATTCCGATTGGAGCGCGAATTCTGTCGGCCGTGGACTGTCTGGACGCCCTGGCCACGGATCGGCAGTACCGGCGCGCCCTTCCGCTCGATCAAGCCATGGAAGTGGTGATTTCGGAATCGGGCAAAAGCTTCGACCCGACAATCGTCGGCATCCTGAAGCGGCGCTACCTGGAGTTGGAGGAGAAGGCGGCGGCCGTTCCCGTGACTCCGGGAAACAAGCTATCGAAAGGGCTGAAAGTGGAGCGCGGGGAGGCGCCGGGGGCGGGCTTTGAGAAGGCGGGGAAGGACGGAGCGGCGGAAGGCCGCGGAGATTTTCTCTCCTACATCGCGGCGGCGCGGCAGGAGGTGCAGTCGCTCTACGAGTTCACTCAGGATCTGGGCAATTCTTTGAGTCCCCACGAGACGCTGTCTCTGGTAGCGGCGCGCGTCAAGACGCTGGTGCCGTATGACGCCATCGCGGTCTATATCCGCGAGAACGACTGCCTGAAGCCGAAGTACGTGAACGGTGAGAATTTCAAGCTCTTCTCCTCTCTGGAGATTCCGGTCGGCCAGGGCCTGTCCGGCTGGGTGGCGCAGAACAAGAAGCCGATTATGAACGGGAACCCTTCGGTGGAGCCCGGCTATTTGAACGATCCCACGAAGTTCAGCACGCTGCGATCGGCCCTGGCGGTGCCTCTCGAGGGCATCGGCGGAGTGATCGGCGTCCTGTCGCTTTACTGCGTGGAGAAGGACGCCTTTTCACGCGACCATCTCCGCGTCCTGCTGGCCGTGAACTACAAGGTCTCCCTGGCCATAGAAAATGCCCTGACCTTTCAGCAGGCGCAGATTCAAGCCGCCCGGGACTCCCTCACCGGCCTGCCCAACGCCAGCTCTCTGTTCGTCCATCTGGACACCGAAATCTCGCGCTGCCAGAGCAGCGGAAAACAGCTGACCGTGCTGGTGTGCGACCTGGATGGATTCAAGCAGGTAAACGACCGGTGGGGACACCTGGAGGGGAACCGGGCGCTGCAATCGGTGGCGCAGGCGTTGAGCGGAAGTTGCGGGGAGTTTGGCTACGTGGCGCGCATGGGCGGCGACGAGTTCGTGCTCGTGCTTCCGGGAAGCGGCTCGGAACGGGCCGAGCGGCAGATCCGGGATATGGCCGAATCCGTGCGGCGTGCGGGGCGGGAAGTCTGTGGAGTGGAAATTCTTGACGTTAGCGTTGGCGTGGCGACCTATCCGGATGATGGTCTGGATGCGGAGACTATACTTGCGGAGGCCGACCGGCGTATGTACAAGGTAAAGTACAGTAGGGCGGCGGGAAAGCGATCCGATACGGCCGGACAGCTATTGGCGCTGCAGGAGAGTTTGACGCCAGTCGAAGAGATGCCGATTGAGGACAGGCTGCCTGCGCGAGAGGACATGCATTAACCTACTGTCCAGGCGAAGGTAAAATGAAGCGTGTCGTTTGGGTTGCTTCCTCCTTTTCGGGTCCACGAGCGCTGGCATTCCTTGCTCCGCCTTACTTCTCTCCGGCCATTCTCTTGAGTTGGGCATACGCCAATCGGTAATCGAGCTCGGCCTGGAACATTTCCACGTCCGCTTGTGACAGAGTCTCGCCGGATTCCGTCGCTGCGGCAACATTACTGATGTGCACACTGCGAGACATCGTCGCCACTTTCCGCGTCAGTTCTCGGATGCGCCCGGCTCTCTGCAATTCGAGGAGACTCTTCTGGATGCTCGCGCCTATCTTGGCCTTCACAATCTCCAAGTTGGCCTCGGCCAACTGAAGCTGGGTCCTGCGTTCGCTCACTAACCGCTCCCGCTTTCCGAAGTCGAACACGTTCCATGAGGCCAGCACGCCATAGAAAGAGAAGTCCCGAGGCAGGAGCGGTACGGCAGTCTGATAAGAGTAGGTGAACATCGCCGTCACGTCGGGGATGTATTCGAGCTTTGCCAGCTTCGTCGCGGCGCGCGCCTTGACTACGGTCTCCCGTGCCTCGACTACCTCCGGGTTGCGGTCGATGCTCTGCTGCACGGCTTGCGCGGAGACCGTTTCCATCAGCGGCTCGGGCGCGGACAACTCCAATTGGGTGTCGAGCGGCAAGCCGATCAGAGTGTTGAGAGCCTGAGTCAGCCCGGCCGCCTGACTATTCGCCGTAACCAGTTCCTTCTCGGCTTCGAGGATAGCGAGGCGGCGCTCCACGCTGGCGCTCAGCGGCATCGGCGCGGCGCTTGCAACCTGCATTAGATCCCGGTTCCCTTTCGCCTTGGCGCCGGCCGCCTGCTGCCTTTGGGCGATCAGTAATTTGAAAAAAGCCAGCTCCACATCGGATTTGAGCTGTGCCGACATCGCGGCGGCCTTAGCCTGCGCGATTCTCTCGTCGGCCCGCGCGATGTTGACGGCCTCACGAACCTTGAAGAGCTGCGTCACGGGTTGCGCCGCGGTGACCGCGAAGAGGCTCTCGTCTGTGTTCAGGAGTGGAAGCTGGGCCGTGCGGCCAAGCACTTGAATTCTCTCCCCCATGAATTTGTTGAAGTGCATATTGGCAAAGATCGCGCCAATCTTCGGGAAGAAATCGGCCTGGGCGCCCAGGCGGCGATAGCGGGCTTGGTCGACGCTGAGCTTTGCAAGCTCCGCAACCTTGCTTGCGGCTGCCGCTCGATCTTGCGCGACTGGCAACGTCATGCGAAAGGGGCCGGAAGGCTTTGGATTGCCGGCCTCCAGAAGTGCACCCTGCGGGGCAGCGATTGCAACCACTGACAGCATCACGGCGGCGACCCCGAAGAACGTGCGAAAGTCCCCAGCGCCGATGAACATGCGGAATCCTTTCTGACATGAAGTTGAATCGTTAGATTCCTTCCGTAATCACTCCACGCGTCGTACAATAGGCGGCTGCCACGTGCCGTCAACCGCTTCCGGCTTTGGCCAGTAAAGGCGCAAGTTCATGCTGAACGAGCCCGCGCCCGGGGCAGGCAGCCAGTTGGTTTCCTTATCTTTGCCGGGTGACTAGCCCAGAATTTTCAAGATTAGCTTCAAGATGTCTTCAGCAGGAGCGATGACAAGAAGCAGTGGTACCGTCGGTAAGAGAATAACTAAGGCCATTCGCAGAAACGCCTTCATGTCAATCAAGATCGTTCGCATATCGCGTACGACTTCATAACTGCCTGCCAGGTCCGCAAGTGATTGAATGTCGGCAGTTCCCAGAAGGCTTTCGCTTTTCAGAGGAGGTTCATTCACCCACTTGTTCTGAAATGATCCCGCGTAGGCCGACCCGAGCACACCGTATTCCAACAGTCCTTTTCGTTTGACCCGAAGCAATTGAGGACGCATAACAAGCACCGGAGCGGCGATCCCGATCACAAGCAATGCGCAGACGGCGGGTATCAGGTACTTGTAATCGGAAAGAGGACGTCCGTGGTAAGCGATTGAGTTCGCGATGCCGCCGGCTATGATAGCGGACGCCGCCATGCCAACGATCGCGAATTTCCGTTGCGTGTGTGCCAGGAAATCGAGGCCGCCAGCCCCATCCGGATGGCTGGGAATGCATCGCAGCTCGATCTTTGAAATCCGCCAGAGTAGCGTCGCCCAGACTATCATCAACCAGAACCAGTGCAAAAGCAGCACGCGGTAGACCGGAATGCTAATCAATAAGAACCACCAACCGGCAAGACTGAGCGTATCCTCCCCTTGGGGAGCGAAATGCCAGCTCGACATCCCTGGAGTGGCGAAGTCCACCAGCCCGGGCCACAGCGACGGAGCGAAGGCTGTTGCGACCAGCAGCGTTGTCGCAATAGCCGAATCACGGAGCTTCATCGTTTTCGTGATGACGTCTTCAAAACGAGCCATCTCTTCGCTTGGGACCAACTCTGAAGTGACAAAGTGGTTGACTGCATGGCGCACGCTCGGATCAATGAAAATCGCGGCAACGATCAAGATCGGTAAGGCGACGAGGAAACGGACGTTCACGAGGAAGTCCCGCAAGAACGGAATATCGACCCGCGTGCCTAGAGCGACGCCTTGCACCAGAGAAAGTATCAGTAGCGGCGCCCAAGTTATGGAAACGAAGACCAGGGACTGTTGCACGACTCCCGTCTGACCGGTCGCCGCGAGTGTGATTCGTTTCTGAAGCGCGTAGATAAGCCCTCCCTGTGCGAGCGAGAACTCATCCAGCTTCATAGAGTCCCTTTTTCAACATTCTCAACTCAAGCGGCCGGTGAACTGCGAAATGGATTCTCCGCGTGCTCGGCGGCGACGTGTTCCTTGCGCTCCAACCTCTCGGAGTACTCCTTCATCTCTCGCGAGAGGGAGTAGTTGAGGGCGGTCCGGATAGCGGCCGTCGCAGCCAATCTGCCGAGATCCTGCCAAGTGGGAGCGATCAGTGTCGAGAGTATGTCCGACGCCAGTTGGAACTCAAGAGCAAGCGAGAGATAGCGGCTCAAAGTGAGCCTGATGGGTGTAAAGGTTACCGTCTGCCTTCGCAGGTGGCTCAGGAAAAGCGCCGCAGACGCATAAACGAACCCAAATGCGACCCATAAGACACCAACGAAATCAACCGCGACGCGGAGCCACTGGACGAGGACGACCAGCATGCTCTCCCACGCTTCAAGCGATGTCATTGTGAGCTTGCGACTTCTTTTCCCGTACGATGCACCTGAAACCCACGTGGCAAGTCGACGTGTCGATAGGGTGCGGAAATCGCGCGGCTGGACGGTAGCGGCGGCAGTAATTCGGCGCGCATAAGTGCGATCCGCCTTTCAGGACCTTGCGGGGAATCTTGATGTTCGGCTGATGGGGGTCGTAGCTCGCCTCCTCGGTCGCTTTCGAAGCGGAATGCGACGATGCGCAGCACGCGTTTCCCGGCGTGGCTGGAGATCCCGCGCGATACCAATCCGACGTCCACTCCCAGACGTTGCCGATCATGTCGAAGAGGCCATATTCGTTAGCCGGAAACGCATCCACGGGCGATGTCCGTTCGTAGCCGTCGCTGCGAAGGTT
>JBBDWK010000109.1:0-60734 GCA_040902885.1 Bryobacteraceae bacterium | reverse complement strand
CCGCCACGGCGACTACCAGCCGCAGCATGGCGGTCTGCTCGAGCGTCATCAGAGGGCCTCCGGCCGACCCCGCGCCCGGTCCCGCGAGCGCGCCCGGATGCACCAGCCGCTCCGTGATCCCACCGTCAAACGGCGCAACCACGTTCAGATAGCCCAGCAGCTCTTTGAGCGCCTGCACGGATGAGATGGCCGCCGCCTTGGCGCCTTCCTGCGCTTTCAGCAAGGCGCGCCCTGCGTCCACGGCCTTCTCCGCCAGGATGAGTTCGTTCCCGGCAATTGCGCCGGGCGTCGCGGACGCGGCTTTGAGGTGCTGCCAGGTGCTCTCCGCGCCGAGCAGGTTGGCCTCGGCTTCGGCTCGCTGCGCCTCGATGGTCTGAACCTTTGACTCCGCCTCCGCGACCTTCGCTTCCATCTCCGGCGCCACCAGCGTCGCCAGCAGGTCGCCCTTCTTCACAATGCTGCCGCGATCCACCAGCACCTTGTCCACGAATCCCGGCACCCGCGCATAAATGGCAACGCTCTGATAGGGCAGAAACTCGCCGGGCAGTTGTCCGGTCCGCTCCAGTTGCCGGGATACGACCTTGACCGTCTCCCTGGTTTGTCCAGCGAGGGCGGAGGCGCACAGCAGTGTAATGAAGGCCTTACTTGGGCTCATAGTATCTACTCTCGGAATCCAGCGGATGCAGCGACGCGGAAACGCCGCGCGCGGACCGCTGCAGAATGGAATAAATCGCCGGCAACACCGTCAGCGTGGCGAAGGTCGCCAGCAGCAGGCCTCCGATGACCGCCTTTCCCAGAGGCGCCGTCTGTTCGGAGCCTTCTCCGAATCCCAGCGCGATCGGCAGCATGCCGCCGATCATGGCGCAGGCTGTGATCAGGATCGCGCGCAGACGGCCGCGTCCTCCCTCCACCGTCGCTTCGGCGACCGGGGAGCCGGAGCGGCGGCTCATTTCGGCGAAGGTGACGAGGAGAATCGAGTTGGCGACCGCAATGCCGATGGCCATGATCGCGCCCATGAACGATTGCACATTCAGCGTGGCGCCGGTGAAGTAAAGCATCAGCAGCACGCCGCACAGGACCGCGGGAACGGTGAGGATCACCGCCGCCGCCAGACGGAAGCTCTGGAAGTTCGCCGCCAGCAGTAGAAAGATCGTGGCGATGGCGAGCAGCAGCCCGGTCTGGAGCCCGGCGAGCGTCTCCTCGAGCGGTGGAATCTGGCCCCGTACCGCCACGGTGACGCCGCGCGGCGCTTCCGGCACGCGCTCCAACGCCGTTCTCAGATCGCGCGTCATATCGCCAAGGGGCTTGCCGTGAATATTGGCCGTCATGCTCACCACCCGCTGCATGTTGTAGCGCTCCACCAGTCCCATCGCCTCGCCCGTCTTCAGGACCGCCACGTCGCCCAGAAGCGTGTGGCTTTTTCCGTTCGTGGTCAGCGGGATGGACCGCACGTCTTCGATCGAAGCCATCTTATGCTGCGGAATTTCCACCTGGATCTGGAAGGCATTGCCGCTGATGGGATCGCGCCAGTAGTTCGGTTCGATAAAACGGCTCGACGAGGTGGCCGCAACCAGCGAACGCGCCACGCCCGCGGCGGTCAATCCGAACTGCCCGGCGCGGTCGCGATCCACGGAAATTTCCAGCGTCGGATAATCCATGGGCTGCGCATATTGCAAATCGCGTAGCGAGGATATCCTGGTCAGCTCCGCGAACACCTTCGCGGCATGCTCGCGATTCGCCGGCAGGCTCGGACCTTGCACCGCCACCTCAATGCTGGTGGGCGAACCGAAGCTCATCACCTGGCTCACGATATCGCCCGCTTCGAAGGAGAACTTTACCTCGGGCATGGTCTCGCTGAGTTTGGCGCGAATCTTCTCGCGAAGCTCGTCGCCGCGCGGAGTTGCCGAAGGCTTCAATGCGACCAGCAAAACCGATTCGTGCGGACCGCTGGTCCAGAGATAGATGGTATTGACGGGATAGCTGGCCGGCTGCACGCCGATGAAGCTCGTGGTCACAAGCACATTGTCCGGACCCACCAGTTCTTTGATAGCGTCGACGGCTCTTAGCGTAACCAGTTCGGTGCGTTCGATGCGAGTTCCCGTCGGCGCGCGCAGCCGCAACTGGAACTGGCCGGCGTCCACGGTCGGAAAGATCTCCGTGCCCACGTACGGATAGACCGAGTAGAGCACCGCCGAGGCAGTCAACGCATATACGCCAACCAGCGGCCACCGGAAGCGCACTACAAACCGCAGGTAGTGTGTGTATATGTCGCGAAGCCATCCAAATAAGCCTTCCTTCCC
This sequence comes from Bryobacteraceae bacterium, assembly GCA_040902885.1. Lineage (GTDB taxonomy): Bacteria > Acidobacteriota > Terriglobia > Bryobacterales > Bryobacteraceae > JBBDWK01. Next base: position 58,434 of record JBBDWK010000109.1, on the reverse strand, counting down.
GCCTCGGTGCGGCTTGCCCATCAGCCACATGGAGAGCACCGGCACCAGCGTGCTCGAAAGCAGATAGGACGAGATCATCGCGAAGCCGACCGCGAGAGACAGGGGAACGAACAACTGCTGTCCGACGCCGGTCATGAAGAAGGAGGGCACGAAGACCGCGAGAATACACAGCATGGCCAGGAGCCGCGGCGTGGCCGTCTTGCGGCAGGCATCGAGCACCGACCATCCGCGCGATTGGCCGGAAGCCAGATGCGTGTGGATGTTCTCGACCTCCACCGTCGCCTCGTCCACCAGCACTCCCACAGCCAGCGCCAAGCCGGCCAGCGTCATGATGTTGATGCTTTGGCCGGCGCCCCAAAGCCATACCACCGAGGCCAGCAGCGCGGCCGGAATAGTGGTGACGATGATCAGCGCGCTGCGCCAGTCTTTCAAGAAGAGCAGCACAACCAGGCCGGAGAGTAGCGCGCCCAGCAAACCTTCGTTGACCAGGCCGGACAGCGCCCGCGAAACGTATCCGGACTGGTCGAACTCCAACGTGACCTGAACGTCCTCCGGCACTACCGCCCGCATCCCGGGAAGAGCCGCCTTTACGCGCGCGATCACCGCCAGCGTGGATGCATCGGATCGCTTGGTTACCGGAATGTAGACCGTGCGGCGGCCGTTGACGTGCGCGTAGCCGGTCACGATATCGGTGCCGCTCTCCACCACGCCGATGTCGCGAATGTATACCGTCGGCCCGGAGCCCGTCCGCACCGGCGTATCCATCAGCTCGTTCAAGTCGCCGCCAATCACGACGTTGGTGTTGGCGATGTGCGTGATGTCTCCTATGCGGACGTTGCCCGAAGGCAGCACCGCGCTGCCCCGATTCACCGCGACAATCGCCTCCTCCGGCGAGATCTGGTAGGCGCGCATGCGTTCCGGATCGAGCCGTACCACAATGGTCCGCTGGTTGCCCCCAAAAGGCGGCGGCGCGGAGACTCCGGGCAGCGTGGCGAACAGCGGCCGCACACGATTGAGGGCGATGTCCTGCATCTCGCCCGGGCTGCGGCTGGTGCTCGCGAATACCAACTGCCCTACGGGAACGCTGCCCGCGTCGAAGCGCACGATGAAGGGCGGAACCGCGCCCGGCGGCATGAAGGCGCGCGAGCGGTTGACCTGAGCCACCACTTCCGCCATGGACTGGTTCATATCCGCGTCCGGATGGAACACCAGCTTTATCAACGCCACGCCCTGGATGCTCTTCGATTCGACGTGCTCGATGCCCGTCACATAAAGGAAGTGATACTCGTAGTAATAGGTGAGGAAGCCTTCCATCTGCGACGGGTCCATGCCGCCATAGGGCTGGGCGACGAAGATGGTGGGTGAACCGAGCCTTGGGAAGATGTCAATGCGCATGCGCGTGAGCGCAAGATAGGATGAGAGCGCGACTGCGAGAACGGCGACCAGTATGGTAATCGGCCGCCGCAACGCTGTGTTTACAAGCCACATTTAACGGCTCCTTTGAAGAAAGGGATCGAGATCGCCTTGCGCCGCCGACACCGCCAGCAGCCCGCGCCATACATTCAGCCGGGCCAGCGAGTCGTCGATCTCGGCCTGGGTGACCAGCCGCTGGGCTTCCGCTACGTCCACCAGATTTCCGAGCCCCGCCCTGTAGCGCGCGGTCGCCTGTTGTTCGGCGTCGCGGGCTGCCTGTAGCTGAATCGGGGTCTGCTCGGCAGTGCGTAACGCTCCTTCCAGCGCCGCCTTGGCCTTCTCCAGGTTTCCGTTGAGATCCTGAAGGATCTGCCTGTATCTTGCCTCTTCGGAGCGTTCGCGGTGTACTTCAATCTCTTTGCGCGCGCGAATGGAAAACAACTCGAAGGCCGGGAAAGTCACGGTCACTCCGACGCCCCAGTTATAGATATTAGGACCGAGACCCGCCGCGCCGCCCCTGGTGGTGAAATCGTTCCTCGCGCCCGTTCCGCGGGCATAGCTCGCGCCCTGCAAGTTGAAGCGCGGATAGTAAAGCTTATCGAGCACCCGGGCGCGCGACTGAGCTTCCTCGATGGCCGCCTTCTGCTCCTGCAGCGCCGGATGTCCGGCCGCCGTTTCAGCGGCCAGATCTAGGCCCTGCGGAGCCTGAAGAAGCGGGCCGGGAACAACTGAGATTTGGGCAGGGGCCGCTCCCAGCATCTGTGCCAAAGATGCCCGCGCGATGCGAATCGCCTGCTGCGCCTGAATGAGCTGCGTTTGAGCCAGCGCCAGTTCGGCGCGGTTGCGGCTGGCATCCGCGCCCGGCCGCAGTTGGGCCTTGACCAGGGCTTCGACGATGTTCAGCAGCACACGAGACCGCTCGACGCCGGCCTGCGCGGCGACGGCCGTCTGCTGGGCTGCAAGAAGCGTGAGGAAGGCGTCGGCCGTTATGGCGCTCACTTCAAAGCGGGTGCGCGTTACCCCGGCATCGGCACGCCGGCGCCCGGCGGTGGCGGCGTCCACATTCGCCCCGCGGAAGCCGAAATCGAACGGCTCCCAGGAGACCAGCATGCCGGTGGCAGAACCCCACACGCTGGTCAGGTCGTTAAAAGGGTGCGGCGGACCTGAGATGGTGGGCAGCACGGTCTGCGGCAGCAGCATGCCGAAAATGTTGTTGCGGGTGGCGCGGTTGACCTGGCCAAGAAAATCGACGCGCGGCAGATACGCTGTGCGCGCCAGCGTGATGGCCGCCGCCGCGGCGGAGGCCTGCTCGGTGGAAACCTGCGTCGCGGGATACTTCTCGAGCGCCTGCCGCACGGCTTCCTGCACCGTGAGGCCGGCGGTTTGGGCATGCACCGTGCCGCTCAACCAGAACACACACGCCAGCAAAAGGGGATTCTCTTGTTTGGTCATCGCGTCCGTTCGTCTTCAAACAGCTCTCCGAACAGTTCGTGCACTTTGGCCTTGGCCTCGCGAAGGGCCTTCCTGCCCTCTCGCGTGGCCTGGTAAACGCGGCGCGTGTGCTGTCCGTTTCGCTGCTCGGAAGATCGCAGGTATCCCTTCTTCTCCAGCCCGTGCAGAAGCGGATACAAGGTTCCGCCGCTCAGCTTGTAGCCGTGCCGGCCGAGCTCTTCGATAATGCCCAGACCGAAGATCGGCTCATGCGCCGCGTGGTGGAGGATGTGGAGCCGGATGAGGCCCGAGTAAAGGTCTTTGTCGAGCATGGAACACTCGAAAGCCGAGCACGAATTTCGATCTCGGATTTCGATTAAAGCCGGAGGCGAACCTACATCATACTTGAAACAACGAGAGCGGCGCGGCGCTAGTGCGCGGTCTGCAGATACTCTCCGCTCGAAGCGTCCACGTAGATTGAGAAGCCGCTCACGGTGATGGAGTCTCCCCAAATCACGCGCCAGGTCGGATTGGGAAAGCGGTTGTTCACCTCCAGCAGGAAGTTGACCGGCATGTCCGGATGCTTCTTCGCGTACGCGGCGCCGCGCTTGAGCGCAGTCGCGAAGACCTCGTCCGAATCCGTCTTGAGCGCCGCCAGCAAAAAGGGCTTCTGTTGGCCGCTCCAGCGTTCCTCCGTGGATTGAAACACTCCCTTATAGACGTTGCCCGGACTTTCGATCACGGAATAGGTGAATCTGCGCGCGCGGCCGAGCGAAGCGGAAACGAAAACGCACTGCCAGGCCAGGGACTTGCCCGGCTCGCTCTTCGCCGCCTCCGGCAGGTTGATATTCGTGCAGTTAAGGGGTTGGACATCCGTGGCCCAGGCGCGCGCCCGGGGGTACATCTGATACAGCGAATACCGCCCGGTCACCGGCTCCGGCGGTTTTTCGGGCTCGGCGGTTTTCTTGGGCGCTTCGGAACAAGCCGTGAGCAGCAGGAGCCCGCCGATACATGCGGTGGTAAAACTGACTTTCATAATGGATGTTAATAAACAACTCATTCTATACAAGACCGGGGTTCCGCGCCACGCAGGTTTGTGTGTGCCATAATTGAGGCTGACAAAACCGGGAGGTTCCCAATGCTCGCCAAGTGGACGCTCCGCACCTTCTTCGGGTTGATCTGTGCGATCGCCCTCAACCTGGTTACGGTTACAGCGCAAGAAGGGGGACAAAACCCTCCTCCCTCCCAGGGGCCCCCAGCCGGCGGCGGCACAACCGGTCCCTCGCAGGGCCCGAGGCAGCCCGGGCAGCCCGGCCAGCAGCAACAACCTTTCCCCGGCTCGCCCCGCGATCGTCAGCAGCAGGGCATTGACGATCCGAACCGGCAGCCCTTTCCCGAGATGCAGCGGCCCATCTTCCTTTCCGGCAAAGTTGTGCTGGACGATGGCACTCCTCCTCCCGATTCGGTCGTGATCGAACGGGTCTGCAATGGCCAGCCGCGGCCGGAGGCCTACACCGACAGCAAGGGCCGGTTCAGCTTCCAGCTTGGGCAGAACATGAGCATGATGGCGGATGCCAGCGTCAGCTCGGCCGCGGACGGCGGCTTCGGGAACACCAACCCGGGATTCGGCGGCGGACCCTCCCGTGGAGGCATGATGAACACACGCGGCATCTCCGAGCGCGATTTGATGGGCTGTGAGCTACGCGCCGTGCTGCCCGGATTCCGGTCCGAAATAGTGAATCTCAGTGGCCGCCGCGCCTTTGACAATCCCGACGTCGGGACCATCGTCCTGCGCCGCCTGGCCAATGTGGAAGGCACCACCATCAGCGCCACCAGCCTGAATGCGCCCAAGGATGCGCGCAAGGCGTTCGACAAAGGCCGCGACCGGCTCAAGAAGAAGAAGGACGCCGAGGCGCAGAAGGAGTTCGAGAAGGCCGTCGCTGTCTATCCCAAATACGCCGCCGCGTGGTTCGAATTAGGGCGCCTGTACCAGAAGCAGGACAAGATCGAGGAGGCGCGCAACGCACACTCCCAGGCCCTCGCCGCCGACGCCAAGTATGTGAGCCCCTATCTGGAGCTGGCCCTGCTGTCCGCGCGGGAAAACAAGTGGCAGGATGTGGCCGACACCACCAGCCGCGCCTTGAAGCTCAATCCCTTCGATTTCCCGGCGGCGTACTTCTACCACTCCGTCGCCAGCCTCAACCTGGGGAAACTGGACGACGCGGAGCAAAGCGCGCGCGAGGCGCTGAAGCTGGACCCGAACCATCGCATGCCGAAGTTGGAGCACGTGCTGGGCGTCATCCTGGCCCAGAAGCAGGATTTCGCCGGAGCGGCCGAGAGTATGCGGAGCTTCCTCAAGTTCGCGCCCACGGCGCCGGAAGCGGACACGGTGCGCAAGCAGCTCGGCGAGATCGAGAAGCGCTTGAGCCCGGCGGCGTCAACAACGCCGTAGCCGTTCCAGTCTGAAACAGCCAAAGCCCGATATCACCCAATGGGTGATATGATCGGGCATTCCTATGCGGCAGGCTTCCCGGACGGCCCTTCTGTGCGGTATGGTGCTTCTCTTAGCCATGCCTTCTCAAACGCAGGATCGAACGCAAGCCCGCTCCATGGTGGTCTCGCAGCACGGGATCGTCGCCACTAGTCAGACCCTCGCCTCGCAGGCCGGGGCGCAAGTGCTGGCGCGCGGCGGCTCCGCTATCGACGCGGCCATCGCGGCCAACGCCGCTCTCACCGTGGTCGAACCGATGAGCAACGGCGTCGGGGGCGATCTCTTCGCCATCTATTGGGATGCCAAAAACAAGCGTCTCAGCGGCATCAACGCCAGCGGCTGGGCGCCCAAGGCCCTCACCATCGAGGCGCTCAAACAGAAAGATCACTACGGGATGCCTCAGGATGGCATCCATTCGGTGACGGTGCCGGGCTGCGTGGACGGCTGGGAGAAGCTCCACAAGAAATTCGGGAGCCTGAACTGGGCCGAATTGTTCGACCCCGCCATTTACTACGCCGAGAATGGCTTCCCCGTCACCGAGATCATCCAGGACCATTGGCGTAACTCCATCTCCAAGCTCAGCTCCGACGACAACGGGAACAAGATCTTCCTCCGCAACGGCTCCGCGCCGGCCGTAGGCGAGGTGTTCCGCAACGCGAAGCTGGGCAAGGCGCTGCGCCTCATCGCCGAGGATGGCGCAGATGCGTTCTACCGGGGTCCGATAGCCGAAGCCATCCTCAAGACTTCCGATCGCCTCGGCGGCCTCATGGATCGCGCCGACCTCGCCGAGTTCCAATCCGAGTGGGTTGAGCCGATCTCGACCGAGTATCGCGGGTGGAAGGTTTACGAGCTGCCGCCCAACGGACAGGGTATGGCGGCGCTCGAGATGCTGAACATCATGGAGCGTTTCCCGCTCATGCATCAGGCCCATGCGAGCGCGGAGTCCTTCCATGCCAAGATCGAGGCCCAGAAGCTGGCCTACATGGATTTGCAGCGCTACCTCGCCGACATGCGTTTCGCCCAGGTTCCGCTCGAAGGGATTCTTTCGAAGAAGTACGCCGGGGAGCGCGCGGCGCTGATCGACCCGGACCGGGCGCGCTGCGACGTCCAGCCCGGCGACCCTCTCTCCGCCACCGGCGACACCATTTATCTCTCGGTGGTGGACCGCGACGGCAACATCGTCTCCCTGATCCAGAGCATCTATCTCAGCTTCGGCTCCGGCATCGTGGTGGACGATTTCGGTTTCCACCTGCACAATCGCGGCGCGCTGTTCGAAACGAACGCCACGCACCCCAACGCACTCGCACCTCGCAAAAGGCCCTTCCACACCATCATTCCGGCCTTTATGGAGAACGGGGACGTGCACATCGGCTTTGGCATCATGGGCGGGCTGAATCAGGCGCAGGCCCACGCGCAGTTCGTCTCCAACATCGTGGATCATTCCATGAACATCCAGGCGGCTCTTGAAGCTCCGCGCTTCACCAAGCTGAGCTTCGGCGGGTGCGATGTGATGATGGAATCGCGCGTACCGGTGGAGGTGCGCGAAGCTCTGAAGCGCAAGGGTCATCGCCTTGAGGTGCTCGGAGAGTTCTCGGGCGCGGTAGGCGGGGGACAGGCGGTGCTCCACGATTCCGGGAAGCGGATGAACTACGGCGCGTCTTCTCCGCGCAAGGACGGCGCTGCCATTCCCGAGCCGCCTCCCTACTTCTTGGCCGCCTCCAAACGATGAGCCCGGAGGACCGCCAGCGCGCCATCGACCGGATGCTGCTCCAGCTCGAGAAACGGGATAGCCGCCCCTCCGCCGGCCGCATCGGCGCGCTTTCCACCGGCATTCCGGGGCTCGATGCCGCGCTGGGCGCAAACGGCATCCCGCGCGGAAAGGTGGTCGAGATCTTCGGGCCGGAATCTTCCGGCAAGACCACCATTGCTTTGCAGGTTGTGCGGCAGGCGCAGCGGCAGGGCGAGACGGCCGCCTTCATCGACGCCGAGCACGCGCTCGATCCTGCGTACGCCCGCTCCATGGGCGTCGATACCGCGAGTCTTCTCGTCTCCCAGCCGGATTGCGGCGAGCAGGCGCTCGAAATTGCCGGCGCGCTGATCTCCTCCGGCGCTCTGGACGTGGTGGTGGTCGATTCCGTCGCCGCGCTGGTCCCGCGCGCGGAACTGGAAGGCGGGATGGGCGACGGGCATTTCGGTCTCCACGCGCGCCTCATGTCCCAGGCGCTGCGCAAGCTGACCGTAACGGTAGCCCGCACCGGCGCCTGCCTCATCTTCATCAACCAGATTCGCGCCCGGATCGGTCTCCCGTCCGGCAATCCCGAAACCACTACCGGGGGCCGCGCTCTTAAGTTTCACGCCGGGCTGCGGCTTGAGGTGCGCCGGATCTCCACCCTGCACGAAGGCGACATCGCCGTTGGCAGCCGCACGCGCGTTAAAGTGGTGAAGAATAAAATCGCTTCTTCATTCGCGGAAGCCGAGTTCGACATTATCTACGGCAAGGGGATCGCTCAATGAATGCACCTGGACTCAATCGACGCCGCTTCCTGGAGTGCATGGCAGGAAGCCTGAGCGCCGGCGCGGCAGCGGGTCAATCCGCAAAGCGGCCCAACATCGTGGTGATTATGGCCGACGACATGGGTTTCTCCGACCTCGGCTGCTATGGCGGTGAGATCGCCACGCCCAACCTGGACCGCCTGGCAAAAGGCGGCGTGCGGTTTACGCAGTTCTACAACACGGCCCGCTGCTGTCCCACGCGCGCGTCCCTGCTGACCGGCTTATATTCCCATCAGGCCGGAGTCGGGCACATGGTGAACGACCGCGGGCTGCCGGGATATCGCGGGAATCTCAACCGCCAGTCCGTCACCATCGCCGAAGCGCTTCGCCCGGCCCGGTATCACACGCTCATGTGCGGCAAGTGGCACGTCACGCCGGTCAACGAGTCGAAAGACAACTGGCCCTTGCAGCGCGGATTTGAGAAGTACTACGGCACGATCCATGGCGCCGGAAGCTTCTTCAATCCGGTGTCGCTCACCGACGGGAACACCCCGACCAGCCCCGATCGCGAGGACTATTACTACACCGACGCCATCAGCGACCGCGCCTCCGGCTTCATCGGCGAGTATGCGCGAAAAGAAGACCCGTTCTTTATGTACGTGGCCTATACGTCTCCGCACTGGCCGTTGCACGCCCGCGACGCCGACATCGCGAAGTACCGCGGCCGTTACAAGGGCGGTTGGGACGCGCTTCGTTTGGAGCGCCACCGCAGAATGATCGATATGGGCATTGTCGACCGGAAATGGCCGCTCACGCCGCGCGATGAAGCTGTGCCCACCTGGAAGGACGCCGTCAACAAGGAATGGCAGGCAAGGCGGATGGAGGTTTATGCGGCCCAGATCGATCGCATGGACCAGGGCATCGGCAGGATTCTCGCCAGACTCCGCGAGACGGGAGCCGAACAGAACACACTGGTTTTGTTTTTAGCCGACAACGGCGGCTGCGCGGAAGAGCTCACCAGCAGGTCGGGAGGGCTTCACGTTCCCAAGACGACGCGCGACGGCCGTCCGGTCGCGATTGGAAACGATCCCTCCATCATGCCCGGCCCGGACACTACATACCAGAGCTACGGGATCCCCTGGGCCAATGCCAGTAATACGCCGTTCCGGCTGTACAAGCATTGGGTGAACGAGGGCGGGATCGCCACTCCGTGCATCGCCCACTGGCCGGGCGGCATCCGGCAAAGCAACCGGATCAGTACGGAGCCCGGACATCTGATCGACGTCATGGCCACGTGCATCGATGTTTCCGGCTCCAAGTATCCGGAGGAGTTCGGCGGAAACAGAATTACCCCGCTCGAGGGCCGTAGTCTTCTGCCGGTGCTGCAAGGGGGGCGAAGAGAAGGCCACGAGCGGATCTACTGGGAGCACGAAGGAAACCGCGCCGTGCGCCAGGGCAGATGGAAGCTGGTCTCCCGCCATCCGAACGCCTGGGAACTCTACGATCTGGAAGCGGACCGCACCGAGATGAAGAACCTCGCCGGGAGCCAGCCCGCCAAGGCGCGGGAGCTGGCCGCGAAATACGAACAGTGGGCCGCACGCTGCGGCGTGGAGCCGTGGGGCACGCTGCCGAGGCCTCTGGCGCAGCGCGGCTGAGCCTTGACGGAGCGTGTTTTGGAAGGACCGGGCTTTAACGACCAGTGCCTCACCATGATGAAGACCTTTCCCCTTATTGGCTTCCCTTGCCGCGGCGCTGTATGCTAATAACTGCCTTTACCGAGCCGGGAGGATGCTGATGCGGCGAGCGCTGTTTGCGGTGGTGATCGCAGCCTCACTGTGGGTTGGGGTGCGAGCGGCGGCGCCCACGGCGCCCGAGTTGATCTCCATCTTCCCTTTCGGCGGCCAGCAGGGCGCGGAATTCACCGCCACCGTTCGCGGGCGGGCGCTGGACCGAGTTTCCACTGTCTGGTTCGACTGCGAGCATCTTTCAGCGACGGTCTCCGGCGTGGAAAACGAAAAATCGCCGGCCTCTGGCGCTTCAAGGAAAAAGTCCTCTTCCGGTGGACCGCTGCAGCTGCTATCCCTGGCTGTGAAGGCGGCTCCAGGGGCGCAGGCCGGCATACACTACCTGCGAATTCTGACTCCGGGCGGACTTTCGAATCCTTTGCCGATCCGGATTCACTCCGAATCCGCCATGATGGAAGGCGACTCCCGGCATGAGCTGCCAGAGAACAGCCAGCCGATCCCGGCGTATCCAGTGGTAGTGAACGGGAAGCTTACCGACAAGGGAGAAGTGGATTACTACATCTTCGAGGCCCAGAAGGGTGAGAAACTCCGTTTCGACGCCCTTACTGCCGGTGAAGGCTTCGATCCTTACCTGACCCTTTACGAGCCGACCGGTAGCTGGTTCCGGTCCGACCGCCTGACGGAGCTCGCGTTCAACGACGAGCCGGTTTCGTATCCGGGGTTTCCGCTTCAGGCGGTGCTTACATATGAGTTCCCGAGGAAGGGGCGCTATCTCGTCGTCCTCGGCGGTTTTCTGGGTGCGGCAGGTCCGGACCATGTCTATCAGCTTTCCATTCGCCGCGCCTCCCCGGACCAGGCTGAGACGGATCCGATGCGGGCAGCGCACCTGCCCCCGCCCGACGTTTCGTGGAAAGAACGCGCTTGGAAACGGGAACTGAACCCGGATCGCCTGAAGGGCCTGTGGTCCCGCGCCGTCGAGTCTCTGTATGGCCCGCAATCACCTGCCAACAAGGACGGCGAAGCCTCCGGGGGCGGCTCCCAAACGGCCATTCCGGACGTCCCCGTACTCAGGATTGATAACGATCCCCATGGGGCGTCCTCAGAACCGGTTCCCGTCACCGTTCCAGTGCTGGTGGAAGGAACCATTGAGAACCCCGCCGATATTGACCGGGTCAAGTTCCGGGTGAAGGGCGGCGACCGGGTCACAGTCGAAGTACAGACGCTGCAGAAGACGATACCTCAGTTCAATCCCTATTTGAGGATCGTCTCGACCGGCGGCGATGAGGCCTTCACTAACGTTCACTCCCGGGTGAACACGTGCGGGGATACGATTATCAAACAGGTTGAGCCAAAGACCACCTACTCGTTTTCGCGCGACGGAGAGTTCATCCTTGAGATTCGGGATATTACTCATACATATGGAGATAAAACGTTTGCGTACCGTGTATTGCTGCGCCAGCAGGTTCCTCACATGGGTGAGGTTCACATCTCCGAGGACCAGGTGAACCTGGTGGCTGGGGAGGTCAGCAAACTCAGCATCGATACCGATCAGGAAGAAGGTTTTGACGGTTATATCGCTCTAACCGTTGAGGGCCTGCCGGAGGGGGTGCGAGCGGTGATGGGTACTGAGCTGGAAGCTGCTGTCCCACCGCCTTTCAACCCAGGCAAGATCGAGCGTTTCAGACCAGAAAGCCAGCGGGCAACCTTGTTGTTTCTGAGCGAGTCATCCACTCCACCTACTCGGACGCCGGTTGAAGCCCGGGTAATGGCCCAGCCCTCGATGAAAGGCAAGCTGGGACGGCCAATCCTGGTGAAGAAGATTCTGTTCACTGTGGTGCAGCCTTCTTTGGTTTCCGAGGAGCGTATGCCACGAGCTCCGGAGGCACGCTGAATGAAGCTTCGGTTGACAGGTCTTGCTCTGATATCGTTGGCAGCGTTCCTTGCGCCAATTGCCGCTGCCGCGTCCCCCAAGCTGGTCTCCCTGCGGCTGACGCCGGAACAGCGTACTCTTCGCGGCAAGAAGGCGGCTCAACAGTTCCTCGTGACCGGCCGCTTTGCCGATGGGCGCGAGCGCGATCTGACCGGAGAGGCCCGGTTTGCGCTTTCCAACGGCGCCTCAGCCCGGATCGGGGAGTCCGGACGGGTCTTCGCGGTAGCCGACGGAGAAACCGTCCTGACGGCCAGCGTCTCCGGTCTCTCGGCGCGAGCTTCCCTCAAAATCGAAGGCTCGAGCCAGGAGCGGCCCTTCAGCTTTCCCAGGGACGTGGTTAGCATCCTCACGCGCCGTGGCTGTAACGGCGCCGGCTGTCACGGAGGCATTAAAGGCCAGGCCGGATTTAAACTGTCCACGCACGGCATCCATGCAAAGGAAGACTACAAATGGATCGTGGAGGGCGGCGTCTTTCAGGTGCTGTCGGCCGAATCAGGCGGGCCGAAACAATCGCGGATAGATCTCAAGAACCCCGAGCAGAGCCTGATTCTTCAGAAGGCGACCATGAGCGTCGCGCACGGCGGCGGCCCGCGCTTCGAGAAGGGCTCCGAGGACTACGAAACCATTCTGAACTGGGTCCGCGATGGGGCGCCCTTCGGAGCCGAGGACAAGAGCAGCGAGCCCAAGATCGCCCGCCTCGAAGTCTTCCCGCGCGACGTCTTCCTGCGTGTCGGCGAGACGCACCGGTTCCTGGTAACAGCCTTCAATAGTGACGGTTCGACCGAGGACTTTACGCATCAGGTGCTTTACGAACCGGGGCAGTCCTCGGTCGCAAGTGTGTCCTCCAGTGGACTGATCGAAGCAAAGAAACCCGGGGAAACCGGCGTCCTGATTAAGGCGGCCGGGCACCTGATCCGCGCCGGAGTGGGCGTCCTTTCCGACCCCCTGAAAGAGTACCCGAAAATAGCTCGCCACAACCTCATCGACGAAGAGGTGTTCGATAAGCTCCGGCTGTTCAACATCATTCCCTCGGAGCTTTCCTCCGACTCCGAGTTTGTTCGCCGCATCTGCCTGGACCTGACCGGAACTCTTCCTCCGCCGCAGCGGCTGCGCGAGTTTCTGGCCAGCAAAGATCCCAAGAAACGCGAGAAGTTGATCGGAACTCTCCTGGAATCGCCTGAATACATCGACTACTGGACGTTCCGCTTCGCGGATCTGTTCCGCGTGGCTGTCTACCCGGCTGGAATCAACCCCAAGTGGAGCCAGTCTTATTGGGTCTGGATTCGTGACAGCATCGCGGCGAACAAGCCCTACGATCAGCTCGCGCGCGAACGCATTGCCGCTCAGGGCTACAGCGCGCCCTCGCGCCACTACCTGCCTTATATGGTCGTTCCGCCCCCCCAGGACAGCATGGGAGAGCAGGTGCGTGTTTTCATGGGACGCCGCCTGGATTGCGCGCAGTGTCACGACCATCCGTACGAGCAATGGAGCCAGGACCAGTTCTGGGGCATGGCCGCGTTCTTCGGCGCCATGTTCAAGCTGGGTGGCAACCCCACATCGGTGATTTTCGATCACCCAGGCGGCAAGGAGATTGCGGCCGATATCGCCGGAGCCAAGGAATATCGGGTGCTGCACCCGCGCACCAAGCAGGAAGTCGTCCCGACGCTGCTGGATGGCACCCGTATCGCTCACACGCCGACGAACTTTCCTCGGATGGAACTGGCCAAGTGGATGACCTCCCACCCTTATTTCGCCGAGGCCTCAGTGAACCGGATGTGGGAGTATTTCTTCGGCCGCGGGATCGCCGACCCTGTGGACGACTTCCGCAGCACCAATCCACCCACGCACCCGCAACTGTTGCGCCGCCTGGCCGGCTATTTCACCGAGAACGGCTACGACCTCAAGGGGCTGATCCGGCTGATCGTGCAATCGCGCACATACCAGTTATCGAGCCGCACCAACGCGACGAACGAAGCCGACGAGATCAACTATTCCCACGCGCGGCCGCGGCCGCTCGACGCGGAGGTTCTGCTCGACGCTATTTCCGATGTGACGGGCGTCCCCGAAACCTTCAGCACGGCGATGTCCGACAGCGATCGCACGGGAGGCGTAGCTCCGGTCCGAACACGGGCGATCGAACTCAAAGAGAGCGACAATTGGTATTCGCCGTTCCTCGATATCTACGGGCGTCCTAATCGTTTGTCGGTTCCGGAGCGTAACGCGAAACCGAACCTCAGCCAGGCGCAGCACATCCTGGCCGGCTCCACTTACAACGATAAGCTGCTGGCCAAAGGGGGACGCATCGGCCGGCTGCTCGAGCGAGGAGCTTCGGACAGCGAAATTATCGAAGAACTGTACTTGGCCGGCTTCTCGCGCCTCCCCACGCGCGAGGAAGCCACCGAGCTCCGGAAGCTGATCGCGCAGACTCCCACTCGTGAGGAGGGCCTGCGAGATCTCTTATGGGCTGTCATCAGCTCACGGGAGTTCGCGGAGAACCATTAAAGGATTAAAGCCATGATCATCAAACGCGGCTGTCTTTGCGGGACCGAACAGGAATTCGGCCGGCGCGACTTCATTAAGGTCGGCTCACTTGGCTTTCTCGGAATTCACCTCAGCCAGGCTCTGCGGCTGGAGGCGGCCGCTATGGCCGCCACTGGCGCCAAGCCCGAGGGAAAAGCGAAGGCTTGCATCCTGCTCTGGCTCGAAGGCGGCCCCAGCCAGATGGATACCTGGGACCCCAAGGCCAACAGCTCCTTCCGCCCCATCTCGACCAATGTCGCCGGCATTCAGATTTCGGAGCTCCTGCCCACGCTGGCCAAGCGCATGGATAAGCTGGCGCTGGTCCGCACGATCCGCTCCTTTGGGGACGACCACCCGCAAGCAGTGCACTACGCGGCGACAGGCCATCTCCACACTCCTGCCATGCAGTTCCCCAGTTTCGGCGCGATCGTGGCGAAGGAGTTGGGTCCCCTCAACAACGTGCCACCCTACGTCATCGTGCCGCGCTGGGAGCGCAGCCGGCAATACCAGGAGTACTTCGGGTCCGCCTTCCTGGGTCCGGACTACGATGCGATGGCTGTTCCCGATCCGTCGGCTAAGAACTTTCAGGTGGCTGACCTCAGCCTGCCGAAGTCGCTCTCCGAGGAGGCTGTCGAGAACCGGCGATCGTTCCTGAACGTGGTTGATCGCTACTACCGGGATTCCACCAAGAGCGCTGAACATAAAAACATGGATGCCTTCAGCCAAAAGGCATGGGAGATGATTCTGACGCCGGGCGTGCGGGATGCGTTCGATCTTTCCAAAGAGTCCAACCAGACCAAAGAAGCCTACGGGAAAGACTCGGTCGGCCAGAGCCTGCTCCTGGCGCGGCGGCTTGTGGAGGCCGGAACGCGTTTCGTCACCGCTGCCGGCTACCATGGCAACTCCTGGGACACCCATGCGAATAACGACAGGGGTCACCGCGACAAGCTTACCCCGCCGCTCGATCGCTCCCTTTCAGCCTTGATCGACGATCTGGTCGAGCGAGGCCTCTATGACTCGACCATCGTCATCGCCATGGGCGAGTTCGGCCGCACGCCGCACGTGAACCCCGGCCTGGGCCGCGATCACTGGCCGATCTGCTGGTCGCTCGCTCTGGGAGGCGGCGGGATTCGCACCGGCCAGGTGGTTGGCAAAAGCGACGAGCGCGGCGCCTTTTGTGTTGAGCGCCAGGTCAGCCTCGGTGACGTCTTCGCCACCGTTTACAAGGCCATGGGCATCGAGTGGGAGAAGGAGTATATGACGCCGGTCGGCCGGCCCATCAAGATCGCCAACTCACTGAACGACGCTACGGGCGAGCCAATCAAAGAGTTGGTATAGCGGAGCCCTTTACACATGCTACTCGTCCTAGCCGCAGTACTCTGCCTCGGATCGGGCTGGTTTGCCCTTGCACAGGAGGTGAATCTCGGTCCCGTTACCGAGCAGTCCATCATGGTTCCGATGCGCGATGGGAAGAAGTTATCGACCTACATCTACATTCCCCCTGGGCAGGGGCCCTGGCCGGTGCTGTACGAGCAACGCTACGCCGATCTCACCGGCGCTTCCAGCCGGAAGAACGCCGCCGCAGTCGCTATGAAGGGGTACGTGGTGGCTACGCAGAACTTCCGCGGGACGCACCTTTCGGAAGGAACCTACGTAGGATACCGGGCGTTGGGGTGGGGCGAGCAGAAGGACGGCTACGACACCGTCATGTGGCTGGCCAAGCAGCCCTGGTCCAACGGGAAGATCGGAACCTATGGGGGCTCGCAGGCAGGCTATGCCCAGAACTTTCTCGCCGTCACGCAGCCTCCGCCGCTGGTGGCGCAGTTCATGACCGACACCGGCCAGAGCCTCTTCCACCTTGGGTATCGCAGAGGGGGAACCACCAGGGTGCTGCGCTTCCAGGACGCCCGCGATCCCCAGGACGCTCTGAATCTCATTCGCGAGATGTTCCGCCACCCCGTTTACGACGAGTTCTGGCAATTGGAAGACACCACGCGGCACTTCGACAAAATGAACGTGCCGTGTTTCACTCTCGGAAGCTGGTACGACTACATGAACGTCGGCTCGGTCGAGAGCTTCGTAGGCCGCCAGCATCACGGCGGGCCGAAGTCCCGCGGCAAACAGCAGCTATTGATAGGTCCATGGCTGCATGGCAGCAGCCACAGACAGACCACGGAGGTGGGGGAACTGGTTTACCCTGCCAACGCGCACTTCCCCGTTCGCGAGCATATGGTTCGCTGGTTCGATCACTACCTGAAAGGAATCGACAACGGTGTCGAGCGCGAGCCGGTGGTCCGCTATTACGTCATGGGAGCCGTTGGTGAAGGCGAAAGGGATGCTCCCGGAAATCAGTGGCGGACCGCCAAGGACTGGCCCGTTCCGGCTCTGGAGACGGCGTATTATCTGCACGGCCCAGCATCCGGCACATCCGGCCTGCTTTCCGCGGAGATGCCGAAAGGACCGAAGGCGACGAGCTACACGAGCGACCCGGCCAATCCAGCACCGATCCCCGGGCGCAATTTTCCGGGTGCGAAGGACGCCCGCGAATTTGAAAAGCACCCCGATGTCCGAACCTTTACCACCGAACCTCTTGAGGCTCCTGTGGAGTGGACCGGGCAAGTCCGGGCGGAACTCTTTGTCTCGTCTAACGCGCGCGATGCGGACTTCATTGTTCGCGTCACCGATGTCTACCCGGACGGCAGGTCGATCCTGATCATCGATTGGCCCCGCCGGGCGCGGTTTCGCGAGGCCTGGGACCGTGAAGTCTTCATGAAGCCCGGGGAGGTCTACAAGATCGCATTTGATGTCGGATGGCTCAGCCAGATCTTCAACAAGGGACATCGTATCCGGATCAGCGTGGCCAGCACCGGCGCACCTTTCTACGATCCCAACCCGCAGACGGGCCAACCCTTGACGGTGGAGCCCGCAAGCAAGCTGTTCGTGGCCACCCACGCACTGCACCATGCCGGTCCACAAGCATCCCGCATTCTGGCTCCGGTCCAAAACGGACGTAACTGACTTAGCGGTGTAGTTCGGTCAGACAAACCCGTGCAGTCTCTTGACGCGGCAGATCGTAAGTCGGCTGACAATCCGCTGCTTGGCCCTCACCGCATTGCGCTGTGAGTCGACGAGTCGGAATTTACCGGCCTCGAGGGCCAGCAAGGCGACATCGGCTGGACCTCCTACGCGCAGGGTGCCAAGCTCTTCAACGCGCCCAATCACCTTGGCCCGATTGGCCGTCGAGCGTAACAACACATCGTCGAAGCTCATGCGGAGGTAGAGGAGTTTCGACATGGTGGTAGGCATGTCGTAAACCAGACCGCTAATGTTGAGAGCGTACATATCGCTCGAGATGGTCTCGACGGGCAAACCAGCCTCGATACACTTGCGTGCCTCCGCGAAGTTGAAGCTGCCGCGGCCGTGACCCATGTCAAATACCACGCCACGCGCGCGCTCGGCCACGCCGGGTTTCAGCTTGCCCCGTTCGTCCGTCAGTTCCGTACCGTGACCAGTATAGGAATGGGTGATGATGTCGCCCGCCCGCATCAGTTCCATGCTCTGAGGCGCCTCGGGCGGCGCATCACTGATGTGCACCATTAACTTAACTTTGGGCAAGAACTCACATGACGCACCACGTCGCGTCGGGGTAAGCTCGGGGTGGCTTGACAGGCCGCCGAAGATCCTAATGTAGTGCGCCGAAATTCCGTCGGGTATGCCAACCGCAGGCTGCGGCTGACAGGTACGCCAACTCTCGCCATTGCTTAAGAATGGCGCCGGTGCTCATCGCCTCGATAATCGGCATTCTGCACGCCGCACTACACTAGTCTACTTCGTTGTAGGTGTGGCAGGATGCCATACCGCTCAATCCGGGAACGGCGTACATACAAAACTTTGTGTAATGTCCCGTTCCGAACGTATCCTCATAGGTGTAGTGGCCGAAGATGTAAAGCACGAGCCTCCCGACCCTCAAATCTTCATGCATCTGCTTCGTAATAATCTCTTGACTCGGTGGTGCCATCAAAACCATATACGAGCTTGGCGCGAGAGACACATTGTCAAGTGTTGGCCTGTCTTTGATATCTCTGTATCTCGGGTAGAATGTGGTTTGTCTTGCCAATATTCTGACATCCACCATCCCTTTGACATCACGCGCAGGAGTTTTTCCGTCGTTGGACAAGAGAATGCCCATGACGGCAGGACTATCGGCAGTAAGGGATGGCGCGTCTCCCAAAAGCGGACGAGATCCGGTAACCATTTTAGCTACTACCCAAGCACGTTGGTCCAGACGGGAAGCCTTTGTACTGTCTTCTCGCGCGCTTTTGGCCTCTCCCAGAGTATTATCCATCGCAGCGGTTTGTCGCTGCATTTGTCCGAGAGTAAGGAATGTAAAGACGACAGTCGCCACTACTCCGAGCAGTGTCAGCCACTCCAGCCACAGCCTCTGGCGCTCGATCAATCGGTTCTTACTGGACAATTCAAGCTGCCCTCGTTCAATATCAAGTCGTTTTCGATCTATCTCGCCCTGTTGACTTTGAGTAGCGCTATAGGCTTCTGCTATTTGTACGGGCAGTTTAAGCTCCGCATGGATGGCAGGGAGGGTTGGTGGTTCGCGTGCCTCGTGCTCTTTGGCGTTTCGCTTTACCTGTTGCTTGATAAGATGCTTGAGCAGCCTGCCAATCTCGCGGAGTTCGCTAGCCATGTGAGCAATTCTACTTCACGGAGGAGTATTGAGAATCCATTTGCTATTGGTGCACGATGGGGGCAGTATGCGACCACGCGCGAAGATCGAATCGGCCCCAGATCCGAACCTCTCGGAGTTCGAGAACTTCGGCCGGTTCGCAAAGATCCTCATGTCGAAGAAGAGGCATCCCGCAAGAATACAACAACCCGCCAAAGCGCGGGGTCAGCGGCGGCGCGTGCCGCGACCCTGACGCTTCCGCGCACGCCCCTACGCACTCTGCTCTTTGCCCGTCAACTTGTTCCATGTCAGGAGGCGGCCGCCAAGGCTATGGCAGCGATGAGAGAACCGCTTAGCATCAGTTGCCTTACAATGTTGAACTGGAAAGCCTGCTCATCGACGTAGCGGAAAAGGTGAAAGGGCTCCACGCTGACGTAGGTGCCGTTGGTGTGGACGTTGCCCCGAACGTACTCTTCGGCGTGGTTGACTACTTGGTGAGTGAACTCGCCGTTCAGCCGTCATAAGAGCGAAGATCGTCGCTGTAGAGATTCGATCTGGCTTCGACGTTGCTCTTTACGAGCGAATGCAGTTGATACTTGCGGCGCTTCTCAACGACCGTGGCCCGCATTCTGCTGCCACGGTCCAGAGCGGCAGCGACAATGGCCTTGCCTTCCGGTCCGCGGCCGCGAATGGCGTGACGCCGTTTCTCGCTATGCATGTTGCGCGCCTTGCCGCCGATGAAGGCCTCTCGACTTCTACATCGCCAGGCAACTTGCCGCCAGTCTGTTCGTCCTGCATGGCATCGCGGATTCGGTGAAGCATGAACCACGCCGACTTCTGAGCAACTCCAAGTCACGGGCAATCTCGTAACTCTCCCGGCGTCCACCCACGTCGTGACGCCGGATCGGGCAGCTACCGGGTCGGCTTCAATCGACGGCACCGACCCTCCGCCGTAGTAGATATGAGTGTACAAGTCGATCAGCCCAGGGACCACGTGAAGCCCCCGCGCGTCAATAACGTCGCGACCTTTTTCGGACGGGATGGAGATCTCGATCGCCGTTATCTTGCCGTCCAGAATGGCAACATCCGCGCGCGCGTTATAGCTCCTTGATGGGGTCGCGAGCCTCTCAGTTCTTGATCAGGATGTCGGAGAGGCGTTCCGAGGTCTGGCCCGGAGCAGACCTCGGAACCGCCGATCCTGAGGTTGCAGTCGCAAATTGCCGTCGAGTCAATATCGTCAAGTAATGCTCCAGCGGCAGGGAATCGTCGTATCTACCCCTTCAACTCCACCAGTATAAGTTCAACCGGCTTATTCAGAGTGTTCTCTTCCCGATGCCGTCCCGGCCGGCCGAAGATCACATCGCCGGAATTGCCCTTCAGGAATGTCCTGGTTCCGTCCGCTGCGATAACGGCCATATCGACTTCGGTCAGCGGCACGACGATGCGCGCAACCGCGTGCTCATGCTGGGCGATTTTCTGACGCGGTCCCAACGTTACGCGCAGTACGCGAACTTGTTTGTTCTCGAACTCGACTGAATAGATTTCCGGCGCCACCTTCAGCGGGTCGGCTTTGGGCCATGCCACCGAGCCACCCTCCTTCTTGAGTTCAATCTCGACAATGCGGAATGTGGGACCACTGGGGATTGTGCTCGTGTGCATGCCGCCCTTCGGATCCCATTGCACCTCTCCCGCGGCAGCCGAAATGGTTTTCGCCGAGCCGTTCTCGTAACCTATGACCTGGGTGCCCTTGTCCAGATACACCATGACGCGGTTCCTGTCGTGTTTGTGCATCCGGCCCTTGGGACCGGGCGCCGCGGTGGCGATGACCACGCGGGCCCATTCGTTATCTATCGGAACCGGACGCTGAGCCAGGAGCATCAACGGGAGCAGGAACACCAACATGCGCATGGCAGAATAATATCTCATTGCAGTTCCGGCGCGTAGTACCACGCAACGTTTTAATTATTCCTTTAGTCAAGAGATCCTCGCTACATCCAAAATCTGCGCTACACGTTCCGTCTGACATACTGATACATGGCCGAATGGCCGACGTCCGAAACTCGGCGCTAAGGTCGAAACGATGAAACGACGCCATTTCCTGTTTGGTTCCTTTGCCGCCGCGGCGAGTCGCCACGGACGGGCAGCCGCGCGGCGGAAGATTCTCATCGCGCTCATCGACGGCCTCGGCCCCGATTATCTCGAGTGCAGCGACATCCCCGTGCTGAAGCGCATCGCCGGCGCGGGCGGGCTGAAGACAGGTGAAGGAATGATCCCGTCGGTCACCAACGTCAACAACGCTTCCTTGGTGACCGGGAGTTTTCCGGACGAACACGGAATTACCACCAACTACTATTACGACCCGCGCACCGGTCAAGCGGCGGAGATGAAGTCGCCGGAGTTTCTGCTGCGTTCCACATTGTTCGAGAAGGCCGCGCGGCTCGGTTGGAAGACAGCCCTTGTTTCGAGCAAGGACAAGGTGCGGACTTTATGCTCGCGCGGCGCGGCAATCGCCGCTTCAGCGGAAAAGCCGGAGCAGCGGTTCCTGGACATCGCGGGGAAGCAGGAGAGCATGTACTCGGCCGCGGTCAATTACTGGTCGTTCCGCGTTGCGCGCCATCTGCTCAAACACGACGCCGTGGACCTTCTGTACCTATCCACAACCGACTACATGATGCACACTCACGCGCCGGACGCTGCGCCGTCGTTGGAGCATATGCATACTCTCGACAAAATGTTCGGTGAGATCCTCGACGATCATCCGGCCATCGAGCTGTACCTGAGCGCCGACCATGGCATGAACGCAAAGACGCACGCCGTCGACCCGGTCCGCCTGCTTCGCGCGGCGGGCATCGAAGCGGCTGCGGCCCCGTTGATCAGCGACAACCACAAGGTCCACCACCAGGATCTTGGCGGTTCGTACTACCTCTACTTGAAGCGGCGCGAAGACACACACAAGGCCATTGATACGCTTAGGGGCGCTCCCGAAGTAGAGGAGGTCTTCGATCGCGAGGCCGCCGCCCGGAAGTTCCGCCTGATGAAGGATCGCATCGGCGACCTCTTTATTCTCGCCCGTCGAAGCGCGGTGTTCGGCGAGGTGCCCGAATTACGGAGACAGGTGCAAGTGCGGACGCACGGGTCGCGTCACGAAGCGGCAGTGCCGATACTCGCGTACGGCCGCAAGCTTGACTGGTCCCGCTATCAATACAACCTCGACCTGACGCGTCACCTCTCACTGGAGCGAATATGAAACCTATCGTCGGTACCGCTGTCCTGTTGCTGCTTGCGGTTGGCCTCCTGTATCCGCAGCTCGAACGGTTCTGGCCCGGCCCGAAGACCGCGGCCGGAGAGTCGCGCGATGGCGGATTTCTGCTGACCACCGGGTGGAAGGTCCGGCCCGCCGGCAAGCAGGTCGTGCTCAACACTCTTCCGCTGGCGGCGCGCCTTACGGCGGATCGGAAGTCGATGGTCATTCTGCAGTCGGGCTACCTGCCTCCGAGCGTGAGCGTGCATGATCCGGCGACGGGCGAGCAGCGGTCGTCTGTGCAGCTCAAGGATTCCTTCCACGGCCTGGCGATCCATCAGGACCGCGTCTATGCGGGAGGAGGCACCAGTGCGCTCGTCTATGAGCTGCGGCTAGACGGGCAGAAGATCGAACAGGCGCGCATGATCGCCACAACCGCCGCTCCCGCGAAAGGCGGCAACTTCACTGGCGACGTCATCCTCTCGCCCGATGGCTCTACGCTCTACGCCGCCGATCTGCTGACCAATACCATCGCTGTGGTCGATCGCGAGTCCGGCAGGGTACTCCAGACCATCGACACATGCCGCATGCCGTATCGACTTCTCCTGCACCCGAGCAGGCGCGAACTGCTGGTGACAAGCTGGTCCGACGGCGAGGTGCTGCGGCACGACATCGGGTCCGGCAAGGTTCTTCAGCGTCTCGCGCTAGGCGCGCACACTTCCGACATGATCTGGCAAATGCCCTCCGCCAAACGGGAGGGCAAGCTGCGATTGCTGGTGGCCGCGTCGCACACCAACGACGTGTACATCGTCGACGCCGAGGCGAGCGGCGAACTTCGCATCGAAGAGCGGCTCAACCTCGCGATGATGCCCCGCCAACCGCTGGGCATGACGCCGAGCGGCCTCGGTCTTTCCGAAGACGGCGAACGTCTTTACGTCGCCTGCTCGGATGCGAACGCAGTGGCCGTCGCCGATGTCTCCGCGGAGAGGTCGCGCGTGCTTGGATTCGTGCCGGTGGGCTGGTATCCCACTGCCGTACTCCCGCTCGACGGAGGCCGGCTTGCGGTGCTGAACGGCAAAGGGCTCCGCTCGTTCCCGAATCCCGCCGGACCGCGCAAGCCGGAGGAGCAGCGGCAGACGTTCCCGCACGGCGGACGGCTCCAGGTGGGAGGTATGTCGCTCCTCGATCCGCTCGACGCGGAGAGGCTTCATCGATACACGCTGCAGGTCTACGCCAACTCACCGTATCGCGACAGTTTGCTCGACGATGCGGGCGTGCCCAAAGGTAATCCCATTCCAACGCGCCTGGGCCAGCCGTCGCCGATCAAGCACGTCATCTACATCGTGAAAGAAAATCGTACTTACGATCAGGTGTTCGGCGATCTGGACGCCGGAAACGGCGATCCGTCGCTTGTGCTGTTCACCGAAGATTCGTCGATCAATCACCGGCGGCTCGCCAAGGAGTTCGTCCTCTTCGACAATTTCTACGTCAACGGCGACGTAAGCGCGGACGGGCATAACTGGTCGGCCGGGGCGATCTCCCCCGACATGACCAACAAGCTGTGGCCTAATCTCTACTCAGGCCGGCGCGCGAGTTTCAGCCTTTACTGGGGCCGCCCACCGATGAATCACACCGAGGACGCGTCGCGCCCGCACGGCGGATATCTCTGGACTCGCGCTTTCGAGGCCGGCGTTTCCGCTCGCAACTACGGTTGGCTCACCAAGCTTCGCCGGGAAGCCCAGACCGGCGAGGACCAGGTGCTCGACGCCGAGAGTAAGGAACTGCTCGCCGTCACCAATCGCTACTTCCGGCCCTACGATGTGCGCTATCCGGACGTAGACCGCATGCAGTTTTTCCTGCGCGATCTGGAGGAGTTCGAGAAGAAGGGAGAGATGCCGCGGCTGGTCGTGATGCGGCTGGGCAACGACCATACCGCGGGATTGAGTCCGGGGGTTCGGTCGCCGCGCGCTATGTTCGCCGATAACGACCTCGCGTTAGCGCGTCTCGTCGAGGCTGTGTCAAAGAGCCGCTTCTGGAAAGAGACCGCAATCTTCGTCTTGGAGGACGACGCCCAGGCGGGACCGGATCACGTGGATTCGCACCGCTCGATCGCGTTCGTCATCTCGCCCTACGCTCGCCGCAAACATGTGGATAGCAACTTCTACAACACCGTGTCCATGCTGCGCACGATCGAGTTGATCCTTGGGCTGCGCGCGATGACTCACTTCGATGCCGCCGCGATGCCTATGCATACCGCGTTCACCGCAACGCCCGACTTTACGCCGTTCCGCGCGGAAATGCCGAGCGTGTCTCTCAACGAAATGAACCCGCCGCGCGGCGAGCTCGCGGCGCGGTCGCTTCGTCTCGACTTTTCCGAAGCCGACCGCATCGACGATCACGAGCTGAACGACATTCTGTACCGGGGAATTCAGGGCCGGCCCGCGCCGCCGGCTGTCCGCAGCATCTTTGCTCCCGGTGTTACCGCGGGCGAAACGGAATGATGCGAAAGTGATTCGCCTGGAGGATCCGTGGAAGCAAAGACATTCGTGATGCGGGGCCGCGGCGGATTTCGAGCGGCCGTCAGCGGCGGATGAGGGAGCGCCGGTGTGTGAGAGACTGTTACGTCATGCGCCGCCGCAATTTCCTGAAAACGGCAGCCGCTTTCGGCGCCGCCGCGATTCACGCGCAACCCGCTCGCCGCAACATCGTCTTCGTCCTGGCCGACGACCATCGCTACGATTTCATCGGCGCGCTGGGACATCCCTGGCTGAAGGGGCATACGCCGAACTTCGATCGCATGGTGAATCGCGGAGTCAACTTCCGCAACGCCTTCGTCACCAGTTCCCTCTGCTCGCCGAGCCGCGCCAGCATCCTCACCAGCCAGTACATGCACTCCCATGGCGTCACGGATAACTTCACGCAACTGAACCCCGCGCTTCCGGCCTTTCCCCAGATGCTGCAAGCCAACGGCTACCGGACGGGCTTCTTCGGCAAGTGGCACATGGGAGGCTCGGGCGACGAACCCCAGCCGGGCTTCCATCACTGGCTGAGCTTCCGCGGCCAGGGAGAGTACGAGAACCCGGAACTGAACATCAATGGGCTTCGCCAGAGAGCAAAAGGGAACACGACCGATATTCTTACCGGTGCGGCCGTGCAGTTCATGCGCGAGAATGCCTCCCGGCCTTTCTGCCTCTACCTTTCCCATAAAGCGGTGCATTCGCCGTTTCAGCCTCCCGAGCGGCACGCGCGTCTGTTTGAAGGTCTCACAGTACCGCGCCCGCGCACCATGCTCTACAAAGAGGAGTATTACGCCAAGTGGCCCGAGTGGGTTCGCCGCCGGCGGCTCACCCGGCACGGAGTGGATGGGATGCTGGACAGCGATGAAAGCTTCGACACCCACTACCGGCGCTACTGCCAGTGTCTCCTCGCCGTTGACGACAGCCTGGGACAGGTTTTCCGGCAGCTCGAAGCCAGCCGCCTGCTCGACGACACACTGCTGATCTACATGGGCGACAACGGGTACATGTGGGGCGAGCACGGCCTGATCGACAAACGCGCCATGTATGAATCCTCCATTCGCGTTCCGGTTATGGCACACTGCCCGTCTCTATTCGGCAGCTCGGGCAGGATTGTGGATCGGATGGCTTTGAACCTGGACATCGCGCCGACGATGCTGGACGCGGCGGGAGTGAAGCCGGCGGCAAGCATGCAGGGCCGCTCCCTGATTCCCCTCGCAAGCGGCGGGACGGCGGAAAACTGGCGGCGCGACTTTCTTTATGAATACGCCTGGGAGCAGGACTTCCCCTACACTCCGAATATCGTCGGACTCCGCACCGAGACGCATAGCCTGATGAACTATCCCGGCGTCTGGGACATCCCGGAGTTCTACGATCTCCGCAAGGATCCGGAGCAGATCGACAACCTGCTGGCCGGCGCCCGCATCGGCCTGCGCATGCGCGGGCGCTACGTGAACCACGTGAAAGACCCGGAGGTCAAAGCCCTTGTGGAATCCGTTCAGAACCGGTTGGCGCGAGTTCTTATGGAAACTGGCGGCGACCCGCGTCTGGCTGGACAGGTGAGCGCCGGCGACAGGTTCGCTTATTGAGCCGGCCGGCCTTCTCCGAACACACGTTCGAAAATCCGGTCCACATTGCGCAGTTGCCGGTCGAGCGAGAAGGATTCCTCCAGCTCTTCGGCGCTGAGCACGGCGCGGATTTCCGGGTCTGATTCCACCGCCGCGCGGAAGTCCGCGCCTTCCTCCCAGGACGCCATGGCGTGCTGTTGCACCAGCCGGTAAGCCGATTCGCGCAGCATGCCCGCGGCCGCGAGATCCAGCAAAAGCTGGCCGGAGAAGACCAGCCCGCGTGTCAGGTCCAGATTGCGGCGCATGCGGTCGGGATAGACCACCAGCTTGTCGACCAGTTGCGTGGTCTTGTCGAGCAGGTAGTCGGCGAGGATCGTGGAATCCGGCAGAATCACGCGCTCCACGGAGGAGTGCGAAATATCGCGCTCGTGCCAAAGCGCGATGTTCTCGAAGGCCGCCTGTGCGTTGGCGCGGACCACCCGCGCGAGGCCGCAGATCTGCTCCGAGACCACGGGATTGCGCTTGTGCGGCATGGCCGAGCTGCCCTTTTGCCCCCGCGAGAAGAACTCCTCGGCCTCGCGGACTTCGGTGCGCTGCAGGTGGCGCACTTCGAGGGCGATCTTTTCCAGACCCGCGGTTACCAGGGCCAGCGTGGCGATGTAGTTGGCATGGCGGTCGCGTTGCAGGACTTGCGACGATACCGGAGCGGGAGCGAGGCCCAGACGCGCGCAGATTTTCTCTTCGACGTCCGGTGAGAGATGCGCGAAGGTTCCCACCGCTCCCGAGATCTTGCCCACGCGCATTTCTTCCGCGGCTGCGGCGAAGCGGCGCCGGTTCCGTCCCGCCTCTTCGTGCCAGATGGCCAGCTTCAGGCCGAACGTCGTCGGCTCGGCGTGTACGCCATGCGTGCGGCCGATCTGCACGGTGTGGCGGAACTCGAGCGCGCGGCGCCGCAACACCTCCTGCAAGCGATCCAGGCCGTCAAGAATGATGGCCGAAGCCTGCCGTACCTGCAAGGCCTGAGCGGTATCCACCACGTCGTTCGACGTCAGGCCGTAGTGCAGCCAGCGCGAATGCCCGCTCTGTCCCCTGGCCGTCATGGTCTCGGCCACGGCCGTGGTGAAGGCGATCACGTCATGCTTCACTTCGCGCTCGATGGCGTGAATCCGTTCCACCTCAAAGCCCGCATTCGCGCGCAGGCTAGCCGCGGCCTCCGGGGGTACGGTTCCCATCGCGGCCAGCGTCTCCGTGGCGGCCAGCTCCACCTCCAGCCACTGCTGGAATTTATTGCGGTCGTTCCAGATGCGGCCCATCTCGGGCCGGGTATAGCGTGCAATCAAGTCAAGTCCTTTTAGAATTCGAAAACTTCGGTGACGTTCTTCTGCTGGGCGACGGTGAGGCGCGGCGTGAGCGCTCGCTCAGCGAGCGTCTGCGAGGCCACAAGGCGCACGATCTCGGGATGATTGTTGTGCTCGCTGAGATGGCCGAGGATCAGGTGCGCGGTCGCGGAGTCCAGGTCATCACGGATGAAGTCGCACATGCCGGCATTCGAAAGATGGCCTACGCGGCTCATCACGCGCTGTTTCACCGCCCAGGGATACGGTCCCACCTTCAGCATATCCAGATCGTGGTTGGATTCGAGCACCAGAAGGTCCGCGCCGCGCGTGTGGAAGCGGATGGAATCGGTGATGTACCCGAGATCGGTGACCACGCCCATGCGGACGCCCTCGGCGCGAAAGAGAAAGCCTACGGGATCGATGGCGTCGTGAGGGATGGTGAAGCTGGCGATGTCGATATCGCCGATGGAGAAGCTCGCACCCGCCTGAAACAGCTCCATCTGCGGCGCGTCGCCGTTCCACCCGAGAGCCGGCGCGGTGAGCCGGGAAATATAGATCGGGATGCGGAATTTGCGGGCCAGGCGTTCGAGGCCGGCCACGTGGTCGGAATGTTCGTGGCTGACGAGAATGCCGTTCAGGTGGTCGGGCTTCTCTCCAATCAGATCCAGCCGGCGGAGAGTTTCGCGCGTGCTGAGCCCGGCGTCCACCAGAAGCCTCGTCCTGCCCGTGGAAATGAAAGCGCAGTTCCCCGAGCTTCCGCTGGCCAGCAGGCAGAACTTTACGATGGCATCCTCCCGGAAAACTTTTACGCGTCCACGTGATTGGCGAAGAAGCGGTCGAGAGCGGCCTTATTCTTGTCCGAAAGCGTCTTCGCCAGTTCCTGCATCTCGCCCTTGGAGAGCTTCTTGAAGCCCTTCGCCATCCGGACATTCTGCTCGATGTGCTCGATCTTCGGCATGCCGACAACAGCCACCGCGACGGGCAGCGAAAGCGAATAATACAGCAGCTTTTCGAGCGGCGCTTGCCCCAGCAGGCCCTCCTGAGCGTACACCTTCATCGCGATCACGCCCATCTTTTTCTTGAGGGCGACCGGCAGAGCGATGGTTTCGAAGCTGGGCTTCATAGCCTCGTTGATCACCATGCCGCCCTTGCCGTTCTTCATGCCCACAAGCGCGGCATTGAGCGCCATCTGCGTGCAATCGAAATCGTGACGTTCGAGCGCGGCGCGCAATACGGTCGGATCGGTATGGCTGGTGATGCCGATGAAACGCGTCACCTTCTGGTCGCGCAGTTTATAGAGAACCTTGAGCACTCCGTCATTGGCTTCTACGGCCTTCAAGTCGTCTTCGCCGGTCAGTGAGTGGATGTGAATCAGGTCCACCTGATCGGTTTGCAGACGCTTCATGCTGCCTTCGAGGATGCGCTGGGCCTCGTCGCCCTTGCGGACGTTGATTTTGGTGGCAAGAAAGATGCCTTTGCGGCGGGTCTTCATCGCCTTGCCGACGCGTTCTTCGCTGACCCCGCTGCCGTAGCCGTATGCGGTGTCCATGTAAGTGATGCCCAGGTCGAACGCCTGATTCAGCGCCGCGATGGCCTTGTCTTCCTCCTTGTAAGCGAGGAACCGGCTGCCGCCGCCCATGGCCAGGATGGAGACCTTGGCGCCGGTGCGTCCCAGGACGCGCGTCGGAAGCGCTCCGTTCGAAAGATCGGCGGCGCCGGCAACCGCGAGACTGCCCGCGGCGGTGGTTTCGAGAAATCGTCGTCTGGTGATGCTCATGGCCGCTCCTTTTTGAAGATTCTTTAGTTTGCCATTACGGGAAAGACGAAGCAAGGCTGGGTAGTGTCCTAATCTGGGTGGTGTCCTTATAGTGCGTTAATGCATCTTGCGAGAGGCATGCCCAGTTCCTCTCAAACCCTGCCGCGCAAGGATCTCCAGGGATCTGTCGCGATTCATCGAACGATTACGGGCAGGTTGCCTAAAGACGTTCGGACAGTTTTCCGAGCTCCGTGAATGCCTTGATAGGAAAACCAACAACCAACTGTTCCGATCTCAAATTGCGCCGGAAGGGATTTCATAATCAGCTCCGCGCTATCACGCGATATCCACTGCCGCATAGTCACGACGGAGACATTTCCTCGAACGATAGGGCGCTTGCTCGTCAGCTCCAGGTCACGCCCAAGCGGCTCTCCCATATATGAGAGCCGCCCCTCAAATCTTTCCGGCGTAATATCAATTACGGAAGAGTTTGTGATCTGCATCGCGAAATCAACATAAGGCTCTATGGCGTTCAAGTGTGACCTGACATCATCATTAGACCTTTGGACTTGAATCAAGTTAGCTAGGTTTTGCTCATCGCGCTCAAAATCAGCGTTTGCAAGCTGATCAATACATATAATGTCGAATGAGCGAGTGGCATAGAAAGTTAGACCCAATGGCCGTGCAGAGGCTTTGATGGTAACTTCGCCAACCTCGCCGAATGATCCGCCATCCATCACTATGGCATCTCTTGGTTCTATTAGATTAGTAAGGTGACCGCTGGAGTAGACTCTGACTCGTGTCGGTCTCTCGAAAGCCGGAAGGCTTATTAGCTTTGCATAATTATGGCCGATAGGCGGTTGAATATTACGTTGGGTAAATTTGATTGGAGCAAAGCATGGCCTTGAGTTGCCGGTTGTCCTGCCGGGTGATTTGGATTTCTGTATTGACGTTGGAGCGATTACGGCGGGACTCCTGTTTCCAGCCATCGCGGGTGGCTCGCCATTCCTCTTATGCTCCGACCCGATAGGGGCTACTGCTGTTGCCGATTGAGTTAAGACAGTTCCCTTTCTGTCGGCCCAACGAAAAGACTCTATCACGAGTAGCCCGGTGATACCGAACAACAGAAAGGCGACCGCCAATCTGACAATAGGGGCTTGCGGAGTTTCGATGCCCCACGCTATAGCCTTTGTTGCGATCATCGCGCCGCACAGAGAAAAACAAATTTTCGCCATGGTCGGCTCGCTTAGCTGCAACATTCCAACCCCCAGCGAAACCAGGAAGGCGACGGTCCAGCCGATAACATCCCATCGCAAAAGAATTTCCACAAAATCTTTCCGATCTAGAATTTGCGACCTACTCAGCTTCCCCCGGTGACCCCTTATAGGGCTGGCCGAATTTAGCTCCCGAAGTGCTTCCGGCACCGCGGGGCGTGATCAGTTCAGCTCTCCCAAAAATTGAACTGCGTTCGCTTTTATACTACGCGACCTACAGTAGTTTCGCAATCGTCCGCACATGGTTCGCTGGACCCTCTTCCATCGCCGGTAACCCTCGCAAGAACGGTGGATGCGGCAGAAGTTGCAGTACGCGAAATGCTGGGACGGCGGAACCTTCGCAGATCGAAACTGTGATACTTTGCAACTTCGCGAGGAAGTGAAATGAATCGGCGAGAGTTTCTGAATATCACCACTCCCCCGGTGCTGGCCGGGCCGGCTATTCTCAAGGGCGCGCAGAGAAAGCGGCCCAACGTCCTGTTCCTTTTCACGGACGACCAGCGTACGGACACCATCTCGGCGCTCGGCAATCCCCATATACGGACGCCGCACCTGGACTCCCTGGTCCGCTCCGGCTTCGTCTTTCGCAACGCCTACTGCATGGGAAGCAACGTCGGCGCTGTCTGCCTGCCGAGCCGCAACATGCTGTTGAGCGGAAGGGCCTACTTCCGTTTTCAACGGCAGGCCTCGGGCGACGATCCGAACTTCCCCGTCTCCATGAAGGAAGCCGGCTACGAGACCTACCATCATGGCAAGCTGGGCAACTCGGCGCGGCTGATCCAAGAGAGGTTCGATCATAACAAGTACCTGGAGGACCGCGCCGACCGCACCT
The DNA here is from genome assembly GCA_040902885.1 of Bryobacteraceae bacterium. GTDB lineage: Bacteria > Acidobacteriota > Terriglobia > Bryobacterales > Bryobacteraceae > JBBDWK01. Next base: position 27,209 of record JBBDWK010000109.1, on the reverse strand, counting down.
CCGGCGAACCTGGCAAGCGCATTGTGGACGAAGCCATTCAGTTTCTCGGCGAGCGCGATGCCAACCGGCCCTACTTCATGTACCTGGCCTTCTCGGGGCCTCACGATCCTCGCGTGGCCGCTCCGCGCTATATGAATATGTACGATCCGAAGCGCATTCCTCTGCCGAAAAATTATCTCCCGCTGCACCCCTTCGACAACGGCGAACAGCTTGTGCGCGACGAGCTGCTGGCCGACTTTCCGCGCACCGAAGCCGAGATCCGGAAGCACCTGCACGACTACTACGCGGTCATCACCGGCTTGGACGGCCATATCGGGCGGTTGCTTCAGGCGCTGAAGGATAACGGTACGTTCGACAACACGGTAATTGTCTTTTCCGCCGATCACGGGCTCGCCATGGGCAGCCACGGCCTGATGGGCAAGCAAAGCCTGTACGAACACAGTATGAAGCCGCCCCTGATCTTCTCCGGCCCGGGCATTCCGAAGGGCAGCTCGGATGCGCTGGCCTATCTGCTCGATGTTTTTCCGACCGTGGTGGATATCGCCGGCGGCGGAATTCCATCCGGTCTGGATGGAAAGAGCCTGAAGCCGCTGATTGAAGGCAAATCGGCGAAGGTGCGCGATTCCCTCTTCACGGCATATCGGGAGGTGCAGCGCTCCGTCCGGGACGACCGCTGGAAGATGATTCGCTACCCGCAGATCAATCGCACCCAGCTCTTCGATCTGCGGAGCGATCCCGACGAAAGAAACGATCTTGGCGGTCGCCAGGACCAGCAGGAGCGCATCGAGCGCCTGACCGCGCTGATGCGGGAATGGCAGCGGAATTTGGGCGACACCACACCGCTCACCACTGAGAGCCCGCGCGATCCCGCCTTCCGGCCTCCCTCAATGGAAGAACTGCGCGCGCTGCGGGCAAAATGGAAAATGTAGGGCGCCGAACTGTATTATCAAGAAGTGAACTAACTGCTCATAGATTGCCCAGTGTTTCATGCCAGACAAAGTTAGTGTCCTAAAAGTACGTTCTGTTTTACTTCAACTAAGATTCGGACTCTCCCAAACGTAAGCGGTAACAACCTCAACTGTTACCATACGTCTCAGATGGAAGTGGGCGCTCCTACATCTCTCAAGAGAGTGGCCATCGCTCGCCTCCTGGTAACACTGACGACAGGGGCGCTAACGGTTTTCGCCGGGCAAGGGCCGGCAGTCGACTCGCCGGAGGATTACGCAGGGCGGCGGATTGCCACAATCGAGTTCCAACCTCCGGATCAGCCGCTGCTCGCGGAGAAACTGGAGGAAATCACGCCCCTGGCGGTAAACCAGATCCTCCGTTTGTCTGAAGTAACCGCCGCCATTGACCGCCTCTGGTTGACTGGACGGTACTCAGACCTTGCTGTTCGGGCGCAACCAGTCGGGGACGATGCCGTGATCCTTCGCTTTGTGACCGAGCCCGCCTGGTTTATCTCGGCTGTCAGGGCGCGGGGCGTGCCGGAACCTCCGAACCGTGGCCGGTTGGAAAACACCACCAGGCTCGAGTTAGGTACGCGCTTCAACGAGGAGAAATTGCAGACCGCCTTAGGCAACCTCTATTCTCTGCTGCGGGCGGACGGTTTTTATGAGGCGGTCATCAGCCACGAACTCCAGCGCCGCCCGGCGACGCAAGAGATCGACATCACGTTTCGTGTCAATGCGGGACCTCGCGCCAGATTTGCGACCCCGATCGTCACAGGCAGCCCCGGCAGGCCCGCCGGCGAGGTGGCCAGCATGGCCGGGTGGGAACGGTTCTGGTTCCTGCCCGGCTACAAGCACGTCAAGCAAGCGAGGGTGCGCAGAGGGCTGGGGCGCATCAGAACCGCCTATCAGAAGGACCAGCGGCTGATGGCGAGAGTCACCCTGGAAAAGATGCATTACGACCCGGCCTCTCAAACCGCAACTCCCACTATCCACGTGGAGGAAGGCCCGCAGGTGGAGATCACGACCGTGGGGGCAGGAGTATCGAAGCGGAAACTCAGAGAGCTGGTTCCCGTTTTCCACGAACAGACAGTGGACCGCGACCTGCTGCTGGAGGGAGCCAGGAACATCGTCGATTATCTCCAGGAGCAGGGGTATTTTCGGGCGCAAGCGGATTTCCGGCAGGAGGCGCTCAGTGCGGACCACATGCGGATCGTATATATCATCGAGCGAGGACCACGCTACCGGGTCGCCCGGGTGGAAGTTGCGGGCAACCGCTACTTCGACGACCAAAGCATTGAGGAGCGCTTATCCATCCGGGAAGCTGGCTTCCTGCGCTTTCGGCACGGTCTTTTTAGCGAGCAACACCTCAGGCAGGACACGGAGGCGATAACCAATCTCTACCGAGCCAACGGATTTCTGGATGTGGAAGTCAACACCATAGTCGATGAAAATTACCTGGGGAGATCCAGCGAGTTAGCGGTGTCCTTTCAGATTGACGAGGGACCGCAGTGGCTGGTGGAGAGTCTGGATTTGCAGGGTGTAAGGCCTGAAAACAGAGAGGCTGTCCTGGCGCTTCTCCAATCGGCGCCGGGGCAGCCCTTCAGTGACTTTAATATCGCCATAGACCGCGAGAGTGTGCTCAACTACTACCACAACAACGGATATCCGGAAGCCGAGTTTGTCTCCTCCGCGGAGCGAGCGGCTGGCCGGCGCCGCGGGCTGCTGCGTTACGAAGTACGCGAAGGCCGCCGCCAGGACGTGCGCGACGTCCTGATCGGCGGCCTCGAAACCACCCGGCCGGAACTGGTCCACAACCGCATCCTGCTCGAGCCTGGCGATCCGCTTTCGCTCCTCGACATGATTCGAGGCCAGCAGCGCCTCTACGATCTTGGGGTCTTCTCGAAAGTGGAGGCGGCTGTCCAAAATCCCGAGGGGATAAGCCGGAACAAGTTCGTTCAGTATCAACTCGAGGAAGCGCGCAAATACTCGGTCCGGGTGGGTGCTGGAGCGCAGATTGCCCGCATAGGAACGGGCAGGGTGGACCTGACCCAGCCGGTGGGCGACCCGGGCTTCAGCCCGCGCCTGTCTTTCGACGTCACCCGGTTCAACTTTCGCGGCTTGGGCCACTCGATCGGCATGCAAGCGCGGGTTTCGAACTTGCAGCGGCGCGGCCTCTTGACCTACGGGGTTCCGCACTTTCGCGGCAACGAAGCCTTCAACCTGTCTTTCACGGGTCTGTATGACGATTCCCGAGACGTGCGAACGTTTGCCGCTCGCCGCCGTGAAGGCACAGTTCAGTTAGGGCAGCGCCTCTCGCGAGCTAATGCCCTGCAGTACCGGTTTACTTACAGAAGGGTCAGCGTCACCGATGTGCAGATCAATCCGCAACTGATCCCGATCCTCACCCAGCCGGCGAGAATCGGGCTCGCATCGGTGAGTTTCGTACAAGACCGCAGAGACAACCCGACGGATGCCACCCGCGGCATCTTTACCACGCTGGACGGCGGCCTGTCTTCGAAAGTATTCGGCTCGCAGACGGACTTTTTCCGGCCGGTCGTGAGCAACGCGACGTACCATGCGGTCGGCGAGGACGTTACTTTCGCCCGCCATGTGACCTTCGGGTGGATCAACAATTTCGGCGGCGCGGAGATTCCGCTTCCAGAACGGTTCTTCTCCGGCGGCGGTGTCTCCAACCGCGCTTTCCCGGTCAACCAGGCCGGACCGCGCGACCTGGTCACTGGCTTTCCGATCGGCGGAAATGCCGTCCTGAACTTTCAAAACGAATTGAGGTTCCCGCTCATCCTGGGCAACGTCCGCGGAGTGCTCTTCCACGATTTCGGAAATGTGTTCTCAGATCTCGGGTCCGTCTCCTTCCGGGTGCGGCAGAGGGACATCACGGATTTCAATTACATGATCCACGGGGTCGGCTTCGGAATCCGCTACGGGACGCCGATCGGGCCATTGCGAGTGGATCTCGCGTATGCGATCAATCCCCCGCGATTCTTCGGATTCCAAGGGACGCGCGAGCAACTGCTTTTTTGCGGCACGCCGAACCCTCCCGCGAACATCAACTGTCCGGCCAACCTGCAGACGGTGCAGCGGCTGAGTCATTTTCAATTCCATATTTCGATAGGCCAGGCGTTCTGAATGCGGGGACGCCGCCTGATCCCGGTTCTCTTACCGGCGCTGCTGGCAGCTACCGCCGTCATCGATCGCGTTGCCGTCACCGTGAACGGACAGATGATCACTCTCAGACGCATCCACAACGATCTCCGCATCACCGCAATGCTAAACCGGGAACCGTTGGATCTCGGTAACGGCAGCATGCGGAAGGCGGCCGAGCGGCTGATAGACCAGGCCCTGCTGCGCCGTGAAATGGAGCTGACCGGCTTCCCCTTGCCAAAAGAGGACGAGGCGAGCAAGGTTCTCGAGCAAGTGAAGGCGCAACGTTTCCCGACGGAAACCGAATACCGGCAGGTCTTGGAGGAGTACGGCGTTACCGGGCAAATGCTGCGGGAGTACTTCCTCTGGCAGGTGGCTATTCTGCGATTCGTCGATTTCCGGTTCTCGCCGGGAATCCTGCTTTCGGAGTCCGAACTGGAGAAGTACTATCGCGACGTATTCGCGCCCGAGTGGGTGAGGAGACATGGAGGAGTCCCTCCCGCCATGGAAAAGGTTCGTCCCCAGATTGAGCAGGGGCTCAAAGCCCGGCGAACGAACGAAGCGCTCGACAGGTGGTTGAAAGCGGCGCTCAGCCGGAGCGAGATCCGATACCACCCGGAAGTGTTCCGGTGAACCGGGCAAAGAAGATCGCGCTATGGACCGGCCTGGCGCTGCTGATCGCCGTTGCCAGCAGCCTCCTGGCAATTCTGATCTTCGTCCGCACCGAGTGGCTCGAGGCGCTGGCCAAGGCGCGGATTGTGCGGGGAGTAGAAGACGCCACCGGAGGCAGGGCGCAAACCGGCAATGTCACGATCGACATATTCAGGCTCACCACACGGATCGATAACTTCGTCCTGCGGGGATCCGAACCACCCGGCGAGCCGCCGCTCGTCAAGGCCAAACGAGTCGAAATGCGGCTGGAGTTCGGCGCGCTCATCAGGGGTGACTTCAGAGTGCCCTTGCTGACCGTCGAGAGGCCCGAGATCAACATCCTTGTGGACGAAGCCGGGAAGAGCAACATTCCGGAGGCCGCCGTGCCGGCGGAAGGAACCGTCATCGAATCGCTGGTGGACACGGCAATAGGTAGGCTGACGATCAGGAACGGCGTGCTGCGGTATGACTCGCGCCAGATTCCGCTAACCCTTCGCGGTGAGAACGTAAATGGGCGGCTCGATTACGTTCCCGCCAGACCGGGATACGACGGGAGCCTTACGGTCTCGGCGCTTCGGGTGGATGCGCCGCAGATATCTCCGCTGACTTTCGATGCCCGGACGGACCTCGCCATTTTCCGCGACCGTATCCAATTCTCTGGCGGCCGGCTGGCGAAGAGCCGATCCCTGATTCGATTTGCGGGCAGGATCACCCAATTGAATCCGTTTCGGGCTGCGTTCGACCTGGACGCGAATCTCGCCATGGCGGATGTTGCGCAGCCTTTGAACGTGCCTCTGAATCCGCAGGGCAGAGTCCGATTCACGGGCAGACTGGGCGCCGGCGGCGACCCGGGGTTCCTCTTTACCGGCAGGGTCTACGGCGACGACCTCGCCGCCAGGAGGGGGACGGCCGACATAGGAGTGTTCCGGTTCGATTCAAACGTGCGATGGGACCCGAAGGAACTGGTGCTTCCCAATCTGAGGCTCTCCGCTCTCGGCGGCACGTTGACCAGCCGTGCCCGGGTGATCCAGTTGAACCATTTCGTCGTACAGGGCACTTTCCGGGGATTCTCGCTTCAGGAGTTGAGCCGCCGGCTGGATGTCATCCCGCGCCTGGCATGGAGCGGAGACGTCTCCGGGCGCCTCTTTATCCAGGGAAAACTGCGCGGGAAAACGCGACCCGCGCTAAAGGGGAACGCAACGCTGAACATCACTCCGGCGCCCGGCCCGAAACCGATCGAGGGTCTCGTGATCCTCGGTTTCGATCAGCCGGCGGGCAGGATCGATTTCGGCAACTCCTATCTGCAAACTGCGGAATCCAAGCTGGAGTTTTCAGGCGCCCTCGGAGGAGTGCTGCAGGTATCGCTCGAATCGCGAGATCCGGAGGAACTGATGCCCGTCATCGCGATGTTCACCGATAAGCCTCCCGACCGTATTCCCATCACCATTCAGAACGGCGCTGTCACGTTTCAAGGTACGGTCACCGGCCCACTGGGAAACCCCATCGTCCAGGGGGCTGTCGAGATTGAGATATTTGCCGTCGGTGGCCGTCAGTTCGACCACTTCCACTCGGGGTTGGTCGCCAGCAGCAGAGCAATCGCACTGCACGATATCATGCTCACCCAGAATCAAACTATCGTGCGGGGCGAACTCGAGGCCGGACTGCAAGACTGGGCCGTAGTGGACGCCAGCAGTCTCGCTGGATCTTTCCGGATCGAGGGTGCGGACGTGCAGGTCCTGCTTGCGGAAACAGGCGAGCAGTGGCAGGTTTCCGGCACGCTTGAGGCGAATGTTGTTCTCGCGGGGACCGTCGGGAATCCGGTCGTTGCCGCGGATGTTGACATCAGCCAGCCGGCGATTGCCGGTCAGCCCTTCGACCAACTGACGGCGCAGCTTCACTACGAACAGAACACGTTACAGATCACGGATGCCGAAGCTGCTTCGAACGGCTCTTCTGCGGCTTTGCAGGCAACTTATACCCACGCCCCAAGGAACTGGAGGACGGGCCTGCTGCATTTCGATCTCACCGCCACGGGCCTCGATCTGGCGCGGATTCAGCAGATTCAGGAGCACGCCCCGGGCCTGGCCGGACGTGCAGATCTTCAGAGTGCGGGCGCCCTGCGAGTGGTCGCCCTGAAGCCGGAAGAGCTGGTCGCGTTGAACGCCGATCTGACTTTGGCTGCCGTCTCAATGGATGGCCGGCCTTGGGGTGGCGCAAACCTGACCGCACGCACGGAGGGCGGCATTCTTCGCCTCCAGACGGCGATGGATTTTCAGGGCGCGGCAATCCAGGGCAGTGGCGATTTCCAGCTTGCGGGTGACGTTCCCGGGCAGGGGCAGCTTCAGATCGGCCGGCTGGACTTCGGCACGCTCGCGGACCTGCTCTCCGCTGCCAGACCCGCGGCAGGGTGGCCATTCAGCGGATTCCTCACGGGCAATGTCTCTTTCCGCGGCCCGCTTCTCTCCCCGAAAAGAATGACGGCTGAAATCCGCCTGGATACGGTACGCCTGATGCCCAGAGATCCGGAAGTTCTCGTCGCTGGCGAAAGGGCCGGGATGACGCTTCAGAATGTCGGCCCCGTATTGCTCACTGCCGACAGGACCGGGATACAGGTTCAGCAGGGGCGGTTCATTGGAAGGGACACCGATATCGTCTTGTCCGGCGGCTTCGCTTTCGGCACGGCCGAACCTTGGAATTTGAGGGCAGTCGGGACCGTCAACCTCGTCATCGTACAGGCTTTCCAACCCGACCTCCTGGCGTCCGGCGAGGTAGTCCTCGACATGGTCGTTCGTGGCTCGCTTGGGCAGCCTGCTCTTGGCGGGCAGGCCAAGATCCTCGATGCTTCCCTGCACCACGCCAACTTCGCTACCGGCCTCAGTGAAGCATCCGGCCTGGTTCTCTTTCAGCGGAACCGGGCGGTAATCGACACGTTAACCGGACGCGTCGGCGGCGGCTTGGTGGAGATCACGGGACTCGTAGGCGTCAGCGAGGGCCGCTTTCTGTTCAACCTTCACGCTGAAGCGACGGAAGTCCGCGCCCGCCATCCTCCGGAGATTGGCACGACTTTCGACGCAACCCTCAGTCTGACCGGAACTTCAGACCGTAGTCTGCTTTCCGGTCTCATAACCGTCGAGCGCGTGGTCGTTTCTCCGCAAGCCGACCTCGGGGAGCTGGTGGCCACGACCGCCAGGCCTGTGGTTACACCCGCTGCCCCGAATGAGTTCCTTCAGTCAGTGCACCTCGACATCAATCTTGAGACCGCTCCGAACGCGGAACTGATCTCCTCTCTCGCCGAACGCCTTCATGCGGAAGCCGATCTCAATATTAGAGGAACGGCAGCGAGTCCGTCGCTGCTCGGGCGGGTGGACATCAGCGAAGGTGAGATTCAGTTTTTCGGCTCCACTTACACAATCGCAGGTGGAGAAATCGGCTTTTATAACCCGGTTCGCATTGAGCCCGTTCTGAACCTGAACGTCGAGACGACAGCGAGGGGTGTCGTAGTCGCCATCACCTTCGCCGGGCCCTTGGACAGGCTGCAAGTCACATATCGCTCCGATCCTCCGCTCGAAACTGCCGATATCGTCGCTTTGCTCGCCATCGGGAGGGATCCGGCGGCGCTGGATGTCGGTATACCCCAGACGGCAACCAGTGCGGCGATGTTACAAGCGGGAGCAACAAACCTGCTCGGCCAGGCACTGGCGGACCCGGTAACGAGCAGGATCCAGCGGCTCTTCGGCCTCAGTCGCCTTAACATTGACCCCAGCGTCGGTGGCCTTGGCCTGGACACCATTCCACAGGCGCGGGTTACCATCGAGCAGCAGATATCGAGAGATATAACACTTACTTACTCCACCGATTTGACGGACGCGCAAGCACAAGTCGTCCGTCTGGAATGGGATGTCAGTCCAAGGTGGTCGGTGGTAGCAGTCCGGGACCAAAACGGATTCTTTGGTGTTGACTTCCTTGTCAAAAGAGCTTTCTGACTCGCCTACGCCAGCAACTCCTCCACCGGCTCGCCTGTCCGGTCTTCGAGTGAGTTGGCAATCTTCACCGGGCGGCCGATGGGGCTCATGTATTCCTTTTTCCAGTCGATCCCCAGCGTTTTATAAATGGTCGCGTAGAGATCGCCCATGGTGACCGCGCGGCTGGTGACGTTGTAGCCCTCTTCGTCGCTCGATCCCACCACCTGCCCGGTCTTGATGCCGCCGCCGGCGAGCGCCAGCGACCAGCAGTTGGGCCAGTGGTCGCGGCCGAGGTTGGGGTTGATGACCGGCGTGCGGCCGAACTCGCCCATGGCGACGACGAGCGTCGTATCCAGCAGACCGCGCTCGTCGAGATCGTCGACCAGGGCGGTCAGGGTGCGGTCAAGCGGTGGAGCCAGGCGGTCGCGATGGCCCTTGTCATTGTCGCTGTGGGTATCCCAGGAGTTGCTGTGATAGCCCGCGGCGGTGACAAAGCGGCTGCCGGCTTCCACCAGCCTGCGGGCGAGCAGCACGGACTGCCCAACCGAATCTTTGCCATAGCGCTCCTTGGTCTTTTCGGATTCCTTCGAGAGATCGAATGCGTCGCGCACGGCGGGCGTAAGAATCATCTTCCACGCCTGAGCTGTGAAGCCGTCCAGGTCGGCATATTCGGCCCGCTCGTTGAGCGTCCGGTAGCGGCTGTCCACGGCCTTCAAAAACGCGGAGCGGCTTTCCACCGATACTTGCGAAACGGTCTTCGGAAGGCTGAGATCGGTGACCTCGAAGCCCGGCTTGCTCGGGTCCGGAATGCACATCGGGTCGTAGTCGCCGCCGAGAAACGATGCCCGGAAATAATCTTCGTACTGCCGGCCGCGGTCCCACTTGGGAACCAGCACGTGGGGCGGCACGGCGTTGCGAGGCCCCAGTTCCCTGGTGACGATCGAACCCAGGCTGGGAAACTGCATCGCCGGGTTGATCTCGTGGCCGGTAACCACATAGTGCGTAGCCTGCGGATGGTCCGTGCCGCGCGTGTGCATGGAGCGTACCAGCGCCAGTTTGTCCATCTTCTTTGCGATCTTCGGCAGCAGTTCGGAAACCTGAATGCCGGCCACGTTGGTCGACATCGGTTTGAAGTTACTGTTGGTCTTGGGGTCCCAGGTGTCGATGTGGCTGGGTCCGCCTTCGAGCCAGAAGAGGATGACCGCGTTGGCTTTGGCCGCGCCGGGAGCCTTGGCCGCGGCGGCGGCCAGATAGTCGCTCAGCGTCAAACCCAAAAAGCCCAACGAACCCACACTCAGGAAATCTCTGCGGGAAGCGGGATGTTTCGCCATCGTTCCTCCTTAATGATTCTCCGCGAACTCGCGGGAACTGATCAATGCCCAGGCAAACTCGCGCAGGCCGGCTTCGCGGTCGCCGCGTTTGGCCAGGATGCGCTGCAACTCGAGCGTTTCCTCTTGAGCGGGCACGCGTCCGAGGGCGGCCAGATAAAACTCCTCGATAATTTTCGCATCGGAGGCCCCGGACTCCAGCAGCCGCGCCAGCCGGCTGTCCTTCGCGCTCAGCCGGTCCACGTAACTCGCTCCCGCCAGCATGTGCAATGCCTGTCCCAAATTCGGCTTGTCGCCGCGCTCCGGGATGGCGCCCCGGTTCGGGCGCCCGTAAAGCTCCAGAAAGCGCGAAAAATACATGTCGGGGTCCTTCAGGTTAATCGCGCGGGTGCCCGCCGGCGCCTGGCCCACCGCGGACCCTTCCGTGACCGCCGTTGCAAAGGTCTCCGGCACTCCGGTCACGGCCACCACAGCGTCCAGCAGAACTTCCGCGTCCAGCGGGCGGGGCAGGGAGCGCGAGTAGTTGGTCAGATCTTCCCGGTTGGTCGCGTTCGCGCGGTTCGTCAACTGATAGGTGCGGGACATCGCGATGGTCTTCATCAGGTGGCGCAGGTCATAGCCGCTGTCGCGGAAATCCTTCGCGAGCGCGGCAAGCAGCTCGGGATGAGTGGCCGGATTGGTCGAGCGAAAGTCGTCGACCGGATCCACGATGCCCCGGCCGAAGAACTGGCCCCAGATGCGATTGACGGCCGCTTCGGCGAAGTAGGGGTGCGATGTCATCCAGCGGGCGAGCTCTTTGCGCGGGTTCGAGTCCGCGATCGGGTTGAAGCGGGAGCCGTCGAGCAGCGCGGGCCGCACCGCAGCTTTGGTGCGCGGATGAACAAGCTCGATTTTGCCGTTCACATCCTTTGAGCCCAGCTCCATATTGGTGGGATGGTCGAAGACGACCGTCCCCATCTTGAATAACCGCGAGAAGAAGGCGGCCATGCCCCAGAACTGGTCCTGGCTCCAGTTCTCATACGGGTGGTTGTGGCACTGCGCGCAGTCGAGGCGCCGTCCAAAAAAGACGCGCACCTCTTCGGCCATCACGTCGGCCGGCGGGCCAATCTGGTTATATGGAAGGAAGTGGCGCGAGGCGGGCCCATAGCCCTGTGCCGACAGCCGCTCTCGCGCGATCTCATCGTACGGGCGGTTGGTCTCGATGCTCCAGCGAATCCACTCCCAGTATTTCTGGCTCCACTTCGGCGTGAGGCCGTTCGCGAAGATGGCAACGCGAAAGATGTCGGAGAAACGGAAGGTCCAATAGTCGACGAACTCGGGCGAGGCTATGAGAGCATCCACCACCTTCTCACGCTTGCGCGGGTCCTTGCTGGCGGCGAACTGGCGGGCGCGTTCGGGCGGCGGCGGAGTTCCGGTGAGGTCCAGGCAGACGCGGCGGAGAAACTCGTTGTCGCCCGAAACCTCAGATGGGATGATGCGGAACTTCTCGAGCTTGCTGAAAACGGGCTCGTCGATCAGGTTCCAGCGCGGCACATCAGGGTAGTTGGGAATTGGCGGGCCGATCACACCCACTCCGGCGCTTGCCACCTGGCCCGCGGCACGAATCAGGATCGCCGTTTCGCCCAGGCGTTTGGCTCCGGCCACGCCGTCCGCGCTTACTGTCGCGACATCGGCGTTGTTCGTCGCGTAGAGAACCTGGTGGGTGAAGTCTTCCGTATGGCTGTCGCTGAAGCGAGCCGTCACCAGCAGGCGGCGCGCGCCCCCAACAGGCATGACGGCTACCGGCGGGTAGACTTCGAGGCTCGTGAGCACCGGCTCGTTTGCGCCCGCTTCGATGCCGTAGGGAGCCCCGCTCTTGACCCACTCGAGAATGGTTCTGTAGTCCTCGGAATCCTTCTCGAACCGCTCGCCGCCCCCGTGAGGCGTCATCATCGTGGGCTTCAGCAGCAGAAGGCTCTTCTCGGGCCTTTCGAGGTTCACGCGCGGGATGCGGTCTCCCTTCACTTCGTTCGTAAGGACCTGGTACTCGCCCCCCTTGACGATCCACTCGTAGTCGTCTTTAGGATAGAGCGCGTTGGCGGAGAGCTTGAGACCGCCTGCTCCCTTGACCCCGCCATGGCAAGCGGCTCCATTGCAGCCGCGCTTGGTGAGGATCGCGCCGATGTCGCGAGAAAAGTTGAACGGGCGGGCGGTATGGGAGTTCTGGATGCGAACCGCGGAGTGCGCTCGCTTTCCCGTAATCGCAGCGGTGAAGGTCAGCGATCCGTCGGCTATGGCAGCCAGGCGGGCGGGACCGGCAATGGCGGCGAGGGCTGGATCCGAGACCTTCCACTCGCTTTCGACCGTCACATCGCGCTCGCTGCCGTCCGTATAGGTGGCGATCGCGAGGAACTGCTGCGTGGCGCCAGCGCCGGTGAGGGTCGCTTCGGCAGGGACGGTCTTCAGGGACACCAACCTGGGATCGGCCCATGCCGCGCCGGAGACAAGCAGAAGAGCGAAGAACGATCTCACGGTTTGGCCACCACCATCATGGGAATTTGTTTGGTTTCGAGAATCTCACCTGGCTTGCCGTCCACGATGGGACGCACCGCCAGCCGGGCGATCCAGGGATGCGCCGTTGGGGCTGCATCGGCGTCTGCCGTGAAGACCACGACCGTCCGTTCGGTGCGCGCGGTGTAGCGCTCCCGCTTGCCGGGAAAGCGCGGCGGGTCCTTGTCCGGCTCAAAATCCGCGCCGGCCGAAGCCTGAACTCCCGGCGGCAGGGATTCGGCTGTAACGGCGATGGCGCCGCGATAATCTTCCTCGCGGTCGAAGATCACGCGTACCATTTGCGCGTCGCCGGGGACGAGGTTGACGTGGTCCACGTCGATGCTGATTTGGCCGACGTGAGGTATTTGTGGACGCACCTGGACGCGGTAACGGAAGCCGGGCTCGGCGAGATCGGATGTGGTGTCGCGAATTTCGACCGTATAACCGCCGGCGTCTCGAAGGGGAATGATCGTTTTGGCCTGGAGCGACTTGGACATTTCCCCGGAGCAATCGCCGACGCCCACGAAGACGTTGGTGGCGACCTCCTGGCCGGCGGTATCCAGCAGGCGCACGACCGGGTTGAACAGGGGCGGGGCGGTGGCCGGCGTTTCCACTTCGATGGCGATATCCTGCGGACCATCAAGCTGGAAACGGGCGCGGTGGGCTTCGCCGGGCTGCCCGAGACTGCCCTCGAGCGTGCCGGGGAGCTTGAAGGCGCCCGCCTCGGCGGCCGGGACGGCAGCGGCGCGATAGGTCTCAACGGACTTCTTGTTCCGCGGCTTGCCGCCGCGCGCGGCGAGCTCGTTGAGACGGTCGGCGGAGAGGCGGCGCTGAAACCCCCGCTCATTCCAGTCGCCGGCCGCGGGCTCGACGTCCTGGGGCGCTATGCCCGGGAGAATTTTCAGGTGGTAGCTGTAGTCGGGCCCGCCCTGGCCAGAGAAGGCTTCCACGCGCAGCAGATAGCGGCCGGTCTTTTCGAACTTGTGGACCAGATGGGCATCGGTGAGCCGGCCGGAGACCCACAAGGGTTCGTCATTGAATGCGATGCGGTTGAGACGCTTGGGATCGAACCAGCTTCCGGACGGTTCGTAAACGGAGAGTGACGGATCGAAGCCCCTTGCATTTCCGCCGGGTCCCCCGATCGAAGGCAGTCCCGAGATGGCTTCAAATGTCACCATCTGTCCGGCCGCCGCATGGAAGGCGTAATAATCCGATTCGCCGCGGCGGAAGATGCCGCCGTTAAAGACGACAGGAAATTTATCGACGGCGACCGCCGCTTCCGGCGTCTCATGAGCACCCTTGGGCTCGCTGGCGATGGGGTATTCCGTGATGTGGAGGGGCAGCGCGTTTGAGACGCCGTGCGGGGTGACCAGGCGGAAAAGGTAGCGGCCCGGCGCTACGTCCGGGGCGGTCTCGACCCGAAGGCGGACAAGATCGAACGGGACTTTGCTTTTGGCTGTGCTTTCGCTGGGCGGCTCGGCTTCAGTTCCCTCAATGGTCAGTTTGAGAGGGGAATCGTCCAGAAATACACCGGTTGCTTCGCGCAAACCATTGCCGCGGACGGCCATGACGAACGTGGCGCCACGCTGACCTGTGAACGGATGAACGGAGAGGGCCTTCGGCTCTATGCGCGCAACGCGAGCTTTGGGCGTGGTTTGGGCTGCTATACCACCCGCGAATATATACCCGGCGAGAGAGAACACGAGCCACAGCGAGCGCATAGGGTATGAAAGCAGTCTATCATTCCAGGAACCCGCCTCAAACTCACAGTAGCCCCGACTGTTAAGATGTCAAACGATGAAGCCGCGTTTCGTTGGCCGCAGGTGCGCCCCGGCCCTGATCGCGATGGCGTGCTTTGCCTGCGGCATTGCGGTGGCGGCCCCGCCCGGCCGGAGTCGCTGGCGGCGCCACGGCAGTCGGCTATTTGGCCGGACGCGCCGCTGACCGCCGCGTTACCCGCATCAGGGTCATTCCCGAGCCGCAGGCTCGATCCACTCCAAAGGAATCACGAATCGCCCGCTCTACAGCCTTCGAATAGTACTTATCTATTATGGCGTTCTCGGCCTGCAAGTGGCTACGATTCAGAGGATGAAGACGTGGGCGTTTTTCACCTGCATGTTAAGTGTTTCTCTATGGGGGCAAAGCAACTTTGCGAGCTTGGGAGGAAGTATCGCGGATCCTCAAGCGCGGCCCCTCCAGCAGGCGCGCCTTCAGATAAAATCGAGCGCCACTGGCGCGGTGCGCAGCGTGGTTTCCAACCTGGAAGGACTCTATGAGTTCGCCGGAGTCGCGCCCGGTGAATATGAGTTGCAGGCCGAAGCGCCCGGCTTCCACCCCTTTACCCGTAAGGTGCGGCTGGAGGTTGGCCAGCAGATGCGGCTGGATCTGGTGCTCTCGCTGGGAGAGGCGAGCGAGAGCGTCGTCGTGTCCGCCAACGCCGAGGTGCTCAAGACCGCGGACGCCAGCCTCGGTGCGGTGATCGAGCAGCAGTCCATCCGCGAGCTCCCGCTCAATGGACGCATGCTGCTCGATCTGGCCCTAACGGTGCCCGGAGCGCATACGAGCCACGGAGCGCAGCGCGGCGATATGAACCCTCTTTACTGGCGTCCTGGACAGCCCTCCGCGCTCAGCATCGGCGGTAACCGGCCGAATGCGAATTACTTTCTTCTGGACGGCGCTACGAACACGGATCCCACGTTCAACACCCAGAACCTGAGCTTGTCGCCGGACGCCGTGCTCGAATTCAAAGTGCAAACGGGCAGCTACTCCGCAGAGATGGGCGGCGGGGGCGGCGGACAGATCAACATCGTCACGCGCTCGGGGACGAACAAGTTTCACGGCACGGCTTACGAGTTCCTTCGCAACAATGCCATGGACGCCCGCAACTTTAACGAGGGGGAAGGCTCCAGCCACTTGGTGCAGAATAACTTCGGCGCGTCGCTGGGGGGCCCGCTCCCAGGCGGTAAGACGTTCTTCTTCGTGAATTACGAGGGGCTTCGCAAGAGGAAGGCGATTACCGCGGTCGCCACCGTTCCCACTGAAATGGCGGCCATGGGCGACTTCGCCGATGCGGGCGTTAACGTCTTCAATCCGTTCAGCTCCCGAAATAATCCCAATTTCGATCCGTCCAGGCCGGTGAGCGCCGCCAACCCGCAAATCTTTCGCGACCAGTTTCCGGGCAACGTCATCCCCGAGAGCCTGATTCACCCGGTTCCCGCCATCATGCTGAGCAAGTATGTTCCCCTGCCGAATACTGAAAGCGGCGTTGGCGGGGGTGGAGGGCATGGAGGGCATAGCCCCACGGTGGGCGGTGGACAGGACTCCAACAATTATCTCGACGTGCGAAAGCACCGGCACGGACAGGATCAGGGCACCCTTCGCATCGACCGGGTTCTCGGCGGAGGCGACTCGCTGTATGCGCGCTACTCCATCGGTACCGAGGGCGGCTTCATGCCGCAAAACCTTCCGGGCTTCGGCGCTTTCCACGACAACCGGTCACACCATTTCACCTCCGCGTGGAACCATGTTCTCTCGGCATCCGCGCTGAATACGTTTTCGTTCGCCGTTTCGAGGCTGGCGATGAACCGGTCGTCGGAGAACAGCGAGACCAACGACATCGTGTCCGAGCTTGGTATTCAAGGGATCGGCTTCGGCGGCAAGGGCGCCTATGGAGCGCCGTGGTTCGCTGTGCAGGGCTACACCGGCTTCGGGGACAGTTTTGCCGCAACGCCGATGAAGGCGTGGGGCACGATCTACGAAGGACGGGAGTCTCTGTCCTGGCAGCGAGGCCGCCATGGGCTCAAGATTGGAGGCAGCTACCGCCACTACATCTGGCCGATGTGGGGATTCTTTCAGAACCGCGGCTTTTACCAGTTCACCAACGGCTTTACGACACAGACCGCCAACACGGATGGCACAGGTTCCGCGTTGGCCAGCTTCCTGCTCGGCCTCCCCGCCGTGCGTCAGCGCCAGGCCGGGATACCGAGCATGGACCTGCGGCAATGGTATGCCGACGCCTACGTGCAGGATAGCTGGCGTCTCACCGCCAACACGAACATCGAAATAGGCCTTCGCTATGAATTCATGAAGCCGCTGAGCGACGTTGAGCGGCCATGGAGCAATTTACTCGTCCAGAACGGGCAACTCCAGGCTGTGATCGGCGGGCAGAACGGATTTCCTCGCGGCCTCATGTATGCCAACAAAAAGCGCTTCGCCCCGCGCCTGGGTATCGCTCATCATTTGCCCTCATCCGGTCTGGTCCTCCGGGCCGCCTATGGCATCTTCTACACGCCGGTGAACATGAACACCTGGTGCAACCAGTTGCACAATGTGCCGCTGGTTTTCCCGGAAACCAACCAGAGCAACAACTTCATCCCGTCCATTACGACTTTCGACTTCGCGCCAGCCGTGCTGGGCCGTACCGTAGTCAGCTTCGCCGGTTTCGATTCTCATCCGCGCGCGCAGTATCTTCAGCAGTGGAGCGCAACTGTGGAAAAGAGTCTCGGCGACCAGACCACGGCGGAGGTGGGTTATCAGGGCGCCCGCGGCTATCACTTGCAGCGCGCCCACCTGATCAACAATGCGCCTCCCGGACCTGGCTTGCTCCAGCCGCGCCGCCCTTACCAAACGGCCAGCTTCGCCGCGGGCGCGCAATTGCCCTCCGACATCGCCGTAGCCGGCTCCACCTTTGCGGTCAGCGGCGTCAACATTCTCGAGAATACAGCCCGAAGCTGGTACGACGCGGGTTACGTCAACCTCCGCCGCCGCTACTCGTCTGGCCTGAACCTGCTCGCCAATTACACGTTTGGTAAAAGCTTGAGCGACGCGCCGGATTTCCGATCCCCGATGTTCGAATCCACAATCCCCCAGGACAACAGCAACCTGTTCGCCGAAAAAGGGCTCGCCTGCGACATCCGGCACCGATTCGCGCTCAGCGCCGTTTACGACATTCCGGCAACTTTCCGCGGGAGCTGGGTCGGCGCCGTTACGCGCGGCTGGCGCCTGTCCACCATCTACCAGATTCAGAGCGGCTTTCCGTTTACCGTTTCGGTCTTCGGCGACACCGCCAATGCGGGAACCATTCTGGGAGAGAATCCGATTCGTGCCAACTACACCGGCGCTCCCGTATTCGGGCCAGGGACCCGCACGGCCGACCGGTGGTTCAACCCCGATGCGTTTTCGACACCTGAGGCTTACACTTTCGGCAACGTGGGGCGCAACACGGTCTACGGACCCGGACTGCAAACTCTCGACGCGGCTTTGGTCCGTGAGTTCGCCGTCTCGGAGACGGCGCGTCTGCAGTTTCGCGGCGAGTTCTTCAACGCGCTCAACCGCACCAATCTGGGCACGCCCAACCGCTTCGTGAATACGCCTCAGTTCGGGACCGTCACGGAAGCCGCCACGCCGAATCGCGAGCTTCAGGTCAGCATGCGTTTCTCGTTCTGATTTAAGTCGCGCCCTTCAGTTGACATGACGCCGGCGAATATCCGACCATATAGCTGTCGGAAGCCGACATGTCGAAACAACAAACAGAAGTTCCGTACGGCACGCTGGATCTCCTCGTCCTGAAGACCCTGGAAGCCATGGGCACGATGCATGGCTACGCCATCGCCCGGCGCATCGAGCAGGTCTCCGGCGACGCCCTGCAATTGAGCCAGGGCTCCGTCTATCCCGCTCTCATCCGCCTCCAGCAGGAAGGCTGGATTCGCACGGATTGGGGAATCTCTGAGACAAACCGGAAGGTCAAGTTCTACTCGCTGACCAGGGCCGGGCGGAAGCAGCTCCGCGTCGAGGTGGCCAACTGGGAGAAAGCCACAGCCCTGGTGGCCCGCTTTCTGGAGGCGTCGTCGTGACCCTTCGGCGCGCGGCGGCCGGCCTGCTGGCCTTGATCCGAAAACGGCGTCTCGACCGGGAGTTGGAAGACGAGATCCTCGCCCACCTGGAGCTGGCCGAGAGAGACGCTATAGCAGCCGGCCTGTCGCCCGAGGAAGCCCGCCGGGCGGCTCGCCGCCGATTTGGAGGAATCGAACCGATGAAAGAAGAACATCGCGACCGCCGCGGTATCCGTTGGCTTGAGATCCTGCTGCGCGACTTCCGCTACGGCCTGGCTTCGCTCATGCGTGACCCCGGCTTCACCGCCGTCGCCGCCGGCGTGCTGGCGCTCGGCATTGGAGCCAACGTCGCCATGTTCAGCCTGGTCGACGCCGTCCTCCTCAAGCCCCTCCCCTTCCCCGAGCCCGACCGCATCGTGCGCGTCTGGGAAGCTCCCAGGCCAGGGGTTACGAACAGCACCAGCACTCTGGACTTTCTCGATTGGAAGCGTCTCGGCACTGTCTTTGAGGCGCTGTCGGCGGAACTCTCTATCTCGGCCGCGCTGACCGGTGAAGGCGAGCCGGTGCGCCTGTCCGGAAAGGCCGTCACCGCCGAATACTTCAAGGTGTTCGCCACGAGCGCCCGCCTCGGGCGCACCTTCACGCCGCGAGAGGACCAGCCGGGAGCAGCTCCGGTTGTCGTCCTCAGTCACGCCGCCTGGCAAACTTACTTCGGCGGCGATCCCGATATCTTGCGTCTACGGCCGGTCCTCGACGGCGAAGCGCATCAAATCATCGGCGTCCTCTCGCCCGGCGCTTTCGATCGTGACCCGGCCGAGTTCTGGAAGCCCCTCGTCTTCACGCCCGACCAATACTTGCGCAGCTCCCACTGGCTGATGGTCCACGGGCGTCTCCGCGACGGCGCGACCCTGGCGAAGGCCCGGGAACAAATGCAGGCCATCGACGCCGCGCTGACGGAGGTCACGCCCATCTACAAACGTAAATGGACGGTCGTGGTCGAAGCTTTGGACCGTCTGCTCGTCGGCGACAATCTCCGCCGGTCGATCTCCGTCGCCTTCGGAGCCGTCGCCCTCGTCCTGCTGATCGCCTGTGCAAACGTCGCAAACCTGCTGCTCGCCAGAGGCGCCGCGCGCAAGAAAGAGCTGGCTGTCCGGGCCGCTCTCGGCGCCGGCCGGGGCCGCCTGGCCGCGCAGTTGCTCACCGAGAGCCTGGTCCTGTGCCTCCTGGGGGGCGCAGCGGGCGTCACCGTCGCACACCTTCTGATCCGCGCCGCGACCCCGTTCCTGTCGCAGTCGCTCCCGTACACCGCCGACGTCAACCTCGACTTCCGTGCGCTCGCGTTCGCCGCTGGCGTCGCCCTGGGAGTCGCCTTGCTCGTCGGCGCGCTGCCATCCCTGCAAACTTCCTTCGGCAATCTCTCGCAGTCCTTGAATCAATCCACACGCGGCTCCTCCGGCGCGCATGACGGCGTTCGGCGCGCCATCGTCATCGGCGAAGTCTCGCTCTCTCTCGTGCTGGTCTGTGGCGCCGGTCTCCTTTTCCGGAGCCTGCTCAACCTCCAGCAGCTCGAGACCGGCGTGCGAATCGAGAACGTCATCACCATGTCCGTGGACCTTCCCTTGCACACCTATCGGGCGCCCGAGAGGGCCGTTCACTTTTACGAGTCGGTCGCGGAGCGGCTTCAAGCCGCGCCGGGAGTCGCACAGGCGGGGTTCTCGACGCACTTGCCTCTCCGGTGGATTGGTAATGGAGAGGGCCTGCAAGTCGTTGGTGTCAAGGAAATGGTGAATGTCCGCTTCAAGCGTGTCGACCCCGGTTACTTCAACACGCTCGGAATTCCCTTGCTGGCCGGGCGTGGCATCACAAGACGGGACCGCGCCGGCGCCCCGGGCGTCGTCGTTATCAACGAAGCTCTGGCCGCGCGCCTGGCGGAGGTCGCCGGCATGAAGGATCCTGTCGGCCAGGCAGTCCGTCTGCACTGTCCCCGCTACATAGCGAAAGGAACCTCGCCGGCGGACGTTGAAATTGTTGGCATCATCCGCAGCGAACGCGTCGCCGCCCCCGGCGTCCCCGACCCGCCCGTCGTCTATGTTCCCTTGGCGCAGGTTCCGAACCCGCAGGTCAAGCTCATGGTCCGCACCCAGGCCGAACCTGCCTCCGTCATGCCCGGCATCCGCGAGGCTGTCAGGCAGATTGATCCCAACCTGCCGCTCGGAGAGATCGCCACGATGCAGCAGGTCCGGGAGCGCACGCTCTCGGGCGCAAGCCGGTCGGCTTGGCTCATCGGCGTCTTCGCCTCCGTCGCCGCCCTCCTCGCCGCACTTGGCCTCTACGGCGTGCTCTCCCACTCGGTGACGCAGCAGCGCCGGGAGATCGGCATCCGCATGGCCTTGGGCGCACGGCCGCGCGATGTGCTCTCGCACGTCTTGCGGAACGCGCTGTCCATGATCGCCGTGGGACTTGCGCTGGGAATGGCCGGAGCTTTTGCGCTGACCAGAGTCATGAAAAGCCTTTTGTTCGAAGTGTCGCCGCTCGATCCTCTCGCGCTCACCGTCGCGTGCGTTTCGATGATGGTGGTCGGCCTGCTCGCGGGATTCCTTCCGGCCAGCCGGGCGGCACGCGTCGATCCTGTGACGACGCTGCGCGACGAAGGCTGATGCCGATCCAGGTAACGGCGGCGCTATGTGATTCCGATGGCCTTGGCCCTGCCCGGTACTCACGATCGCGGAGTCCACGGAAAGCTCAAAGCCTTCGTGGCTCGGTGCCAGTCGGACCGCGGCCGACACCGTGCTTTTTGTCGTCCTCGTCTTCTTGACACCTTTTTCGCGTCCAGTACCAATAAAATGGCAAGCCGGTCGCTATAATCCCAAGACCCGCCATCGACTGTGCCGGCTGTGTATACACCGTGTTGACCAACAGTACCAATGTGACCAAACAAAAAGCTACCGGCACGAGAGGATACGCGTGCACGCGGTAGGGACGCGGCGCATCCGGTTGCTTTCTTCGCAGGGCGATCAGGCACGAAGCAGTCAGACCGTAGAACAGCCACAATGAAAACACGGCGTAGTCGGTCAACCGGTCGTAGTTGCCGGTTAGCGCGAGTAAGGAGGCAAGCGCCGCAGTGAAGAACCCGGCGCGCACTGGTACGCCCGTCGTGGAAAGGCGCTTCAGAAACCCAAAGTATAGCCCGTCTTTTGCCATGGCGTACGGTACCCTCATCGCCGGCGCCATGCCGGTCTGCAGTGCGCCAAACGATGAGATCAGCATGCCCGCAGCCATCAGAGCTGCCGCTGTCGCGCCGAAGACTCGAGTCAGCGTCTCGGTCGCCACTGAGGAGGACACCGGCACGGAAGCCACTTCCGACGGGGTCAGCGCATAAAAGTAGGAGGCATTCGCGAACAGGTACAGCGTGGCCACTGTCACCACTGCCAGCACGAAGGCTCGCGGTATATTCCGCTGCGGATCGCGCACCTCACCAGCCATCGGCGCGAACAGCGCCCAGCCCTGGTAGCCCCAGAGCGCTGCAATCATCGCCGCACCAATCCCGGCCGACCCGCCTCGTGTGGATGCCGGCACGGCCTCGCAATCACCGGCTGCGCCTGAAAGCGCGTAATGAAGCCAGTCGCCGCGAGAAAAGAAGAACGCGCAAACGCCTACCACGAGCACGATCAGCACCTTGAGGACCGTGAACAGCGTCGCAACCGATCCAGTCGCCTTCACGGAAACGGAGTTGATCAAAGTGGCGATCAGAATCGCTGTTACCGAAATCAGAATTAGATGATCTTTGATCGCGCCACTCAATACGATATTTAGGAAAATCGCGGTCGCGACCGATTGCGCGGCAAGGGAAGCCGGCCGCGTGATGCCCGTGTACGCCCAGCCCCACAAGAATCCTGCCGTTCTCCCATAGGTTTCGCTAATGAAAACGTATTCGCCCCCGGTCCGTGGACGCATCGCAGCCAGTTCCGCGTAACAGAGCGCACCAGCGAGTACCAGCAACCCAGCAGCCAGCCACACGGCCAGCACCACCACCGGAGAATCTACGTTGCACGTCATCACCCGGGCCTTTAAGAACACACCGGTGCCGATCATGTTCGCTATATTCAGCGAAGCGGCCGAGCTCAGCGTCAGGCCGCGGACGAGGTTCGACATACGGACGGCTATAGTACCAGAAACCGTCAGCCAGCTCCGGTCGGTTTGCAGGACGATAATGCTGCCGCGGGCGCTCGTGATATCTGTGAAGGATCGGACATGCAGCCTGTATGGCACTCTGCGTGCACGTGGCGGCCTAGGGGGAGTGTATGCTACATACCTACCGAACCTTCTTAAGTGTGCTGATGCTACTGCAAGTTGCGACTGCGGGCCAAAGCACCAGCAGGGACGTTGACAGTCATCCGCAGCCAATCTATCGGGTCGAAGTCGTTCAGCGAACCGTAAAGGCAGTGAACTATGGACATCGCAGTGTGCCAACGAAAGTGGATTTGAGAGGAACCGTACTAGTGCCCGACGCGCGGGGCGAGGTGAAGGTCGAAAGCCGCCGCGGCGCAGTGGAGATCGAAGCGAAGATCGAGCGGCTTCCTGCGCCGAGCCGTTTCGGGCGTGAATACCTGACGTACGTGCTGTGGGCTATTTCGCCTGAGGGTAGACCCTCCAACCTCGGCGAAGTCGTCCTCGACGCCAATAGCGAAGGAAAACTGAAAACGTCTTGCGAGCTTCAGTCCTTTGCCCTGTTCGTCACCGCCGAGCCATACTTTGCGGTCACTCAGCCCAGCGATGTAGTTGTTATGGAAAACATCATTCGCCCGGATACGGTCGGCAGAGTCGAAGAGGTAGTCGCGAAGACGGAATTGCTGCCGCGAGGACATTACACATACATGCAACCTTCCGGCGACGCGGTGGAGGCCGCTTCCGGAGAGAAGCTCTCCATGGATCAATACGAAGCAGTGCTGGCTCTGTACCAGGCGCTGAACGCAATACAGATCGCACGGGCTGCGGGCGCGGATCGCGATGCGGCAGAGACAATGCGCCGTGCCGAACAACTCTATGAAGAGGCCCGCGGGCTGCAGTCGCGAAACGCAGGGAGCCGGCAAGTCGTGATGACGGCACGCCAGGCGGCCCAGACCGCCGAAGACGCCCGCGCGATTCACGCGAAGCGGGCGCAATGACGCAGTAGGAGACGCTCGCCGTAGCCGATAGGCGAAAGGTAGTGTGCAAAACAGCTTTCGGGAGACTTGTGGCCCGGCATACGCTGCTTCTCACGAGGTCCGCCCGCGCGGGTCGCTGCAAGTTCCTCAGTCGTCTTTCGGCTTGTATTGGTAACCGCCGTTTGGAGGATCGAAGTAGCCATTGCCATCGACGTCGACAAAGATGGGGTTCGTGAACGAGAAAGAACTGAACTTCTCGAACGGTTTCTGCCAAGGCCGCTCCGACGTTGCAAGGACTAGGTACCAGGCGTCACTGGTGGGCTTCCTAATGACTTCCTTGGCGAAACGAACACGTTCTTTAGGATTGACGTCGGTGACTGGGAACGTATCGATGACTTTGCCGTTCGACACAATCTCGATCTTGTCCACAGGAATCCACGGCGCTGCCTGTACTTTTACACTAAGGTTAACGGACCGGTCCAGGTCGGTGATGATGGATCCGACGCGGGCCCCGTTTGCAGTGAATTCGATGAAAGGTCCCAACGACGCCGTTGAGGCACGGTTCTTGAGGGCATTGACGACTTTAGCAGGGTCGATCTCCCAGGGGTTGTCCGTTTCCGATGCCACGTAGTTCCGTGGGTAGCCTGGCAAATCCTTCGGATACAGGTGCGAGTCGGTATTGCCCACACCGGCTATGAGAAGGCCTCGGTTCAGCAGGCTGTACCAGTCCTTCAGCTTTTGATCCACAAGTGGGATACGACCGATGCGATCGGGTGAGTTATCGCCGACTCGCGGGCTGTCGGCGAGCGCGTTGAAGATCTCGACCTGGTCGAAACCCGCTTCGAAGTATGGATATTCGATTTCCGTGGTCTCGCGGTTCAGTCGGCCGTCGAAATACGAAGTGGTTGGGTTTGACTCGTTTCGCCCGCGCGGATGATTGATTTGTGTGATTTCATCACCTGGATTCTGACGCAGCAGACGTAACAACTCTCCGGGCGTACGGATGGCCTTTCGATAGGTGATATCGTCCCAAGAATTGAGTCCGACCGGGAAACTGTTGAAGTGGCCGAAACTGGTGTCGACCTCGATTCCCACGGCGGACTTCATGAAGCGCTCGATCTTAAGCTCTCGGATGTAAGGTTCGTAGTCCTTAAGGATATTGTGGTCCGTGGCCGTAAGTAGATCGATACCCTCGGCGGCGGTAACCATCGCGCCATCGCGCATGGCGAACATCAGGTGTAAGTGAAAGTCTGAAGAGATGAAACCAGCCGTGTCGATGGCCCGTTCGAGAGTGCTTGTAAGATAGGTCGTTTTATCTCTTTCGATCTGGACTCTCTGATGATCGAGCGTATACTCAGTACCACGGGAGATATAGACATCGTATTCACCCACCGGAAGCGTTTTTACCTCGCGACCCGATGCGGTGACGAGAAAGTTCTGGAAGCGCCCGACCGTCGGCGGTTCGCTGCGGCCATCGGCATGGGCAAAATAGAGGCGCGAGGGTAAGTGGATGCCCGAGCGCCCCTCGATTACCTCTAGAGAGAGGGTTCCTACGGGTTGACCGGATGCCGTAACAAATCGCTCGTCGGGATCAGGGTCGACAGGCGGCCCAGCCGCGGTGATGCCTTGATCGCGCAACAGAGTCGAGAGGATGCTTAGGCAAAGAATAAAGCCGAGCCGAAGGGCCAAAGCGCGTCTCATAACTATGTAGTCCTGTCCTGGTACAAGCAGGCTGCATCCCGGCGGCTTGCAGCGCGATCATTTCTCCCGGCGTTCCATAAGGAAAACCCAGTCCTGAGCGTCGGGCGCGTCGAGCTGAATCGACTTGGCGCCAGTGAACGTTCCGATATCGGAAACCTCTCCCGTCCTCGTGTCATACCGCCGCAGGCTGTAGGAGCCTGGTTCGAGATCAATTCGACTCGAAGTGACGCCCGAAGTATAGACTACATAGACGCCGCCCGGATCAGCCAGGCAATAGCGATAACCGCCCGGCGGTCCGGACAACAGACGGTCCTGCACTTCCAGCTCCCACCATTTCAAGGAAGTGAAGAGATTTTTGATGCGAATAAGGTCTTCCTCGGCTTCGTCGTACGCGGGGTGGTCTACGTCGAATCTGTGAGGATCCCGCCAGCCACCGTAGTATGTCGTTCCAAAACCGGTGACGAAGTAGCCTCCCGTCATGGCAAGGGCCCAGGAGATCCGGCGAAAGCTGGTCCTGGTGTGGGAATGCTGCTTGTCGACCCGGCCGTCCCCATCTCGGTCTCGCTGGAAATACGCGTATTCGGCGTGGACGATCGGTTTGCCATGAGATCGAGTGGCGAGGAAGGCGGCTCGCAGCTCGTCCCGGTTTCGATCCGTCGCCTCCTCGTTGGCTGGAGCCAGGTATTTCTGCATGTAATCGCCGAAGGAACACCAGTCTGCATCGGCAAACGCCTCCGAAGAATCTGTCGCTCCTGGACCGGCGTGGATCCCGATCATTCGCTCGTGCGGATCTGTCCGCGCCAGCAAACGCCCCAACTCGTCCCATAAAGCGACGCGATCCAACATGTAGCCATGCTCGCCTGCCACGATGAAGATCACATTGAACGCCGCGTAGCGGGCCGCGATGTAGCGGGTATAGCGGAAGCGCGCTTCATCGGACGCAAACGTCCTCCAGGACGGATAACCGCGTCCCCAGGCCAGAACCAACCCGACCGTGATGCCCCGCGCGTTCATGAAGCGGAGCCGCGCGTCCACTTCGCGAAAATAGTATGCGTTCAGCTTCTCGCCGGGCAGATCGAAGAACATTGGACTTTCTTCGTTCTCCCCGGCCGCGACGCCGCCGGTGCCGGTGACGTCGACGTGTATATAGTTGAACCCCTGCCGGGCGCGCACTTCGACGTAACGCTGAACGCTCGTGCGGTCGAGATGCTCGCTCATGTCTGCGCTGAACGCTCGCCAGGCAGTATCGCCGAACCACCACATCGGCGTGCCGTCCTGATACTGGAAATGGTAAGGCCGCCCCGTCATGGGCCGGATGCCGCCGCGTGACGATGACCGCAAACAGACGAACCCGCCGCTTTGTCCATTTAACGACGGTTCGGCAGAACGTACGACGAACGTCCAAGGCCCTTCGACGTCCGGGCTCACTCGGACCTTCCAGCTCCGGTCTCCATTCCAAAACAGGGGAACCGTCCAGACGCTGCCGTCAGGGCGCGTGAATTGTGCTTCGGCGGAGATCTCGGTGTAGGGATTCTCCTGTCCCGCCTTTGCTTCAAAAGAGGCTTCGAAGACTTCGAACCGCTTGACCTCGTCTTCGGCCCGGAGGCTTGACGCGGCAATGAGCAACGCCAGAGCCAATGGAATTCCCCGAACAAACCGCACGACGACAGATTCTCCCATTCTTGGCAAGCCTGGCATTCGTAGTTGTGCCAGACGCCGTGGGTTGCTGAAAAGCGCCCATGCGAACATGCCGGCCGGCCCTGCACCGATTTCCCGGAAACACGACTGCGCGGTAATTGTCCTACAATGCCCGGCAAGCAAAATCACGATATCTAATCGGTTAGGCCAGTATAGTGTATCCTGGCCCATCCTGGCGCGTCAACTGCTTCCTGCTGCAGAAGTCTTGGGGGGCTTGAACCCGGCGACCTGGGAGGATAGACTACTATCGGGT
>JBBDWK010000108.1:30989-60873 GCA_040902885.1 Bryobacteraceae bacterium | reverse complement strand
GCACTCATCAGTCAAAACTTATAACGTTTCCGAAAAATTTAGCCGGACACTAGTGGTTCCAGTTGATGATCGACTAGAGTCTTGGTGCCTATAATATGCCTGATCTGACCGAAGGTTCCAACTTTTTTGCAGATCACCAGCAGAAGCGTCTTGAATGCTCCCAGGGTGCTGAAAGGGAGATCCTTGTGCAAAAATCCGGACTGGGCGCCATCTGGCGGGTAATCCCTGATCGGCACCTCGCCCGCACGGAGCGGCCGATTTGATCGACACTACGCCGTTACTCGTTCCCTGTTGGCGCTGCGTCGGAACAACGTACGTCTTTTTCGACAACTTCCTGTGGAACAGATCACGCCTAGAACACGTAGTGTCTCGTAAGTGCTAAGCTAAGAATTCTTGGTATGGGACGCAAGCCGCAAAAAAACGACTCGTTGCCCGGGTCACTCGACATGTTGATTCTGCGGACGCTGTCGCGGCGCGACCTCCACGGATACGGCATCGTCCAATTCATTCAGCAATCGTCGGACAACGAACTCCTGGTCGAGGAGGGCTCTCTGTATCCCGCTCTCCAGCGCCTTGAGCTAAACGCCTGGATCGAGGGTGTCTGGGGCCTGACGCCGAACAATCGTCGGGCCAGAATCTATAAGATCACGGCGGCTGGCCGCAAACAGCTGGCCGTTGAAACACGGAAGTACGCGAGACTCACGCTGGCAATCGCCCGCGTGATGGGAGCGCAGTGACTGGTATGTGGATGCGACGGCTGAGGTATTGGATAGCAAGCGCCAGGCGCAGCGAGGCGCTCCGCGAGGAAATGGAACTCCACCTTGCGGAGAAGGCCGCGGAACTGCAAGAAGATGGCCTTACGCCGGAATGTGCCAGGGCTGAAGCGCGGCGGCGATTCGGGAACGTCGGACTGAAGCACGAAGCGTCGCTGGAGGTTTGGATGACACGGTTTTGGTCGGAACTTGGCCAAGATGTCCGCTATGGCTTTCGCACAATGGCCGCCAACAAGACCTTCAACGCGATGGCGATCCTGTCCCTCGCCCTCGGGATCGGGGCAAACACGGCAATCTTCAGCTTTATGGATTCGATCCTGCTGCGCTCGCTGCCGGTGCTCGATCCGGAGTCGCTCGTGATTCTAAGCTGGCGTACCCCGCAGCGCGAAATGTACGGATCGAACCGGCACAACAACAGCTATGTCGACCCCAACAGTGGATTCGTCGGCGGGATCTTCTCCTATCCGGCGTTCGAGCTGCTCCAAAGGAATGACTCGGTATTTTCAGTCGTATTCGGATACCAAGGCGCCGGTGAACTCAACCTGACTTTCCGGGGCCAAGCCGGACTCGAAAAGTCCGAGTATGTGTCCGGCGACTATTTTCGCGGGCTCGGGATTCCGCCAGCCACCGGGCGGCTGATCGGTCCGGATGACGATCGCGCAGGCGCACCGGGCACAGCCGTTATCAGCTTCGGCCTGAGCCAGAGGCGGTTTGGCGGACCGGAAAGTGCGCCCGGGAAATCGATTCTGATCAACAATCTTCGGTTCACTGTGATCGGTGTCACTCCGCCCGAGTTTTTTGGCGCCGATCCCGACCGGGTGCCGGACATCTATCTGCCGATGCACTCCAACCTGCTTCTGGAGAGCCGGAACCGTTCAGCGGCTACCTACCTCGATCCGAACTTCGATTGGGTTGTGCCCATGGCACGCTTACGTCCGGGTGTCAGCGCGGCGCAAGCGCAAGCGGCGGTGTCCGCTCAATTCTCCGAATGGGCGCGCACCTCACGCCCAAAGCGCAGGGCGGACAATGTTCCGACTCTCCTTGTGCGGGAGGGCGCCGGCGGCCTCGACAGCCTGCGTCGGACCTATTCGAAGCCGATGTACATACTCCTGGCCCTGGTGGGCCTGATCCTCTGCATCGCCTGCGCGAACATCGCCAACCTCCTCCTGGCGCGCGCGACCGCCCGAAGGAGCGAAATCGCATTGCGTCTGAGTTTGGGGGCCGGGCGGCTGCGGATCATCCGCCAGCTCCTCACCGAGAGCGTTCTGCTTGCCGTGCTCGGTGGCGCTCTTGGTGTTGCGTTCGCAATTTGGGGAATCCGTTTCTTGACCGCGCTTCTGGCAAATGGGCGCGAGAACTTCACGCTTCGCGCGGAACTGAACTGGCACGTGCTGCTTGTGGTGGCCGGGCTCTCCCTGTTGACGGGCGTGCTGTTCGGGCTGGCTCCAGCGCTGCAGTCGACGAGGACGGACTTTGTGCCGGCACTCAAACAATCGCATACCGGCCCGGCGGGTACACGGGGCGGTTTGGGCATGAGCCGCATTCTGATCGTCTCGCAAATTGCCCTTACCCTTCTGATTCTGGTAGCGGCCGGCCTGTTCGTACGGACGCTTTCGAATCTCGCCTCGATTCAACTCGGATTCAACCGGGAAAACCTCTTGACGTTCCAGTTGAACGCCAGGCAAGCCGGCCACAAGGACCCCGAGATCATCGCCTTCTATAACGATCTCCGGACGAAGTTCAATGAGATCCCGGGTGTGCGCACCGCTAGCCTCTCGAATCATGCGCTGATCGGAACGGGCTCGAGTGGAACGAGAGTCAGTGTATCCGGCTCGCCGTACGAGAGCACCAGCATCTTGACGATCGGACCCGGATTCTTCGCCACCATGCAGGTCCCCATCCTGCTAGGCCGCGAAATCGACGAGCGCGACCGGGCGGGCGGAGCCATGGTTGCCGTGGTGAATGAATCTTTCGTCAAACGACGTTTCCGCGATCGGAACCCTCTCGGTCAGCATCTTGCGCTGGAGATGAAGTGCCCAAAGTGCAACATCGAGATCGTCGGCGTATCGGCAGACGCACTCTACGGTGACCTCAAGAGCAAGGCGCCTCCCACGGTTTATCTCCCATTCGCACAAGGCGGCTGGGGGCCCACAGAGGAAATGGTCTATGCGTTAAGGACAGTTGGGAACCCGCTCAATTATGCGAATGCCGTGCGCGATTTGGTTAAACGCGCGGACCCACGCCTGCCCCTGGCGGACGTCAAAAGCCAAAGTGCGCGGATCGACCAGACCATCAACCAGGAAATCGTGTTCGCTCGGCTGTGCACTGCGTTCGCTGTGCTCGCGCTGGTTATCGCCTGCGTTGGCCTCTACGGCACAATGTCGTATAACGTCGCCCGCCGGACCAATGAGATCGGCATCCGCATGGCGCTGGGAGCCCAACGCCGCCGGGTACTCTCGATGGTGCTTCGCGAGGTGATTCTACTCTCAGCCGTGGGACTCGCGGTCAGCGTGCCAATCGCCCTGGCGACGTCGAAACTGGTAGAGTCGTTTCTCTTTGGAACGAAACCGAACGATCCGCTGGCTTTGATTGGTTCAGTTGTGGCATTGGTGGTCGCGGCGCTTCTGGCTGGCTACCTGCCTGCCCGCAACGCGTCTCGGATCGATCCGATGACCGCACTGCGCCAGGAGTGATCCTGGCTGACCTCATGATTTGGAGCAAAGCTCCTGGTGGTCGCCAAGGGGCGAGTGGTCCGCTGGCGCAGCATTCTCCGCTGGCACCCGGCCTACTCGCCCCTTCGCCGTTGATCGCGGGTAATGAGTCCCGTCTTCAACACCACCTTCCGGAAGCGCGGTTTCCAAGAGAGCGTCTCAGCTGCTACTCATCTCTGAGCACGATGTTCGGGTCCACCCCCGATGCGCGCCACGCCGGCAGCCAACTGGCAACCACCGCCACTGCCGTAATCGTCGCGATCACAAAGGCGATCGTCACGGTATCTGTCGGTTGCACGCCAAACAGCAGGGACGCAATCAGCCGATTTAAGCCAAGCGCGCCTGCAAGGCCAATGGTGACGCCCAACGCCGTGACCTGAAGCCCTTGCTTCATGATCTGTGTGAGCACGTGGGAGCGAGCTGCACCGAGAGCGATCCGAATGCCGATCTCGCGCCGACGCTCCGTCACCATGTAGGAGAGCACACCGTAAGTGCCGATGGCTGCCAGTAGCAGCGCCAGTCCGGCAAATGCGCCCAATAGCTGCGCCAGGAGTCTCGGTCGGCGAATCGATTCGGCGAACACCGAATCCATGTCGCGAAGCCGCACGACGGGAACCGCGGCGTCCACTTCCCGCACCACCCGCTCGATCGTCCCTGACAGTGCGGCCGGTGGCAGAGTCGTCCGCATCACCACATTCATACTCGGCGGAGAGACACGGTGCTGGTCAAGGGATACGTAAAGTTCAGTTCCTGCCGGGCGCTCCACCCCGCGCTGCCTGACGTCCTTGGCCACTCCGATCACCGTATGCCAGACATCATCGCTAGCGCCAAACGACCCACCGGGAGGCCGCAGACGCTGGCCAATCGGGTTCTGCCCCTTCCAGATCCTTTTCGCCAAAGTCTCATTGACGATGGCCACCTTGCCTTGCGATGCGTTGTCGGTTCGCTCGAAGCCGCGGCCGGCGACGATCGGGATGCCCATAGTCACGAAATAGTCGCCCATGACGAATTGGTAGTAGTCGATAATTTCAAAGGGCCTTCCATCGTCGGAGGTGTAGTTCTCGATAGGAGTAGCGATCGCATCTGGAGTTCGATTCGGCGGCAGACCCGACATGGCAACCGTTCCCAGCACGCCCGGTACGGAGCGAAGCCTGTCGAGGACGCGTTGATATGCCTGCGCGCGTGTGTCGGCCTCTGAATTCGCCATTGGCAATGTCATCGAGAACGTCACCAGCCGCGACCGGTCAAATCCTGCATCGATCCTCGTGAGGTTGTAGACTGTCTGAACTAGCAAACCCGCTCCGATAACCAGCATCACCGCGAAAGCGACTTGGGCCATCACGAGTCCACGACGGACGTAATGACGGCAGGCGCCGCTGGCACCCCTTTCGCCCTCCTTGAGCGCAGTCACCAAGCTACTCGTTCGCCGGCGCCCGAGCGACACGAACCCGAAAAGTAGGGCTGTCCCAGTCGAAAGGCCGAGCGCAACCAGCAGAACGGGCAAATCGATCGTAAGCTCACTCGTCCGTGGGACGCTGGTCGGGTAAGCACGGATCAGCGCCCGCACGCCAGCGCTGGCTAGCCACAGACCCAGAATGCCACCGGCTCCAGACATCACCGCACCTTCGGTTACCGACTGCCGGAGCAGCCGGCCACGGCTGGCGCCAAGAGCAGCGCGCACTACAAATTCACGTGTGCGTGACCCGGCGCGAGCCATCACCAAGTTTGCAAGATTCGCGCAGACGATGAGCAGCACGAATCCCACGGCGGCCTGCAGAACCCAGATCGGGCGGCTGGTATTCCCAACGATCGCGTCCTGTAACGCCCGCAATTGGAGGGTGTGGTCTACTGCGCGCAGGGGACGGTTCGTAGGGACATGGCCTTTCGTGCCGACACGCTCGCCCCAGTCCTCGACGAATGCGTCCAGCTCCGTCTGTGCCACCTCAGCGGTGACGCGGTCTTTCAGTCGCGCAATGACGTAGAGGACGTGGGCCCCGCGTTGCCGGGCCGTATTCGGGTGGAGCCAAAGGGGCAACCAAACCTGAGTGTGGTTATCCATGATGTCGGCCCCGGGCGGCATAATGCCTACGATTTCGTGGGGCCGGCCCTCGATTTCCACCTTCTGTCCAACGAGCGGTCGTCCTCCAAATGCTGTTCGCCACAATTCGTGCGAGAGAATTGCGATCGGTGGCGGTAGCGTCCCGGTCCAACGCGCGGTTTCTTCGTCACTGAAGAACCGTCCCTGCTCCGGCTGAATACCGAGCGCCTTGAGCAAATGTGCATCGACGGAGATCGAGCGCACCCGCAGAGGTCGATCCCCTGCCGTGACGTTGACCTCGCCGGTTGTGTACGCCGCGCTGCCGGTCGAATAAGCGCCAACCGCCGCGAACGACCGGTTCATCTGGCGGAACTCGATGTACTCTGGCGCAGAGAGCGCATTTCGGGTGCCCCCAATGGCCGGAGATTCTGCCGTCAGATACATCAGCTGATCGGGTTTTGGATAGTCGAGTGGCCGCAGCAGCACTCCATGGACGATCGTGAAAATGGCAGTGTTTGCTCCGATCCCAAGCGCCAGCGTGGCGACGACAACTCCTGTGAACCCTGGACTCTTCGCTAAAGATCGAATCGTGTAACGTACGTCTTGTACAAGATCCTCGACAAAGTTTACGCGGCGCATATCCCGGCACTCCTCCTTGTATTGCGCGATGCCTCCGATCATGCGCTGCGCGGCCCGGCGGGCCTCTTCGGGCGGCATACCGGATGAAATGTTCTCTTCAATGAGCTGATCGAGGTGGAAACGAAGTTCGGCTTCGAGTTCGAAGTCGACATTCGGACGGCGGAAAAGCGACCGAAGCCGCAAACGGGCTTTGTCTAACATCCAGATTGCTAAGCCTCCTGGACCACGATGTTGATGGCCGTCGACAGCCGAGCCCAGTTTGCCAATTCCCTTTCCAGTTGTTTCCGTCCCGAACGTGTAAGGGAGTAGAACTTTGCCATTCGCCCGGTCTCAGTCGGGCGCCACTCGGCCTTGATCCAGGCCTGCTGTTCCAGACGGTGTAGCGCCGGGTACAGGGACCCCTGCTGGATCTGGAGAGCTTCTTGTGAAACCTGTTGGATGCGCTTGGCGATGGCCCAGCCGTGTTTAGGTTCGAGCGAGATGGTCTTGAGGATCAAGAGATTGAGAGTGCCTTGGACGAGATCGGTCGGCTTTGCCATATGCCTAGATTACCAACAATTGTAGACGATCAATGTGTCATTGCGCAAGCCGGCCTCTTGACTGACCAACCGCCTTGGCAATTCGTGAAGCTTCCCGGAGGAGGACATCCAGTTCTCCTCGTGCGAAGCAGCGTGGTCTGCCTTTGCGGGTTTTGCCAACCCAACTTCGGGATGGGCAGTCAACCGGCCAGAATGGAGCGGTGTTGACTCTGTTCTCTACCTCTGGCTAAACTCCCCCGTCGCGATCCTTTGATTGAACTCCTGCTAGGTAGCCAGAACCGGATCGGCTGCGCGGGGCGGCGTTATATAAACGTGACGCGGCCGTGCATGTCAGCGGGTAGGGTTGATGCGCAGACGGCGGGCACACTAGAATCGCCCGCTGGAGTTGCGGAAGTAGCGCAAATCGTCCGTACGCAGTCGGATCAATTGGCGGTCGCGCGGGTGCAACTGATCGGCCTTGGCAAGATCGGCCATGTTGTCGATGGCACGATCGAGGCTGCCGCGGTCGAAGCGGCGACGCGCCGCGTTTTGGTCGAATTCGGCCAACTCGCGTAAGGCGCGACGAAAGTGATTGGCTTCGTGGTTGTCAACCCGAGCGCGACGGAACACCATTTCGAGATCGCGCCTGGCCGCCATCACCGGATTGCCGCGCGGCGACTGACGGCCATAGGCACCCTGGTAGCCGCCGCGGCCGTAGCCACGGTTGTTACGGCCGTGGCCCCGGTCGTCCCGGAAGGATGGATAGCCCCAACGTTCATCAGCCAAGGCAGGAATCGCGATTGCCGCTGTCGTGAACATGGCGAGAAGGAGTTGTCTGCGCATCGGTGTTGCCTCCTAACTCCTTAGAGCCACTGTCCTGTTTTGCCGTTTCCGGCCGTTTTCAGCCATTCTATTGGTGGTTTTGCACCGGTTCAGGCACTGTACGGCTTGGGTCGGGTGTATAGTCGGCGACCCGGAGATTGACCCGGACCACGCCTGTCGATGGTGAACCATCGCCTCTTTTGCAGGTTCCGCCGCTCCTCACTGCGCGTGTTCCGATTCGGGATCGATACGTAGGCCACCCCCATCTTTTGAACGGCCTCTTCGTTTTCACGAGAGTAGAATCCCGCATCGGCCGCAACTAACCTCGGCAGCCGCCCTAGTTTCTGGAGATGTGCGTCCACCGCTGGAACCAGCAACCGCTGGTCATCCAGGCCCTACGCGCATTTCGATCGGGGATGGGGGCCCTATAATTGGCTATGTCCAATATTGTGATCACCGGCGCAAGCCGCGGAATCGGTTTCGCAACGGCAGTGGAATTGGCCCGGGCCGGGCACAACGTAGTTGCCACGATGCGCAACCCGGCCGGTTCGCCGGAACTGGGCGATCAAGCGGTCAAGGAGAACTTGCCCATTTGTATCGAGACGATGGATGTGGACTCCGACGAGAGCGTGAAGCAGGCGTTCGGCCGGATCCTGGCGCAAGGGCCGGTGGACGTATTGGTGAACAATGCGGGCATCGAGCGGACGGGCGCGATCGAAGAGACCCCGCTGGTGGATTTCCGCACCTGCATGGAAACGAACTATTTCGGGGCCATTCGGTGCATCCAAGCCGTGATGCGGCCGATGCGGGAGCGCGGGAGTGGCGCAATTATCAACGTGACGTCGGTCGCCGGGAAGATTTCCTTGTCACCGTTTGGGCCTTATAGCGCGTCGAAGTTTGCGTTGGAAGCCCTGAGTGAAGCCTTGGCGCAGGAACTGCGGGCGTTCGGCGTGCGGGTGGCGATTGTCGAGCCTGGCATTATCGATACGCGGATGGCCCGCAATATCGAGGGCATGGGGGCCTCGAAAGTGTATCCGCAAGTTCGGCGGTGCGCGGCCTTGTTCGAGGAGACGATAGCGGCTGGAGCGGGCCAGCCACAGGTGGTGGGCCAGAAAGTTCGGGAGATCGTAGAGTCCGGAACGTGGCAGTTGCGGCATCCAGTGGGGCCGGATGCGGAGCCGTTCCTTACCTGGCGCGGGTCGATGAATGATGAGAACTGGGTCCAATGGAGTGCTCAGAGCGACTCGGACTGGCTGAAGTCCGTGAAGGCGGATTTCGGCATGGATTTGGAGTTCGACTAATCGGAGGCAACAAAAGCCCACCTTTAGAGCGCTGGTGGCGGCAAGTTTCAGGTGGAGTCCTGCTTCCCCACAAAACAAAGTCCTTTAAAGCTGCAGGAAGAGGTAGATCGCGGGCATGCTGAAGAGCGTGCTGTCCACGCGGTCGAGCAAACCGCCGTGACCGGGCAGCAAATTGCCGCTATCCTTCACTCCGGCGCCGCGTTTGAGCGCGGACTCGGAGAGATCGCCGATCTGGCCGCAGGCATTCGCGATCAGCGAAAGGATCACGGCCTCAGGAATGGTCAGCTCGAGCCGGAACCAATGATTGAATGCCACACCGAACAGAACCGCGGCCGACAGGGAGATGATTGTCCCTTCCCAGGTCTTGCCGGGACTCACGCGGGGAGCCAGCCTGTGCGTTCCGAAAGCCCGGCCGGCATAGTACGCGCAGGCGTCGCCGACCCAGTTGAGCAGCAGCGCAAAGAGCAGCCAGTAGGGATTGATATCCCGTAACTCGATGGCGAACTTCCACGGACCGAACGCATACACGATGCCAATCAGCAGCAGGCCGGCCTGCGGAAGACACTGCCGCAGATCGTCCACGCGCATGGCCAGGGCCAGGGCGGCCAGCGCGAGCACCGTGACCAGCGCGGCTTGGCCCGAATCCACAAGCAGCAGAGCCAGACCGGCGGCATAACCGACAGGCCCCAGCTTCTCGATGCCGTAGTGCGCGGCAATGCCCCCGTACTCGTGGAAACAGACGAAGCTCACCAGCGCGACCACGCAAAAGAACAGCCATTGCGGCGCTGCGAGAACGACGTAAAGAACGGGAGGGATCAGGACGGCCGAAGTCAGCAGGCGCTTCATCGGGAGGATGCGCCGATAGGCTCCGCTAGCTGATCTTCCGGTATGTGCATGGCTGTTTCGCCGGTGTCGCCCGGCATGGTCAATCCGCCATAACGGCGGTCCCGTTTCTGATAGTCGAGAATGGCCTTCAGCAGGTCGGTCCGCGTGAAGTCCGGCCACAGCGTCTCCGTGACGTGGAATTCGGAGTAAGCGATCTGCCACAGGAGGAAGTTGCTGACGCGCATCTCGCCCGACGTCCGGATCAAAAGGTCGGGGTCGGGGACACGCGATGTGTAGAGGTGCGCGGCGATGGTCTCTTCATCCACGTGCAGCTCGTGAAGCGCGCCTCGCTCGCGCGCCGCGGCGATCATGGCATTCACGGCGTCCACCAGCTCGGAGCGCCCGCCGTAGTTGATGGCGAGATTTACGCGAAGACCCCGATTGCGCGATGTGGCGTCGACCACTGATTCGAGCTCCTGCCGCACGCGCACGGGAAGCGCATCGAGCCTGCCGATCGCCTGAAGGCGAATGTCGTTCTTCTGCAGGTCGGACAACTCCCGGCGCAGGTAGTAGCGCAGCAGACGCCAGAGAGTTTCGACCTCGCTGCGCGGGCGCTTCCAGTTTTCAACGGAGAAAGCGTAGAGAGTGAGGTGCTGGATACCGAGCCGGGCGCAAGCCTCGACGGTCGCGCGGACCGGTCCAACTCCGGCCCTGTGTCCGGCCACGCGGGGCAGGCTACGCTTCCGCGCCCAGCGTCCGTTACCGTCCATGATGATTGCGATGTGTCCCGGAAGCCGTTGTGGATCGATCGCCGTTACGAGTTCCCAATCCTTTTCACCCGGCTTGAGGGTCTCCAGAAAGGCCTTCATTGAGTAATCCCCTATATTACACCTCGTCACAATGATGCGGCTAGACGGGCTGTAACCAGCCAGCGGAGAATGCCGGCGGGGCGGGGGCCAAAGCTCTCCACGTCGATGCGGGTGAGGGAGGCCTTCTTCACATCCACACGGAGGGCCGGCACGGCCAGCAGGTGCGCGATGAGCTGGCCGAGCAGAGGCTCGTGCCCGACAAGAAGGACTTGCGCCGCGGCGCGGTGGACGCGAATCTCGTCCCAAACCGCCTCGGGCGTGGAGGCCGGAAGGAGCGAGGGCGTCTGGATGAGATCGTCCTGGAATTCCAGAATTTCGGCGGCAATCTGTGCCGTCTCGAGCGCGCGGCGATAGGGGCTCGTGAGCACGACCGCCGGCGCGACCCCAGCGTTCTTCGCGAGCCGCATCACTTCTCGGAGTTTTTCCTTGCCCTCAGGGACCAGACGCCGGCCGGCGTCGCCCATGCCCGGCGCGGGATCTTCGGCGAGCCCGTGCCGGAGGATATAGATATCCATGTAAGGTCCCCATTCTGCCATACAATGGATGCGTGTCACCCGTCCTGTTCCAAGCTGCGACATATCTCACTTTCGCCGCGGCAGCTTCGATTTTGTTTTCCATCGCCCTAAGCCAGATCCTGATGGCGCTGGCGCTGGCGGCGCTGCTGTTTTCGGGCGCGAAGCTGCGCCTGCCGCCGATCTGGCTGCCGCTGGGGCTATTTCTCACGGGGACGGCAATCTCACTCGCGCTATCGCCCGACCCGGCCGCCGGGCTGCCGCAGATCCGCAAGTTCGCGGTGTTCCTGATGCTGCTGCTCATGTATTCGGCCATTCGGGACACAGTCACCCTGCGCCGCCTGATGCTGTGCTGGGCCGGCGCGGCGACGCTGGTGGCGCTCCGCGCTCTGGTGCAGTTTCAGAACAAGCTGGCCGAGTCGCGGGCTTTGGGACAGAACTTCTACGACTACTACATTGCCGAGCGCATCACCGGCTTCATGAGCCACTGGATGACATTCGGCGGCCAGCAGATGCTGGCGTTATTGATGCTGGGCGCCTTCCTGTTCTTCGCGCCCAAGATTCGCAATTACGCGCTCTGGCTGTTGTGCGGAGCCGTTCTGAGCGCCGCGCTGCTGCTAGGCATGACGCGGAGCATCTGGCTGGGTGTGGGGGTGGGCGGCATCTATCTGATCTGGCGCTGGAAGCGGCGCCTGCTGCTGGCGCTTCCAGCGGTGCTGGCGGTTGGGTTCTTCGCGGCGCCTTCGTCCGTGCGGGAGCGGTCCACGTCGATTTTGAAACCGCGCCAAGACGTGGATTCGAACGAGTTCCGCTTTGTTCTGTGGCGTGCCGGTCTGCGGATGGTGGAGGCGCATCCGTGGTTCGGCCTTGGCCCGGAGCACGTAAAGCTGCAATTCGAAGACTACGTGGCGCCGGACACCCCCCGTCCGCTGCCCTCCGGCTGGTACGGCCACATGCACAACATCTATCTGCACTACGCCGCGGAGCGCGGGCTGCCGACGATGTTCTTCCTGCTGTGGCTGCTGGCAAAGGTGTTGTGGGACTTCCTGGGAACGATCAGGAAGCTGCCGCCCGGTCCGAGCGACGAGAAGTTTCTGCTGCATGGAGGCGTGGCGGTGGTTTTGGCGATCATGGTTGCCGGCATTTTCGAGTTGAATCTGGGAGACAGCGAAGTGCTGACCATGTTCCTGGTGACGGTTGCAGCCGGGTACTCCGCGCGCGAGGCGGCGCTTGCCTGAGACCCTGCGCGGGAAGCAGATTGTTCTTGCGGGAGGCTCGGGCGGAATCGGCAGCGCCACCGTAGAGTTATTGGCCGCCGAGGGCGCGCGGCTCGTGGTGAGTTATCGCGCGAATGCCGAACGCGCGGCGCGATTCGAGCGTCTCGCTACGGTGGTGCAGGCGGATCTGACGCGCGGCGAGGACCGCCGGCGGCTGCTCGACCAGGCGCCCGAGTTGTACGGCCTGGTGGTGTTCGCGGGCGATCCGGCGCGGGGGCGCGACGGCGAGACGGTGGAGGACACGATGCGGCGCTCGCACGAGGTCAACTATCTCGGCCCGATTCTGCTGGCGCGCGAGGCTGCCGAGCGGATGAAAGCCGGCGGCACGCAGGGCGCGGTGGTTCTCTTCTCCACGATGCAGGCCGTGGATCTTTTTCCCAACTCGACAACTTACGCAGCTCCCAAAGCGGCGCTGGTTCACGCCGCGCGCATCCTCGCTAAGGAATGCCGCGGGCCGGCTAACATCCGGGTGAATGTAGTGAGCCCGGGAGTAACTGCGGCAGGGATGGCCGAGGCTTCCATTGCTTCCGGCAAATACGACCGATACCTCCACGACGGAATTGTTCCGCGATTCGGCCGCGCGGCGGATGTGGCGCGCGCGGTGCGGTTCTTTCTGGAGCCGGACAACTATGTGACCGGCCAGGCGCTCTCGGTGGACGGCGGCATCACTTTATAGGGCAACCCTAATCTGCGCGGAGAGCCACCACTGGGTCGATTCGCGACGCGCGGCGAGCCGGGACATAGCCGGCGATAGCTGCCACTGCGGTGAGGAGGACTGCCATCCCAAGGAACGTAACCGGGTCGGTGGAAGTCACACCGAACAAGAGACCGCTAAGCGCTCGTCCGAGGATCCACGAAGCAGCAACCCCTATGAGCATTCCAAGGCCTGCAAGGCCGAGAGTCTGGACAATGATGCGGGCTTGTAGGTCTCGAGCAGAGGCGCCAAGCGCCATACGGATTCCGATTTCTTGCGTTCGCTGATTGACCGAGTAGGAAATGACCGCGTAGATTCCCAGTGACGCAAGAATAAGCGCAAATCCGGAGAAGCCCGCGAGCAGGAGCACGACAAAACGCCGGAGAGAGACGGCCTTGTCGACAAGTTGCTGTAGAGTTCGCCATTCGTTGCCAGCCAGGTTGGGCTCGATCGGTTCGAGGGCGGCGCGAACGGATGAGGCAAGTCTGGCAGGAGGAAGATCAGTCCGGACGACCAGGTCAACCGACGAATAGCTGTTGGTCTGCCGGATTGGCAAGTACAATTCACCGGTAAACCCTTCTTCGAGAGCCTTGTGGCGCACGTCGCCAACGATACCTACGACACGGCGCCCGCCATCATGTTCAACCATCTGCCCAATGGGATTCTGGCCAGGCCAGAGCGTGCGCGCAAGCGTTTCATTGAGTACGATGACGCGCTCACGAGACGGCGTATCCTGTTCCGTGAAGTCGCGTCCGGCCCGTAACGGGATTCCCATCGCTCGGAAATAGCCATCGCTCACTACGCGAACAAAGGCCTCGGGATATTGACCTCTGGCATAGACTTGACCTTTGCCGGCTACGCCCCAGCTTCGGTTGCCGCCGAGCGGTAGCACATCGGTGAGACCCGCGGCGCTGATTCCCGGAATCGATTTCACACGACGGAGCGCCTCATCGTAATAAGCGTTCCGCTGGGTCTGATTGGAATACCGTGAACCCGGATCGATGCGCAGCGCCGCCGCTCTTTCGGGCTGAAATCCCATATTCACATCGAGAACACGAAGAAAGCTTCGAATGAGGAGGCCCGCACCCACCAGAAGAACGCAAGCGAAGGCAATCTCGGACACAACCAATGCGCCTCGAATCCACGTGTGTCGCTTGCTTTCGCTCGAGCCGCGATTGCTAAGCTTCAGAGCGTCATGAACGGCAGTGGCGGGCACCTGTAGCGCCGGCATCAAACCGAAGATCAGACCCGCCAGAACGGCGATCAGCACGGTGAAGCTGAACGCCACGGCGTCGATTCGAACGCTTTCCAGAAGCGGAATGCTGAAGGCATCCAGATGAGACACAAAGCCGGTTCCCGCCATGGCGAGAACCAGACCAAGTACTGCGCCGCAGCACGACAGCATGACACTTTCGG
This sequence comes from Bryobacteraceae bacterium, assembly GCA_040902885.1. GTDB lineage: Bacteria > Acidobacteriota > Terriglobia > Bryobacterales > Bryobacteraceae > JBBDWK01. The sequence goes on along the minus strand of JBBDWK010000108.1, from coordinate 46,478 downwards.
TGAGCATTTGCCGGATCAGACGGCGGCGTCCCGCTCCAAGGGCGACGCGGATAGCCATTTCCTTTTGCCGCGTCGCCATGCGGGCCAACTGTAGATTCGAAAGGTTTGCGCATACGATGAGCATCACCACGCCAACAGCCCATGCGAGCACAAACAGAGCAGGGCGGAAGCGTCCGTTGATGCGCTCATCGAGAGGGGTAAGCTTGGGTCGAATCGTGTTGCGCTCAGGATGCTGCTCAGTAAGCTGCTTGCCAAGAATGTTAAACTCAGCCCGCGCACTCTTGACCGTTGCACCGGTTTTGAGGCGTCCGATGACCGCCATCGAATTTCCCCGGCGGCTCGTTTCCTCAGTCAGCGGATACGGAGAATAAAGATCAACCTGCCTGCCGGGGTCGAATACGGTGGCAAAATCGAATGAAGCCGGAAGCACACCCGCGACGGTGACAGGCGCATCGTTCAGTGTGATTGTCCGGCCCGCGATGTCCGGCTCAGAAGCGTAGCGCCTCTTCCATAGGCCGTAACTCAACAGCACGGCCTTCGGACCGTTCCATTTGCATTCTTCCGCTGTGAATAGTCTTCCAATGAGCGGCTGAACACCGAGGAACGGGAAGAAGTTCTCGGAGACAGGCACGGCTGTGAGGCGTTCCGGCTCGCCGTCTCCGGTCAGCTTTTGATCGCCCACTCCATAATAGGCGTAATAGGCCGCGAGATCGGAAAAGGATTTTGTCTGGCCGCGCAGGTCCAGGAGGTGTCCTACCTGAACCCTCCATTCATCTATCCCATTGTCTGCAATGTTCGCAATCCAAACCAGTCGGTCTGGATTGTGAAAAGGCAGCGGGCGAAGCAGAAGCGCGTTCACAACGCTGAAGACGGTTGAGCTGGCGCCGATGCCGAGACCGACGATGAGGATTGCGAAAATGGTGAACCCGGCATCACGCCGAAGGGTGCGGAACGTGTACCGCAGATCCTGCAGGATGGTTTCGACCAGCGGCAGTCCTCGGGTCTCGCGATGCGCCTCGCGGAGCTGTATGAGCCCTCCCAGCTCCAGACGCGCTGCCCGGCGGGCCTGCTGCGCTGTCATGCCGCGACGAATCTTGTCTTCTTCGAGCATTGCGAGGTGTGTGTCCAGTTCCTGGCTGAAGTCCCAATCATGGTCGCTAGTGCGGAAAAAGGCACGAATCCGGGCAGCCATCACGTTGAGTAAAGTCAACATCGCGTTACCTCTTTGCCGCCGGCTGCAGCACTCGTCCGATCACTCCTGAGACTCGCTCCCAGTTCTCGGTTTCGACTTTCAGTTGTTTGCGGCCGGCCTTTGAAATGGAGTAGAACTTCGCCTTCCGGTTGTTGCCGGATGTGCCCCATTCCGCGGTAATCCACTTCTTTTGAACGAGGCGGACCAGGCAGAGATAGATGGTCCCCTGGTTGACCTTTAACGCCTCCTCGCTGAGCTGCTCGATGCGGCGGGCGATGCCATATCCGTGAAGAGGTCCCATCGTCTCCAGCGTCTTCAAAACCATCAAATCAAGGGTGCCTTGAAGAATATCCGACTTGCTTTCCGCCATCTCGCCTCCTGTGGGCTGCATAGAGGAGTCTATCGAACTTCCTGTGGGTTGTAAAGAGGAGAAGGAAGGCTGCGCTGCGTCGCCCGCTCCTTGCCACTTCTGGCGTTCAACCGCGGTGCTTACTCAGGAGCGAGAACGCCTTCATCGCAGCAACCCATGCTGCCAGTAGGATGGCGTGACGCAGGTGATTCAGATTCGCCCATTGGATCGCGGCGGGTACGGCCTCCGACTGCGCCACGTTCTCGCCCATCAGCCCGACCATCGTGGGAATAAAGTATGAGAACGTGAAGAGCCGGTCTGCCACTGCAGCCCCAGCAGCAGCCAGCCACCACCGACGCACCGGACTTTGAGCCTTCCATGCAGCAATCAGATTGGCCAGTGTGAGCAAGGTGAGCGGTACAGTCGTTACATAAACCCAGAACCTCAACCCCGTATTGGCCTGGCGTGCCGCCTCGGCATTCCAATAGTGCATGGAGCCTGCAGGAGAGCTGATCCATTGGGGAACAACGATCCGCGCCTCGTAGAGCCCGGCGCCGAACGCGATGCCAAGGTTCATTACGAACAACCAGAGAAGAACGTATTGAGTCATCGGAAACCTCCGGCTGCGGTATTGTATCTCCATGTCACCCATACCAGCTTCGCGCGCCCTCCTCGCGCTCCTGATTTCGTTGCCGCTTTGGGGCCAGGATGTAAGCAAGCCGGCCAACGAATTCCGCGCTCTCGTCCGCAGCTCGCCGCATCTGGGGCTCGAGTTCTCGGAGCTTACGCTTCAGCCCGCGGGCCCCGGATGGATCATCGACTTCGTGTCTTCCGCGGCCATCGGCCGCAACGATGTTTTCTACCTTCTGCAGCGCGGCCCGAAAGCCGATCCCGTACTCGTGGTGGATGGTAAGGGCAAAATCCTTCGCTCATGGGGCAAGGGCATGTACACAATCCCGCACAGTATCCGGATCGACCCGGCGGGGAATATCTGGACCGTGGATTCGGGGAGTTCGATGGTCTACAAGTTCACGCCGGAGGGTAAGCGTCTGATGGAAATCAATGTCGGCGAGATGCCGAAGAGGAGTTCGGGCGGCTTCGCCGGCGCAACGGATATCGCGTTCGGTCCGGGAGGCCGCATCCTGATTTCCGACGGCTACGGGAACGCGCGCGTGCTGGAATATTCGGCGGAAGGCAAGCGCCTGCGCGAGTGGGGCACGCCGGGAACGGGTCCGGGCGAGTTCCGGCAGCCGCACGGCATTGCCATTGACAAGGAAGGCGTCGTCTACGTGGCGGATCGTAACAACTTCCGGGTGCAACGGTTCACCATGGACGGCAAGTATATCGGCGAGTGGAATCACGTGGGCAAGGCCACTTCCATTACGGTGACGTCCAAGGGAGAACTCTGGGTGGGTACGCAGCCGCAGGACGTAGCCAACGGCATGGAACAGTGGCTGGTGCGGGTGGACCGGAAGACGGGCAAGGTGACGGGGTCGCTCGAATCGACAGGCGCGCACTCGGTGGACTTGACCTCGAAGGGCGAGGTGCTGACGGGAGCAAGGCCGAATCAGGTGGTGTGGTTCAGGGCCGGCGGGAAGTGATGTATACTATACATCATGAAGCGGACGCAGTTGTACTTGGATGAAGACATCTGGAAAACTCTGCACATCCGGTCGCGGCAGTCGGGGGTGACGATTTCGGAATTGGTTCGCCAGGCGGTACGCGAGAAGTACGCGGAGGCTTCGTCGGAACGCAGAAAAGCCATGCAGGCCCTGGTAGGAATATGGAAAGACCGGGCGGATCTTCCCGATACCGAAACCTATGTGCGAGGACTTAGGAAGGGGAAGCGGCTTGAGAGAATTTCCCGGTGAAGGCAATCCTGGTCGATTCCGACATTCTAATTGAGGTTTCGCGAGGACGGGACGCAGAAGTTTTGGAGCGATGGGACGAATTGAGCCGGGAAGACGCCGCTGTTTTTTGTTCCCCGGTGACGCTCGCGGAAGTCTGGCAGGGGGCGCGACCAAAGGAGCATGCTCTTCTGACCGCGTTGTTTGCGGTCCTGACGTGCGTGCCCATCGACGCCGAGATCGGGCGGTTAGCCGGAGACTATCTTGGGAAGTATGCCAAGTCGCATGCCCTGGAATTGGGCGATGCGTTGATCGCCGCTACCGCGTCCGTGCATCAGTTGAACTTGTGGACGCGGAATCGGAAGCATTACCCGATGCAGAGTATAGGATTCTGGTGAGCAATGCGGCGGCTGTGACAAACGGTCAGCGTGCCGCACCCAGGGTGGATGTGCAATGCGGGCACCGCGTCGCCGCCAGCGGGATGGCTGTCCGGCAGAATTCGCAATCCTTGGTATTTGGGGCAGGCGCGGCTTCCGCTTTCTTGAAGCGGTTGATCTGCCGAACCAGAAGAAAAATCGCGAACGCCACGATGAGGAAATCGACGATCGTGTTCAGGAACACGCCGTAGTTGAGGGTCGCCGCGCCGGCCGTTTTGGCCGCGGCAAGCGTCTGATGCCCTTGGCCGGAAAGGTCGATGAAGAGATTGCTCATGTCGACGTTTCCAAGCAGCAGACCGATCGGGGGCATCAACACGTCGGCGACGAACGACGACACGATCCTTCCGAAAGCGACTCCGATGACGATGCCGACAGCCAGGTCAATCACATTGCCCTTCAGGGCGAACTCTTTGAATTCCTTGAGCACGAAAGATTCTCCTTGACTTCTGATATCCTCGTTCCGGGGTTCCGCTAATGAACATTCCCTTGATTGCCCTCGGGTTCCTGTCAGCCGCTCTTGCCGGGGCAGCGCCCACCTTCTCCAAAGACGTTGCGCCGATCTTCTTCAAGCATTGCGCGGGCTGCCACCGGCCCAATGATATAGCGCCCATGTCGCTGCTCGATTATAAGTCCGCGCGGCCCTGGGCGAAAGCCATACGCGAGTCCGTTCTCACCCGCAACATGCCGCCCTGGTTCGCCGATCCGCGCTATGGGCACTTCTCGAACGATGCCAGGCTGTCGGAGCGCGAGATCGAGACCGTCAAAGCATGGGTCGATGCCGGCGCTCCCGAAGGCGATCCCAGAGCGCTGCCCGAAGCGCCCCGGTTCGTTGAGGGCTGGAAGCTTGGGCAGCCGGATATCGTCGTCGATATCGGCGAGGACTATGTGGTCAAGCCCGGCAACGACATCTACGAGCACTTCGTGGTCGAGACCAATCTGAAAGAGGGCGTGTGGATTCGCGCGGCGGAGATCAAGCCGGGGAACCGGCGCGTCGTGCACCACGTTCACGTCAATCTCGTGCTGGACCAGAAGGCGGCAGGGCCGACGTCCATCGAGTCGATGACTTCTCTGAACGAATTCCTGCTGCGCGAGGGCAAGCTGACGCGGATTCGCGCGGACGCTCCAGTGGTCGACGATGCATGCGCCGCCAATGCGCCGGATCTGCCCTATCTGCGCGGGTTTCAGGAGGGCGCGCTGGCGTCGTTCCTGCCGGGGCGGTCGCCGGACGTGTTTCCCGAGGGGTCGGCGAAGTGGGTTCCGCCAGGGTCGAAATTCGATTTCGTGATTCACTACGCGAAGACTTCCGAGGATCGGGAGACGGATCGGACCAGCGTCGGGTTGTATGTGGTCCCGGGACCGCCCAAGCGGGTGCTCCGGCGCATGGATTTAAGGAATTTCTTTTTTAAGATTCCGCCGGGCGAGCCGAAACACACCGTAAAGCGATGCTATTCGTTCGAGAAAGACAAGCTGCTGCTCTCGATTACGCCGCATATGCACTATCGCGGCAAGGATGTGGAGTATCTTCTGATTCGGCCGGACGGCCGGCGGGAGATTCTGCTATTCGTCCCCCGATACAACTTCGAGTGGCAGTTGGTGTACCGGATGAAGGAGCCGCTGCTCGTTGAGAAAGGCAGCACGCTGATTGTTACCACCCGCTACGATAACAGTCCGAACAACCGGTATAATCCCGATCCCGCGAAATCCGTTCGCTGGGGCGATAAGAGCGAAGAGGAGATGATGACCTCCTGGATCGAGTACGTGGATGCCGTCCGGTAACAGGACGTCCCCTACATCATGGCCATGGGCGGGGCCGGGTCTTCGGGGCGTCCGGCATTCGCCAGCGGCACTTTAATCAGCGCCAGGGCGATCAGGACGAGCACTACCAAACCGGTCAGATACGACGGGTGCTCAAAGACCACCGGCAGCGGCCATTCCATGAAGTTGAAGGTTGCCGTCAGCAGACCTACCAATGCTTCGCCGGCGATCAGGCCGGCAGCGGCCAGGATACCCACGTTCTCAACCCTTGCTTTTTGCGCTTCATTGAAGCCCTTCCGGTCGCGTATTGTGTCCGTCAGCCAGCGGATCATGCCTCCGATGAAGATCGCGAACGTTGTGGCGAAGGGGAGGTACATTCCTACCGCCACAAGCATGGGGCTGCGAACCTGCACCATAATCATGGCGACGCCCATCAGGACGCCGACGCCGACCAGCGGCCAAGCCATGTCGCCGCCGACGATGCCCTGCGCAAGCGAGGCCATGAGGCCGGCCTGGGGCGCGGGAAGCTGCCGGTCTCCGAAACCGATGCCGCCCGCGGCGATGTTGCCCTGATGGAGCAACATCAGCGGGAAGTACATCACCAGCGCGGAAACCAGCACCGCTATTAGCTCGACGATTTGAATTGTGCGCGGTGTGCCGCCCAGGATGTAGCCGACTTTGAAGTCCTGAAGCAGCTCGCCCGCAACCGCCGAGGAGACGCACACCACCGCGGCGACGCCCAACACTGCCGCCACACCGCCCACACCGGAGACGCCCATGGAGACCATGAGCAGCGCGGCGATGATGAGCGTGGAGAGCGTGAGGCCGGAGACGGGGTTGTTGGACGACCCAATGATGCCGACGAGGTAGCCCGATACGGTTGCAAAGAAGAAGCCGACCACCAGCATGACTACGGCGGCCCCGATTCCAGCCGCGACGCCGCCGGCGAAGTAGACGTATAGCACCGTCATGAGCGCGAAGATGACCGCGATCATGGAGAAGATCGCCTTAGATCCCATATAGCGCTCGGTACGCATCAGCTTGGACATGTCGGGCGCGCCGACGCGAAGCTCGGCGATCGCCCGGGAGAGGCCACCGGTGAGGTTCTTGCGCATGCGGAATAGCGTATACGCCGCACCGACGAGCATGCCGCCGACGGCGATGGGGCGCACTATGGTAAACCACACGTCGGTGGCCAGGGCCTCCCAGGACCGCTCGACCTCGCCGGCCGGCAGGGTGGCTCGCAGTTGCGGCCCGAGGAAGTACATGAGGAGCGGAACGAGCAGGCCCCAGGCGAGCACACCGCCGGAGAAGTTGAGCGCGGCCAGCTTGGGGCCAATGATATAGCCCACGCCTAAATAGGCCGGACTGACGGCGGGTGCGGCGACGGCCGTGACGCCTCCAGTGGTGACCACGTCGCCGGAGCGCAATTTGAGGCCGCTGCCGCCCAGTTTGCCAAGGGGCAGAAGGAATTCCTTTTCGGGGGCGAAAACGCGGATGACACCCAGGAAGAAGGTGATCGCCCCGAAGGCCATGTTGTAGAACAGCAACTTAGCGGCTTCACTGCCCTTCTGGCCAGCCTTGTGGATCTCAGCGGCGGCAACAGATTCGGGGAACGGAAGCTCACGGTCCTCGACCATGGCGCGGCGGACGAGGGAGACGAAGAGCACGCCGAGTATGCCGCCGATTATCATGAGCGCCGTGGATTTCCAATAGGCGTCGCCGATCCCGAACGAGGGCCAGGCTTGTGCGATGACGAACGCCGGGAGGGTGAAGATGGCGCCCGCGGCGACGGATTCCCCGATTGACCCGGCGGTGCGGGCGAGGTTTTCTTCGAGGATGGAGCCGCCGCGCCTGCGCAGGATGGCCATGCTGATGACGGCGGCTGGATATGTGGCGGCGATGGTCATGCCCGCGCGCAGACCCAGATAGGCGTTGGCTGCTCCCAGCACGATGCTCATGATCAGGCCGAGCACCACGGCCCGCCACGTAAATTCCGCCATGTCCACGTGTTCCGGGACGTAGGGCAGGTGCTTTCGCTCGCCGATCGGTTTCTTCTCTGGACCTTCGATCATGAAAGTCGGGACCTCACCTTCTCACTGAGTGATTTGCCGTCAACGGCTTTGCCCGCGAGCCGGGCCTGGGCGGCCTTCATCACCACGCCCATCTGTTTCAAGGACGTTACGCCGGTTTCGGCCAGCGCGGCGTTCAAGGCCTCGTCGATTTCTTCGGGACTGGCGGCGGCGGGCAGATAGGATTCAACGATCCGCCGCTCGGCCTCTTCCTTATCGGCCTGTTCGGCGCGGCCGCCTTTGCGGAACATCTCGGCCGCGTCCGTACGTTGTTTTACAAGCTGATTGAGAACTTTGATTTCGGTCGCCTCGTCGAGCGGCTTCATGCTATCGATCTCGAACTTCTTGAGAGCGGCCTTAATCAGACGAAGGGCGCTGAGACGGGCCTCGTTCCGGGACTTCATGGCCAGTACCATATCGGTCTGGATGCGTTCTAACAGGGCCATAGTGTCTGCTATTCTAAATAACTACGCTCTCACATGCACATTCGTAAACAACGTCTGCTTACGCCGGGACCGACCCCTCTTTATCCGCCGGCCTTACGGGCCATGATGGCCTCGGATATCCATCATCGCACTGAAGATTTCCGTCGCGTGTATCAATCGGCGCTCGCGGATCTCAAAGAGGTGATGGGAACTTCGAATGACGTCCTGATGTTCGCTGCGTCGGGCACCGGGGCCATGGACGCTTCGGTCTCGAATCTGTTTTCGCCCGGGGACAAGGCGATCGTCTGCTCGGCGGGGAAGTTCGGGGAACGGTGGGCGGAGATCGCCAAAGCCTACACGCTGGACCTAACTGTATTAAACGCACCGTACGGGGAAGCGGTTTCAGTAGAGCGGCTCCGGGAAGCTCTGGAGGCGCAGCCGGGTACGCGCGGCGTCTTCGTGCAGGCGTCGGAAACCTCGACCGGAGCAGCGCACGACGTGGAGGGCATGGGCCGGCTGGTGAAGGCCACGGATGCGATTCTGGTGGTGGACGCGATTACCGGTCTGGGCACGATGCCGCTCGATATCGACGGCTGGGGCCTGGATGTGGTGATCGGCGGCTCGCAGAAGGCGTTCATGATTCCTCCGGGGCTGGCGTTCCTGTCAGTAAGCCCGAAGGCCTGGAAATTTTCCGGAACGGCCAAGCTGCCGCACTACTACTTCGATCTGAAGAAGGAGAAGAAGAACGCGGACAAGGGCGAAGCGAGCTGGACCCCGTCCACGGCGCTGATTCTGGCGCTGGGCGAGGCGCTGAAGTACGTGAAGTCGATCGGCATGGACAAGCTGATCGAGAACGCCCAGTTGCTGGCGCAGGCCACGCGTACGGCCATGCTGGAACTGGGACTGGAGCTGTTTGCGGCCGGTTCGCCGGGATCTTCCGTAACCGCGGTGAAAGCGCCGCGCGGGATGGATTCGGGCGTAATCGTGAAGGAGTTCCGCACCCGGTTCGGCGCGGTGATCGCGAACGGGCAGGGCTCCATGAAGGGGCAGATTTTCCGGATCGCGCACCTCGGTTATTTCGATTTCTCCGATCTGTTCGCCGTGATTGCCGGGCTGGAGCTGATCCTGAACGCAAATGGTTACGCGGTCGAGTACGGACGGGGCGTAGCCGCCGTTCAGACGCTGTACGCCGAGAAGGCCGGTTTGCGGCAGACCGTCAACGTTTGATCGTATGAACATTCTTATCGCCGAACTTCTGGCTCCGGCCGGAGTGGAGATGTTCCGCTCGCGCGCGGGCTGGAACGTGATTGTGTCGAACCCCAAGGACTACGCGCGGCACCTCGCCGATTGCGACGCGCTGGTGGTGCGCAGCGCCGTTCAGGTGGACGCGGCCACGCTGGCCAAAGCGCCGAAGCTGCGCGTGGTCGGCCGGGCCGGCGTGGGCGTGGACAACGTGGACCTGGAGGCGGCGACGGCGGCGGGCGTGCTGGTGATGAACACACCCGGCGGAAACGCGGTATCGGTCGCCGAGCACACGCTGGCGCTGATGCTGGCGATGGCGCGGCATATCCCGCAGGCTACGGCTTCCACCAAGAGCGGCAAGTGGGAAAAGAAGAAACTTCTGGGTAACGAGCTGCGCGGCAAGACGCTGGGCATTGTGGGACTGGGCAGCATCGGGCGCGAAGTGGTGAAGCGCGCGCGCTCGTTCGAGATGCGCATCGTTGCGCGCGACCCGTACGTGACTTCGCAGATGGCGCGCGATCTGAACGTGGAGCTGGTGGAGCTTGCGGATCTGTATGCGCAGAGCGATTACCTGACGCTGCACGTGGCAGTGACGCCCGAGACGGAGAAGCTGCTCGCGCGCGAGGCATTCGCTCAGATGAAGCACGGCGTGCGCATCGTGAACTGCGCGCGCGGTGAGCTGGTGGACGACGAGGCGCTGGCGGAAGCGATCGAATCGGGCAAGGTGGCGGCCGCGGCGCTGGACGTGTTCGGCACGGAGCCGCCGCCCGCCGGATACCGGCTGTTCGCGCTGGAGAACGTGATCGCCTCGCCGCACATCGGCGGGTCAACCGAAGAGGCGCAGGAGATTGTCGGAGTGCGCATCGCCGAGCAGATGGTGGAGTATCTGTCCACCGGCGTGGCGATTAATGCCGTCAACATGCCGGCCTTGTCCCCCGAACAGTACAAGACACTGGGACCGTTCATTGCGCTGGCCGAGAGGCTGGGAACTTTCGCCGCGTTTGTGGCGCGGGGAAACCCTCGCGGCGTGCGATTGGTGTATCGCGGGCGGATCGCGGAGGGAAATACGAATCTTCTGCGCAACGCCGGGCTCGCGGGCGTTCTGAAACGGTCGGCGGCGCAGAAGGCCAACCTGGTGAACGCTCTGCAGATTGCTTCGTCGCGCGGGTGGACCGCCGCGGAGTCGCATGAGCCTCGCGCCGGACACTCGGACTCGATTCGGCTGGAGTTGGAGACGGATTGCGGAACTACCGCCGTCGAGGGCGGCGTGCTGCTCGATCGCGTCCGGCTGCTGCAGGTGGATGGGATTTATTGCGAAGCGCCGCTCGACGGGCACTTGATTTATATGAAGAACCAGGACGTGCCGGGCGTGATTGGGCACGTAGGGTCGGTGCTGGGACGGAACGGAATCAACATCGCGAACTTCTCTTTGGGGCGGGGGGATCAGCCTCCAGCACCAGGGGAGCCTCTGGAGGCCGTGGCCGTGGTTTCCACGGATGAGGCCGTTCCAGAGACGGTACTGGCGCAACTGAAGGAGAACCCGGCGGTGAAGCTGGCGCGGGCCGTGGAGTTTACAACCTAGCCCTGCCCGCCTTTCTTTTGCCCCAGGCGGCGAGAGCAATCAGCCCCGAGCCAAGCAGCAAGTACGCAGCGGGCTCGGGAGTGGCGGTTGTGATATTCAGTTTCACAAGCGTGTTCGCATCGAAGGAAAGACCCTGCCAGTCGATTTGAATCTGATAGGGCGTGAAGCTGATTCGGCTCGCGTCAAAACCCGCCAGGTTGGTGGCGAAATGGATCCCAACGGATGCGAACCCGAACCCTGAAAGCTTGTTGATGGCAACCCCGTTGAAGATTGTCGGCGCAAGCGAGAGCGGCGAAGCACCCCAAGTACCCGCCGACAAATAGTCAAACCCGATCCGATCGTCGAGAGCGATAAGATTGTAGATGGAAACCCCGTCGACAATCATCGTACCTCCGATCCCGCCATCGACCACGAATGAGCCGCTGGTAGAGTCATCGTGGAATTCTCCACCTCCGAAATAACTCTGCCAGGAAAGAGTGTCGCCCAACAAACTTGCGTTTGCCGGGACCGACAGCACTACAGCGGCGCAGATGCTCAAACAGAACATCCGCGCCAACCTCCGGAATTTATTTTTCATTGAACGGACTCCCTTTTTAGTTGCTTGCAGTAAGGATTATATAAGTGCCTGCCGCCCTCATACAAGCCTTTCAATGGGGAGGACTTACTAGTACTATCTTGCTTTAGCGGTCGGCCGCGACGCCTGACCTACCGCCTCAAGTCTTTGCCTTAGAGGTTCCACGCGAATCGACGGTTCGAGGTCCCGCACCGATTCCAGACGGTTTCGTTCTATTTTCAGTTGAAAATCCAAGTCTTTTGCTAATGCAATGCGTCCGGCGCCGCGGCGAAAGGTTTCTTCCAACATAGCCTGCGTTTCGCGCGGGCCCGCGTTCGAAAGCCACATAGCCGGGACTAGTACCATGAAGGTGCTGCGCTTCATCCAGGTGGGGTCGAGTCTCTCCATGGTATCCAGGCTGGTGTGAATGACGTGCAGGGATGTTACCGCCAGGCTCATGCACCGAATGCCTACATTGCGTTTTTGAAAAGCCAGGTGGTCGCTCACCGGCTCGTCTTTCCAATGGACCGTCAGCCAGGGTTGATCCGTGCCCTTGGAATCGAGAGCCATAGGGTCCGGCTCCCGGACGGCGGGCGCATATCGCTCGCCCGCCTCTTCGGCCAGCCATCGGAAGAGGTCGTCGGCGTAGGAGGGCAGCCAATCGGGCGACTGGAACATCACCATGTGGTTGGCCACTCCGCGGTCGCCGCCCGCTTCGTCGAGATTAATTGCGAGCAGAATCTTCTTCGCCTCTTCGGGGTGGCGGCGGAAGTACTCTTCCTCCGAGCGAATCTCGGTGGACCACCAGAATCGGATGGTGCGTTCGGGCTGCCCGGGGTGAAGTTTCTTGAAGGCACGCAGCGCTTCGAGAAGCGCGCCGCAGCCGGATGCGTTGTCGTTTGCGCCAATCTCGTCGAGGTGTGCTACCAGAACGATGTCCCGATCCTTGCGTTTGCCGGGGATTTCCCCCATGACCATGCCGATCGCTCCGGGTCTGGCGCGCCGCGCACGGATCAGCACACGCGCCGTGAGTGTTTCTCCGGAACGGACCGCCGCCATGAGCGCTTCGCCGTCGTTGGGGCTGAGCATCAGCACGGGCGCGGTGGATGGCGCGCGCGACCAGAGCGTCGCGTCCGGCAGAGTTTTGCGGCCGAAGTATTCGCCCTTGGGATAGCAGATAATGGCCGACGCGCCGCGCCCCTTCGCGCTCCGCCAGACGTCCTTCGGATCGCCGGGCGCGAGCACGATTTTCCCTTTCACATCTTTACTGCCGGCTTCGACGACCTGAGCGGTAAGGTCGGCATCCGCGCTGTGCTGCGCGATCAGCAGCGGATGGCTGTTGAGGGTCCAGGTCCTGCCATTGATCTCCAGCTCGCCGGCCTCGGCATCCCAGGAAGGCTCATCCGTCTCGAAGCGCTCGGTGCGCACGTTGGCGAGGCCGTACGCGCTGGCCTGTCTGGCGACATAGCCGGCCGCGTCGAAAAAGCCCTGCGAGTTCCCATAGCGCAGGCGCGCGGCGATGACACGGGTGTGCGCCAGGGCGTTCTCCGCCGAAATTTCCGTGAGCGCGTTGCGGATCAGGCTGTCCCCGATGAGCGGTTCGCCTGGGAAAACCGCACCCGCCGCCAGCAGGAGGAGAGAAAGGAGTTTTCTCAAACGGGCACGCCTCCCGCAATCCGGGAGACGGCCCGAACCAGCTTCCGGTAGGGAACGTCGGCGAAGTTATCCCAGTTGAGCCACTCCCCTTCTCTCCAGCTCGAATAGAACCAGCGGGACAGAAGCGCAAGGCGTTCCTGGCGCTCGCGCAGGGCGAAGGATTCGAAGGGCACGGCGGCCAAAGTGTCGCGCAGGCGCCGGTCGAGCGGAAGCGGTCGGCCGTCGGCGGCGTCGAGCGGGAACGTCCGCGAATTCTGAAGATGACCCTGGTGAACGAACCAAAGGTCCACGCTTTTCGGTTCGGCGGACGGAGTTACGACGACACCGTGCAATCGGTCGATTCCGGCGGCGAGATCGTCGCGCAGACTCAGTATCTCCTGAATTTTTTCGAAGCGCCGGTGCTGGCGCGCGGCCTCTTCAAAGTTCTGTTCTTCGCTCAGGCGGTCGCGGGAAGCGGCGACAGTTTCGAGCATGTTGCGGCCGCTGCTAACAAGAAAGCCGGTGACGCGCTCGACTTCATTGCCATACTCCTCGGCGCCGACCCGCTCCTGGCAGGGGCGCAAACACATTCCCATTTCGCCATAGATGCATCCGGGGTGCGCGGGGTTTGGCTCGAGATCCTCGGCGCACCGGCGCATCTGGAACAGGTTGAGAAACTCGCCTTCGAAGCGCTCGGCTGAAGCGCGGCTCCGAAAGGGACCGAAGAAGAGGCCGGAGCGGGATAGCTGGCTGGTGATTACGCTGCGCGGGAAGCGGTTATCGAGGGTGATCTTCAGGTACGGCGGCATACGCAACCGGATGTGCTCGAGGTAGCTGCCGGGAAAATGCATGCGAGCCCACTCAAAGGTGCGGATCGACGTTTCGAAAGGCGAACCGGTGAGGCGGTATTCAATGCGGGCGGCGGTATCGCGCAGGTTGAGGAGCCGCGAAGGAATTTCGCGCCGGTGAAGGAGCCGCTTCAGGCGTCTTCGCAGGAGGGAGGTTTTCCCGAGATAAGGATCGCCGGTGCGAGGCCAGACAAGGAACACCGCCGGGCTGTTGGGGAGGCCTTCCAGAAACTCGTCCAGCGCCGGCAGGTTTTCCGGGACATCCCAGCAAACGTGCATCTACTGCGATGTTCGCACGAACGGACCTGCGCTTGGTGGCGATCCATCCATCCATTTCCGATTTCCGTGCCGCTTATTTCTCTTATCGGCCCGGTGATGGCGAGGTGATTGAAAGGCGCAGCGAGCGTGGATGAATCGGCCATTGCGGGTGAATCCGCCCGTCATCCGTGAGCATCGCAGGATTGTCCGTGCCGCCTGGTAAGCGAAGTGCCATGACTTCACCTGAGTCCTGGCTGGGAGTTATGAATTCATACGACCAGGTGTTTCGTGCGAGGCGATACGAGCTTCGTGCGCTGTTCGAAAAAGGAGGTGCTTTATGAGTCGGGCGGACAACGTGGAAACGAATCAAGTGGACGAAACGACTAATCGTCAAGCACGGGAAGATACAGATCGTCAGACAGAAGAGACAAAGTCATTTATGCAGAGACTGCTGGACGGTGTCGAAAGAGTGGGCAACAAGGTCCCCCATCCGGTGGTAATTTTTGTTTTGCTGATCGGCATCGTTATACTGCTCTCCCACCTTTTTTACCTGCTGGGAACCAGCGTCACTTACGAAACCATCAACCCGGAGACTCACGAAGTTTGGGAAGTAACCACCGCCGCAAGAAGTTTGCTGACGGCGGAGGGAGTCCGTTTCATGTATTCCGGGGTGATTGCCAACTTTATGAACTTTAATGCGGTGGGCGTCATCATCGTAGCGATGCTGGGCGTGGGTGTGGCTGAAGCGGCTGGGCTGATTGGAGCCGCAATTCGAAAGCTCGTGGTGGTCGCTCCTCCCAAAGCCCTGACGTACATCCTGGTGTTCGTGGGGATTCTGTCGAGCGTCGCCGCGGATGCCGGCTATCTGGTCCTGATTCCGCTAGCAGCGGCAGCCTTCCTCAGCGTGGGCCGGCATCCATTGGCGGGGCTGGGCGCATCCTTTGCCCGCGGTCGCCGCCGTTTTTAGCGTCAACATTCTTATCAAACCGCTGGATGGCATCCTAACGGAAATCACCAACGACGCCATCCATCTCATCAATCCCAACATCTCCATCGGCCTGGCCGCAAACTTCTGGTTTTCTATCGCCTCAGTTCTGCTGCTTACCGTTGTTGTCTCGCTGATCACCGACAAGTTCGTCGAGCCTCGCCTGGGCCAATACACAGGAGAAGAGCACGCCGCGGAGGGTGAGGGCGCGTCTCCAGAGGAGTCGCGGGGATTGAAGTTCGCGATTTGGGGAATCATTGGTATTGGGCGGGAGGGCCGCATCTCGAAGACCGGAAGGCGGTCGCCCTG
>JBBDWK010000108.1:10274-30979 GCA_040902885.1 Bryobacteraceae bacterium | reverse complement strand
TCGCCCTGGCGACCGCCCTCAGCAATCCCGCGCTTGCGCTTGCCGAAGTCGAGGCGAGCTACCCGGGATTCCAGGCTGTCGTTCTGGTTGCGGTTTACCTCCTCCTTCGAGGGATCGCCATGCTGCCGGTCGAGTGGTGGCTGAAGAAATTGGAAAAGGCGGATCGTTGAGCTGGTCTGCCGCAATCGGGGTAAATTCCTGTTTTTCGCGTCATGGTCCGCCCGATGATGATCGGCATCGAACCTTCAGTTTCCGCTTCGAAGCTCTGGGTCGAGATTCCGGCCGTAGCGCGGACCTAAACTTAATCTAGGAAGGAATCGGGGTATCCAAGTTTTGAAGGCGGGCTAGTTGAAGCCAGTGATTCTAGGACCATTCGGACGCAAAGGTCTATCTTCTTTGCGGCGGTCGGCTTAACGGCTGACACGGAACGGCACCTGCCAGAACGACAACTGCGCTAGGATTACGGTCCAACAATTGCAAACAAAATCACGGTGCGCTTGTACTCGCCCGCATTTTTGCATTCTCCTAGCGGGTTGACTGTGGCCTCGAAGGGGAACGTTGATTTATTTCGAATGACTGCAAGGAATACTAATGTCGTCTAATGCCGCTCCGCACCGGCAGCGGCGAATCCAGGAACAGGTTCGCCGCACCGATAAGAAACGTCCGAAAAAAAAGACCACGGAGGCCATGCAGGCCGGGGCCCGCCCCTACCCGGCTCCCCCCTTCCCCCGGCAGCACCAGAGCAAGCCGGGATCGGAGGCTGACCTCCGGCCGGCGCCCCTCTACGATGCGCCTTTTTATCTCGGCTCGAAAAAACTGGCCGACAAGGTGGCACTGATCACGGGCGGCGACTCCGGGATCGGCCGGGCCGTGGCTATCCTGTTCGCCAGAGAAGGCGCGGATATTGCCCTCGCCTATCTTAACGAGCACCGAGATGCCCGGTTGACCAGGGAAAAGGTCGAAGCGGAGGGTCGGCGGTGCGTGCTCATCGCCGGGGATGTCTCGAAGCAGAAGTTCTGCGACCGGGCCGTTGCGCGGACAATCAAGGAACTGGGTCGGATTGACGTCCTCGTGAACAACGCGGCCTTCCAGGTTCATACCTCCCGGTTCGAGGATCTGACCGCCAAGCACTTCGATGAAACACTGAAGACCAATCTGTACGGCTATTTTTTCATGGCGCAGGCGGCCGTGAAGCAGATGAAAACGGGCTCGGCCATCATCAACACCGGCTCGGTCACCGGACTGCTCGGCAGCGAAGGCCTGCTCGACTATTCGATGACCAAGGGCGGCATCCATGCGTTCACCCGATCGCTCGCCTCGCATCTGGTGCCGCGCGGCATAAGGGTCAACGCGGTGGCGCCCGGGCCAGTCTGGACCCCTCTCAATCCTTCAGACAAGGAGGCGAAGGATGTCAGCAAATTCGGCGCAGACACCCCGATGAAGCGCCCGGCGCAGCCGGAAGAAATCGCTCCGGCCTACGTATTCCTGGCCTCGCCGCAGTGCTCGAGCTACATAACCGGGGAAATACTGCCGATCATCGGCGGCTACAGCGGCGGCTGACATGGCGCTTGAAGAATACAGGCGCAAGCGCGATTTCAAGAAGACCTCCGAACCTCCTCCGGGACGGATCGCGGCGCGCGGCGAAGAACTCGCCTATCTCATCCAGAAGCACGACGCTACCCGTCTTCATTACGATTTTCGCCTGGAGCTTGACGGCGTCCTGCTCAGCTGGGCGGTAACCAAGGGTCCCAGTCTCGATCCGGCCGACAAGCGGCTGGCGGTGCGGACGGAGGATCATCCCCTCGCCTACGGCGCCTTCGAGGGAACAATACCGAAAGGCGAATATGGCGGCGGCACCGTAATGCTGTGGGACCGCGGCCGAAAGCAGATCCGCGCGCCGGCCTGAAAAAAGGACACCTGTCCTTCGAGCTGCATGGCGAAAGGCTTAAAGGCAGCTGGGACCTGATACGCATGCGCGGGGACGGCAAGCGTGAGAACTGGCTGCTGATCAAGGAAGATGACGAGGAAGCCGCGCCGGGCGGCTCGAACGGCGCGTTTCTCGAAGAACGCGCGTCGAGCATAACGACCCGCCGCTCGATGGACGAGATCGCGGGCGGTGCCGGACCTGTCAAAAGGCCCACGTCCATCGTTTCGACTTCAGGCACAAGGGCAAGCGCTATGAGTATCTGTTTATCGAAGATGAAAAAGGCCTGCTCGAAGTGATCCAGATGGGCGCGATCGAGATCCATCCGTGGGGCGCGCCCTTCGATGCGATCGATTATCCCGACCGCCTCATCTTCGACCTCGATCCCGCGCCGGACGTTCCGTTCGAGGCGCTCAAGCTCGCGGCGCAGGACCTGAGGCAGAGGCTGCGGCGAAAGGGCCTTGAATCGTCGCTCAAATGCACGGGCGGTAAGGGCCTGCACGTCACCGTGGCTCTGGCCGGCAAAAACAAGTGGCCGGAGGTAAAGGATTTCGGGGCCGCCCTCGCCGGCGAGATGGCGGCGGCCACGCCGGAGGCCTATGTCGCCACCATGAGCAAGGCCAAGCGCACGGGCAAGATCTTCATCGATTACTTCCGCAACGACTATACCGCCACGGCTATCGCCGACTATGGCGTGCGCGCGCGTCCGGGCGCTCCGGTGGCGGTGCCGCTGGCGTGGGACGAACTCAAGGGCCTGAAGGCGGCGAGCGCATTCACGATGAAGGACGTCGTGAAGAGGCTCAAGAACTGGAAGCCGCCGGCGCAGCCAAGAGGCCAGCTACTGCCCTTATGACAACCGTGTCTCAGGCTGCCCTTCAGGACCCGCAGAAGCCGGACAGGTTCGGCCGCTTTTGTTCCGACCTGGGACCCGGCCTGATAACGGGCTGCGCCGACGACGATCCTTCTGGCATTTCAACCTATTCCATGGCCGGCGCGTCGTTCGGATACGGACTGTTGTGGACAGCCCTCCTCTCGCTGCCGCTGATGATATCGGTCCAGATGATGTGCGGACGACTCGGAATGGTGACCGGGCGCGGTCTCGCCGGCGTCATCCGGACGCGCTATCCGCGCTGGGTGCTCTGGGGGTCCTGCGCCCTCCTGGTCACCACGAACATCATCAACATCGCCGCCGATCTTGGCGGCATGGGCCAGGGGGCGGAACTCGTGACGGGCATCAGTTCCCTGATTCTGTCTAGCTTCGCTTCTGGTCCCCGCGGTCGCCCTGGCCCTTCGGGACCACCGTCTTGGACTTGCTTCGCCGGTCAGCACTGAGTGACTTGCCGACATTCACCTGGTCGCTGGTGAACTGACCGTCCTTATCGCGACGGACGTAACGCTGGTCGTTGCTTTGCGGCTGGATGACTTCGCGCTTCATGTTTCTCCTACCGGCTCCGGCTGGCCATCTTTTCGGGCTTGTCCATTGCTTTCTTCGTGGCGCGGGCCGGGCCTCGTTTCTCGCCATTTTCGAGATTCACATGATTTCCGCCATCTTCTATCAGGGCCTGCTGGATCAGGGGGTCAGAGATGGCGGTCAGCAGGAAGTCCGAACTCTCCTCCTCGCCGAGCGTATGTGACAGCAATCGCGCGGCATCGATCTCTCCGATCTGGCGCGCCAGACCCCTCACGGTTCCGTAACAGGCAATCTCATAATGTTCGACGCGTTGCGCGGCGGCAATGAGAGCGAGGTCCGCCGCGATAGGCTCCTTTTCGGCACTCTCTTCCATTGTTTCCTTGCCTTCCTCGATCAGCCCCATCATAGCTTTGCAAGGCTTGGGCTCCGCTTTTTCTCCCAGCATCTCGAACACCTTGCGGAGGCGTTCGACATGACCCTGGGTCTGGACGAGATGTTTTTCAAAAGCCTCTTTGAGCTTGGGATGATGGGCGGCCTCGGCCATCTTGGGCAGAGCCCCGGTCAGTTGGCGTTCGGCATGGAGAAGATCCTGAAGTTGTTCGACAAGAAGTTCCTTGATCTGTGACATTTTTATCCTTTCAAAATTGGTTATTGATTCTTCGCTGCGCCGTTGGTTCCCGGCTGGCGGGTCCCTGCCGGCGCGGATTCAAAGTCCTGGAAGGCCGGAGCCGTGACCATTTCCCAATCGCCGCCCGTGTTCCAGGGACCACCCGCGTCCGGTTCCCCCCGATCGCCGGTGCCGGTAGAGTCGTTGAAATATTGGTCGACCAGGCCAGCCGTGGGCGGAATCCGCCCGATGGAAAAAGCCGGTTTCCCCATGCTTTCCAGAGCCGCTGTGAAGGCCTTCATGTGGGTAATCTCACGCGTCATCAGGAACTGAAGCGCATCGATAGTCCCTTGGTCATCGGTGAAGTTGATCAGGCGCTCGTATACGATCTTCGCCCGGGCCTCGGCGGCAATGTTGCTGCGGAGGTCGACGTCGAGCTCTCCCGTGATCTTCAGGTAATCGGCGGTCCAGGCATCACCCATGGAGTTGAAGAGTGCCACGCCCCCGCCTCCCGCTATGGCGATCAGCGGGTCGGCTTGAGCCGCGCGGCGGTCGGTTTTCAAGGGTTTGAGGTGCATGCGGGCCAGGGTTCCCACCACCTCCAGATGGCTGAGTTCCTCGGTCCCGATGTCCATCAGCAGGTCCTTGCGCTCCGGGTCGTCGCAGTTAAGGCCCTGAATCGAGTACTGCATCGCCGCCGCAAGCTCGCCGTTCGCCCCGCCGAACTGCTCAAGCAACATATTTCCGAAACGCGGATCGGGCACACCGATCCGTACGGTGTACATCAACTGTTTAATGTGGTGGTACATGCCGGATTTCCAAGCACGTCGTGTGCCTATTTTCGCCGTCGAGAGGGCATGGAGCCAAAATTGCTGATCAGGCGTTAGATAACGGCTCGCGGGCGTCAGCCCGCGCACCAATCAAAAAAGAGGAGAGTCAGATGTTCGACTGGATGCTGCCCGAGAAACACGCCATCGCCATCCTTAAGAAGGATCACGATACGGTCAAGGAGCTTTTCGACAAGTTCGAAAAGTCCGAGTCGACCGCCGAGAAAGAGAAGATCATCGGAAAGGCGGTGGAAGAACTGAAGCTCCACGCCGTCATCGAGGAGGAAATCTTCTACCCCACCGTGCGCAGTCACGTCGGCAAAGATCTGATGAACGAGGCCGACGAGGAGCACCACGTCGCCAAGGTCCTCATCGCCGAACTGGATGCCAACAAAACGCCGGATCATCGCCACGCCAAGTTCACCGTTCTGGCGGAAAGCGTCAGGCACCATATCAAGGAAGAAGAGAACGAGATGCTGCCGAAGGCCAAGGAACTGGATATTGACCTTGAAGCTCTCGGCCAGAAGATGCTCGACCGTAAGAAACAGCTAAAGCAGAACGGCGTCCCGTCCGACGCCGAGCACGCCATGGTTGCCAAGGCCAACGGCAAAGGCGATTCACCGGCGGCCGCGGCTCGCAAAAAACCGCCCGCCCCTCGCAAGAGAGCGCGGAAGATGCCCGCAGGCGCGGCGCAGAAATCCGCACGCACTCACGCCAGTCACTAGGGAGGATGCCATGGCCACGAAAACATCTCATTCCAAAACCGGCACCAAAGGAAAGCGCAAGATTCACAAGGTGATGAAAGAACACAAAGAGGGGACGCTGAAGTCAGGAAGCGGCAAGAAGGTGAAAAGCCGCAAGCAGGCCGTGGCCATCGCCCTCAGCGAAGCGCGAAAGTCGGGCGCAAAAGTTCCGCGTAAGAAAAAATCCTAGGGTGTTTCGTGTCGCGCAATGGCCTACCGTCGGTTGATCGGCCGTCACCGGCTCTCGCTGCGAGGAGCTTTTCCCAGGCTCTGGCGATGAGCGCGCCATGCGACCTGGCTCCGCACTGAAAGGAGTCATCCGTCGCTTCACGCGGGGCAAAGAACACCCGCGCGGAGTGGTTTGGTTCGGCGCGAGATCGTTCTGGGGGCATCTGCGGCACCTGATCGCCTCGGCCATTGCCACCGAGAGCATCGACTCCCGCGACTGGATGACCCCGGACGAGCCGCTCGCTTTGGTAGCGCGCATCAGCGGGGTGCTTGGAGGCAACCCTAACGCGACGACCCTGATCGAAGCGCTCGGCCGCGATCTCTACGTGGATTTCGTCGCGGACACGGGCGACGACGTGGCGGTGAGCCGTGCGGTAGCACGTCTCGTGTTCGCGCCTTACGAGCTCCCGGATCCGGATCGGCCGGGCGGATTCTTGCTCGCTCCCCGCGGTGAGATTCTCCTGTTCGGCGGCGACACGGCGTATCCCGTGGCGACGGCACAAGAGCTCATGAATCGCGTGATCGCGCCCTGGAATCAGGTGCTGCAGGCGCTACCGGACGACGGGCGACGCCGCGTCCTCCTCGGAGTTCCCGGTAACCACGACTGGTACGATGGCCTCGACGGGTTCGGCCGGATGTTCCGCCGGCACGCGCCCGGGCCAGCCGCCCGGGCCAGCGTCACCCGCATCGTCTCGCCGATGATGCTCGAGCACCACGCGGAGTGGGCGCGAGAGTTCGTTCGCGGCGGCAGAATCGAGAAACCCGAAGCTCTCGGGCTCTCGGGCTACACATCCGTTCAAAACGCGAGCTACTTCGCCCTGCCTCTCGCACCAGCCATCGAACTGCTGGCGGTCGATCGCCAGCTCACGGCCACCGATTCACGTCAGACCGAGTTCCTCGGCGACTATTATCAAGCTCATCCTGACTCGGCTATCCTCGCTGTGCTTCCCGATCCCGTGTATCACTTCGGCGACCCGAGCAGGACAGGCACTCAGATGGTGGAGAGCTTGCATCTCGACCTGGCAAGCCGCGAAACATTCGTCTTAACCGGAGACATCCACCACTACGAGCGCCTCGAACGGGGCAAGGCTCTGCACGTCATCGCGGGCGGTGGAGGCGCTTTCTTACACCCCGCCCGGATCGCCGAAGGAGGCCTAACCCCCACGGTCGTGTGGCCTGACGTTGCGCAGTCTCGCATGCTGCTCCGCACAGTCCCCTGGAAACTTGCCCTCGGTCGCTCCGGCTTCCTCCCTCACTTCGTGCTACTGGCTCTGTTTGCCCTGGCGTACGTCCTCAGCCAGCGACTCTACGCGCACACGGGCTTGGCCGTCTCCGCCTCGATCTTGACCACGTTATTCATCGGCGGCATTTACGCCCTCATCGGCGGTGTCACACGCAGGCCGTTGGTGCTCCCTTTCGCGTTCGTCGCGGCTCTGGTTACTGTCTTGCTTCCGATCGGAGGCTCCCTCTTCCTGAACATGGCGTTCGAACGCTTGGGGTGGTCGGCGTCCGTCGCCATCCTTGGTCTCAGCACGATCGCCATCGGCGTCTTCACTGGAGCCTTCGTCTTTGGCAGCTACCTCGCATTGCTCACGCTGCTGGGCTATGAGAACATGCAGGCGTTCACGGTGTTGGATCACCCGGGATTCAAACACTTCGTGCGCCTGCGCGTGCGCGCTGACGGCCGGGGCATCGACGGCTGGTGCATTGGCGCTGCCGATCCGCTCGGTGACGGCGAGGAGCCCGTGCTAGTGGATCACTTCAGCTGGCGGCCTTTCGGTGATCGGAAGTAGGTTTGGCGTTTTGGACCTTCCGCCACGTGGTTCGGCGGCTCGAGCTCCTCGTCCGCGCTTTAACCTCGAGTGGAGAGATCTGAGTCTGTTCGAGCCAAATTAAAACTGCAGCTTCAACGAAATTTGAATGAACCGGGGCAGATTGCTCTGGTCCATCGCGCCGGCGATGCGGCCGAAGTTGGGGTTGTTCGCGTCCACGATCGGCCCGTTGAAGAATTGCGGCGTGTTGGTCGCGTTCAGAAAGTCGGTCCGGAAAATCAGGTTCACCCGCTCCGTGATCGGGTTGTTCTTGATTACCGAAACGTCCAGATTCCGGATCGACGGGCGGCGAATGGATGCCAGCCGCGTCGACCAGGTCTGGAATACGAATGGCTGCCGGATGGTCCACACCGGCTGCTCACCCTGAAGGCACCCGCGCGTGGAGCCGTTCGGCAACTGAGTGCAGGTGTTGAACCAGCGGTCGAGCGTACGGGACTCGACCGTCGGGTCTCCGCCAGTGGGTACGGCATTTCCCGGAACGTTCATGGGCATGCCGCCCTGGATGCGCGCGATTCCGCTGATCTCCCATCCGCCGATGAAGCGCTGGAGAATCGGATGAACGCTGGCGCCGAACGGCTTGCCACGGCCGAACGGCAGCTCATAGACGCCGTTGATCTGAAGACTCTGCGGAATGTCCCACGGCGCCACCACCTTTTCGAGTTCCGTGTCCTGCGCGTTGGCGTAGTTCACTTGATCCAGAGTCTTCGAGTTGGTATAGGAGACGCTGAAGTTCAGTCCCGCCGAGAGCCGCTTGTAAACCATGAGCTGGAAGCTGTCGTAGCGCGACGTGCCTTCCGAGCGGTTGAGCTCGTTGATGCCCAGGAACTGAATGTAAGGGCGCAGCAACTGCTGGCGCTGCACGGTGGCTCCGTTCAGCGCGGTGCCGGGGATGGCCCCAGCCAGCGGGTTGGCTACGTTTCTCGTAAGCTCGGCCGCGCCGAGGTTGAAAGCGTCCCGCGGAATCTCATTGAAGCCCTGCGTCACCGAGATACCTCGCAGGCGGCTGCCGACGTAGGCCGCGGTCACCAGGAACTGCCCGGGCAGCTCGCGCTGAATTTCAAACGAGAACTGGTGAGTCCACGGTACAACGCGCCCCGGATCCGAGAAACTAAAGCCCTGGCCCAGAAAGGTGCTCAGGCCTTGCGAGCTTCCAAATGGCTGGAGCACCCCTTCGGGAAACGGATTGGCGAGCGTGTTTTCCGGAATGCCGGTTTGGATGGAGCTGACCATCGCGGTGCGTTGGTTGAAGCCGGGCGCATCGCCGGGATCGTCGTAGGTCTGCGCGTAAATCAGACCGTAGCCGCCGCGCAAAATGGTCTTCGGGGTGAGCTGGTAAGCGACGCCGATGCGGGGGCCGAAATTGTTCCAGTCCTTGTCGTACAGACCGCGATCCTGGCCGCCGACGCCAACGTAATTCAGGCCGCCTCTCAGGTTCACGCCGGGCACTTGAAGAGGGCTGGCGGACTCTGTATCGAAGCCGCGCGTGAGAGCGTCGAAGCGGTCCGTCATCGGTCCCAGATAGTCCCAGCGCAATCCCAGATTGAGCTTCAGCTTGGAGGTTACACGGATATCGTCCTGAACGAAAAAGGACCACAGGCGCTGCTGGCGGGCGCGCTGCGAATTCACGTCGATGAAGCCGCTCTGCGGGGTCCCCAGGAGGAAGGAGGCCAGCGCGTTGCCGGACGCCGGCTCGGAGCGCAGCGGATCGCGTCCGGTAAAGGTCTGGTCGAAGGTGAAGTTGCCGGCGACGAAGCCGGGATTCCGGTGATAGGCGCGCTGGAGGCGGAATTCGGCGCCGGTCTTCATGCTGTGCCGGCCCGCCGACCGGGCAAGCGACATCTGGAACGAGTTGGTCTGCGCGATGGGATCGTTGTTGATGGGGCTGGATCCCGCTCCCGCGAAGCTTCCCGCCCACGTGAAGCGCGGGAAGTAGGGCACGGCCTGCCCCACGAACTGCGGATCGAAGCCCAGGCCGGCAAGATCGTAGCCCGCGCCGATGGAGTTGCCGCTCTGGGCGAGAAAGCGCGCCAGACCCAGCCGGAAATCGAGCACCGTCTGAGGGTTCAGCGTGTGGGTCAGCTGGATGGTGGAGCTGTGATTCTCGCGCTTGAAGGGAGTGTTTCCGCTGGTCTCGGCTACGTTGAGCGTGGATGTGGTGGAGTAGACGAAGCCGCGCTCCTCGGCCAGGGCGTTGCGGGAGTAGCGGACGAACATGCGCGTCCGCTCGGAGATGTTGTAATCGACACGGCCCGTGTATTCGGGGAAGAAATCGGTAAACTTGCGCGTGCTGCCAGTGGAGACCAGATTATTCAGCCCGGTGATGGCGTTGCCGGGAACGTTGCCTTCGGGAATCAGGTTGAACACGTTGCGCGCGATGGGACTGATCCGGTTGCCGGGAATGCGGTTGCCGGGGAAGGGGTCCCGGATAAGCGCGCCGGTGGGGCCCGCACGCGTGCTGAAGGGATCGTAAATGGTCTGCACGGAGTTGAGCGCATACTGTGTGGCGGAGAAGTCGCCACTGCGCTGCAGCGCCGTCGGGACGGAGGTCACGAAGGGATCGGGAATCACCTGGCGGATGTTCTCGTAAGAAAACTGAAAGAAGAGTTTGTTCTGAACAATCGGGCCGCTGATATCGCCGCCGAAGGTGTTGATGTTCGAAGAGGAGCGCGCCACGCCGTTGCGATTCGCATTGAACGTGTTGGCGTTGAGATGGGTGTTCTGCAGAAACTCGAAGGCCGAGCCGTGCCACTGGTTGCCGCCGCTCTTGGTGGTGATGTTGATGACGCCGCCCGTGGTCCAGCCGTACTGCGCGTCGTAGCTGGTGGTCTGCACGCGAAACTCGGCGGTGGCTTCCGCAGTAGGGACGTAGGCGACGTCGCGGCCGCGCGACAGATTGGAAACTCCGTCGATGAGCACTTCATTGCCGTTCGGACGGCCGCCACTGACGGCGATGCCGGACGATCCGGCAATATCGAAAGGCCGCAGCCGTTGCACAGCCGCGGTCACGGTGACCCCCGGCGCCGACCATGCCTGCGCGAAAATGTTCCGGCCCTGCAAGGGAGTGTTAAGCACGCGCTTGGACTCGATGGTCAGGCCCCGGTCGGCCGATTCGGTTTCCACCAGCGCGGTATCGGCCGCCACGGTCACGCTCTGCGAAACTTCGCCGAGAGTCATACCAACGTCCAGTACGCCCCGCTCGGCAATCTGCAACCGGATTCCTTCCTGGACGGAGCGCCGGAAGCCGGTCTTCTCCACCGTCATGGAATACTCGCCCGGAATGAGGAAGGAGATGAAGTAGCTGCCGTCGGTTGATGAAGTGGTGGTAGAGACGGCGCCGCTCGAAACGTGTTTGATCTGGATACTGGCCTCTCCGATGCCGGCGCCCGTGGGGTCGGTGATACGTCCGGTCAGGGAAGCGCGAAACTCCTGGGCGTTCAAATAGCCGCACAGACACAGTACGGCACAGAGCTTAAGAACATGCGTCATAACAACTCCCGTATTGTGAAGTATACAACGTTCTTTATGACGTTTTTATAACGTTCGAGTTACTTTGCTCAAAGTGCGTGGACGGTCCGGATCGAGACCCTTTTGCACCGCTAAACAAGCCGCAAACAACTGCGCTGGAACGATGTAAGGAATAGGTGTAAACAGCTCCTTGATTCTAATAGGCAACGAAACCATGCGCGTGGAGCGGTTCGCGGCCTCGCGATTCGACTTATCGGTGATCAGGAACGTATCCGCCTTCAGCTTTCCCAGCCGGTCCAGCATTTCGCTCATGGAGGGCCAGGTGACGCCGGACGGCGCAAACAGAAAGACGGGGAAATCGGATTCGACCATGGCGATGGGGCCGTGGAGGAAGTCGGCCGACGAGAAGCGCTCCGCGACGACGTAGCAGGTTTCCATCATCTTGAGGGCGAACTCAAAGGCGTTGGAGTAGTTCAAGCCCCGGCCCACGACGACGGCATGATCCATGAATCGGTACCGTTCCGCGAGCGCGGCGATGTTGTCTTCAAGCTGCAGCGCGGCCGCGGCCCATTCGGGCAGACGCTCGAGATCGCCAGGTCGGATGGCGGCGCCGAGGGCCCAAGCGAGCAGATAGAGAAGCAATACCTGGCCGGTGTAGGTCTTGGTGGCAGCCACACTCCGTTCTTTGCCCGCGCGCACCAGGAACACCTCATCGGCAAGGCGCGCGAGAGCGCTCCCGGCTTCATTGGTGATGCCGACGGTCAGCGCGCCCGCTGCCCGTGCTCGCTCGAGAAAGAAGTTGGTGTCGGTGGACTCGCCGGATTGCGAGATGGCGACAACCAGAGCATCGCGGTAGTCGACGCGTGCGTCGTAGAGCGTGTAGATGGACGGCGCAGCCAGTGAGACCGGAATGCCGGTTGTAATTTCGAGCAGGTAGCGGCCGAACTGCGCGGCGTTGTCGGAGGTTCCCCGCGCGGCGAGTACAATCAGGGGCGGCTTTTTCGCGGCCAGCCGCGCTCCGAACTTCTGCATACGGCGCATCTCGGCCTTCAACGTGCGTTCGAGCGCCTCCGGCTGCTGCCGGATCTCCTCAATCATTTTGGACATGGAATGCGAAACGTTACTTCTTCTTTCCGCTGATCTGCCAGGTGGTGAAAGGCGAGCGCACACCCCGGATGTTCACGTTCAGGCAGTAGGGGATGCCGGAGGAAAAAGCCCGCTCGACGGCGGGACGTACCTGGTCGAGACGGTCGATGGTCTCGCCGCCTCCGCCGAAGCCCTGCATCACCAGATCGTATCTCGTCGAGCGCAACTCGCAGGCTACCGTGCCGGCGCCCTCTACCGTCGCGCCTTGCAGCTCGCGCTCCAGTCCCCAGCCGGCATCGTTTCCGACGATCACGACAAAAGGCAGCTTATGGCGCACCGCGGTATCCAGCTCGGCGATGTAGAAGCCGAGCGAGCCATCGCCCGTAATCATCGCGACGGGCCTTCCGGGAAAGGCGGCCTGCAACGCGACGGCGTTGGGGAGCGCGGAGCCGATGGTTCCGAGCGGGCCGAGACGCAGCCAGCGTCCCGGATGCAAGGCGGGAAGCGAAACCCGGCCCCAGTGCACAAAATCGCCGCCATCCCATGCATAGATGACGTCCGGCGGCAACGCGCATTTGAGCGCCGCGTAGAATGCCGCGGGATGCAAGGGCGAAGTATCTTCGGCGGCCCACTGGCCCACCTGCGCCTCCCACTCGGCCCGAAGCTTGCGCAGATGGTCGAGCCATGGGAGCGGCGCCCAGGGCTTGCCACCCGCGGCTGCGGTGAGCGCGCGCAGAGCTTCGGCGGCGTCGGCGCATACAGCTACGTCCACGCGGCGATTCATGCCCAGCTCCTGTGGGTGGACGTCGATCTGAATCACCTTGGCGGCAGGCGAGAGCAGACGCGGACCTCCGAGCGCCATGCGATAGTCGATGCGCTTGCCCACAACAAGGAACAGGTCAGCTTCCTTGAAGGCCTTTTGCACGGCCCCGTTGAGCGCGGGGTCGGCGTAGCCCAGGCAGAGGGGATGGGCGTCGGAGACGGCGCCGCGCGCCATGGTGATGGTGTAGAGGGGGAGTGAGGTGTGCTCGACGAAGCATTGCAGAGCCTGTTCCGCGCCGCCCCACCAGACGCCGCTGCCCGCTATGACGACGGGGCGCTCGGCGGCTTTCAGCAGCTCGATGGCGTGGTCCACTTCCCGCGAGGCAGGGGCCGCGGGAGGGGCTTCGGCGACGTTGAGGGATGGCGGCAATCCCCCGCCCTCGCCGGTGAAGAGATCGACCGGAATGGTCAGATGCACAGGGCCCTTGCGGCCGGTGTTGGCCTCGGCGTAGGCCCGCGCCAGATAGAAGGGAATCTGTGAGGCGCTGGGCGGCTGGGCGGCCCATTTGACGACGGGCCGGGTCATGTTGACCTGGTCGATATCCTGGAAGGCCTGGCGGTCCGCGACGGCGTTGGCGCGCGATCCGCTGACGGCGATTAACGGACTGGCGGCGAGAAACGCGGTGGCGATGCCGGTGAGGGAGTTGGTATGCCCGGGGCCTCCAGTGACGAGCGAGAGCGAGGGTTTGCGGTGGATTCTGGCCCAGGCGTCGGCGGCGTGCGTGACGCCGGATTCGTGGCGCATATCGAGAATCGTTATGCCTTCCCGGGCGGCGACCGCCAGAACTTCGTTCAAATGATCTCCAACAAGCGTGAAAATCCGATCGATACCCAGGTGCTTGATCGCACCGACGAACAATTCGGCCCCATTTGGCATAAACCTGTCATGCTACTACAATCGGAATTTGGCGAATGCGGACAAGCGGCGAATTCTAGTCACCGGCGGCGCCGGATACATCGGCTCCCACACCGTTCTCGCGCTGTTGGAGCGCGGCTACGACGTGACCGTGGTGGACGATCTTTCCCGGGGCCTCCGGCACAACGTTCCCGGCAAACGGCTGTGGGAGATCAGCCTGCAGGATCGGGCGCCCCTGCAACGCTTGTTCGCCCAATACAAGTTCGACGCGGTGGTGCACTTCGCCGCCTTTACCTATGTGGACGAATCCTCGCGCCGGCCCGGCCTCTACTTTCGCAACAATGTCGGCGGAAGCCTTGAGCTGCTCGACACGATGGTCGAAGCCGGCGTCTCGCATATCGTTTTCAGCTCGACGGCGGCGGTGTATGGCGTCCCGGCGCAAATTCCGATCCCCGAAAATATACCGTTCCATCCCGTGAACCCGTACGGGGAATCCAAGGTGATGGTGGAGCGGATGCTGGGCTGGTTCGACCGCATCCACTCGCTGCGGAACGTTTCGCTGCGGTACTTTAACGCGGCGGGCGCCGACCCCCAGGGGCGCCTGGGCGAGGAGCATGACCCCGAGACGCACCTGATCCCGCTGCTGCTGCGCGCCGCGACCACACGGCAGCCCATCACCGTTTTCGGCGACGACTACGACACCCCGGACGGCACCTGCATCCGCGACTACATTCACGTGACGGATCTGGCGGAGGCGCACGCGCTGGCGCTGGACTGGCTGCTGGGCGGCGGCGCTTCGGGAGCTTTCAACGTGGGCACCGGCCAGGGGCATTCGGTGCGCGAGGTAATGCGCGTCGTGGAAGAAGTGACGGGAACAGCCGTGCCTTTCGCCATCGGTTCCCGGCGCGAGGGCGACCCGCCCGCGCTCGTGGCCGATTCCGCGAAATTGAGGCGGACGCTGGCATGGACGCCGCGCTATTCCGATCTTCATCAAATCATCTCTACCGCCTGGAATTTCGAACGTCGGCACGCGACGGGCCGGCGCCGCGGCGTGGGTTAGCGGAAAACGCCTAAGGCTCCACATTCATGGTAGTCCCCCGTATGAGAAGCTATTGATCGATGGCTTTAGCTTGGTTTGTCGTTGTACTCCTCGTCGCCGTCAATGCGTTCTATGTAGCCGCGGAGTTCGCCACAGTCAGTGTCCGGCGGAGCCGGATCGCGCAGCTGGCGGAAGAAGGAAGCCAACTGGCCCAGCGCCTGCTGCCCAGGATCGACGACAGCGCCACGCTGGATCGCTATATCGCCGCCTGCCAGATTGGGATCACCTGGTCGAGCGTTGTCCTCGGCGCCTATAGCCAGGCAACTCTGGCGCCGGCCTATGCCGCGCTGTTGGAGCAGTGGATCGGCCTGAATGCCATAACGGCGCTATCCACCGCCTCGCTGGCAGTTCTGCTGGTGATGACTGTCTTTCAGGTGGTGGCCGGCGAGCTGGTGCCCAAATCGGCCGCCTTGGTGTATCCGACGCAGATCGCGCTAGCGTTGGTGATCCCCATGGAAATTTCCATCCGCGTGTACTCGTGGTTCCTGGCTCTCCTCAACGGCAGCGGACTGGCGATTCTCAGGCTGCTTGGAGTGGGCCACGTAAGCCACCAGCACATCCATTCGCCGGAGGAGATCGAATTTCTGATGGGAGAAAGCCGCAGAGGCGGTCTTCTTGAAACGTCGGAACACCAGCGGCTGGGGCGCGCCTTGCGGCTCGCGTCTCGGCCCGTTCGGGACCTGATGGTGCCAGGGCGATTCATGGTGAGGATCTCCATAGACGCGCCGGCCGGCGAGGTGGTCAATACCGCCGTCGCCAACAACTACACGCGCCTTCCGGTCTATCGCGACTCTCCCGATAACATCGTGGGAATCCTGCACACCAAGGACCTGGTAGCGGGACTGGCCCGAACCGGCTCCATCCCGAAGGTGAGCGAGATCATGCGTCCGCTAGTCGCCATTTCGGAATTCGCGGCCGCCGGTCAGTTGCTGGACGTCCTCAGCCAGAGAAGGGCGCACCAGGCGATAGTGGCCGGAGAGCATGGCATTGTCGGTCTCGTGGCGTTCGGAGATCTGATGGCTGAATTATTGGGCCGGATTGGCGGCAAGGGACGTTTCGGTCAGCCCGCTCCCGCGCGTCTTCCGGACGGACGGGTTCGCCTTCCGGGTTTCATGCGCGTCGATGAAGCGGCCGACTGGATTGCGATCGAGAGCAGCGGAAGGGCGGCGACGATAGGCGGGCTCATTCTGCAAGCTCTCGGACGTCTGCCCGCTGCGGGCGAACGCATCGCGATAGGAGATGCTGAATTCGAGGTCGAGCAGGTCGGGCATCACTCCATCTCGTCCGTGCTCGTTAGAGCGCCCGCGCCCGAGAGAGACGGCGGATGACCTACGCCATACCCCTGCTGGTGATCTTCGCGCTGATTGCCCTGAACGGACTGTTCGTAGCCGCGGAGTTCGCCTTGATCGGCGTGCCGCGCGCTGCGGTGGAGCGCCGCGCCGCACGCGGCGAGCGGGTCGCAAAGCTGCTCGCCGCAATCCTCGCGAATCCGCGTCTCCAGGACCAGTACATTGCCACCGCCCAGATCGGAATTACCTTCGCCAGTATCGGCCTGGGCATGTATGGCGAACAAACGATCGCCAGATGGATTGAGGGCTGGCTTCTGGCTCTCGGCCCGGCCGGAAGGTTCGCGGAACATGCCGTGGCAAGCGTGCTCGCGATCCTGACCCTTACGTACTTTCACATCGTGCTGGGCGAGATGATCCCCAAGACGCTCGCGCTGCAACACGCGCAGCGTACCAGCCTATGGATCACTCCCGTGATGAGCTGGGTGAGGATCGCGTTTTACCCGCTGGTGATCAGTTTAAATGGCCTCGGAAACAGGATCCTGCGGCTGATGGGCATCAATCGGGACGCGGGCGTACACCAGTACCATACTCCCGAAGAGTTGGAGCTGGTCATCGAAGAAAGCGAGAAGGGCGGACTGCTGGACCGGCGATCGGCGGATCTGATGCGCGAGCTGCTGAAGCTGAAGGAACTTACCGCCGCTGAGATCATGATTCCAAGGGTGGGCGTCAACGGACTAGAAGTGGGAGCTTCGGCGGCGGAGTTGAAGGCGATCCTGCAGCGGTCCAGCCACACGCGGTATCCCGTGTACCAGGAGAGCCTCGACTCCATCGTCGGCTTCGTCCACATCAAAGATCTGCTGCCGCTGCTGCTGCGCGGCGGCACGCTCGAGCAAAGCCAGGTGAGAGCCGTTACGTTCATACCCCAGGCCATGCCCGCGGACGATGTGGTGGATACCATGCGTTCCGCGGACTCGCAGATGGTGGTCGTGATGGACGAGCACGGCGGAACGGCAGGAGTCATCACCGAGAAGGACGTGCTCGACCAGCTCATGGGAGAGATCCACGAAGACGAGGAGCAGCCGGAAGTGTGGCGCGATGCGGAGAGACGATTGAACGTGGCTGGAACGTTTTTGTTGTCCAGCCTGGGCGAAGAACTCGGCATGGAGCTGCAGCATGAAGAAGTGGATACGGTCAGCGGCCTCATTCTGACGATCCTCGGCCGCCCCCCGCGGACCGGCGATCGGGTGGAGTACATGGGAATCCGTTTCGAGGTCACCGCCGTGAAGGGCCGCGGGGTGCGCGCCAGCCGGGTGGAAGCGCCGCCGGAGGAGAGCGGACGATAGATCTTACGGCAAGCCGCGGCGGAAGCGCCGGCTCAAGCCGGCAGCGGCCGCCAAAAGCGCGAGCAGCACCGTTGAGGACGGCTCTGGAACCGCCGTCGATATGAAGGCGCTATGCTTCGATCCGCCAGCAGCTTGAGCGCCACCGCTGAGCATAACGATATCGCTCGTGGCGAAGAAGCGATTCGTTCGCAACTCGACGGGGCCCGTGTTCACCGTTACGAAGTTTGGCTCCGGGTCGAAGCTCCATGTAGCCGGACCGATGGTTGCGATCAGGATTGAGTCGACAATCGAGAATCCCGTCCCGCCTCCGAGCGGCGTAAAGTCAGCGGTAAATTGAAGCGTAACGAACTGGTCGAAGATGCCCTCCGGACCCGGACCCCCGTCGTCTGGAGAGGTTTGCGTGATGGTCATCTCGCCGAGCGAATGCGTGCCTGGCGTCAGGTGGATGAACATATCGAAGAGCACGCCTCCGAAATCAACAGGGGCGATACTGCCAACTTCGAGCCGGAGCACTTCAATGGGGATTGTGGCGCTGCTTCCGATGAAAGGCAGATCGATATCGGCCAGGCGCTGGTAAATCGTATCCGTGGTCCCCGGACCAAAAGGCCTGCCGCGAAACAGCGCGGCGCTGGTGGCGCCCGGGAAGGGTATGAAACCCTCAAACGCCTCCAGGTAATAGCTGCCGATGGGAATGGTTTCGGCTCGCGCCGTCCACGTGGAGAGTACGAACATCGTCAGGACGATGAGTATGCATCGTGTCCCTGGCGAAAGGAGCATTCGACGGAATCGTCTCATGGGAGACCTCCTCGCTGGAACTGGGCTTAGTCTAACAGCGGCCCCAGCCCGGATAAAGGAAAAATCGCATTCCGGAATTCGCCAATGTATGAAGACGCACTCCCAAGGCTGTAGAATGTGTCCCATGAAGATTCTCTCATTACTATTCGTATGCGGATTGGCTTTCGGCCAGGCGCAGTACGATCTGCTGCTCAAGGGCGGGCACATCATCGATGGCAAGAACAAGATCAGCGCCGTCCGCGACGTGGCCATCCAGGCCGGTAAGATCGCCGCGGTGGAAGCCAATATCCCGGCCGCCAGAGCTCATAAAGTAGTCGACGTCTCGGGGTTGTACGTGACGCCGGGGTTGATCGATATCCACGTGCACGTGTACGCGGGAACGGGAAATCGCGGGTCGTACGCGGGCGATAACAGCGTCTATCCGGATGGGCATACGTTCCGCAGCGGCGTCACC
Source organism: Bryobacteraceae bacterium (assembly GCA_040902885.1). Lineage (GTDB taxonomy): Bacteria > Acidobacteriota > Terriglobia > Bryobacterales > Bryobacteraceae > JBBDWK01. Next base: position 12,198 of record JBBDWK010000108.1, on the reverse strand, counting down.
ACGATCGTGGACGCGGGCAGCTCCGGCTGGCGGCATTTTCCGGATTTCAAAGACCGCGTAATCGACCGCTCGCGCACGCGGGTGCTGGCCTTCCTGAATATCGTGGGCGGCAGCATGCAGGGGTCGAAGATCGAGGACAACCGCGACGATATGGACGCCAAGCTCACGTCGGAGATGGCCAAAAAGTATAAGGACACGATCGTGGGGATCAAGACGGCACACTACTCGGGTCCCGAATGGACGCCGGTGGAGCGTGCGGTGGAGGCCGGCACGGCGGCCAATATTCCGGTGATGGTGGACTTCGGAACTTTCCGCGCGGAGCGGCCGTTTCAGGAGCTGGTGCTGAAAAAACTGCGTCCCGGCGATATCTATACGCACACCTTCCTGGAGCGCGTGCCCATGCTGGACGATCACGGGCGCGTGAACGCGTACCTCTTTGAGGCCCAGAAGCGCGGCGTGATCTTCGACGTGGGACACGGCGGAGGCAGCTTCATTTTCCGGCACGCCGCACCGGCCGTGAAGCAGGGATTCATTCCGGACTCGATTTCGACCGATCTGCACATCGGCAGCATGAACGCGGGGATGAAGGACATGCTGAACGTGATGTCCAAGTTTCTGAACATGGGCTTGTCCATGGACGAGGTGATTCTGCGGTCCACCTGGCACCCGGCGCGCGAGATCAAGCGGACGGAGCTTGGTCATCTCACGGTGGGCGCGATCGCGGACCTGGCCGTGCTGCGCCTGGAGAAGGGACAATTCGGCTTTGTGGATGTTCTGGGGGCGCGGTTGAGGGGAACGCAGAACCTGACCGCCGAACTCACCGTGCGGGATGGAAGGGTGGTCTACGATCTGAACGGGATCACGCGCGAGGATTGGGACAAGTTGGGAAAATACGGGTCGCAGGCGGATCCCAGATGGGATGGGACGCTGGGCGGCGGGCGCCGAAGAGCGCAGAAGAAGTAAGCGATCAGTATGTAGCGCGTCCGCCGCTCGCGTCGTAGCACTGCGAGGTGACGAAGGAGCAGTCGGGGCTGGCCAGGAAATGGACTACGGCCGCAATCTCCTCGGGGGAGCCGGTGCGGCGCATGGGAATTTTTTCCGTCATGTAATCGATTTGGGCTTGTGTGAGCTGGTCCAGAATCCGCGTGCGCACCACGGCCGGGGTCACGCAGTTGACGCAGATGCCTTCCGTGGCGACTTCTTTCCCTAACGATTTCGTGAAAGCGATGACGGCCGCCTTGGTGGACGAATAGCCGGTCATGTTGGGGTTGCCTTCCTTGCCGGCGATGGATGCAATGTTGACAATGCGGCCGTAACGGCGGCTGCGCATGTGCGAGATGACGGCGCGGCAGAAGTTGAAGACGCCGGTCATGTTTACCGCGATGACGCGCTGCCAGTCCTCGTCGGTCTGCTCCCAGAGAGGAGCAGCTTTTCCGGCGATGCCGGCGTTGTTGACCAGCACGTCGATGCGGCCGGTCCGTTCCAGGACGGCGGAAACGGCACGGGCCACGGAGGCGGAATCGGCGATGTCGGCCGGAACGGCAAAAGCGCGTTCGATGGAATGAGCGGTGTTTTGGGCGCCTTCGGGGTCGAGGTCGGCGACAGCGACTGTGGCGCCCGCGCAGGCCAGCCTCCGGGCAATGGCTTCGCCAATGCCCGTTGCCGCGCCTGTAACGATCGCCGTCTGTCCGGTCAGATCGAAGTACATCGTCCGGTTACTCTTCCCGGACTACCTGGACCGTCAGCTCGCCGCTTACTTCGCGGTGAAGCCGGAACTTCACCTTGTGCTCGCCGATCTGCTTGATGGGGTCGTCGAGGAGGATCTTGCGGCGGTCGAGGTTGTAGCCTTTCTTCTCCACCGCGTCAGCTATGTTCTGGGCAGTGATGGAGCCGAAAAGCTGGTCGTTCTCGCCGGCTTTGGCGG
>JBBDWK010000108.1:0-10264 GCA_040902885.1 Bryobacteraceae bacterium | reverse complement strand
GGGGGCTTTAACGACCGTCACCCCGGAGAGCATAGCCGCCAAATCCTGGAACTCGGACTTCGCCTTGGCCTCCTTGCGCAGCCAGGCTTCCCGCTCCTGCGCGACAATCTTCTTGTTCGAGTCGGTCGCAACCACGGCGAGGCGCTTGGGCAGCAGGTAATTGCGGGCGTAGCCGGCCGCGACGTTGATCACCTGTCCGCGCTGGCCCAGCTTGTCGATATCTTCCCTGAGAATTATTTCCATAATGTTTTCCTCAGCGCCTCTGCGCCTCTGCGGTTCAATTAAAACCTGGCCGCGAACGGCAGCAGGGCGATATTGCGCGCCTTCTTGATGGCATCGGTGAGACGCCGCTGATGGGGAGCGCAAACGCCGGAGATGCGGCGCGGAACGATCTTGCCGCGCTCCGCGATGAAGCTGTGCAGGAGCTTGATGTCCTTGTAGTTGATGTCGTCGATCTTCTCCATGCAGAAGCGGCACACTTTCTTGCGCCGGAAGTACTGCTTCTTTTGCGTGACAACCGCCTTGTCCCCGCCCGTGGGGCGCTGCCCGGCGCTTCCTGGTCTTCCTCTGGATTCAGCCATTTTCTGCTTACGCCTCCCCTGCGGCGGATTCGCCGAGCATCTGCTGGGCCACCGACGGCTGGGCCGGAGCCGGTCCGGCAACCGCCCGCCGCGTGGCGCGCTTCTCACGCTGCTTCCTGCGCTTATCCAGCCGCTTGAGCGTCTGATCGATGCGCACCGTCAGGAACTTGATGACCATGTCGGTGACGCGCAGACGCCGCTCGAATTCCTTTACCGTCTCCGGCCCCGACGTGAACTGAACCAGCACGTAAGACCCTTCGCGGAACTTATCGACGCGGTAGGCAAGCTTCCGCTTGCCCCACTTATCGACCTTGTCTACCGTGCCTCCCGAGGAAACGATCATGGTCTTCATCTGTTCGATGAAGTTGTCGATCTCTTCCTCCGGAGCATCGGGTTTCACGATGAAAACCTCTTCGTAAATTCTCATGCTTCCTCGTTGTGAACGCCCCCGGCGCGACGATTGAACTTCGTCATGGACTTTTCGACGCCTTCGGCGATGATGGATTCGACTGCATCGGCCGCACGGCCGAGCACCTCCTCCAATTCCTTTTCCTGCGAGCGCTTGAAGGGCGCCAGCACAAATTCCGCGCCATCGCGAACTGCATGGCCCGGATGAATTCCTACTCGTACCCTGGCGAACTCCGCCGTTCCCAGGTGATGGATCAAGGACTCGACGCCATGATTTCCCGCGGCCGAGCCTCGCGGCCGTATACGGAGGGAACCCCACGGCAGATCCAGTTCGTCGTATACGACGATCAACTGCTCCAGCGGGATCTCGTGCTTCCGCACCAGAGGAGCCACCGATGTCCCGCTGAGATTCATATAGGTTTGCGGCTGGGCCAGCATTACCGGACATCCAGCGATCTCCCCCACCCCGGCCAGCGCCTTTGAATCCTTCCGGTTGAGGCGAACGGAGTGCCGGGCGGCGAGCACCTCGACGATTCGAAAACCAAGGTTGTGGGGAGTGTTCATATACTGCTCACCGGGATTGCCCAAGCCTGCCACCAGGAACATTTGATATCACCGCCGAGACGCCGAGGCGCGGAGAAAAACGTCTCAAAGGTTTCTCGGCGCCTCTGCGCCTCGGCGGTTTCACTTTTTCTTCTTTTTGTCGGCTTCTTCCTCTTCTTCCTTCTTGCCCTTCTTGATCACTTCGGGCTCGGCTGCGGCCGGCTCGGCTTCGACAGCCGGGGCGGCTTCTTCTTCCGCCTTCATGCCGACTACATGCACAATTACCGCCTCCGCCGGGCTCAATAGCTTCATCGATCCGGGCAGCGGAATTTCGCCCGCGCGGATGCTCTGGCCGATCAGCAATTCGGCGACGTTCACGGTGAAGTGCTCCGCAATCTCGTCCGGCAGGCACTCGACGTCGATCTCGCGGATCACCACCTCAAGCAGGCCGCCCTGAATCTTCACGCCCTTCGCGTCGCCTTCGGTGACAACGGGGATTGAGACGCGGATGCGCTTGCTCAAGTCGATGCGCTTCAGATCGACGTGCAGCAGGTTGCTCTTCACCGGGTCGTACTGCCAGTCGACCACCATGACGGGCGTGGTTTCTTTTCCGTTTACGCTCAGATTGAAGATGGTGTTATGCCCGGTTTTGCTGTGCAGGATCTGCGAGATCTCTTTGGGGCTGACCGCAATGGGTATGGACTCCTGGAACGCGCCGTAAACGACGGCCGGAATGCTTCCATTGACGCGCATGCGGCGCGCCACGTTCTTGCCGCGCTCGGTGCGCGGCGCCGCTTGGATGGTGATATCTTTTCTCATTACTTCTCCTTAAGCGGGGCGCAAGTCCGTTCGAGGCGTGGGTTGCGTTGCCCGCATCGTTTCAAATAAACAAAGTACTGATGGATCCCCCCTCGTGGATCGAGTGGACCGCCCGGGCCAGCAGGGGCGCAACGGAAAGCGAGCGGATGCGCGCGGACTGCTTCGCCTCCTCGGTCAACGGGATGGAGTTGGTGAACACAACTTCTTTCAAACTCGACTCGGCGATTTTCTTTACCGCCGGCCCGGAGAGCACGGCGTGGGTGGCGCAGGCGGAGACGCTTTCAGCGCCCTTCTTCAAAAGGGCTTCACTGGCCTTGATCAGAGTTCCCGCGGTGTCGATCAAATCGTCGACGATCAGGCAATTGCGGCCTTTTACCGTGCCGATCACGTTCATGACCTCGGCCACATTCATCTCTTCGCGGCGCTTGTCGATGATCGCCAACGGCGCGCTCAGGCGCTTGGCGAACGCCCGGGCGCGCTCCACGCCGCCGGCATCCGGGGAAACGACGGTCAGGTGCGGCGTATTCAGCGGGCGGAAATAATCGATCATGACCGGCGCCGCGAACAAATGGTCCACTGGAATGTCGAAGAAACCCTGAATCTGCGCCGCGTGGAGGTCGAGCGCTAGAATGCGATTCGCGCCGGCCGTCTCGAGCAGGCTGGCCACCAGCTTGGCCGAAATGGGCATCCGGGGCTTGTCCTTGCGGTCCTGCCGGGCATAGCCGTAATAGGGAAGTACGGCCGTGATGCGCTCGGCGGAGGCCCGCTTCAGCGCGTCCAGCATCAGCAGCAGCTCCATCAGGTGATGATCCACCGGGGTGCACGTGGGCTGCACCACAAAGACATCGGCGCCGCGGACATTCTCCTCGATCTGAATGTAGTTTTCGCCGTCGGAGAAAGGCTTGACCTCCGAGCGTCCCATCCGAATATCGAGATGACTGCACAACTCCTGGGTCAACTCTGGATTGGCGTTGCCCGTGAAGACCTTCAGGCGTTCGCGATCCATCACAAGTACCGGCTTCGAGGCGGCCATACCTTTTCGTCAGTGTGCTCTTGCAACCGCCGCCACCACATGGATCGGTATTGCGCGCGGCTCACCAGTGAGATTGGAACTGCGTGATCCTCTCGAAAAGATTGTAAAGCGCGACTGGCTTCGGTTGGCGTTCGAAACAATCCCCAGACGGCGGAACCGCTACCGCTCATGAGGACCGATTCCGCGCCTTCCTGTAACAGCCGCTGTTTCAGCGCTTTAAGCTGAGGAAACTGCTCGAATGCGACCTGTTCGAAGTCGTTGACCGGAAGCGCTTGAGACACACTCCAAGCCGACGGCCCGAAACTATCTATCTTATTTTGAGACGATTCTGTTGTCAACCGGCCGCCGAGCGCGCGGTACGCCTCGGCGGTGGAGATATGTAGGCCGGAAAGGAGCAGGATGCCGGGTTTCGGGGGGCGATCGGGCAGTGGGTAAACCTCCTCGCCGCGGCCGATGCCGAGAGCGGTTCCGCCCAACAGAAAGAACGGCACGTCGCTGCCCAGCGAAGCCGCCAGATGCAGCAGCGTCTCAAGCGGCGCACTTCGCCCCGCGAGCGCGGGCAGGGCGAGGAGGACGGCGGCCGCGTCCGAGGAGCCGCCGCCCAGACCGCTGCCCATAGGGACCTGTTTACGCAGGCGGATGGCGATTTCACCCGAGACTTCCATCGCTTCCAGGCACAGCCGGGCCGCGCGGATTACGAGGTTGTCGTCAATGGCTGCGTCCTGATCGAGCTCGACATGGGTGGAAGCGGAAGGGATGAAGCTCAGGTCGATCTCGTCGCCGAGGGAAATGGTTTGAAAGATGGTGCGGATTTCGTGGAAGCCGTCCGGGCGCTTCCGAATCACGCGCAGATCGAGATTGATCTTGGCGAGCGCCTTGAGGCGCGCGGCGCGCCTGCCGGCGCTCATTGATCGTACTGGACGAGCGAAAAGACGTCGTAGCCGGACAGCTTGTCCCGCCCGTTGAGGAAGGTCAGTTCGACCACGAAACCCACGCCGGTCACGCAGCCGCCGCTCTGTTCGACCAGTTGGGTGGCGGCGCGGGCGGTGCCGCCGGTAGCGAGAAGATCGTCGACGATAAGCACGCGCTGGCCGGCCAGGATGGCGTCCTTATGGATTTCCAGGGTGTCCGTGCCGTACTCCAGGTCGTAGCTGACGCGGAGGCGTTCGGCGGGCAGTTTATTCGGCTTGCGGACGGGGATGAAGCCCGCGTTCAGGGCATAGGCCAGCGCGGGGGCGAAGATGAAACCGCGGGCCTCCACGCCCAGCACCAGGTCGACGCCGGCGCCCGCATAGTGGCCGCTCAGGCCGTCAATGACGGCACGTAGGCCGCAATTGTCCCTGAGCAAGGTCGTGATGTCGTAGAACAGGATGCCGGGCTTCGGGAAATCGGGAATCTCCCGGATCAGGGTCTTGAAGTCGGAATTCATGAGAGGATTCGGAACGAATCGTATTGTTGCACGGGGGCCTCCTGCTCTTCAACACCGCGCACGTCGGCGAAGCGAGGACCCTTCCATAGCAGAGGCGCCAGGCGGTCGAGATCCCTGGGAGCGCCCACGGCGTAGACTTCGACGCGCCCGTCATCGAGGTTGCGGGCGTAGCCGGTGAGCTTGAGGTCCGCGGCGATGCGTTCGACGAAATAGCGAAAGCCCACGCCTTGCACGCGGCCCCGGACGAAGAAACGCCGGGCGGCGGGAGTGCGGGGCATAGTGTTGATGGTAGCGGAAGATCTTATCTGATGGGTAATAATGATGGGTAATAACATGCTTGCCGTACCAAACGTGATATGATCCCGCAATCGCCAAACGTGTTCAGCGTATCGGACTGCCGAGAGGATAGCCGCGACCTCGTTGCCGGTCAGCCTCCGTGCAGAGAATCGTAACAGGCTGGTTAGCTTGGTGGAGATCATTTGGTGGAGATCATGAAGGTATTCGATGCTGCACTAATTGCAGGAACCGTTCGGGTTGTGGAGGATTATCGAGTGGCCGGCCTAATGTGGTTCATGCCGCGCATGATGACCAAAGACTATCGCCCGCAGGCGGAAGAGATGCTTGCGAAGACTGAGAAGCATTGTGTTCAACTTGAATTAAATGCCTCCGTCTCATCTATCCAAAAGATGCGCAGGCTTATCGCCGGGAAGCGTAGCGATAACAAGCGGCTGGGCGAACTGGCAACGGAGCTTTCGAATAGGTTGTTTGATGAGATGAGCCAGAAACTCTATTTCTCATTGACCGCCGGAGAGTCTGATCACTACCTCAACTTTCGCAGTGGCTGGCAACAGGTTATCGACCGTTTCCCTGACACCCTAGAAGACATCGAAGAAGCTCGAAAATGTTTCGCTTTCTCGCGGTATGCAGGATCAGTATTCCATAGTCTGCAGGTTGTCGAGGCGGGCTTGATAAAACTCGGAACGTTGATTTCACTAAACGACCCTCATTCGGGGCGGACTGCCGTGTGCGGTCAGTTGAAGAAGGTTGTCGAAAAGAAGTACACCGACCGCACCGACTTCGAGAAACAGAACTACCAGTTCCTAGAGCAGACACAAGCAACAGCCGAAGCCCTGAAGAATGCTTGGCGAAACAAGGTCAGCCACGCTCAAGGGAAGCTCGCTCTCATTGCCAAAGATTTCAGCCCGGAGATAGCTGAGGAAATCCTGATGGCAACGCGGTCCTTCATGCGTCGATTAGCCGATGGACTGCCGACTGCGAAGGTTCAAACCGTGCCATGATCAACGCGAGAAGCCTCCCGCTGACACGCACGAAAGGCCAAAAGTGTTTGAACGATTCCCCAACGCGCTAAAGGCCGTGCTTGCTGTTCCGCAAACGTGGTACGTCAGGAGTTTTATTACCCTCACTTATTCGCTGGTCTCAGGGGGCTCGGATGGAGCGGGAGCAGCTTTGCCTTCAAACAGCTCCTGCTGAATGATCGGAATGGGCAGTTCGGACGTGCGCTTCACTTTCAGCCCGGAACCTTCCCCGAACTTCCGCACGCCGTCGTCATCCGAGTAGAGGATGCGCGCTCCGTTCGTGAGGGCGATCGCGACGATCTGGCGGTCGAACTTCATCCTGGTCTTCGTAGTCGCGACGCCTTCACGGATATCGCCCGCAGCTACAGCCGCCCGGAGCCGCAGAGCCAGTTCGACCGCCGCGCGCTGATCAAAGTCGCCAATACGGATGAAGGCCGAACCGCGGAGGGTGCTCAATACTTCATCCACGTCGCAATCGGGTGTAGCAAGAACTTCCGCGAGGGCAGGAGCGGGTATCAGCACCTGTTCGCCAGCATCGGCAATCTCCTGCACCAAGGCAGTGACGCGCTCACGAGCCCGCTCCACCGGCCTCGCATCCGGCCCTTCGTTTACTTCGGCATCTGGGAACAGCAGCACGGAGAGGATGGTGTTATCGAACGCAACCATCACTGCTCCTCGCGCAGTTCTCGTAAAAACGCCGCGGGGTTCTGGCGGCCGTGCGGTCCGGGCACAAGTTTGGCCCGCAGCCCTTCAAAGAGCTTCGGAAGCGGCATCTGGTCCAGCGAGTCGAAATCATTGATCGTGAAACGACGCACGGTCCAGGTTCCGGATTCAGAACGCGACCACACGCCCACACCGACCAATCGGACCGCCGGACCAAACAGGTGATGTGCCAGCCGCCGCGCTACCGCCTTGGTCGTGATGCAATGGACCACGTCATCGCCGATCTTCAGGTGAACGTTGATGGTTTCGTCGCGGCCGCCGATCTGAATCACTTCGCCGTCGAGTGTACCCGGTTGCTCGATAGGGCCGAGGCTCCGCTCAACGACGCGGGTCCGCCCGGGAAACTCGATGACCTTCGCCGAGCGGTGAACGATTCGGCCAATGGCGTTGTCCTCCGCGAGGCGGTTGTCGAGAGATCGATACGCCTTCATCGCGGCCTTCGGGCCGTTGCCGTATCGGACCTCGTCCATCCGGCGGCGTACCTTGTTCTGCGCAATGGGTTCGACTCGTGAAGCCAACGCCAGGCTGCCCGGCTTCACAGCCTCAAAATGCACGTGCTCCTGATGGCCGAGGAGTTCGGCGAAGTCCGCCATGTACTCGGCTAAGCGTGCCATGGAGATGGCCGCAGGGGTCAGCGCATCGATGTAAAGTTCGTAGACCTCGTCTCCAGGCATAATCGTCTCCGGCCAGCACCCGTATTATCACAAATCGGGACGGTTCTGTTTTTGGGATGGGTAGATATGTCTGCATGTTCCCTTCGAGGCGTGTACGCAACCAAGGCGTACACTATTGACGGAACTCATCGGTATCATGTACGCTTTGAATATGCACAGAAGAAAGGAGACACCCTCATGCCTAGGGTAGCGGTCGAAGACAATAACCGCATGTCGCTTCGCATTCCGGCCGAAGAGAAAGCGATCCTTCTGCGGGCGGCGGCGCTGAATCATACTGATCTAACGGATTTTGTCCGGCAGCATAGTCTCGCTGCCGCCAGGGCCGTGATCCGGCAGCAGGAGCACATGAACCTTTCGGCGCGCGACAGCTTGCGGGTGCTGGAACTGCTGGAGAATCCGCCCGCGCCGAATGCCAAACTACTCGCCGCCGCGAAGGCACTGCCTAAGCGGAAATGAGCATCCCTCCCTGGCACGAGGAGCCCATCGGCAAGAAGCACGATCGAGACGCTTTCGACTGCGGCGAGGAGCCACTGAACGAATTTTTGCGGCGTTACGCCCGGAAAAGCCACGAGGTGGGCGGGGCTAAAACGTTTGTCGCCGTCGACGGCGCGGACGGCAAGACCGTTCTTGGTTTCTACAGCCTGAGTCCCGTCTCGGTCGAGTATGCCCGCACACCTGAAATCGTGAAGCGCGGGCTGGGGCGCCATGATGTGCCGGGCTTCCGTTTGGCGCGTCTGGCCGTCAGCCGCCAGCTTCAGGGCAAAGGGCTTGGCGGACAGCTGCTCCTGGCGGCGGGACGGCGCTGCCTGCGGGCGGCGTCGGAAGTTGGCGGGGTTATGCTGGTCATCGACGCGAAGAATGAGAACGTGGCCGCGTGGTATGCCCGCTACGGCGCGATGCCGCTCGAAGACGCCCCCCTGACTTTGATGCTGCCGCTGGCGACAATCGGGGCCGTCCTGAAGGCGCCGGGGCGGGAGTAGACCGTCTCGTGCGAAAGGGATTTGAGGGATCTGGTGGACCTGGAGAGATTCGAACTCTCGACCTCTTCCATGCCATTTAAGAAATATCAATCACTTGCAGACATTCTGACGCGAAACAAAAGACTTAGCAAGAGGCGACTTGGACGCCGGTGGACGCCACGGGGCGACTTTTGGGCGTCTGGACTCCACACGGACTCCAGGACTCCACACCAGAAAACGGCAAGCTGCGTGCTTTCACGCGCGCGGTTGCGGGCTGTTCTGATTGTTGTCTGCTGGAGGAGACAACACTTGATTTCCATATAAGGAGGATGCCCATGTTGTGGAGGTCACATTCCGCGGGCGGGCGTACCAGCCGACTGCGACTTCGCCGCGTAGCAGCAGTCGTCAAGAATTCCTTGACAACTGAACTCAACGAGAGTCCGGCCACCCCGCATCCCCGGGGAGACGACTGAAGCAAGTTGCTCCGAAAGTCGATACGATGATTGTCCGTGCGAAAACGAAGGATCGCCGCCGTCGGGCGCATGAAGACGATTAAGATGAAGAGGGAGTGTCCATAAGGGATGTCGGGAGCAGATGACCAGGGACGGCGCTTGCAGTTCCGCTTTTCGCGGACTGCCGATGCCAGACCTGCCGTGCCGGCATCCGTCCTGATTCAAACGTTGGAGGGGGCACAGCGGGCGATCTGGCTGATCGCATTGGCGAAGGAGCAGAAGGACATCAAGAGCCGGGCGCGCATTCCAGCCGAAATCGAGCAGCGTTACCAGTTGAAGTGCGAGGTCCCTCAGCCAGGGAGCTATCTCCTCCCGGCGTTCGTTGAATCGATCCAGCCTCAGTTGGCCACGATAGACCAAGTGAACGATGTGCTCGGTACGTTTGAGGGAGTTGCAGGCGCACTGCAATCGCAGAACCGTGATCTAGTGGCTGAATACCTACCGGACACCGCCATCCGAAAGCGCGTTGTCGATGCCTTTCAGCAGTTGGCTCCAAAGCCTGGAAGCGGCTGGAAGCTCGACCTCTCGCGGAATGGCACGACGGTCCGGATGGACGACAACTGGCAACGGCTGGTGCGCAGGATGTACATGCCGACAGAAACTGAGCCGGATCGCGAGACTATCAACGGAGAGTTGATCGAGATTAACTTTGCGGACCGCCAAATTACGATTCTGCCGAAAGGGTCGAACCGGCAACTCAAGGTGACCTACCAGGACGCGATGGAAGACCTTCTCCTTGAGAACCGAAAGGCGACTATTCAAATCACTGGCAGAGTTTCCCGAGACGAGAATGGCGAGATAAAAAACATGTTTGATCTGGAGTCGATTGCTGGAACCGTTAGTGACCTGCTCGATGAGGTGGCCGAAGATCTTGTCGTGGTCTGGAAGCATTATGCGAAGGCCCCGGACGCGAACCTTTCCCCGAAAGCGCTCGAACTGAAACACCGGCTACTCGCCGCTATGGACGAGGTTCCGGTTGGCGGTTAGAGCGAAGCGGGATGTTGAGGCCGCACTAAAGAAACAAGGGTTCCAGGAAGACGATGGCGACCACCATTGGTTCTTCTTTTGGACGGCGGATGGCAAGAAGACGACAGTCCGCACGAAGACAAGCCACGGCAGCACGAAGGACCTCGGGGACGGCTTGGTGAAGGAAATGGCCAGACAGGTCCGCATCTCGAAGGTCCAATTCCTCGAACTAGTCGATTGCCCTATGAGTGCGCATTCCAACGATGTCGATCAGTCATTCCGATCTGATGCCGATCAGATC
>JBBDWK010000107.1:49916-63320 GCA_040902885.1 Bryobacteraceae bacterium | reverse complement strand
CTTGGCAAGCTGCCCGAACCCGAGTCCACCCACGATTTTTTCTGACGAGCCATATTCCCTTGGGGTCTCTATCAGGATGACGGTGCTCATTCGCGCCGGCGTCAAGCCGGCGTCACTGATTCCGGCAGTTCGCCGCGCAATACGAGCAACCAGTCCCGACGCCCCCATCACTGTTCTCGCACCGCTCGACGAAGTTGTCCAGGCCTCGCTGGCACTGCGCCGCTTCGCTTTGGAACTGCTGCTTGTGTTTGCAATTCTGGCAGCCGTGCTGACCGGCGTCGGCGTCTACGGAGTCATCAGTTACACCTTGAGCCAGCGTACCCAGGAATTCGCCATCCGGTTCGCTCTGGGAGCTGAACGTAATCAAGTACGCAACCTCATCCTTCGGGATTGTGCCGCTCCCGCTGTTGGCGGTTTGCTCGCGGGAGCCTGGCTCGCGTATTTGTGCGCACACGCCTTACGAACTCAGCTCTATAAGCTCTCCCCCGCGGATCCGCTAGTGCTTGGCGCTTCCGCGATTGGCCTATTGTTTCTAGTGCTTCTGTCCGCACTTCGTCCGGTAGCAAAGGCCGCTTCTGTTTCGCCCACGGCAATTTTGCGACAGTAGGACGCGTCGGACACCTGACTTTTGGATGCGTGGGGTAAACTGAATTGGACAGACCGGCTGGATGCAGTCCGTCTCAACCGCTTGCGGGAGAACGACTTAGAACACTTCGGCGAAATTTGCCGAACAAACCCAATTTATACATAACCCTAATGTAATCAATGAGAAAGCGGGGGATTTTCTGTGTTAATGCCGTCTTGTCCTGAATACCCGCGAGCCTTCGTGCGCGCTCCAGCCGTCACAATAGCGATAAAATACTCAGCATCAACTATGGGGAAGCGCATTGCTATCGTTCTTGTTGTTGCCGCCGGGCTGCACGCCCAGGTCAGCTTCAACCGCGACATCCGGCCCATCATGTCCGATACCTGCTTCCGCTGCCACGGTCCGGACAAGAATGCCCGCATGGCCGGGCTGCGTCTCGATATTCGGGATGAAGCGCTGAAAACCACAATGACCGGCATCACGCCAATCGTGCCCGGCGACCCGGACCGCAGCGCGATCGTGCAACGCGTATTCGCCACGGACGCACGCATCATGCCGCCCGCGCATGCCCATAAGGAGCTGACCCAGGCACAGAAGGAGACGATCCGGCGCTGGGTCGCGGAAGGGGCGAAGTATGAACCACACTGGGCGTATATTCCCCTAACGTCTCCGGCTGCGCCATCCGGAGCGAAACATCCTATCGACGCCTTCATCGCGGCTCGTCTCGCGCGCGAGGGTCTGAAACCGTCTCCGGAAGCCGACCGCCCCACCCTCATCCGCCGTGTCACTCTCGATCTGACGGGTCTGCCGCCCACGCCCGCCGAAATCGACGCTTTCTTAAAAGACACGTCGGCCACAGCCTATGAGAAGGTCGTGGACCGGCTGCTCGCCTCGCCACGGTACGCCGAAAAGCAGGCGATGCACTGGCTGGATGCCGTGCGCTACGCCGATACCAGCGGTTTTCACGGAGACAACCCCTTCCCCGTCTGGCCATACCGCGATTATGTCCTCCGGTCTTTCCGCGATAACAAGCCCTTCGATCAGTTCACCCGAGAGCAGCTTGCCGGCGACCTACTGCCCAACGCGACCACCGAGCAGAAGATCGCCTCGGCCTACAACCGCCTGACCCGTACTTCCGCCGAAGGCGGCCTCCAACCCAAGGAGTACGTCGCGAAATACGGCTCGGACCGCGTGCGGACGGCGAGCGCTGTCTGGCTCGGCTCTACCCTCGGTTGCGCTGAGTGCCACGATCACAAGTTTGACCCCTTCACGGCGCGCGACTTTTACGCAATGAAGGCTTTCTTCGCGGACATCCTCGAAACCGGCCTCGTTCCGGACCGGGCTTCACGAGCCTTTGGAGCCAAGCTGGAGTTGCCAACCGATGAGCAGCAGCGGCGCCGCGAGCGATTGCATTGGCAGCTTTCGGAAGCGCGCCGCAATCTCGAAGCCGAGGCCCAGGCGCTGTTGTCCATCGAGGAGGAGCGTAAGAAGTGGGAGAACGACTTGCTTCGCCGCTACGACGCCGCCGAACTCAAGTGGCAGTATCAGCGGCCCGTTTCCGCCTCCGCCGCCAACGGCGCCGAGCTTGCCATCTACAATGACCAACCGGTAGACAGCTCCTATTATTTCGGCATCACGCTAATGTCAAAGCCCACGCCGGGCAATGGTCTCGTCGTGGCGAGCGGTCCCAACCCTGACAATGAAACGTACACCGTCGCCTTCCGTCCTGGTACTGGATCGTGGACTGCCCTCGGTATCGAAGTGCAGCAGGACGAAGGCCTACCCGGACAGCGCGTCGCGCGAGGCGCCGACCGTCTGGTGCTCACCGAAGTCGACGCGGAACTCTCCGGCCGCAAGCTCCCGTTCGCCTTCGCCTCCTCCAATATCGTATTCCAGTCGCCCGAATACCACGCCATGGCTACGATTGACGGTGACTCCAGGACCGGCTGGGGCACCGCCTGGTACGGCGACAACAGCAATCTGTTTCTCGCTCTCCGCTTCTCCGGCAAGGTCGCAACCACCTCAGATTCCGTGATAACGGTTCGGCTCCGGCACGATTCCGAGATCCGCCGCGCCACTCTGGGACGCTTTCGCGTGGCGCTTTCTAGGGGAGAGCACTCCTGGCCTGAGGCCGAGAGTGTTCGCTCTCGACTTCGTCCGACCAAGCCGGAACCCGAATCGCACCTGCCGGGCTTGCCCGACGTTGTGGTCAGAGGTCTGAAGACTCCTGATGGCAAGCGTACCGATGCTCAGCGCAAAGCGATCCTCGAGTATTTCCAGTTCGCCACCCCGGACCTCCAGCCGCTGCTGGCCGCAGCAGCGAAGCTCGAAGCCGAATTCAACGGGCTCGAGGCCGAGATTCCCCGAGTCGTAGCCACCAAGGCAACGATGCCACGGGAGACACGCATTCTTCCCCGAGGCAACTGGATGGATGAGTCGGGCCAGATTGTCGAACCGGCGGTGCCCGCTTTTCTCGGTAAGCTAAACGTGGCCGGCCGGCGCGCCACGCGCCTTGACTTGGCGAATTGGATGGTCTCACGCGACAATCCGCTCCCCGCGCGCGTGTTCGTTAATCGCATCTGGCGGCAGTTCTTCGGCGCCGGGCTTTCCAGAGTGCTCGACGATGTCGGCTCGCAAGGCGAATGGCCCACACATCTCGAGCTGCTCGATTGGCTTGCCGCGGAGTTCAGCCGCTCCTGGGACGTAAGGCATACTATCCGCACCATCGTCACCAGCCATACTTACCGGCAGTCCTCGCTCAGCAGGCCGGAACTGGATCAGCGCGATCCCGACAATCGTCTGCTCGCTCGACAGAGCCGCTTCCGCGTCGACGCCGAAATAGTTCGTGATATCGCCCTTGCCGCCTCCGGCCTGCTCGTCGAGAAATTCGGCGGCCCGAGCGTAAAGCCGTACCAGCCCGAGGGCTATCTTGCGGCGCTGAATTTCCCGAAACGCGATTACTCCGCCAGCCGCGGCGACGACCTCTACCGTCGCGGCGTCTACACTTTCTGGCAGCGCACCTTCCTGCATCCCAGCATGGTGATCTTTGACGCCCCGACGCGCGAAGAGTGCACCGTGAATCGCACTAGCTCGAACACTCCGCTGCAGGCGCTAATCCTGCTGAATGACCCGATATACGTCGAGGCTGCTCGCGTCTTCGCGCAGAACATGGTAAAGGATGGCGGACGCACACTGAACGAGCGCATCGACTGGGCTTTCCAGCGCGCCACAAGTCGCAAGCCTACTGTCGAAGAGCGGAACGCATTAGCGGAATTGCATCGAAAGAGCTTCGCGGAGTTCCAGGCGGCGTCCGGCGAAGCGGGCGCACTGCTCCACGTCGGCGATGCTCCAGTCCTTGAATCCGCGAAGCCGGCAGAACTGGCCGCGTTGACTACCGTAGCCCGGGCCATTCTGAATTTGCATGAAACGGTTACCAGAAACTGATTGCCGGCGGTCTTCCGAGGCCGTATCCAGTTATTCAGACCGGTTGAATTGAAGGAGGAACCGCTTGAAATCGATCACTGACATCCACCGCCGCACATTCCTCGGCCGCGGCATCACCGGGATCGGCCTCGTTGCCCTCAACTCGCTTCTGAACCCGCGCCTGTTCGCCTCGGACAAGGAATCCGGCGGCGACCGCTGGCGCGGCGTTGTCAATCCATTGCATCATGCCGCCAAGGCCAAGCGAGTCATCTTCCTCTACCAAGCTGGCGGCCCTTCGCATCTGGAGACCTTCGACTACAAGGCGAAGCTCGCCGAAATGCACGGCCAACCGATGCCCGAATCGATGACCAAAGGCCAGCAGATCGCACAACTGCAGGGCCGGCCCCTGGTCTGTTTCGGACCCCAACACACGTTCAGAAAGTTCGGCCAATCGGGCCAGGACATATGCGAACTGTTCCCACACATTGGCAGCGCGGCCGACGAGATCTGCATCGTCCGCTCGATGTGGGGCGAGCAGATTAACCACGACCCGGCGCACACACTGATGAATACCGGCTCAATCCTTACCGGCCGGCCCAGCATGGGTTCCTGGATTCTTTACGGGCTCGGCTCGGAAGCCGACGATCTACCCGGATTCGTCGTGCTGACGTCGGCCGGAAAGGGCGGTCAAATGCAGCCGATCGCCGCGCGCCAATGGTCCGCAGGACTCCTTCCCAGCAAGTTCCAGGGTGTGAAGCTGAACTCGATAGGCGATCCGGTGCTCTACATCCAAAATCCTCCCGGGATCAGCAAAAATATCCAGCGCGAATCCATAGAGACTATTAACAAGCTTCACCGCATGGAGCACGAGGCGCTCAAGGACCCGGAGATTCTCACTCGCATTACACAGTACGAGATGGCGTTCAAGATGCAAGCCAGCGTCCCGGACCTCATGGATATGAGGAAGGAGCCTAAACCGGTACTCGAGATGTACGGCGCTGTTCCCGGTGATGGCTCGTTTGCATCCAATTGTCTGCTGGCTCGACGGCTGGCTGAACGGGGCGTACGTTTTATCCAACTCTATCACCGCGACTGGGACCACCACGGAGGCGTCAAGGTCAATGTCTCGTTGAAGGCCGAGGAAGTGGACCGTCCCACCGGCGCGCTCATCCGGGATCTCAAGCAGCGCGGCATGCTCGACGATACACTCCTTGTGTGGGGCGGCGAGTTCGGCCGCACACCGATGTCGCAGGGCGGGGATGGCCGCGACCACCACATCAAGGGCTTTTCTTACGTCCTCGCAGGCGGCGGGATTAAGGGTGGTATCAGCTACGGCAACACGGATGACCTCGGCTACGCCGCGCAAGAAAATCCCGTCAGCGTCCAGGACTTCCACGCCACAATGCTGCACTTGCTCGGCATCGATCACAGGCGTCTGACCGTGAAGTTCCAGGGTCTGGACGCACGCTTGACCGGGATTGCGGGCGAAGTCGTCAAGCCGATTCTGGCGTGAAGCTGGGCCTGCCACAGGCCGCTGGCCGCCAGCCTAAGCTACAGTAATCCCGATGGTTCCTTTTTCGCTTACCCGGATGCTCCTACTGTTCTTCCGCGTGGGAAATCTGACCTTCGGCGGGGGCGATCCCACCATGGCCTCCCTGCAAGCCGAGCTGATCGCCTCGAAAGGCTGGCTGAATCGCGAGGAGTATGCGCTCATCTTCAGCCTCGCTCGCGCCACGCCCGGAACCAACCTTCTGGCATTCTGCGCGGGCTGCGGCTGGCGCATGGCGGGCTGGCCCGGAGCCATAGGCGCTGTGCTTGCGGTGAGCGTTCCCGGCGTCGTGCTGGTCGTCTGGTTCACGCATCTCTATGAATCGTTCCGCGGTCACACGCTCGCCATGGCGGCCATCAACGGCACCCTCGCCGCGGCGGTCGGCCTGATGGCCGGAAGCGCATGGATGCTGCTCCGGCCGTCGCTGAACGGGCGCCGCTGGGCGCGCGCGGCGGCGATCTTCTGCGCTTCCGTGGTTCTGGCAGTCGTGCTGGAGGTTCCTCCCATCCCGGTTCTGGCCTTCGGCGCTCTGGCGGGTGTGGCGGGGCCAAGATGAACCTGCTGCTGCTCTACCTGCTCCTGACCAAGGCCACCCTTACCAGCTTCAGCGGCCTGACCTCGCTTCCCGTTGTGCGGCAGGATCTTGTGGTACGCCACGCGGTGCTCACGGACTTGCAGTTGAACGCGGCCGTTGCCGCCGGCCGGACGGTTCCCGGCCCGAATGGGATCTACATTGCGAGCGTGGGTTACTTTGTCGCCGGCGTTCCCGGCGCCATCGCCGGATGCCTCGCGATGATCACACCGGCATTTTTGATAGTGCCGCTGCTGCGCTATATCGGAGCTAAAGCCGATGAGCCGGCAGTCCGCAACGGGATCGGCGGGTTGATGCTCGCCGCAGCAGGTCTGATCGTCGCCGCGATCGTGCCACTGGCGCGGGAGTCGGTGACCGGGCTTGTGCCGCTCCTGATCGCCGGGGCGGCCTTCGCGCTGGTCTCCAGTACGCGAGTCTCCACGCTTTGGATCATGCTGGGCGCGGCGTTGGCCAATCTCGCCGCGGCGACGGCGGGTTAAAGTGCATTAAGCCCCATGCTCCGCCCAAGCCTTCATCCGGCAAGTGACCGGAGAAGATTTCCTTCGCGCCCCACCATCATATTGGTGGGATTCGTGCAACATGTGCCCGACTGTGGCCGGATGTCACACGTTTTCGGATGTCCAACGTCTGATTATAAAGGGTGTGTTCGTTGGCAGGAAGATTGCAAGATACGGCGTCATGGCGAAGGATCAGATAACCGGACAGGGTCTGACCACAATCGCAATTCTGGTTGCGCTCCTGTGGGGCTGTCTGTTTCTCGACCGTTCTCTGGTGCGCCAAGCTCGCGCGCAAAGCTACCGTGCGTTGCGGGACATCCGCTATCTGCAAATCAAGAAGCGCATTGAGCCCGTTTCCGCTCCTATGTACAGACTGAAACCACCCTCAGGGCGTCCCGTCTCCGGATAGCGGGATTTCGAAGTAAAACAGCTCCTTTTCCGTTCCGGCCTCCCGAATGCCTGTGATGTAGATTTGAGAGCCGCGCCGGTGACCCGTCTGAAAGTAAAAGAACCCACTGGCGGTTTCGCCCGCGGGCAGCATCTTTGCCGAAAAGGCCCTCCCGCCAATCTCCCATGCGCTAAGGGGGCTTTTTTTGCGCGAGATTCTCGGCGCTCGGCCCGGGAACGGTCCGCTGATCACCTTCGGCTGCCGGGGACCGCTCAAATACGCCAACTCTTCCGCGGGCGTCGCTTCCGTGCGGCTGCGGTCCGGACCCACGTACTCCACACGCAGGCTTTCCAGCTTCAACGGCCGCTCGCTTCCGTTCTGAATCACCACGAGCACCGGAAGGACGCCGTGCTTATTGGGGTTCAACTTGCCGAACGGCGCCCGCGCTTCCTCATCCGTGACATAGGGCCGGGCGGCGATCATGACCTTGTTCTCGCCGGTTTGCCGATTCGGATAGCTCGAAGCAGGACCCGGATCGAACCGCGGCTTATCCTTGTCGGCTGCCCCGGCCATCGCTATACTCAAGAAAAATGCCGCGGCTAGATGGAATGGAAGCATCCGGGATTTGAAGACTAAAGCCATTTATCTGGCCTACCGAATTTCTCTCGCGCTGGCTGCGCCTTTCATCTTACTTTACTTCCTCTGGCGCCGCTCCCCACAACTGGGCGAGCGCCTCGGTTTTCTTGCTCGTTCTAACAAAGAGACTCTCGAAGGCGCAATCTGGTTGCACGCGGTTTCCGTGGGCGAGGTACTGAGCCTGCTGGAACTCGTGCGGCAACTGAGGGACGAAATGCCCCGAGTGCCGCTCTACGTCTCTACCACAACGGCTGCCGGACACGCTTTGGCCCAGGAACGGCTTCGCTCATCGGTGAATGGCATCTTCTATTCGCCCATTGATTTTGTTTTCGCGGTGCGGCGCGTCCTCCGGACGCTGCGGCCTTCGGTCGTGGTGGTGCTCGAAACCGAAATCTGGCCGAACCTCTATCGGGAAGTGAAACGCGCCGGGTGCGGTCTGCTGGTGGTCAACGCCCGCATCTCCGACCGGGCGCGGCCGCGCTACCTGAGATGGCGGTGGTTTTTCCGGCATGTCCTTCTTTGGCCGGACCGCATCCTCGCGCAAAGCGCTCCTCTGGCCGAAGCGTACTTGAGAATTGGCGCTCCCGCGCATAAGGTCAAGGTTGGAGGGAACCTCAAGTACGACCTGCAGCCGCCTCCGGCGTCTGCCGATCTCCGCGAATTCCTTCTGACAAAGAGAAGCGGCAAGATCTGGATCGCGGCGAGCACCATGCCGCCGGACGAAGACGACCTCGCAATCGAGGCCTTTCAAAGCCTGGCCCGGCCCGATCTGCTGCTGATTCTCGCGCCGCGCAAGCCAGAGCGCTTCGAAATCGCGGCGAAAAAACTGAAAGACGCCGGCATCGCCTTCACGCTCCGTTCCGCCTTAGGAGAGTTGCGGCTTCCCGGTGTTCTGCTGCTGGATTCCATCGGCGAGCTGGCGGGTCTATTTGCGTTCGCCGACGTGGTGTTCATGGGCGGCTCGCTGGTCCCGCACGGCGGCCACAACATTCTGGAGCCTGCCTTCGCCGCGCGGCCCATCATCACGGGTCCGCACATGCAGAATTTCCGCGAGATGGCGGACGAGTTTCGCGCCGCCGGAGCGCTGCGCGAGGTGCGCGATGCCGCGGAGCTGGCTGAAGCGGTGGCGGCGTTGCTGGACAACCCGGGCGATCTTGGACGGAAAGCCCTCGCGTGCGCCGAAGCCCGGCGGGGCGCAACCGCCACGGCATTGCACGAGATTCGCGAGCTTCACGCCGGCTCACTGCCACGATTCCGCCCGGTGTGGCCGCTGTTTCCTCTGCTCGCGTTATTGGCGCAATTGTGGAAGCTCGGGTTGCGCCGGAGCCAGGCGCGTCAATTGCGGCGGCGCCAGCGGCTGGCATTGCCCGTGATCGCCGTGGGCAACCTCACCATGGGCGGCGCGGGAAAAACCCCTTTTGTCCTCCATCTGGCTAAGCAGTTCTCCCGTCCCGGCATCCTGACGCGCGGCTATGGCCGGCGGGCCAGCGACAAACACCTGATCCTGGAACCGGGCATGCGCGTCTCGCCGGTGCGCACCGGCGACGAGCCGCAGCTCTTCCTGCGCGCGGCAGTCGCATCCGTGGGCATAGGAGCCGACCGCTTCACAACCGGAAAACTGCTGGAGCGACGCGGCGCCGTCGATGCGCTCATTCTTGACGACGGCTTCCAGCATCTGCGCCTGGAGCGGTGCGTGGATATCGTGCTCATCGATGGGCTCAAGCCTTTCGGCGGCGGCGAGTTGTTTCCGCTGGGCAGGCTGCGCGAGCCGCTTGCCGCTCTATCCCGTGCCGACATCCTGGTGGTCACGCGGAGCGACTCGTCGCGCATGCTGGAAGCCATCGAGCGCTGCCTGAGGCGGCACAATCACCGTGCCCCGGTCTTTCGCGCCCGTACGCTTCCGGAGGCCTGGGTGGAGGCGGGCGCCGGACGAAGGCTCGGTCCCCGCGACCTTCCGGTTTCCCGCGTCGCCGCGTTCTGCGGCTTGGGCAATCCGGACTCCTTCTGGTCGACCCTGGACACGCTTTCCGTGAAACCCGTATATCATTGCGCCTTCGGCGATCATCACCGCTACACGCCCGGCGATCTTCGGCGGCTGGCGGAGCAGGCGCGCAGGACGGGCGCGGAAGCGTTTCTCACCACTGAAAAGGATGCCATCAATCTCTTCGAAGGCTTCGGAGAGCTGCTGGCCCCGCTGCCCCTGTTCTGGCTGGAGATCGGCGTTGCGATCGAAGACGAGCCGGCCTTCCGGGCGACCCTGGACCGTCACCTCGCCGCGTGCAGGTGATCCCAGAGCTGGCTTCCCCGCTCGACCATCTTCGGGACATCTTGCTCCAGAAGATACCCCTCGGCAGCCAGGGACCGCGCCGCCGCTTCGGTCGCTCGCAGATACTCCTCCCGCGAAGCATATCGCTCCTCGATGGAAGGTCTCGGGTCCTTGTTCCGCTGCCGTTCGGCTTTGGTGCGGGCGAAGGGCAAAAACGACCCAGCCATGCTGAACAGCTCGTCGGTCGCGCCCAGCTCCGGCGCTCGCAAATTCCAGCCGGTGTATGTCGCCAGGGGCGTTTGGATTTCAGGCAGACGAATACCTGTGATCTCGTTGCCATCGCGGTCCACCTGCGGCACGAACGTCGGGAAAGAATTGCCCACCCGGGGCGGCTCAATCGAAACGATGCCCTTGGTGCGGAACTCGGCGCCGTAGTCGACGCGATAGCCCTTCTGCATGCGCTCGGGGAACCGAATACCGGGGATCTTCGGAAACTGCACAGCGCCGGGCGCGACCAGATTGTCTTCCGAGATCTTCGGATGTCTGGATGGCGGCGGCTCCTTTCCTTCGGCGGTCCAGCGGTCCATAGCCACCAGCAGGGCGCGCATGCTCCACGTAAAGGGATTCGAGTTGGTCAGGTTCTGCGTCGTGGTCCGCGAGGGCGGAAATCCGGCGGGACCGTGCTGCGAGCCGGCGAAATGATAGACGCGAGTGCTATCGGGCAGTGGCGCGTCCTGCTTCCCGTCGATGGTGGTGTGAATCAGCGAAGCCGCGCGGCCCCAGTATTCGTACGACGAATTCGTGTAGAAGATCTTCGGCGCTACTCCCGCCTTCATGGCGCGCTCGAGCAGCCCGTCCGTAATGCCGGTCTCCGGATCGGACTGCGCGACATCGGTGTACGGAAAGATGTCGGTCGGATAGAAGGTGTTCATGAAGGGATGCCCGTCGCGCGAGGGCTGCGCGAAGCGGTGATTGAAGCTGCCGCGCCCGCCGCCCGCGACGTGAACCATCATGCCGTCGAACACCTTGCGCTTCTCCTCGTCCTGATTGAAGCCGTAGTAGAGGAAGGTGCGCAAAAATCGGCCGCTCTGGGAGACGCCGAATCCGTATGCCCTCTTGATGAAGCGCTTATGATCGGCCAACACAGTCACGTTGGCCTTCATGCCGTATTTCAAAAAGGAAATCAGATCGCGCACCGCGGTCGGCCCCAGCCCTACCAGCGCCGGGTCCCGCGCGGTGTAAACGACTTCATAAAGCTTGCCCGGCTCGAAGCCCACACTCATGGCGACCCGGTCGTCCTCGATCTTCCATTCACCGCGCGGAATCGTGCGCCGCGGCCCTTCGGCGCGGTCGCGAACGGTGAGAGCCAATTTCGGATCGTCCGGGTTTGCCGGGAGGTACGGGATGTGGTCCCGGTCGGCGAGTGAGAACAAGGCGACCTTGCTGTTGGGAACGAACTCGGAGCGAACCAGCCCTTGGATCCCCTTCAGCGAAGGCGTGTACAGCCGCATCCGTCCTTCAATGCGCGGCGGGTCGAACTGCCACCCGAGCCAGACCAGGGTGTAGCCCTTCTCCATCAGGAACCCGTCGCCGAAGTGGGCGTCCGCGGCGGGGTCGAGCGAAGAGCTGGCCTTGTTGAACATGGACAGCATGCCCTTGTTGCCGCGGTTGGAAACTTCGTACAGCACGCTGCCGTTTCCTTTCGAGGGATCGCGCGGCTTCAGCACGTAAATGTCGGAATGGAACTCGACCAGCCCGTCCGCGTTCTTCGGGGCGAGATCGACATCGGCGATGATGCGGTTGGCTTCCAACTTCGGATCGACCGCGAAGTAAGCCTTGCCCACGATCCGCTCGTAAGGGCCGGTGGACCCGAAGGCCCTGCCACCGAGAACGTCGCTTCGCGATTCGACTTCGATCCGTACCAGCGCCGCCTGCGAAACCGCGGCGAGAAGAGGCAAAATCCACAGCCGTCTCAGCATGTTGCTTATTTAACCACACGCCTTCGCGCGCGGCGCGGGTCAATACTGGGACAGCACCAGGCGGTGTACCTTGAGCAGCAGGCAGATCTCGTTCACCGGCACGTTCAGCGACTTGGCGATCTGTTCGGGTGTGTCCCCGCGGCGGTGCAGTTGCAGCGCCTGGCTCCGCTTGGTCAGGTTCAAAGCGTTGGAGAACGGCGGCGGCGGGGGAGCCGGCGCCGGCCGCTCTTCCAGATTTTTGCGCGCGGCGTCGAGCGCCTGGCAATGCGCCTTCAACTCCGCAACGGAGGTCTCCAGTTCCGCATGCCGCTTCGCGCGCCGTTCTTCAGCCCTGCGCGACTCCCTTTTCAAGCCGACGAACAAACTCAGACACAGACTCCATCCGGCCACCGCCAGACCGTAGCCAACCAAGGGATGCAATAACCAATCCATTACTCTCCATCCTTCCTTGTTCGTTATCGGATCGTGCTCAGCCGCTCGCGCCGGCTGACGATCTGGTTGATGCGCACTCCATAGTTGCCGTCCACGACGACCACGTCTCCACGTGCAATCACGCAGTTGTTGATCACCACGTCGACCGGCTCGCTGATGGTACGGCTCAACTCCACGATGGAGCCCGAATTCAGTTTGAGGACATCGCGCAGCAGCAGTTCGGTACGCCCGAAGGAGATGCTGATGGGAAGCTCCACCTCCATCAGGAGATCCAGCGTTTTGGATCCTACGGGCAGGGCCACGGCATCGGTCAGCTCGCGGTCTCCGCCGCCATGCAGCATCGGCTCGGTAAGCTCGAACCCGTCCGCTTCCGCCGGCTCCGGCTCGTCAGACGCCCTCTGCGGCGGCCCTGTGTGCGAGTGAGCGGGAAGTTCACTGTCCTCAACTGGATACTTGGCGGCGGAGCCGGGGGTAATCCCGGCCTCCAGCGCCGCGCTGAATACCAGATAGAGACGCGCCGGAGGGGAATCTCCGAAACGCATCTCGACCACAGCGCAGTCGCTCAATCCCTGTCCGGTTTGCGCCGGCGCGGCCGGTTCGCGCGCCGGCTCGCAGGAAACCTCCCGGCTCGTCCGCGCGGAAATGGTCCGCGCCACCGCCGAGGTCGCCTGATTCAGAATCTCCAGATAGGTATTGGAAGCGTCGTCATCGGTCGCATCGTTCAGGCCGACCGCCCGCAGCGCGGCGCCCCCGACCTCCATGCGCGCCTGTTTGATTCCTCCGATGCGGATTGCCGCTCCGGGAGGGGCGGAGAGCACGAACTCGTACCACAGAATCTCGTCCGCTTCGGAGATCTCCTCGTGCGGTTCGGCCATGCACAGCAGCTCAGGCCGCTGCTCGGTCATGGACTCGACCACCTGGCCGAGCTTCTGCGTCCACTCCTCAGCCAGCCATCGCCTGATTACCAGTTGATCGTCCGATCCCGCAGTCGACATCCGCTCCTCCTATCGCCTCTCCGGCCGCTTGCTTACGCGCCCGCAACCGCTCCCACACGGT
>JBBDWK010000107.1:18580-49906 GCA_040902885.1 Bryobacteraceae bacterium | reverse complement strand
CTCCGTAACAGAGCCGCGACCGTGAGGGAGCGGTTGTTGATACCCTAGCTTCTCGTGTTCGGCCATCGTTTCCGCATATAGCCGCGCAGGCGAAGAATCGCCTGCGATTTCAACTGCGAGACGCGCGACTCGTGCACGTCCATCACTTTCGCAATCTCGCGAAGCGTCAGCTCCTCGTGATAGTACAGCCCCAGCACCGTTCGCTCGGGATAGGGCATCGTCTCGATGGCCTGAGCCAGAAGCTTTTGCAGTTCGGCCCGCTCGAAAACGTGCGAGGGCCAGTCCTCTTCCTTGTCCGCGATGAACTGCAACATGTCGCGGCCGTCCTCGTCGCCGCCCGCCAACTCCAGGCTTCCCACGTTGACGCCGCGCACTTCCACCAGCCACTCGCGATAATCTTCGAGCGGAATTTTCAGATGGAGCGCGACCTCTTCTTCGGCGGGGACACGGCCCAGAGCCTGCTCGGCCGCCGCAATGGCGGCTTCAATCTGCTTGGCCTTTTTGCGCTTCTGCCTGGGCGCCCAGTCCAGTTCCCGCAAGCTGTCCAGTATGGCCCCGCGAATCTTGTACTCGGCGTAGGTCTTCAGCTTCACGTTGAGCGACGCGTCGAAGTTGTCGATGGCTGTAATGAGCCCCACGATGCCGGTTGAAATCAGATCCTCGAGGTTGACGCTGTCCGGAAGACGGTCGTGGATCCGGCGCGCAATTAAACGCACCTGAGGGAGATGATCGAGAATGAGCTGGTCTCTCCGCTCCGGCGGCGTCTCTGGCGCGCGTGAATAGGTCTGCATGGTCGCAGGTACGCCAGGAGCCGTCAGGCCGTGGCTCTTCTTCCGGCCACCTGTTCCAAACCTTCCACTGACATCGGATTCGTCTTGAGGGGAGCTGCGGCCGGGACTGGCGTACGGTTCAGAATCAGGTCCAGGATGTTTTCCTTCGTGGCCTGCTCCAGATCGTCCGGCACGGTCTGCCCGGAGCCTAGGAAGGAGACCGGCAGACGCAGCCGGACGCTTTCGTTCACGATTGTGCCGTGCGTGGCCGTCTCATCCACACGCGTGAAGAGCAGGTGTTTCGGATTGCAGACGCTGAACCGGTCCGATACGGCGGAGAGGTCGGACGGCTTGACGTTGCAGGAAAGGACCAGATGGGTCTCGATATCGTCCCTGTGCGAGAGAAAGCGCGCCAGATCCTCCACGTGTCCCACATCCCGGGCGCCGCAGCCGGGCGTGTCAATCAGGATCAGGTCCTTGTTCTTGTGCTCTTCGACCGCCTGCGCCAGAGCGCCAACGGTCTCGATCGCCTGGAAACCCGCTCCGAGAATTGACGCGTAACAGCGAAGCTGCTCGGCCGCGGCGATGCGGCAGTTGTCCAGAGAGAGCAACTGCGTGGGCCGCCGCGCCATCACGCCATAGGCGACCGCCAGTTTGGCCAGGGTAATCGTCTTGCCCACGCCCGGAGGGCCCACCAGAGCGATCACGCGCGGTCCGGCCCCCTGCTCCACACCACTCCCGCCCAGCTCGCCTGAGACCTCGAAGTGCCGCGACAGCTCCTGGCGGAGCAACTCTTCCACGGTGTGCTTCTCCGGCCGCCGCAACTCCAGCCGCCGCACAACTTCGAGCGCCAGCTCGCCGTCCACTTCGGCCGCGGTCAAGCGGGCGAAGATTTCCGCCGACCTCGGATGCAGGAGCGAGTGGCCGGCCGCCGCGCAGCTCGACCGGTGGACGGCGGCAGCCATGCGTTCGATCTGCTTCCGAATCCCGGCGATGTCGTTGGCCAGGTGAACCGTGCCGGCCGCTGGCGCCGCGGATAGAGGAGCGGGCACCTCCGCCTCGGCAGGCGCGGCTTGCGCGGTCTCGTCCGGCAGGGCGAAGACCACCTCGTACTCGCCCAGGTGCCGGCCCTCCGGCGGAGCCTTGCGCGAGTTCATCAGCATGGCGTCTTCCCCCAGCTCCTTGCGAGCCTGGCGGATCGCGGACTCGATGGTTCCTGCGAAATAGGACTTGAGCTTCATCTTCGTCTCTCCCGCCCGGGCATTTACGCAATCATCCCGAGCGAACTCACCTTCAATCCCGGAGGGATTTCGCTGTGCGACAGCACGAACAGATTCCCGTGGGAAGCTTCGAGCATCTGGCGCAGGAAGTAGCGCGTTCCGCTGCCTGCCAGCAGGACCCGAGGCGCTTCCGGCGCGCCGGTCGCCCGGCCGATTCTCTCCAGAATCTCGCGCATTTTCTGCGGCGCGAGGTTCAAATGACTTGCATGCTCGCCGTGCTCAATGGCCGATTCCACGGCCTGTTCCAGCGACGGATCGAGGAAGAACGCCGGCAATTCGCCCGACGGGCTGAGGTACGGCTTCACGACCATCCGCCCAATCGCCTGCCGGACATACTCCGTAAGCAGGATCGGATTGCGCGTGATGCCGGCCGCTTCGCCCAGCGATTCCAGAACGGTTACCGCGTCCCGAATTGAAACCCGTTCTTTCAATAGGTTCTGCAAGACTTTTTGTACCGTCGCCAGAGGGAGCAATTTGGGAACCAAATCTTCCACTACCTTCGGATGCTCTTCGGAAACTCGGTCCAGCACGCGCTTGGCGTCCTGCCGCGTGAACAACTCATGCGCGTGGCGCCGTATGGCTTCCGCCAGGTGCGTGCTCAACACGCCTCCTGCGTCGACCACCGTGTACCCGCTGCGGCGCGCCGTCTCCGCCATCTCCGAAGGAATCCACACAGCGGGAATTCCGAAGGCTGGCTCGCGCGTTGGCGTGCCCTCAATCCGGGGCTTGTCGCTTTGGCCCGGACCGGCGCGCGCGGGCTCAATGGCCAACTCGCATCCCGGCTGCAGCTCGTAGCGGGCGATCTCGGCGCCCTTGAGAGAGATCGCGTATTCGCGGGCGCGCAGCCCCAGATTGTCGGCCACGCGGACGGGGGGGAGAAGATATCCCAGCTCGGACGCAAGCTGGCGGCGAATGCCGGCGATCCGGCGCAGAAGCTGCGAGTTGGACCCGCCCTCCACCAGTTTCACCAGCCCCAGGCCCACTTCCACCGCCAAAGGCTCCACCCGCAGCAGCGCCTCCAGATTTTCCTTGGGCGCGGCTTTGGTATCCGAGGGCGACGGAATTTCGGCAGCGGCAATTTTTTGCCGGAGCCGCCAGCCTCCATAGACCACGCCGCCGCCCAGCAGCAGAAACGGAATCTTGGGGAGGCCGGGAAACGCGGCCAGAGCCAGCAGAGCGCCGCCCGCCAGGAAGAGCGGCTGCGAATCGCCGAACAGTTGCTTGCTGAAGTCCACGCCCATGCGGGAATCGGAGCTGGCGCGCGTGACGATCAGGCCGCCCGAGATCGAGATCACCAGAGCGGGAATCACCGTGACCAGCCCGTCGCCAATGGTCAGCACCGTGTAGGTTTCGAGCGCCCTCCGGAGGTCCATGCCGTGTTGCAGCACGCCGATCAGAAAGCCCGCGAAGATGTTGATGATGGTAATCAGAATGCTGGCCACCGCGTCGCGCTGCGTGAAGCGCGTAGCGCCGTCCATGGCCCCGTAGAACTCGGCCTCCGCGGAGACCTGCTGCCGGCGCCGGCGCGCTTCGGTCTCATCCACCAGCCCGGCGTTCAGATCGGAGTCGATGGACATCTGCTTTCCGGGCATGGCATCCAGAGTGAAGCGCGCCGTCACCTCGGAGATGCGCACCGCGCCGTGGTTGATGACCACGTACTGGATGGCGATCAGCACCAGGAAGATCACCACGCCGACCACGTAATTGCCGCCCACCACGAAGCTGCCGAAGGCTTCAATCACATCGCCAGCGGCGGCCGTGCCCATGTTGCCGTTCAGAAGAATGGCCCGCGACGAGGATACGTTCAACGCCAGGCGGAACAGCGTCATCAGCAGGAGCGTGGTGGGGAAAACGCTGAACTCCACCGGCCGCCGGATGTACATGGCCACCAGCAGCACGATCACCGAGACGGTGATATTGGCCGAGATCAGGAGGTCCA
The DNA here is from genome assembly GCA_040902885.1 of Bryobacteraceae bacterium. Classification (GTDB taxonomy): domain Bacteria; phylum Acidobacteriota; class Terriglobia; order Bryobacterales; family Bryobacteraceae; genus JBBDWK01. The sequence goes on along the minus strand of JBBDWK010000107.1, from coordinate 45,917 downwards.
GCAGGAAGCCCGGAACGGGCGTGATCATGATCAGCACGATGACCAGGACGGCGATGGGCACGCCCAGCTCGCCCAGTCCCGCCCGGGAGAGCGCCGCCGGAGAGGAGAGCGCTTTGTGCGGCGTCATGCGGAGGGAACCTCCCGCGGTTCCGGATACGGCCGTCTCATCGGCGTCTGCCCTGCGTCAGCGTGTAGATATAGGCCAGAATTTCGGCCACCGCGCGGTAGAGCGCGGGCGGGATTTCCTGCCCCACGTCCACCGACTTGTAGAGCGATTGCGCGAGCGGCGGGTTCTCGACGATCGGCACCTGGTTCTCGATGGCCAGCTTGCGGATGCGCAGCGCCAGATAGTTCTTGCCTTTGGCCACCACCACCGGCGCGGCGCCCGATTCCATGGAGTAACGAATGGCGACCGCGAAATGGGTGGGATTGACGACGACCGCCGTGGCCGTAGGCACTTCGCGCATCATGCGCCTGCGCGCCAGATCGCGTTGCAGCCGCCGGATGCGGCCCTTCATCTGCGGATTGCCTTCGGCCTCCTTCGCCTCCTCGCGGATCTCCTGCTTGCTCATGCGGAGTTCTTTCCAATAGCGGCTCCGCGTACGCATCAAGTCCAACACGCCCCATGCCAGAAACAGGAGCGACGCGCGCCACAGCAACTGCTCGAGCGAGGAAGCCACCACCCCGAGCCCTGCCGCCACGCCCTGGTACGGCAATTTCAGGAATGCGCCCAGATTCTCGCGGACCACCAGGAAGACCACCAGACAGAACAACGGCAACAGGACCAGCGCCTGCAGAAACTGCCATGTGTTCTGCCGCGGCAGCTCGCGCAGGCGCTGCATGGGCGAGAGACGTTTGAGGTCCGGGGCGAGGCGTTTTGCGGAAAGGCCGAACTGAGTAAGGGCGAGTTGCACTCCCACGGTAAACGCCGTGACCGCCAATCCCGCGAAGACCAGCGGCAAAAAAACAGCCCGCACGGAAGCGCCGAACAGCCTTTGTATCTGCAGAGGCGTCACTTCGGCGCGTACCGCCTCCTGGAGAAAACCGCGAAATCCGGAGGCCGCGTGATGGAACCATTGAGAGCCGAATCCCACTACCAGCCAGACACACGCCAGGAACTGGAGCGCGTTTACGAACTCGCGGCTGAATGGAAACCGCCCATCGGCGCGCGCCTTCTCGATGCGCCGCTGAGTGGGCTGCTCCGTTCGTTCGCCATAGCCCGCCATGCTTCATCGCCCCTCCCGCCCGGCGCCCGCGATACGAGAGATGGTGGAGGCAGCCTGCGCGGCGGCATCTCCGTATACTTTGGGAAACGCTCCCGCCAGCATGGCCAGCAACGCGATGGAAGCCAGCAGCTTCACCGGAAAAGCCAGTGAGAGGAGCTGCAAATGCGCGTTCACGCGCGCCAGCAGGGCGAAAGTCACATCCACCAGGACCAGCATGGCCAGGATGGGAAGCGCCAGGCGGAAGGCCGCCGCCAGCACCACCGATCCCAGGCGAAGAACCGCTTCCACCGCCGCGCCTTGAACGGCGAAGCCGCCTGGGGGATACAACTCGAAGCTGCGCGCGAAGGCCCGGATCACATAAGCCTCGAATCCGGTCGCGAAGAGCAGCCACCAGGAGACCAATTGGGAGAACACCAGAAGTACGCCGCTATCGGCGTCGCTCGTGGGATCGATGGTGGAAGCATAAGAGAAGCCGGCTTGTAGTCCGATCATCTGGGCCGCCAGGGAAAGGCATTCGCCCAACAGGGCCACCGCTACGCCAATCGAGATCCCCAAGGCGGCCTCGGAGAGAATCAGCGCCACCGGCTCGCCGATCGCAAATTCGTGCGTCGCCAGCGTGCCGGGCCTCGCCACCCAGACGACTGTGGCGACCGACAGCGACAGCACGATGCGCGCGATGGCCGGCGCCTGCTTCATTCCCGGTAGCGGGACGAAGAGGAAGGCCCCGGAGACGCGCGCCAGAACTGCCAGGAATCCGAGAATCAGGTTGACCGGGACCGTCATCTGTCCCCACATGCGCCTTCAGCGGGCATATCTGCCGAGATCTCCGAGAATGAAGGTGGTGTAGGCCATCAGCTTGGCTACGATCCACGGCAGGAACAGGACCAGCCCGAGCAAAAACGCGGCCAGCCGGGGCGCGGTCGAGAAGGCCGAATCCTGGATGGAAGTCACCACCTGCAACAGGCTCATCGCAATTCCGGCCGCCACGCACACGCCAAGCAGCGGCGCGCTCAGCCAGAACGTGGTCATGAGGGCGTGGCGGATGATATCAACGACTGTCTCCGGCGTCATCGGCGGGACCGCTCCCTAACGGTCGCGGCTCGGTAAGTCGCTGCAAACACGAGAGGCCGATTCCGAGCCGCGCGCGTAAGCAAGCGGTTTTTTAATTTTTTCAACAAACTCCTAATGCTCCTAATAAAAGCTCTTTACCAGCGATCCGACCAGCAGGTTCCAGCCATCCACCAACACAAAAAGAAGAATCTTGAACGGCGCCGAAAGCATGACCGGCGGCAACTGCACCATGCCGACCGACAGCGTCACCGCCGCCACCACCAGGTCAATGATCAGAAACGGAAGGAACAGCACCGCGCCGATCTGGAAGCCGGTCTTCAGCTCCGAAATGATGTAGGCCGGTATGAGAATTTTCAAATCCAGCTCATCCGCGTTGCGCGGTGCGGGCGTCTTCGAAATCTCAACGAAGAGCCGCACGTCCTTCTCGCGCGCGTACCGCGCCAGAAAGCGCCGCAACGGCTTCGCGCCCTCTTCAAACGCCTGCTCCTGGCTCAGTTCTCCGCGTGTCATCGGCGCCCACGCCTTGTCGTTGATCTCGGAGGCGACGGGCTGCACGATGGGCAGAGTGAGGAAGAGCGCCAGACCGACCAGCACCTGATTGGAGGGCGCCGACTGCGTGCCCAGAGCGTGACGAAGAAAATGCAGCACCAGGGTGATCCGCAGGAACGGCGTGATGCTCATGACAATAGCCGGCAGCAAGGTCAGCATCCCGAGCAGCAGTACGATCTGCATGGGGACGCCTAAGTCGCCGCCGCCGTTCTTCGAAGGATCGAGCGAGATGCCGAGCAGCGACCCGGGCGAAGCGCCGGTGCGCGCGGGAGCGGCCGCGATCGGGAAACTGAAGAGCAGCGCAAAAAATAGAATCTTGACTTTCATGCGGCGTTCCTGCCGGTAACGGGATCGGCGGCTTTCCATTCGCGGGAATCGAGAAGCGTGCAGCCGGAAGCGTGCGCGGACAAGACCAGCGCGCGGCCGGCCACACGCAGAAGGTAGACCGTGTTGCCGTGCGCGAGCACGCGGCTTTCGAGAACCTCCATCTGCCGGTTACGCCCGCCATCCCGGACAAACTGCCGAACCTGAAGAAAGCCTTTGCGCCGCAGCCACCATTGCAGGCCCAGGAGCAGCGCCAGGACGGCCATGACCGAGAGAACCTGACCCGCCAATTCCGTTGCCACCTTTAGCCCTTCTTCCTTTCAATCGTCGCTCTTGAAGTCGGTGACGCGAATGCCCATCGCGTCTTCGATGATTACGATCTCCCCGAAACCTACCAGGGTTCCATCCACGAGAATGTCGATGTTCTCTCCGGCCGAGCGGGTCAGCTTGACGATGCTGCCGACATCGAGCTCCAAAATGTCGCGGACCTTCATCACCCGCCGGTCGAGCTCCACCTCCAGCGCCACCGGGATGTCCGCCAGCTTTCCGATTTCATCGAGCGGGGAGCCGGCCGGCTTCGCTTCAAGCTCACTCATGGCGTGCCCTGGAAACCGCTCCCTCACGGTCGCGGCTCAGAACAAGACTTGCAAGCCGTCTGGTGTCCGAGTTTTTCAGCATCCTGCTAAAACCGTCAACGCTTCAGGTTGATGGTTTCCTGGCTCAGCTCGTCTGTTGTGGTGATGACCCGCGAGTTCGCCTGGTAACCGCGCTGCATAATGATGAGGTTGGTGAACTCCTGGGCGATATCCACCGTGGAGGATTCGAGCGCGCCGCCCTGCACTTTGCCGCGTCCCCCGGTGTCGGCCAGGCCTATCGCGGGCAGAGCGGTCTCGGGGCCCAGCAAAAAGTTATTGTTCCCGACCGCCGCCAGGCTGTGCGGATTGCGGATAGCGGCGACGGCAAGCTGCGCTACGGTGCGTTGCGCGCCACTCGAGAACTGCGCCACGATCTTACCGTCGTTCGCCATGGCGACTTTCACGAGCTGGGCCGCCGCGGTGCCGTTCTGCGAGTTTGCGGAGACGGCCGACGGCCGCGCAAATTGAGTCACGCGAGGGGTCCCGTCGGGGGCGTACAGCTCCCAGGTGATGCCCAGGTCGGCGGCGCCCGAAGCCAGGCCGGTCACGCTGATGCCCGCAACGTTGGCGGCCGGCGCGGTCAGACGGCCCTGCGTACTGAAGGTCAATGGAGTGGTCGAAGTGAAGACCGTAACGGTGGGATTCGGGGAACCCACTTCCGCGCCGGGGATGGTGACTTCGTAATCCCACTCGTTGGGCGTCGCCGCGCGGGTCATCGTGAGCGTTAAGATGTGCCCCACGCCCAGCGAGTCGAAGGTTTCGATGGGCGCCGAAAAGCTGTCGCCGGCCTGCGCGGCAGCGTTCAGATTGGCATCCACGGTGAAGCTCGTCGTGGCCGCGGCGGCTTGCAGAGCTCCTATGGGAAGCACGATATCGGAGATCAGTCCCGTGGTGTCCAGCGTTCCGTTCCTCTCGCTCCAGCCCTGGACCCTTTCGCCGGTCCCGCTCACCAGGTTCCCCGTGGCGTCCACGTTGAAGTTGCCCGCGCGAGTGTAGAGCCTCGAGTTCTGCCCGGCATCGCGGACGATGAAGAAGCCGTCGCCCTGCATCGCGGCGTCCATTGAGCCGCCGCTGGTCTGAATCGCGCCCTGCCTGAACTGGCGCGTGACCCGGGTGGGAGCGGTGCCCAGGCCGACTTCGGTAGAGCCGGCGCCCGCACCGAGCGACTGCGCCACCAGGTCCCGGAAAGAGGCGACGTTGGCCTTGTAACCGGTGGTGTTCAGGTTGGCCAGATTGTTCCCGATCACATCGATGGCGGCGGCATGGGCGTTCAGCCCGGATAAGGCGGTTGAGAATGAGGTTGGCATGATCTAGTTTCCTTTCGGCTCGTCCGAGTCCCCTGCCGGTTCGGGCGTCAAAGCGCCGCGTATGGCGGCCAGGTCCTCCCGCATGGCGATCGACTGCTCGAGCTGGCTGAACTGCGCCAGTTGCGCGATGAACTGCGCCCCATCGGAAGGGTTGAGCGGATCCTGGTGGCGCAACTGAGCCACCAGCAATTTCAGAAAGGCCTCCTGGCTTGGCGGAGGAGCGCCCGGCCGGGCAGCGCTCGCGGGATCCGCAGCCTGGGGGTCGGTGGACGGAGCAATGCTGGAAATCGAGGACATCGTTTTCTCCTTGTCAGATTCTTCGCTCGAGTTCCTCGAGCCAGTTTGGGGTTTGGGGGTCGTGTTCGCGCTGAGGATTGCGCCTGCGGCCGTCGCGTGGTGTATCGCGCCCGTTCTCGCCGCCGCCCTGGCGGTTCTCCGAGGTCTCGGATTGAAAGGCCTTCTCTAAAGTTCGATCCCGTCCGCCCTCAATCGCGCTCGCGGCCCAGGCCGCCGCGTTCTCCCCGGCATTCCGCGGGCCGGGTCGCCACGCCTCGGCGCGATACCCCCGCTCTTCCAGTCCCGCCAGCAGGTTGTCCAGATTGTGACGCAGCGACTCGCCGAGACGCTCGTCGCCGGTTCGCACCGAAACCCGCACCTCGCCGCCCCGCTCGGCCACCCGCAACGCTATGGGAACTTCATGGTCGCTGTCCGGGTTGGCATTGATGCGAAGGTCCAGATCCCGAGCCACTGGCGACGGCCTTGGAGGAGCGGCAGGCTCCGAAATTTGTCCGGCAGGTCCCGCCTGTTCGGCCTGGGACGCGCGTTCGAGGCCGGGGCGATTCAGGACTGCGCTGGAACCGGGAGCCGCGGCCGGAGCCACAACCGAGGGCCGCTCGAAGCTGGCCGGCGCGGCGCCCTCGATACTTTCTTGCTGCCCGCTCTCCGAGGACTGTTTCCCATCCCGCTTAAAGCTGCCCGCGCCCGCGTCTCCCGCCTCCGCGCCGATGTTCCGCCCGGCCAATGCCGCGGCGCCTTCCACGGCTGGACCCGCCTCTGCCGCGTGCGTACCTTCCGCTGCCTGTCCCGGCTGAAGGCGCAGCGCAAACGCGAGGGGCGCTTTCGCCAACCGCGCGCTTCCATCCTGTGGTGCCTCCGGATTGAGCGCGGCGGAGGCCGCAAAATCGAAAGCTTCGAGTTCGGGAGGCGCTTGCGAAGCCGCCAGCGTCTGCTCGCCGTTCACGGCGCCCTGCCCCAAGGCCGCGACCAGATCGGCTGCCTGGCCTTGCTCTAAGGAAAGGTCAAGCGGCAGGATTGGCAAAGGCCGTGCGTTCTCGACGGTGTGCGGTTGGAAGAGGGCGGCCAGGGCGCTCTTTGCCCCTGCGTCCTCCTCCCGCTCCGGCTCCTGGCTTGGAGAATCCTCAACGTCTTCGCCCCTTGCGGCGTTGAACTCCCGCAAGAAACCGCCGCTTGGATTCCGGGTCCCGCCGGCTGCGGCTCTGGTCCCACTGGACGGCCGGTCGGCGGGAGAGAACGCCAGTATCGAATTCTGGTCCTGCGACGACTGTGGCAGCATGGGCGTCATGGCGGACTTCGAATGCAGTCCGCTGCCCATACTAGAATTGGCCCAATTTCAAAGAGATAGGCATGATCCGGGGCGGCAGGAATTTGCCGCCGCAAGCGACGTGGCGGAAATTTGCCGCGGCCGCTTCGGTTGGCTGCGCCTCTTGCAGCCGAGTTATAAAGAACTTATCCGGCCGCGGCCTTTCGGACTCGCGCTTGCACCTGTCCGGCCCGAGCTATGGACCCAATCAGCTTTACGGCGGCGGCCGGCATGCGATCCCGAATGGAATCGCTCGAAATGCTCGCCAATAACATCGCGAATGCGGCCACAAGCGGATACAAGGCCGACCGCGAGAGCTTCAGCCTGTATCTTTCCGAGGAAGCTCTGGTTTCGGCTGCGAGCTCCGGGGCGGACGCGCTCACTCTGCCGGTCATCGAACGGAGCTGGGTGGATCACTCGCAAGGTCTCCTTACCCCATCGGGCAATCCCCTGGATTTGGCGCTGGCCGGCAAGGGCTTCTTTGCCGTCAACGGGCCAGCGGGAACCTTATATACCCGCAACGGCAATTTCCGGCTGTCCTCGTCAGGGCTGCTCGAAACCCGTGAAGGTTATGCCGTCCGCGCGGCGGGCGGCCGAATCATGCGGCTGGACCCGAACGCCCCCGTGGAGGTCCGGAGGGACGGGACTGTCTTTCAGAACGGCATTGCGGCGGGAAGGCTCGAGGTGGTCGAGGTGACCGGAGACCAACCGGGCGCGGCGCAACCTCTCGAGAAGCTCGCCGGCGTGTACTTTCGGCTGGCTGGCGCCGGGGGAACCTCCTTGCAGCCGGCGCAAGCCACCGAGGTGCAGCAGGGAATGCTTGAAACTTCCAACGCATCGGCCGCGGAATCCGCCGTGCGCCTCGTAGGTGTTCTCCGTCAGTTCGAGATGCTGCAAAAAGCCGGCACACTGGCCGGCGAGATGAACCGCAGGGCCATCGAGGAGGTCGCGCGGGTAGGTTAGCCGCCGGTCTCAAAGCAAGTTACCTAAGGAGAAGGTTATGATCCGAGCGTTATTCAGCGCCGCCAGCGGGATGAGCGCGCAGCAGTTGAATGTGGACAATATCGCCCACAACCTGGCCAACGCCAATACCGTAGGCTTCAAGATGAGGCGGGCGCAATTTCAAGATCTGCTCTACCAGAACCTGGTGCAGCCGGGCGCGGCGGCGGGAGCGCAAACGGTAGTGCCCAGCGGCTTGCAGGTGGGCCTGGGATCGAGAGCCTCCTCGAACGAAATCGTGTTCTCGCAAGGCAACTTCTCGTCGACTTCGAACCCGCTTGATATGGTCATTGAAGGACGCGGCTTTTTCCAGGTCCGCCGGCCCACCGGCGAACTGGCCTATACACGCGCCGGAACTTTTCATCTGGATCGCGACGGCAACGTGGTCACCTCGGACGGCGACGCGCTGGAACCTCAGCTCACCATCCCGGCCGAAGCGCAGTCGATCTCCATTGCGCCGGACGGAACGGTCAGCTTCACACAACCCGGCCAGACCGCGGCGCAACTCGCCGGCCAGATCCAGCTTGCCAACTTTCAAAATCCGGCCGGATTGAACAGCATTGGACGCAATCTCTACACTCCCACGGACGCCTCGGGCGAACCGACCATTGGCAATCCCGGCGGGCAGGAAGGGATCGGCACGCTCCTCCAAGGCTATATCGAGCAATCCAATGTCAGCGTAGTGGAGGAGTTCATCAATCTCATCGTCAGCCAGCGAGCCTATGAAGCGAATTCGCGCGTGGTGAAGGCGGCCGACGAGATGTACCAGCAGGCCAATAACATCATCCGGTGATGCGCATGCCGTGGCTCGCCATCCTACTGGGTCTCTCCGTTGCCATCGCGCAAGCGGCGACGCCGGGCGCCGCCAAGTGCGTGGCCGTGGCGGGAGACCGCATCCTGGCTCTGCACCTGGCACAAGCGAATGCCGCGTTTTCCGCGCTAGCCCCCGATCTGGAGATTGGCTTCGCGCCGGCTCCCGGTCTGGTGCGAAAATTTTCCGCGCGCGAATTGACGCACCTTGCGGCCACGCACGATATATCCCTCGCGCCCGGCGCTTCCGCCTGCTTCGAGCGCGAGCGCGCTCAGCTCACGCGAGAACAGGTGATGGAGGCTCTGCGGCGGGCGCTCGAAGCTGCGCCGGACGGAACGGCAGTCCGCATCGAGCTTCTGGATTTCAGCCGCTTCTCCACGCCGCCGGGCGAGCTGCGGTTCCCTCTCTCGGGAATTCCAAAGCTGCCTGGAAGCGCACCGCGGCCAGCCGTCTGGCGCGGAAGGCTGCAGTACGGCGAAAAGCAAAGCCTTCCTGTATGGGCGCGCGTGCGCCTCACGGCGAGCGTCCGGCGTGTAGTGGCCGCCCAGCCGTTGCGCGCGGGCCAGCCCGTGCAGGCCTCGCAAATCAGGCTTGAGGATGCCGAGGTGTTTCCGGTGCTCGAAACCGCGGCGGGAAGCGCGCCCATCGTTAGCATCGAGGAGGCCGTGGGCCGTGTGCCGCGCAGCTCGATTCGCGCCGGGGATTGGCTTCGGCGTATGTCGCTCGAATCGCCGCAACAGGTCGGACGCGGGGACAAAGTAACCGTCATCGCCGCCAGCGGCGCCGCACGGCTTCAATTCGAGGCCACTGCGCTGTCCGCCGGGAGCGACGGGGAGTCGGTGCTGGTTCGCAATCCGGACAATGGCCGGTCTTTTCGCGCTCAGGTGGTGGGCAAAGGGAAGGTTTCCGTGCTGCCGGTCGAGGACATGGGAAGCGAAAAAAGATGACTGGAATGAGATCGATCTTCGTACTGATAGCGGCGGCAACTTCGCTCTTGGGAGACAAACGCGACAAAGAGCCTGCGCCGACCGCCTTGGAACGCTACGTTCTCGACGCGCACGCGCGCGCCGCCGCCGTCTCGGCCGGACCTACAGGATCGCTATGGAATCCCGCCGGTCCTCTGACTTTTCTCGCCCGCGATCTGCGCGCCTCCCAGGTCGATGACCTGGTCACAATCCTTGTCACCGAGCGGGCCACGGCCATCTCCAGGGGTAATGTGAGCACGTCGAGGCGTTCCGAAGCGAACTATTCCGTCGGAGCAATTCTTGGCGTGCCCTCCGCAGCCGGCGCACTGCGGAACTTAGCCGGCGTCACGGGATCGCAGCAGCTCGAGGGTCAAGGCGAAACCAGCCGCGAGAGCGTTCTTACCACTACTTTGTCCGCGCGCGTAGTGAACGTGCTGCCCAATGGATATCTGGTGGTTGAAGGGGTGAAAGATACACAGGTCAACGCCGAGCGCCAGCAGGTGACGGTGCGCGGCGTGGTACGGCCCCTCGATTTGTCGCCGGACAATGTGGTGCGTTCGGACCGCGTGGCGCAGTTGGAGATCCGCATCAACGGAAAGGGAGTGGTGGGCGACGCCATTAAAAGGCCCTTCATCCTGTACCGGATCCTGCTGGGTCTGTTGCCATTCTGAAAACTCATGCGCCGCATTGGAATCGTACTGATCGCTTCATCTCTGCTCGCCGCCGAAGCGCCGCCGTCCATCTCGATGGCGCGCGTTAAAGATCTGGTGACCGTCGAGGGTGTGCGCGAGAACCAGTTGATTGGCTACGGCCTGGTGGTCGGCCTCTCCGGAACGGGCGACCGCCGCCAGACCGTCTTCTCGGCGCAAAGTCTGGCGAACATGCTCAACCGCATGGGCGTCTCGGTGCCTCCTCGCGCGATCCAGGTCAACAATGTCGCGGCGGTGATGGTCACCGCAACGCTGCCCCCATTCGCGCAGCCCGGGACGCGCATCGATCTGACCGCGTCGTCTCTGGGAGACGCCTCCAACCTGCAAGGCGGGCAACTGCTCCTCACTCCTCTGATGGGCGCCGACGGCCAGGTCTACTCCGTGGGCCAGGGCCCCGTCGTGACGGGAGGCTTCCGGGCGGGGCGCGGCGGCAATACTCAAACCGTTAACCATCCTACCGTCGGGCGCGTTGTGAACGGAGGGCTGGTGGAACGGGCGGCGCCTTCGGTCCTCGCCGGACCGGAAGTGCGCCTGCAGCTCCGCCGCGCCGATTTCACGGCCGCCGCGCGTATCGCCGAAGCCATCAACACCCGTTTTCGGGATGCCGGAGCCGCCATCGCCTCGGCCCAAAGCTCGGGTCTGGTCGCTGTGACCGTGCCCCCGGCCTACCAATCTCAGCCGGTTGAATTCATGGCCGCGCTCGAGGCCCTCTCCATCCAGACCGACCGTGCGGCGAAAGTCGTGATTAACGAGCGCACGGGAACCATCGTCATGGGCAAGGAGGTCCGCATCGCGCCCGTGGCCATTCTGCACGGCAACCTCAGCGTGGAAATCCAGACCGTATTCGCCGTCTCGCAGCCCCCGGCCCTTTCCGCAGGGGAGACCGCGGTAGTGCCGCAGATAGGCGTGGCGGCCAGCCAGGAAACTGCCCGTAACGTGTTACTGAAGGAAGGCGCCACCGTGGAAGACTTGATCAAGGCGCTGGCTGCCATCGGGTCTACCCCTCGCGACGTCATAGCAATACTCCAGAGCTTGCGCGCGGCCGGTGCGCTCGATGCCGAAGTGGAGGTCATCTGATGCCGGTCTCGCCGATTTCGGCCATCGCCCCCGCGGCCGCGGGGAAATCCAGCTCTCCGGAGCGCATTCAGGAGGCCGCCGAGCAGTTCGAGTCTCTGCTCATCTCGCAGATGCTGAAGTCCGCGCGCGAAGGCGGCGGATGGGGCATCGACGAGGAGGAGGGGCAGGAAGGGGCGCCTTTGATAGGGATGGCGGAGGAGCAACTGGGGAACATTCTGGCCTCACAAGGAGGCCTGGGCCTGTCTCGCCTGATCGTCCGGCAGATGAGCGCGGCGACTAAGAATCTTGAAGAAATCGCTCATACTCCCTCTGTCGTATCCGATAAGCTTCTTAGAGTGGCAGAAAGCCATGCGGATCGATAACTCCTCATCTCCGGTCTTGAAGCGGTCGCGCGAAATCGAGCGGGGCCCGGACAAGGAAAACGTATCTTCGGAGAGTAGCCCGGCGAAGCACGACGACCGCGTGCAACTTTCGAGTCTCTCGCAAGCCCTGCTCTCTCCCACCGATCCGCAGCGCCTTCAGGCACTCCACGATACCGTGCAGTCCGGGGCCTACCAGCCGCCCGCCAGCCAGATTTCGGATGTTCTGATCCAGGAAATGTTCGAATAGGTTTCGCTGCACTGAAAGCGGAATCGCTCCCAAGACCGCGAAGAACTGCCGCGTCCGTCTGCTATGATGCCCTCAGGAGCCGGAAAATCCGGCTTCCGGAATTTAGTCCAGTACCCTTATGTCTATCGTAAAAATGCAACACAAAGGTCAGATGACCATCCCCCGCAGCATCCGTTCACAAGTCGGCTTGGCTGATGGCGACCTGGTGGAAGTCACGGCTGCCGCCGGACGGATCGTCATTACGCCCAAGTTGGCGATTGACCGATCCAAATTCCCAACCGCCGACGACGAGTACACGCCAGCCCAGCGCCGTATCGTCGATGCCCGCTTGGCCAAAGCCACGGCGGAGGTTAAGAAAGGCCATCTCTCCCCCGCTTTCGAGACGATCGCCGGCTTTGCCGCGTCCCTAAAAGCGGATGCCAAAAAACTGAAGACCAAGACTAAACGCTCCGGCCGTCGATGAAAATTCGCTACAATCCCATTGCCATCAGGGCGTTTGCCGAGGCTCCATCTCAGATACAAAAGGCCTTCCTCAAGCAAGCCGGTTTTTTAGTTCAGAATCTTCACCATCCTTCACTGCACGCCAAGAAGTATGACGAAGCGCGGGACCGCTGGCAGGCCCGCGTCAACCGCGATTGGCGTTTTTATTTCACTATCGAGGGCGACACTTATGTCATCCTCGACATGATCCCCCACCCGCGAAGACCAGCACGGCCGTCCATGCCCCTTGCCGGGGCGAAAGCGGGATTATTGTCCGAAGGGATTGCCGGCGAGAAAATCTCCGTCGTCCGCTTTCCCGGTACGCCCACCTGATATACTACTCGCTTTGGATTTCCATCCAAGGTGAGGGCCATGGCGGTTGCACAAGCGATTCTTCCTACGGAAGGCCTGCACAAGGAGGCCGGACTCCCCCGCAAGTTCCTGTATTACATGACTTTGATGCGCGAGGTCGAGGACCGCATCGAACGCAAGCTCTACCGCCAGGGCAAAATCGCCGGCGGAGTCTACGTCGGGCGGGGCCAGGAAGCCATTCCCGTGGGGGCCGGCCTGGTCGCCGAGGCCGGGGACGTCCTGTTTCCCTCTCACCGCGATCTGGCTCTGTTCTTCATTCGCGGCGTACACCCGCGCCAGGTCTTCGCCCAGTATATGGGCCGCCAGGGCGGCTTGACGCGCGGCCGGGACGGCAATATGCACATGGGCGACCTGAAGCTGAATATCGTCGCCATCATCAGCGCCATGGCGGCTTCGGTCCCCGTCGCCGCCGGGGCCGCCTTCGCGCTCAAATATAAAAGCTCCAAAAACGTCTCCTTCTGCTTCTTCGGCGACGGCGCCACCAGCCGCGGCGACTGGCACGAGGGCGTCAATTTCGCTTCCGTGCAGAAGCTGCCGCTGGTGCTCATCTGCAACAACAACCAGTACGCATACTCGACTCCCCTCGATAAGCAGATGGCTTGCGCCAACGTGGCCGACCGCGGCGCGGCTTATGGAATTCCCTCGGAGATCGTGGATGGCAACGACGTCTTCGCGGTCTACGATGCCACGCAGCGGGCCGTTGCCCACGCCCGCGCCGGAAACGGTCCCTACCTCATCGAATGCAAAACCTTTCGCATGACCGGTCATTCCGCCCATGACGGCGCCACTTATGTCCCCTCCCATCTTTGGGAGGAGTGGGGCAAGAAAGATCCCATCCCGCGTCTGGAGCGCCGCATCGTGGAGCGCGAGTGGATGCGCCCGGATGAAGTAGAGGAGATGCGCGCGGACATGCTCCGCGAGATAGACCGGGCCGTCGAATGGGCGGAGAAGAGTCCCTATCCCGACCCATCCGAACTGCTCGACGGCGTCTACGAAGGCTGAAGCATGGTTGCGACCTACGTCGAAGCCATCCGCCAGGGCATCTGGGAAGAGATGGAACGCGACCCCAACGTCTTCCTGCTGGGCGAGGACATCGGCGTGTATGGCGGCGCGTTCAAGGTGACGGCGGGACTGCTCGAACGCTTCGGGGAGCGGCGCGTGGTGGACACGCCCATCTCGGAATCGGCCATCGTGGGCGCGGCCATCGGGGCCGGCTTTCTCGGACTGCGGCCGGTCGCCGAGATGCAATTCTCCGATTTCATGTCTTGCGCCTACGATCAGATCGTGAACTTCGCCGCCAAGTGCCGTTACCGCTGGGGCGCGGGCGTGCCGCTGGTCATCCGCGCTCCTTCCGGCGGCGGCATCCGCGGCGGCCCGTTTCACTCGCAGAATCCGGAGATGGCCTTCGTTCACACGCCGGGCCTCAAGGTGGTCGCGCCCGCCACCGCCTACGACGCCAAAGGCCTCATCAAGTCCGCGATCCGCGATAACGACCCGGTGCTGTTCTTCGAGCACAAGGCGCTATACCGGCGCATCAAAGACGACCTTCCGGAAGGCGAGTATACGGTGCCGCTCGGGAAGGCTTCCATCGTTCGCCAGGGAACCGATCTCACCATCGTGACCTATGGCGCCATGGTTCACGCGGCCATGGAAGCGGCCGGCACGCTGGAGCACGAAGGGATCTCGGCGGAGATCGTCGATCTGCGCACTCTGCTTCCTCTCGACGAGGAGACGGTGCTCGAGAGCGTCAAGAAGACGTCCAGGGTCCTACTGGTGCACGAGGACACGTTGACGGGCGGCCTGGCGGGGGAGATTGCGGCGCGCATCGCCGAACATGCCTTTGAGTACCTGGACGCGCCGATTTTGCGTCTGGCCGCGCCCGATACTCCGGTCCCTTATAGCCCGCCCCTCGAAGACGCCTTCCTGCCGGATGCCTCCAAGATTCTGGAGAAGGCCCGGCGGCTCGCCGGTTACTGAAGCCGGTCGCTCTCGCGCCGTTCGGTAGCCCGCTGAATGGCGCTCTCCACCAGACGGCGCAAATCCAGCAGGTGTTGAGGCTCGAAATTTCGCCGGCTCCACTGGCTGTCTTCCCGGAACTCGATGCCCACGAAGTAGCCAATCTCACGGAATGTGCAATAGCGCACCAAACCGCGCAGTTCCGCGTCGCCGTGAGCTACGCGGACTTCCACGCCGAGCGGCACCGGAACCTCAAATTGCAGGCACCCGCCGAACGGTGAGATGTCCTCAAGGATGGCAGTAGCCGTTCGTGCCGGTCCAAACTGCTCTCTCCACTGCACTTCCACGAGTTCCGCGCACAACATTCGGGATTCGACTCGCCTGTCGGGCATATGCCCTTTTATCGGCAACAAGGCTGTAAAAGATTAGCCGCAGAGGCCGACGCGATGGGGAACTAAAAGATGAAGCTGACGCCGCCGCGAAGGCTGCGCGGAGTCTGCATCAGGATCAGGCGGCCACCGTCGGCGGTCGCTATCGACATGTAGCCCTCCGCCAGCAGATTGCGCAACTCGGCGTTGGCTTCCATCCGAATGGGCAGCAGCGGGAAGGAGGGAATCGGCTGGCGAAGATACAGATTCAGCCCCGCGTGGGTGCGGTTGCGTTGCGTGGAATAGGTCAGCGCCGGGGTAACGGCATGCCGGTTGCCCCACTGATAGGCCGTCGAAAACTGGGTGCCGCTCCACGGAGCGCGGCCCGAAACGCGCGCTGTCAGAGTCTGGCGGCGGCCGGCCCGGATCATGGAGCGGAGCTGCTCCGGACTGCCCACCACGGCATCGCTGCCCGGAGGCGTCAGAGCCATCTCGGAACCCAAGGTCATCGTCGCCGTGAGGCTGGAACCGAGCGACTGCGTCATCGAGGCGGTAGCGCCCAGGCCCGAATACCCGCCGGCGTTGAAGACCGACGCGTTGGAGAATAGATCGGGCAGAATATCTCCATCCGATGCGAATCCGTCCGGCGCCGATAAGGTGAGCGCCGTCTGCGCCACGCGTTCCTTCGAAACCCCAAAGCGGTAAGATCGCGAACCGGCCGTCGCCCGGTACGCGATCTCGAGATTGTCCGACCGCTGCACGCGCGCCCGTCCGCCGCGCAGCGACACGCGCGGCAGGTAAGACAGCGCCCCGATTTCCTCCTGCAGGTCCGCGTCAATGGCCTCCACGGGTGAGAGTTCCGAACGGGGCAATCCGGAAGCGTACGAGAACTCCAGCGCGCTCGAGTCGCCCAGCAGGTAGGTCAGGCGGCCGTAGGGGCTGAAGTAGTTCAGCCGGTCTAAGAAGGTTACCGAATCGAGCGCGAATCCATAATCGACACGCAAGACATCGCTCAGATCCGAACCGTCCTGGTAACTTACCGAGAGCGTCCGCAAGGCCGGCAATCCCGCGTCGCCCATGCCGCGCGAAGCCAGCCCGGCGCCAACGCGCCCGGGAAGGTAGAGCTGCCGCATCATCACCGAAAGCTCGGGAGACGACCCGAGTTGTGCGTCGCGCGTGTAGGTGGTGCGGAAGCCCGCCGTGGGAAGGCCGGAGCTGGTGGTATATCCGAAGTTGCCGCTGAACTCCAAATGGTTGCGCCCGTACAAAGAGGTCGCCAGGGCGAAAGCCGTTCCAAGATCCGAACGGTCTCCGGAAGCCATGCCGCCGTCGGCCGCCGAAACTCGCAGCAGTCCCCGCGTGTCCGAGAACGCCGACGCGCTCTGCTGCGCCGCGAGTGGGTCCTCCAGGCTGAAGCCGGGCTGAAAACGCAGCACGGGCCGCGTCGCCGCGGATGTCCGCAATACCCACTTCCAGTCTTCGGTCATAACCGCGCGCTCTTCGGAGCCGGGATACACCAGGTCGATCGAACTGAGCAGCGAAGAAAGATTGACATTGAGAATACTGCGGCCGCCCGGCTTCACGAGAATGTCCTCGCGCATCGCGGGTAGGAAGCTGGATAGGGAAACCCGGATCGAGTAGGCGCCAGGCGCCAGGTTGGGAAACGAAAACAATCCGTCGTCGCCGGTCAACGCCCTGCCAAACAGCTTTTCCTTCGCGCTGTAGAGAAGCACGGTAGCGCCCATCTGCGGGATGCCGGCCTGATCCATCACCGCACCGCCGATGGCTCCGCTCAACGATATGGGCGAGACCGCCGTTACCGGGAGCGGCAGAAGCAGAACGCCGGCCAATGCGCAAGCCGCCGTTCGGACTGCGTATGTTCTCTTACCCGTCGCGCTCATGGTCATCGCCAAAACTGCTCTCCGGAGGCGCCCGCGCTCAGGTTATCGTAAACGTGGCGCTAGGCGTCAGCGTCTCATTCCGGATTCTATCCACCACTTTCATCCGAAGGGTGTATTCTCCGGGTTCCAGCGATTTCAGTGGGAGCAATTTCTCGACCGTCACCTGCTGCGCCGAGGCTCCCGCAATCGCGGAAAGTTCTTCGCTGAACTCGAAGATCTTCTCGTTGGTGCCGTTCTTCACCACTTCGTACTCGATCACCCCGCTCGGCTTGTTGGACTTTTCGTCGGCCTCGAAGTTGTAAAGCTGAAGATAGATTCCCATCTTCTCCTCCCGCTTGAACGACTCCGACAGACGCGGGCGAACCTTGGAGCTGCCGACCACAAACTGGCCCGTGCCGATGCTGCGCGTGGGAACCTTCTCGATCAGGTCGGCGAGAATGAGCGTGCTCGAACCCAGCGTCTCTTCATCCAGGCGCGGCACGTTCAAGGCCATCTCGTAGTTGTTCATGTTCCCGCCGATCACATCCTTCACCACCACATTCAGGCGGTACATGCCAGGCGGCAGGTGCATCGAGTGCTGATAGATCGAGGAGCGTTTGCTGATCTCGCCCAGCATCTCGGTGGGTGAATCTATGGTCACCGGCTGTTCGAAAACCGTGACCACGCGCCGGGCCATGGAGGTGACGCGCCCATAGACGTTCACCACCGCCTTCTGCACGCCTTCCTTTGCCTGGAACTGAAGGTCGCGGTTCTCGAGCTGCAACGTGATGTTGGTCTGAATGGCGTTGCTGGTGATGGGGATGTAATCCGCGCGCACCTTGATGGGAAGCAGGTTGAAGGTGATCTTGGAATTGACCACCGCCTCCAGATCCTTGAACTTTACGACCGGCGGCTTCTGCAGGTTGGCAAACTGCTGCAGACGCTCGAACTGGTTCATGCGCATGGGCGTGCCGCCGAAGGCCTGGCCGAGACGCGTGCCGTCGGTGCGGCTGAAGCGGTCCACTTTCGAGGAGAGACCCATCTGCTCCATCAGCGTGAGGCCGGCATTGGGAACCATCAGCAGCGCGTCTTTCTCCGAGGGGTCCATGGTCATGCGGTATTCGCCCGTCATGGTCGGGTCCACGAACTCGATGATGATGTCCGTGCCGATGCCCTCGATCCAGCGATAGCGCCACTTCTCGAAAGGAAATGTCGAAGTAGTTCCGCCGCCTTCTTCCGGAGGCCGCTCGTAGGTTCCACCTGAGGGATGCGACTCAATCTCGTCCGGGGGACCGAAGGTGATGTAAATTCTGCCGCGGTCCGCCTTCCAGCCCGGAATGCCGGAAGCGTAACGCTCGTTGGAGTACGCGATGCGGCGGTAGTGTTCTTCCTTGAACTCGTTTTCGAGCGAGTCCGGCGTGGGGTCGCGGCGCATCCAGAAGTTCTCGATGAATATCTCGCGCTCCTCGTCCGTGGAGAAGCGTTTCCAGGCCGCCCGCTCTTCGTCCGTGATGATATAGGAGACGTCTTCGTTCAGCCACTTGCGATAGGGCGTCTCCAGCTCCTTGCGAAGCTTCTCTTCACGTTTGCGCCGCTGCTTCTCGGTAAGCGGCTTGGCTACGGTTTCGCGCTGGCCGTCTTTGGACTGGGCGGACACAGGCGCCGGTCCAACGAACACGCCAACAGACAGGAGTGAAGCTAGGGAAATACCGGGTACGAACGCGCGGCTGAAATTCATAAGCTTACCGCCCTTGGCAGAACACGCTAAATTGCGCTGTCTCAATTCTAGGCCCCATATAGTAACCCGTCAAGCCGTACTCCAGCTTACCAGTTTCGAGGCAAGCCCATGCAATCAGAGACCTCTTAGATGAAAGCCCCCGTCCACATTAAGAACCTGACCGGCGGAATAGTCGAGCAGACCGTCCGCGATCGCCCTCACCGCGCCCGCCACGTCGGCAGGTTCGCCCATGCGCCGCTGCGGCAATAGCCCGCCCGCGATGCGCTCTTCGTACTTCTTCTCTACGGCCGAAATCATGTCCGTACGAATAATCCCCGGCCGGATCTCGAACACCGGGATGCCGCACGGCGCCAAGCGGTGCGCGTACAGCGCGGCCGACATGCTGAGCCCCGCCTTCGAGACGCAATATTCGGCGCGCTCAACGGTTGCGGTATAGGAGGAAATCGAGCTGATGAATACGATGCGCCCCTTCGGGCCTTCCAGCATCCACCGTGCCGCAAGCTGGGTGAAAAAATGAGGTCCCTTCAGATTGGTGGCCAAAATCTCGTCCCAGCTCTCTTCGGTGGCTTCGATCACATCGCGGCGTTCGCGCTGCGCCATGCCGGCGTTATTCACCAGCAGGTCCAGCCCGTCAAAACGGCTGCGGGCATACCCAACCAAGTCCCGGCGGTCGGAAACCGAAGAGATATCGCAACGGAAGATCTCAATGTTTTCCGACTGCCCCTTCAAGCTCTCGGCCGCGTCCTGCCGTCCTTTGTAGGTGGCGATGACGCGGTGCGTCCGGGCCAGGTCCAGAGCGATGGCCCGCCCGATACCGCGGCTTGCGCCGGTGACAATGCTGGTTGGTATCCGCAAGCTAAGCGTCTTACAGCTGGGCCGGGCTGGCCAGCGTGAAGGTCAGGCGCGATTCGGATGGAATGCGCACGTGCTGGCCCTTGGTCAGCACCTGGGCGGCGGTTCCCACGCCTGCGCCCGAGATGGCCCCGATGGCCGCCCCTTTTCCGCCTCCCGCGATGGCGCCAATGATGGTTCCCAAGGCCGCCGTGCCGCCGATCACCTTGCCGCTTCGGGCAGTGCGCGAATCGCTCGCGGACTCCACCTCCTCGGAGTGCAGATCCACGGTCTTCCCGTCGACCTTCACCGAAACTAGCGCCAGGCTCAGCTCGGTGCGCCCGCTGATCTTGCCGGACTGCTGCGAATCGGTCAGCTTCGCGGTGACGTCCGCGCCTCGCGGAATCACGGTCTGGCCGTCCACGATCACCGGCTCATCCACGGTGGCCTGAAAGGTCTGCCCGATCGCGTTGAGTTCCGAATCGACAGGGTCGATCATCCGGACAGTGATAGCAGTGCCGGCGGGAACCTGCACGCCGCGCGCGGCAGCCGCCGCGGCCACAGCCGCTGGTTCCGGACGGAGCAGTTTCACACGCTCCTTTTCCGGTTCCGGCGCCTTCGTTTCCGCCTTGGCGGCAGGTTCTTCAAAGCGAACCGATGCCACGTCGCCCACGGGATACTTCTCGATCCGCTCGCTGGTTTGAAAGTCGATCTGCCGGGCGTTGCCGCCCAGATACGTTCCGTTAACGGTCTTTCCGCTGCGCAGGGTCAGGACATCGGCCCACAGGCCGGCGGCGGACGCTGCCATTAGAATCCCGGAAAAGAGAAAAACCAACGGTTTGCGCTTCATACCATCTCCTTCGTTCATTATCCTTCGACTTTGGATTGGATGGTATCCGTGAGTCCATGGTTTCATCCGTTACCGCTGCGGCTGCCTGGACACCTCACTGTCCGCTTGCCTGGAAGGCGGGAAACAATTGAAGCCGCCGATGAAAGCCGATGAACGCCGATTGAAAACGAAGTACTTTATCGGTGTTGATGCTCACGCAGCGGGCGCCAATTGGCTTTGTTCGGCAAAATTCTCTAACGCCATGTGGGGGAAGTCTTTAACCGCTGCTCCGCGGCTCTCCGACTTCAGATTACGGAACCGGGCGGGGCCTGGCAGAGGGTGGCGAGGTGGAAGCGGTTGCGGGGATGGGAGATATTTAGGGGTGAGTGCGGTGACGAGGTTATGTGGAGTAATCGGCTTTGACGGCACTGGGCAGGCGAAACGGCCGCATAAGCGCTAACTTAAGGCCTGACCAGCGGCGTCGCGTGTCCATGGATGCGGTCCTGCGTTGCCGTGGGACCAATGTTGACTTCCGGCCTGGCGATGTTATGTGCGTATGGCACTCGATGCGGGGCCGCAAGCGCGTTTCTCGGGAGTAATGTGGTGCTCAATCTGGACAGGATACAATCCAGGAACATGGCCGGGCAGTACTGCTCGGGGTCTGCCAGATTCTGTCATGAGGTGCTATGTGCATGCCAAGCGTTTAAAATAGGCAAACGGGCCGAGCCGTTGCGTGATCCAGCATGTGACGACATCCGCAATCAACCTTGAGGAATGCCTGATGGCCGAAGTCGCCTACACGCAAGCAGGTCGTCCAGTACTGGCCGGGAGCTTCGAACCTTCCGCCTGGGAAGCCTTAAAACTTTCTTACCACGTTGGTGATCTCGTAATGCCCTGCTGCCAAACCGCGGCGATCCCCAAGACCAGTCCGAACGGGCACCAGTTCTTCGCACATCATTCAGGTGAGTGCACTTCCGGTCCTGAGACGCGATGGCACACCGATGCCAAGGGGTTAGTCAACTCGACGTTGCAGGACATGAAGGTCGAGTGCTGGCTAGAAAGGGAGGGCGGCGACGTGGGCTGCACCTGGAAAGCTGACGTGTTTTTCAAATCAGCAGGCCGCCAGATTGCGATTGAGATCCAGCACTCCTACCAATCGCTCGCCGATTACCGCGCGCGGCAGATGCGCTACAGACGTGCTGGCGTCGATGCCTATTGGCTCCTGTATCCTGCCGAATACGGAACGCTGATCAAATCGATGAGCAAATGGAGACTGAAGCAGGAATTCAATGGCATTTGGCCAGCGGACGGCTATCACCCCTGTATCGCTGAAATTCCGGTCGCGTACTTGGAGATAGAGCCGAGGCCCATGGTGCGAGGGGCAAGGTTTATGGACCTAACTATGCGAGATTGGTTGATGAGCATACTGGACGCGCGATTCCGATGGCGCGATGGTGCATGGGAGTGTCAAACGTTAACACCCCGGCCTTAAATTGATGTTCAGTTGTTAGGAAGGTGACATGCCGAGTCGAATTACTCCCTATAAGTCGGCCGGCGTCCGGCGCTGGCGGCGAGGGGCCGCCCAAGCCTCATCTCCCAGAACGGACTTCCGGGGCGCGCCGGGTTCACATCTACCCGTAGGGCAGTATACGGCCTATCGGCGATCCTGGAAGGAGTCGGACAGTCGGACAACGGCTGCCCTGGGCACGTAGCATGGTCGCGCAAAGCGATCTGTGATTTCGCCAGCGCAAAAGCCACGGTAGAAGAACTTGCTCTAAGCCCCTCCTATCGGATACAAAGTATGCTTCATCGCAACTTTTGAAACAGCCAGAAAAGCGCTGCTGCTGGGCAAAGACCAGAGCGTGTCCGGAGGTGGAATGGGATCGAACGCATATATTGCGATTGACGGTTATCCGATTGATAGCACCAAAAATTACTTCCACCAGTGGTACTTCAAGAAGTCCGAGCGCCGGATCATCAGGGGAGCACCTGACGCAGTTGACGCTAATGAACCCGAAGACAACTACGTCTACGAGACAACGGCGCAGGTGCTAAAGAGACGGCTGGAACTGGCAGGGTTCACGCGTTCGACACTTGAGCGGGAATTCAAAGAGGCGATTGCCCAGAGGATTTACTATGCAGAGGAGCATGATCACGACAAGTACGGTGATTTTCGCCATCACATACCGGTGCTTCGAGGCGCAGAGATAGAGGAGTGGCTCGCCAAGTTGAAACAGGTCATTCAGCAAAAGTTGAGACCAGATCATTGGGAAATTACCCCCTTGACGGGCGACGTGCTGACCGATATGTTGCTGCGGCCCTTCTCCTACACTGCCTACCGAGATGATGTGATGAGCTTTGAGCTTAACTTCCCGTGCAAGACATTCGAGAGTTTTGCGAGAGCGGTTCTGGAAGTGGTTGCGGATGATGCTCCATGCCTTCTCGACGTATCGGAACTAGTCCATGGGGGGTGGACAGAAGCATTTGACGACCTAATAGAGTACAGCCAGGAGTTCACGAACTTCTTCCAAGTGTTCAGCGAATCTATCGCCGAGATCCGGACTTTGGCCAGTGCGCTGCCGGGAAACCCGATCTTGGTGAGATTGCTCTATGCAAATGCCATCACGGCCATGGAGACATATCTGGGCGACACAGTCAAAAAAAACGTCATGACTCGTCCGCCGCTTCTGAGGCGGTTCGCAGAATCACACCCGAGCTTTCAAGATAAAAAAGTTAAACTTTCAGAAGTATTTATCTTCCACGACGCAATGAAGAACCTAGCCAGCAAGGCTCTCGACGAAACAAGTTTTCACAACATTGAAAAAACGATGGCGATCTACGAAAATGTCTTCGCGGCACTCTTTCCAGATGAGAATCGGTCGCCTCTTTTCCAGGCCGTGGAGCTAAGGCACGACATCGTCCACCGCAATGGCAGGGATAAATCCGGCAGGTTGATTAAATTAGGCGTGACTGACTTAGAGCATGTCATCGAGCTGGTTACCGTGACGGTACGCGCGATCGACAAACAGGTCAAGGATGGTCTCGTTGATGACGAGGAGACGGGTGTGGAGTGATGTGATGTCTTTGAAAGAAGGCATAGAAAAGCCTCAGCATCGCGAATTTCGAATCCTGGGGCGTGGCTTCGACGCCCAACACTACCCAAAATAACCGTTTCGAGCAGACGCGGGCTCGTGACCTGAGCAAATGCCTCAATTCTCCGCTGTTTACGAACGGCTGGCGGCGGGCGTTTTTCACTGTATTGGGCAGTAGGTCGGATTTGGTAGCACCCGGCACCGTCTTCCGAGAGGATCGTCGGCAATCCGGAAGGTTTCGATTGAATCTGCCGAGATTGGGAATGGGAAGTCGGCTTGCGGCAAGCGGAGCGCACAATTCGGCACCGGCGCCGCCGCGCCTGCATCCGAACTGCGGCGGAGCGATAGACTACGGTATTGAGCGCCGACGCATCCTCGACAAAGGATCATCTTGCCGCGGAGGTTGTGTCGCGATGGGTGGAGTTCCAAACCGCGCTCTCCGACAAGCGGAAATATCCGCTTCAGCAGTTTCGATCACTCGCTGACGTCACGAGGCGTTACGTCCAGGCCACGAGGGACGATGCACTCATCCACCGCAGTGTTGTCGAGGCGATCAACGGACTCACTGACTTTCTCACCGCGGAGAGGAAACATGTTCCCCAGGATGTTCTTTCTGACGCTGAGCGCCTGGAGTGCCTGGTCTTCGGGGGATACGATCCACACTTTGAAGGGGACGAGCCGCCCGGCCTGTAATCCCGGCGGTGTTTTCGGGAAGCCCACTCGGTATTCCGGTAGCGCCGTTTTTCGCGCGGAACCGCATCGCCGACGTCACCAAGAAGCTTAACGTTCGGGGAACTCGATCATCGCCGTTGGAGGGAAGCCTAAAGCGGCGGGCATCCGCAGAAGTACTTGTACTCGATGGAATCCGGCGACACGACCGCCTCTGCATGGATTAGCTTCCCGCATGTTGAGCAGCGCGGCAGTCTTCGCGGCTTTGACGGATCATAAACGCACGCTGGACATTGAGGGTTATCTATCTGATGGTCGGGGCCGTTCTCGGTATAGCGCACTCGCCCATCATAAACTGGGCGAGCCAAATCGTCTGTCAGGATACCTCGTCAGGCGGCTTGTTGCGTAGATCCTCGTCCCACCATGGCTCGGCTACGTACCGGAACCGCACGAGCAGATCATGTAGGCCGTTGTACATCCTGCCCATTACGAGCTGCACGTTTCTCAGGCTGATTCGTGAAGGGGCTATTGACGGTGTCTGCATATCACGCTGCAGCCCGTATCGGGTATTCAGGGACCGGTCGTCCAGCCGTGTGAACTCCTCGAGAATTCTCTTGATGGTGCCGGTATCGGCGAGCATGGGGCGGCGCCTATTCTCGGCAACGATCTGTTCCAGAACGGCCCAGAGTTTTAAAAGATTGTGCTGGTTCGTGATATCCGGGTTTTTAGGTTCCTCGCGCTTGGAGTGCGGGTCATCGCTCGAGACGAGCAATATCGGGTTGCCCTCACTGTCAAACTCGAAGTCCCAAGGAGAGATGTCTCGGGGCAGGTCGCGGAAGCTCGCCACGGCTTCCATGATCAGGGATTTGATGAGCAATTCAAGTGAGTGACGGTACATGAACAGGATAGGGTAAACGATCCATGATGCTTCTAATTTGCTGGCATACTCATCCACGAGCGTGTCAGCGGCATCATAGTAGCCCTCCATATATCGGTCCCACTGCCCATCGAAAGCGGTTGCTGCACCGATTTCCACCGTGCTGGAGCCAGGGGCCAGCAGGCTGTCTTCCGGCTTCAAATGGCCTGCAAGCTGCCTAACCTTTGCATCCTTCAGGTGCTCTCTGACCCGGCGGTAAGTCTCGAACTGTTCTTCGCTCGGCTCCTTCATGGAATCAGTATGAATTGCGCGCTCTACGCCCGCATCTGGCTATCGGCGCTGCTGAACCGGTTTGAGCTTCGGCTGAGGATGGAGGCTGGGTGAGCACGCAACAACTTCATCCGGGGAGCGGCAAAGGCATACGCCGATACCGGATCGCTATTGGACACCTTCCGATATTGCGCCCGGAGAGTCCGATTACCGGAATATGCGCGCCGGCTCACCAGGGGTGGCGCCCGATTAGTACCCTGAAGTCGGCTGGCGACTGGAATCGGCGCTGCCCTTTTGGGACGGTTGCTCAGGCTCTTTACGTAGCCGTCCGGATACGTGCGCCCAGCGTGATGAGTTCCTCAATGCTGGGCGACTCATGGCACGTAATCGCGACCGGCACCTGCTGGAGCACCGTTTCCGAAAGTGCTCATCGCTCGCCCATCCCCAGTAGCCGTTCCCGCGGCGTTCGCCGGGAATACTTTGCAGGAGTTCCATCAGTTGCCGACCGGCAGCTTACCCAGCGCGACTTTTGAGGAGATCCTTCAAGATTATCCCTATCTCGAACGAGAGCACATAGGCTCAGATTGGCCGCATAAGTGAGCACGGATACCGGTGGTCTGGAGCTACGCTAACAACTCCCGAATCAACTCCCCGCCGGTCTGACTGAACTGCTTCTCGCGTCCCGCGTGGAAGTAGCGCAATTTGGAGTCGTCCAGCCCCAACAGATGCAGGAGGGTCACATGAAAATCGCGGATGGGATGCGCGGCCTCGGTGGCTTTCAGACCCACTTCATCCGTGGCTCCCACGATCTGTCCGCTCTTTACCCCGCCGCCGGCCAGCCATACGGGCATCGCGGCGGCGTTATGGTCGCGGCCCCAAACCTCACCCCCGCGCCGGATGCCGTTGTCCGGGCTGCGGCCGAACTCGCCCGCCCACACAACCAGGGTCTCCTCCAGAAGGCCGGTGCGCTTCAAATCTTTCATCAGCCCGGCCAGCGGCTTGTCGACGGCGCGAATCCGCGCTCCGTGCGCCTTGTCGATGTAATCGTGCGAGTCCCATCCGCCCGCGATGACCTGCACGAAGCGCACGCCGCTCTCCACCAGCTTGCGCGCCAGCAGACAGCGCCGCCCGATCGCATCGGCGTCCTTGTCCGGCCCGCCGATGCCGTACATTCGCTTCGTTTCATCGGACTCTTTTTCGATATCGGCCACGCCGGGCATCTCAGCCTGCATGCGAAAAGCCAGCTCATAGCTCTCGATGCGCGCCGCCAGCTCCTCGTGATAAGGATGGCGCGCGCTGTGCCTCCGGTTGAGCTGGTTTAAAAGATCCAGATTGACCTGCTGCCGGGCGGCCCCAACGCCTGGAGGCGGAGCCATATCGAGAATCGGAGCGCCCTCGGCCCGCAGGGGCGTCCCCTGATAGTGCGCTGGCAGGAAGCCGTTGCCCCAGTTGGCGGACCCGCCCTGCGGATACGCCACATCCGGCAGCACAATAAAGGAAGGAAGATTTTGGTTTTCCGTGCCCAGCCCGTAAGATACCCAGGCGCCCATCGCCGGATCGCCCCCGAACTGGTTGCCGCAATTCAGATGATAGAGCGCGGTGGGATGGTTCACGCTCTCCGCCTGCAGGCCTCTGTAGAAACACACGTCGTCGACGACACCCGCGAAACTTTCAAACAGATCGTTGATCTCGATGCCCAGCTTGCCCGCGCGGCGAAACCGGAACGGGCTGCGCACGTAATACCGCTCGCCCGTGTTCATGTTGGCTTCAAACTTCGTCCGCTCCTTCTGGAACTTCGTCATGTGGAGCGTCTCCAGCTTCGGCTTCGGGTCGATCGTGTCGATGTGGCTTGGGCCGCCTTCCATCAGCAGAAAGATGCAGTGCCTGGCTTTGGCCCGGTGGTGCGGCGCTTTGGGCTGCGAGACACCGCCGCGCGCTTCATCCTGGGCAAGCAATGCCGATAGCGCCACCGTGCCGAGGCCCATGCCGGAGTGAAACAAAAACTCGCGCCGCGAAGGGCTGGCGATCGCCATTTTCGCGTACCGGTTTCTCATCGCAACCTCCAAGACCGCTCCCTCACGGTAGCCGGTAA
>JBBDWK010000107.1:0-18556 GCA_040902885.1 Bryobacteraceae bacterium | reverse complement strand
GCGACCGTGAGGGAGCGGTTATTGACGTCCACTAATACACGTACACGAACTCATTAGAGTTCAGAAGCGCCAGCGCCAAATCCGCGAACGCGCGCGTCTCCGGCTTCGCGTCGGTGGCGTGCAGGTTCTCTTCATACTCCACCGGGTCTTCCTGCTGCGTGAACCTAAAGTTCTCGCCCGTCAGCTCGCTCGTGATCTCATGAACCAGCGGTTTCCGTTCCGGCTTCGGCGGGGGTGGCGTGGTCAGGTGCTCCCTTGTCAGCTTCTCGATGTGCGCCAGCGCGAGGCGCATCTCCTCCGCGTCGGGCGCGCGTCCGTAGGCCAGGCGGAAGGCCCGTTCCACCCGCCCCTTCCGGCTTCCCGCCTCTCTCTCCAATCGCGCCGCGAAGGCTAGCGCCATATCGTGTACGAACTTTCCGTTGAACAGCGCGAAGGCCTGCGTGGCCACGGTGCTCGCCTCGCGCCGCTCGCACGACATGTCCAAACTCGGCCCGTTGAATACCTCGATCATCGGATCCACCAGACTGCGCTGCTGGAAAGTGTAAATGGTCCTTCGGTTCCGCAGGCGTTTCAGCGGCGAGGGACGATAAGCGGGCTGCACCGAGCCCATGGCATGCCGCGGCTGCCTCGCGACATCTTCGTTGATCTGCGGGAAAGTCCCCGGTCCGCCGCCTTCCGGGCTCAGCTCGCCCGCAACCGCCAGAATGCTGTCGCGCAGCACCTCGGCCTCCACGCGGCGCGGCGCATAGTACGACAGCCAGGCGTTCCCGGGGTCGTTCTCCCGATGCCTGGTTCCACGCTGGTAGGCTTTGGAGAGCATGATCGCGCGGTGTACGGCCTTCACGCTCCAGCCGTGGTCGGTGAAGTAAGCCGCCAGCCAGTCGAGCAGCTCCGGATGGGTGGGCTTCCCGCCCATCTTGCCGAAGTTGTTCGCGTCGGCCGCAATGCCCTTGCCGAAGTGATACTGCCAGACACGGTTCACCATCACCCGCGCGGTCAGCGGATTGGCCGGATTGGCGATCCACCCGGCCAGCGCCTTTCGCCGGCCCGCGATTCCGCTTTCAATACGCGGCGGCTGAAGTCCGGCATACCGGGCCACCGCGCTCACCACACCCGGCTCCACGCGCTCGCCCGGCGAATGAATGTCGCCGTTCGCGAGAATGCGCACCTCGGGCGCGGTGTACTTCGCGCGCTCGGGCAGCTTCAGGTTCGGCCCGCCGTCCGTAAATCCGTCCACAGGACCGCTGGAGACGCTGAACGCCTTCGGCTGGTAGCGGTCCAGCGACTCCTTATCAAGCTGCATGTGCTTCCGGTACAGCTTGAGCTCTTCCAACTCGTCCGGTGCAAGGTGTTTCACTCGGTCGTCAAAGGAATGTATGCGGGCCTGGGTGCGCCGTTCGATCTCACGCATGCGTGCGAGGCCGGCTTCGAGATCGCTCGTGTTCTCCCGCTTCAGAAAAGGAACCTTCGGGCGCGCGAACTCCGTGGTGGAGAAGACGGCCTGCATGCGGTAGTAGTCGCGCGTGGGAATGGGATCGAATTTGTGATCGTGGCAGCGCGCGCAGCCTAGGGTTAACCCCAGAAAAACCGCAGCGGTATTGTGCGTCACGTCGTCGAGGAACATCTGGCGCGTGACCGCCTCCACCGACATGCCGGTATGCTCCCAAGGTCCCGCTCGCAGAAATCCTACGGCGATCAGATACTCGGCGTTGTTCGCATCCATCTCGTCGCCGGCAATCTGCTCGCGCACAAACTGGTCGTACGGCTTATCGGCGTTAAAGCTCCGAATCACGTAGTCGCGGTACCGCCAGGCGTTGGGCCGCTCGAAATCGTTGGAATAGCCGCCGGTGTCGGCATAGCGCACCACGTCCAGCCAGTGGCGTCCCCAGCGTTCGCCGTACCGGGGCGAAGCCAGCAGACGCTCGATCAGCTTCGGATAAGCGTCCGGCGACGTGTCCTTAAGGAACGCCTCGACCTCCTCGGGTGTGGGCGGCAGGCCGGTGAGGTCGATGGTAGCGCGGCGGATCAGCGTGGGGCCGGCGGCGCGCGGCGCCGGTTTAAGGCCGTGCTGCCGCAGCTTCTCATCAATAAAGTGGTCCACATTCAGCGCCGGATCGTGCGGCCGCTTCAAAGGCCGGAAGGCCCAGAGGTCTTCCTCTTTGTAGTCCCACTTTCGGCCAGCCGCGGCCTCGCTCCAAGGCGCGCCTCCGTCGATCCACTTGCCGATCGCGGCGATCAAGTCTTCCGGCAGCCGCTTCTCCTTGCCGCCGGGAGGCATTTGCAGCACGTCCGCGCCCTGCACAGCCTGGAATAGCAGGCTCCGCGCGGAGTCCCCGGGCACGATGGACGCGCCGCGCTCTCCGCCCCGCAGCATCCCCTCGCGCGTGCGGAGATCGAGTTTGGCCAGCGTCTGGCCGTCGCCGTGGCAGCCCAGGCATTGCTGCTTCAGAACCGGCTGGATCGCGTCGCGAAACAGGGCCGAAGCGTCCTCGGCAAGGGCCGGCCAAATCACGAGCCCGGAACAAATCGCGATGCGAAAGAGAACGGTTGCCATAGCGCCGGCCTTGCGGCTGCTTGCCGTTTATTATGAACCAGTTTTCGTCTGGTATGCTGAGACTTCCCAATACATGGCACGAATCTTCCCCTTCCAGCCCTACCGCTATAGCGACATTGCGGGCCCGCTTGCGGATTTGTTGACCCAGCCCTATGACAAGATCTCGCCTGCGATGCGAGCCCGCTATCTGGAGGCAAGCCCGTTCAATCTGGTGCGCATCATCCTTGGACCGGCGCTGGAGAAGGACGATGAGTCCGACAACGTCTACACGCGCGCGCACATGCACCTGGAAGACTGGGTCGGCTCCGGCGTGCTGGCGCGGGAATCCGAACCGGGGCTGTTTCCCTACTACCAGGAGTTCACGGTGCCGGACACCGGCGAGCGGCTGGTGCGTAAGGGATTCATTGCGCTGGGAGCGGTGGAGGAGTATTCGGCGGGCGTGGTGCACCGCCACGAGCAGACGCTTTCCGGACCGAAGAAGGACCGGTTGGAGCTGCTTCGCCACACGCGGGCGCATTTCGGGCAGATCTTCATGCTGTATCCGGACCCGTCCCAATCCGTCGACGCTTTGCTGGAAGAGGCCGCGCGGGAAGCGCCGATCGCCTCCGTCGCCGACGAATACGGCGCCCGGCACCTTCTGTGGAAGATCTCCGATCCGGACCGCGTGAGCGAGATTCAAGGCCTGATGGAAGACAAAAAGCTGATCATCGCCGATGGCCATCATCGCTACGAGACGGCGCTCGCATTCCATAAAGAGAATCCGAAGATGCCAGGCGCGGATCGCGTCATGATGACGTTTGTGAACATGCACTCGCCCGGACTCACCATTCTGGCCACGCACAGGCTGTTGTCCGGGCTGCCCGGATTCCAGCCCGAAAGCTTTCTGGGCCGCGCGGCCCGCACCTTCGGCGTGGAGCCCCTGAACTCCGTGGAGGAGTTGCGAAAAGCCTGGGCGGAAGCGGGCGACGGAAGCAGGATCGGCGTGGCGATGGGCGAGAGCCTGTTCCTGCTGCATCGCGAACACACCGGCGGCAGACTCGATGTGACGCTGCTGCACGAGGACCTGATCGACGGGGTGCTGGGAATTTCGCAGGAAGCCGTTCGCGAAGAGAAGCACGTCCGCTACATTCGCGGTCTGGAACCGGCGATTGAAGAAGTGCGAAGCGGGGAGGCCGACATCGGCTTTCTGCTGAAGCCCACTTCCATCGAGGACGTGGCACGCATTTCATTCGGAGGCGGTGTGATGCCGCAGAAGTCAACCGACTTCTATCCCAAGCTGCTCTCGGGGCTCACCATCTACAAGTACTGATCCCCACAATCAGACAAATGTGCGCGGCGGGTGCTACTCTGAGGCCGCATGTGTTTTCTTCAACTTACGACGCTCTGCAATGCGGTCTTTTTTCGTTCAATCCGGCACGGCCGGGGGCCCGGCTGAGCCGCGCGACCGGAGGGAGCGGTTGCCTTCAAGGCTCAGCGGCTTCGAAGGCAGCCATCCGATCACCCTGCTCATCAACCACATACCGAATCGCCGCCGACACATGTTCCCGTTTCCACAACCACCGGGTGCTTCCGTGGGCGTGCCCAGCGCTTTCGAGCCGGTTCATCCAGTCCCAGTTGGTTCAGGCGGTGGCTTGCGTAAGACTTCAGGTCATTCATGATTCTTTCGGGGCGAACGTCGGCCTCCACCACGGTGTGAGCGTGATCGGTACGCACGTGGGCAGCCAGCAGCTTCCACTGACGGTTCGAGCAGCGCTCCAGCAGGGATGCGAGCACTGCCTCCCGGCGCCTTCTGTCCATGTGATACGGTGGCTGGTCCATTCGTTGCCGGTCTGCGGAAACCCGCTGGGGATCATATTCCAACAGACGGCTCCCGGGCAGATTATGCCCTCTATCGACCGAACCCGATTCATCGCCATGCAAATGGCAACCATAACACGCGAAGGTAATCAGGTAGGTCATGGAGACGCTATCGACTCGGGTCTGACCGCTCCCTGCGGTCGCGGCTCAGCTTGAGATTCCGGGCGTCGAGCGATGGTTCGTTCAGGTTAACATTTGTACGTCGCACACCCACCAGACGCCCGGCGCTGTGAATTTTGTTAGACTAACCTCCATAAGGGTTAGTCTTATGAGATACAAAACTTCGCTCTGGGCGGGAGCCTTGTTGCTTCTTGCCCTTTCGGCCTCGCTTTCGGGGCAAACCATTACTGCCACGGTAACGGGCCTGGTTGCGGATCCATCCGGCGCTTCGGTTGCGGACGCCAAGATCACGGCGACCAACGCCGCTACCAACTTTTCGAGCACGACACAGAGCAACGCAGCCGGCACCTACACACTGCTGTTTCTTCCGTCGGGCACCTATAACCTCACGGCGGAAGCCGCGGGCTTCAAGAAACTCAGCCTCGGACCGATTCGCCTGGAAGTCAACCAGACGGCGCGCCTCGATCTGAAACTCGAAGTAGGCGAGATCACGCAGTCGGTGGAAATTACGGACGTCGCTCCGGTGCTCCAGACCGAATCGACCACAACCGGCGGCGTCATCGATTCGGGCAAGCTGACCAATCTTCCGTTGAACGGACGTAATTTTGCCTCGCTGACGATTCTGATTCCCGGCGCGATCACCACGTCTCCGAACGGCATGAACACTGCCGGGCGCTTCCAGGGCGGCGGCAGCCGTCCAGTAGTGAACGGCAACCGGGAACAGACCAACAACTTCATCGTCGAGGGCATCGACACGAACGACTCGATCGATAACCGCATCGGTTATCAGCCGAACGTGGATGCGCTCGAAGAGGTCAATGTACTGACCGGCAACGCGGCGGCGGAGTTCGGCAACGTGGGCGGCGGCATCGTGAACGCCACCGTCAAGTCGGGCACCAACGAGTTCCACGGCAAAGCGCTGTGGTTCATGCGCGACGAGCAGTTGGATGCCAATGGATACTTCGGCAATCGCACGCCTCCTCCGGGCGGCGGCAAGGCCATCCGGCGCGAGTTTCGCCGCGACATCTTCGGCGGCGTGTTCGGCGGCCCCATTAAAAAGGACAAATTGTTCTTCTTCCTGGACTACGAAGGGACGCGGCAGAAGGACAGCGGACGCGCTTTCGGCAGTGTGCTTCCCGAAGAGATGCGCAGAGGCGACCTCTCACGCTTCACCCAGGTTATCCGCGATCCGCTGAACAACAACGCGCCATTCGCGGGCAACATCATCCCCACCAGCCGCATCACCAACCCGGCGGCGCTGGCGCTGTTCGCGGATACCACTTTATACCCGCTGCCGAATACCACTGGAACAGGTCCTCTGGGGATCAGCAACAACTACCAGGGCACGAGCAGGAACGAACTGAAGAACGATCAGGCAGACGTGAAGGTCGATTACCTCCTGTCAGACAAGGACCGCGTCTCCGGCACGTGGTCGATCGGGCGCTATCGCACCGCTCCGTCCGAAGTGGCGCTGCCGTTTCAATTGCCCGGCGGCACCGAAGGTCCCACCACGTTCTCCGTGTTGAACTGGAACCGGACCATCTCTCCGACAGTTATCAACGAAGCCCGGTTCGGATACAGCCGGGTGGTCATCAGCGATGTAGTTGTAGACGTTGCGGGCCAGTTGGGTCTCGACGGGAACCAGAAGCTAGGGATTCCCGGGGGGCAACCCATCGCGGGCGCGAGCCTCGTGACTATCGGCGACGGCTTTACAAGCCCCGGCAGCGCGGCATCCATCAGCAATACGGTCGACAACAAGTTCCAGTTCTTCGACAATTTGACCATCCAGCGTGGCCGCCACTTCATCAAAACCGGCGGCAACATCATCCGTTACCAGCAGAACCGGTTCTATCCGGGTAACAACGGCGTGCTCGGGCGGTTCGACTATACCAACCGGCACACGGGCGTCTCCACAGCGGACTTTCTGCTGAACACTCTGAGCAGCAAAGGCCGCGGAAGTGTCACCGGCAAATGGGGACACCGGCACAGCCGGATCGGGCTGTTTGTGCAGGATGACTGGAAGCTGCTGCCGAATTTCACGCTGAACCTCGGCATGCGATACGAGTACGTGCAGCCGCTGTACGAAGTAGCCGACCGGCAGGCCAACATCGACCTGGTGACCGGCGAGTTGCGGCTGGCCGGACAGAACGGCAACAGCCGGTCCCTGTACAACAACTATCCGTGGTCCTTCATGCCGCGCATCGGTTTCGCCTGGCAGGTCATGCCCCGCCTGGTGGTCCGGTCCGGCTACGCCATCAGTACCTTCATGGAAGGCACGGGAGCGAATCTGCGCCTCACACTGAATCCGCCGTTCTTCTTCGAGTCCGACGTTACCTATGCTCCAGGCTCGCCGGGCGACATCCGCACCGGTTTCGTCGATGTGCAGCCGCAGGGCGGCGGGCAGCCGGTGGGCCAGGTTCGCGCCTGGAACCCGGACCTTCGCCCGCAGTTCACGCAGCAGTGGAACTTCGCGATCGAGTACCAGTTGAACAACGCAACTTCCTTCACCGCCGCCTATGTAGGCCAGAAGGGAACGCACCTGGTGGCTCCGCGCGAATTCAATCAGCCGCTGGCCGATCCCGGACCGGTCAGCACGTGGCGTCCGATCGATCAGCGCCGCCCGCTGTACTCCGTGGCGCCTCTGATCACCAATATCAGCGGCACCGACTCGTCCGCTACCATGGATTACCATTCGCTGCAGATGACCATGCGCCGCCAGTTGGCGAGCGGCGTTACGTTCATCTCCTCCTACACCCTTTCGAAGTCTCTCACCGACAACTCGGGTTATTACGGTACGCCGGGCGTGTCCGGTGAGGGCGCCTACTGGGCGAATGCGTACGACCGCCGCGGCAACCGCGGCCTGGCGTTCTTCGACGCAACTCACAACTTCACCTGGGGCGGCTCCTACGATTTGCCCTTCGGCAGAGGCCGCAAGTTCGGCAGCAACATGAACCGCGCCGCCGACCTGATCATGGGCGGCTGGACCTTCAGCTCCATCGTTCAGCTCCGTACTGGCTTCCCGTTCACCGTCCGCGGCAGGGACCAGACGGGCCAAGCGGTCCGTGGCGGCGTTCGGGCCGACCGGCTGGGCAGTTTTTCGGTCAACGACAGCGACCGCACCATCGACGCCTGGTTCGGAATTCAGTGCCGGGGCGGCGGGACGCCTTGCCCCTACGCCGATCCGGCTCCCGGTACCTTTGGCAACGCCGGTATCGGCACCGAGCGCGCTCCCAGCTTTGCCAACTGGGATGCTTCCATCGGCAAGATCTTCAACATCACCGAGAGGCAGCACATCGACTTCCGCGCGGAGTTCTTCAACTTCACGAACCATGTGAATTGGGGCGCCCCCGCGCAGACGATCAACGCCCAGAACTTCGGGACGATCGGCAGCCAGGCGAACAACCCGCGCAACATCCAGTTCGGCCTGAAGTACGTGTTTTAAAACTCTTCGGCAAGTGTCATTCAGGGCGAGGCTTCGGTCTCGCCCTTTTTAATTTCAATCGAACAGTTTCGAAACGGGAACGGAGAATCCGGGGAGGATATGGTCGGCGGTGAGGGTTTGGTTTGCGTCCAGGATGCGGGCGGCGCCGCTTGCCTCGTAGACGTGAAGGGTGCGCTCGCCGGGGTAGACGACCCAAACCGTGCGAGCACCTGCTTTGAGGTATTGGCGAACTTTGCGCTCCAGAGCGCCGGCAGTGTCGGACGGCGAAACGATTTCGACGGCAAGGTCGGGGGCGGAGGCAGGCCAGTCCCTTCGATTCAACAGCTCAAGCCGCTCTTGCCGGACAAAAGAGACGTCGGGCGCCCTCACAGTAGCAGGATCGGAGCTCAACAAATATCCGGACTCGGTGACGACGACCCCTAGCGAGAAACGCTCCACGAATTCCGAAAGGATACGCGTGAGTCTGGCCTGCGTCACTCCATGCCCGAATTTCGGAGGAGGCATCGTAATCAATTCTCCCTCGTCCAGCTCGTGCTGCATCCCGTCATCGGGAAGCTGGCTAAACTCTTCGAGACTGAGAAGTGTTTTGACCGCCATATCCGAATTCTAGCAGCTTAAGGGATGATTACTTCCCTGCGGCAACCCCGCAAATCCATCTCGTATTCGATGCTGACAATCGGCGGGCGCGCGAAATGCCAAGTGAGGCCTTGCAGCTTGGCCGCGCCCATTGGCGGCAGAATCTCCTTGGCCAGCATGTGCCCGATGTCGTGAACGGTGTACAGTTCGCTCACCGTCACGTCCTGCCAGCCAACTCCGAGGCCGCGCAAACGGCCGTCCATCAAGCCCCAGACGAATCGCGCCTTCTCGACCAAGGCATCGGCAGTGAGCTCGCCCCGGCGCACCACATCGTGCGGGTCGAGCGTTCCTTCGGGCAACTCGCCGGCGCCCGCGACGATGAACGTCGGGCGGCCGGGAACCGCGCTGGCAGGCAGCGGAACCGTGTAGGAGAAGGCGTAGATGGAGGGCTCGGCGGGCGGGTCCAGTTCCGGGGCGACGTTGGTGCGGGCAACGGGGTTCAGGCCGTCCTGCAAAATGTCCCAGCTCTTCAGAATTTTGACATAGCCGGCGTTGAAATCGGAGAAGCCCTGGAAGGTGAAGGGGCGCGGGGAGCGAAGTTCCATGGCGCAGAGGGCTTGGCGCGGGAGGCCGAGAGAGCGCAGGTGACCGTCCACGGCCTCGAAGCCGCGCCGCAGCGGAAGCGCGGGCTGCAGGCGTGCGTGGACGATTTCAAAGCCGGGTGAAGCGATTGCGCCCGCCGAATAGGGGCTGATTCCCCGAAGAAAAGAGTACTTGCCGCGCGGGTTTTCGATCAGCATGTCAGGGCAGAGGGCGCATCATGAGGTTGCGGTAGTGGACGACGCTGCCGGGGTCGTGCTGCTGCAGCGCAAGGTAGCCGCGCTCGTGAGTGCGCTTCCCGTCCACGTGGTCGACCACAACCTTATCGTTGACCTTGATAATTACGTGATTGCCCTTCACGATGATGTGCTGCGTCCACCAGGTATCGTCCGGGACGAGCTGGTCGAACACTTTCACGATGTTGTACAGGCTGCCGGTGCGCACCGGGTCCTTGTGGCTGTTGTTGACCTGGGCTTCATAGCCGGTGGGCCAGCCCGGCTCGAATTTGGCGCGGAAGTACATGCCGGAGTTGCCGCCCTTGTTGAGCTTGACCTCGGCTTTGAACTCGCAGTTGACGCACTCGCGCGTCATCCAGAAGAGATGGCTGCGATTGCCGCGGCCGACGATGGCGCCGTCTTCGATCTTCCAGTTCTCCGGCAGTTCAGTGGCCTTCCAGCCGTTGAGCGTTTTGCCGTCGAACATGCTCACCCAGCCGGGTTCGGCGGCGAAGGTAACGGCGCACAGCAGCAGGGCCGCGCCGACATAACGCATAGCAGTGGACATATAGGAAGTTGTAACACGTCGGAGGCCGACGAGGGCCGGTTGCCGAAGATTTGATATTCTGTCTTTCGAGTGTTCAGCCGCCGCCATCGCAGAACCAGGGTTCTATACGCCCTCTCGGATATGGTTCTCACGGCCGCGGCTTTTGCGGCGGCCTACCAGACGCGCCTCCTGCTTCCCTTGGAGCGGGTCTTCTTTTTAACCCTGCCCGAGCGCGCCCTGATCCTCGGCTTCTCGCTCCTCGTCTGGCCTCTCATCGCCCTGTGGCGCGAAACTTACGACCGGCTGGAGAGCGGCGACCCTCGCGTCGCGCTCGGCGAGACATTCCGCCAGTGCGCTTATGCGGCCACCAGCGTTGTAGTCTTCGAGTTCTTCCTCCGTATGGATCTGAGCCGCCCTTTTCTGGCGCTTCTGGTGGTATACGCGTGGCTGCTGCTGTTCCTCTTCCGCTTGACGGCAGGGAGGCTGTTGGGACTCGCCGCCGGCGCGCCTCATTTCGTGATGGTGGTGGGGCTGGGCGAAAGAGCGCGGCGGCTGGGCGAGGAACTGGAGCGATCCGCGCGCTATGGAATCCGGCTGACGGGCTTCTTCGCTCCGGGCGGCGCTCCGGCGCCTGAAAGCATCCGGCTGGCCGGCGACTATCCGGTGCATTCGCTCGACAATCTGGCGCTGCTGCTTCGCCGGCACGTGATCGACGAGATCGTTTTCGCCGTGGACAGCGAATCGCTGGCGGCGCTCGAAGAGGTGTTTCTGCTGTGCGACGAAGAGGGGGTGCGCACCCGCGTGGCCGTCGATTTCTTTCCACACGTCAACAGCGACATTTACCTGGACCGGCTGGGCTTCACGCCTCTGCTGACCTTCTCGGCCGCGCCGCACGATGAGCTGCGCCTGCTGGCCAAACGCGCCATCGACGTGGCGCTGGCCTCGGCGGGCATGCTGGCGCTGGCGCCGTTCATGGTGCTGATCGCCTGCGCCATCCGGCTGACCTCGCCCGGGGCCGCCATCTTCCGCCAGCGCCGCTGCGGGCTGAACGGCCGCCAGTTCACGTTTTACAAGTTTCGCTCCATGTGCATGGACGCCGAAGAGCGGAAAGCGGCCCTGGGGCACCTGGGGCGGAGGGGTGCGGCGTTCAAGATTCCCGACGATCCCCGGCTCACGCCGATCGGCCGCTATCTGCGAAAGTTCTCGGTAGACGAGTGGCCGCAGCTGTGGAACGTTCTCAAGGGCGATATGTCTCTGGTGGGGCCGCGCCCCGCCGTACCCGAGGAAGTAGAGCTCTACCAGACCTGGCAGCGCCGCCGGCTGCGGATGCGGCCCGGCCTCACCTGTCTTTGGGCCGTCAGCGGGCGCGATAACGTAGACTTCGAGACCTGGATGAAAATGGACATGCACTACATCGATAATTGGTCTCTGGCGCTCGACTGCAAAATTCTGCTGCTCACCATACCCAGAGTCCTCACCGGCCAGGGAGCCAGTTGAACCCCGTGCACATTCCCCCAACTTCAGACGAAGTGGTCCAGGTTCTTCTCGAAACAGGCGCGCTGAAGGACGGCCACTTCGCCTATCCCAGCGGCCTCCACTCGAACGAATACCTGCAAGTTCCGCTGGCCATGCGCTATTACCAGCACGCCCGGACCCTCAGCGTGGGTCTGAGCCGGCTCTTACGCGCCAACCCCGAGATACGCGCCATGATTCCAGAGCTGTCCATCGTCGCGCCCGCTACCGGCGGGTTGCCTGTGGCGTACGGCGTCTGCGAGGCCCTCCGCGCGCAGCGGGTGTACTGGGCCGAGCGCGAAAAGGACGGCGAAGCGCTGCGCTTCCGCCAGTACATCCAGCCCGAGCCGGGAGAAAACGTCGTGCTGGTGGACGATATTCTGCGCTCGGGAAGCAAGCTCAGCGAGATGAAAGTTCTCCTGGAATCGCACCGGGCGAACGTGGTCGCACTGGCGGTGGTGGTTTACCAGCCGCATCCTCACACGCGCGATTTCGGCGCCTTGCCCCTCTACTACCTCGCGAAGCTCAATGCCAGCTACTACTACGATGCCGAAAGCTGCGAGCTCTGTCATCGCGACGTTCCTTTAGAGAAAGTGCGGGTGTAAGGAGGCTTCCGCTCCCGCCGTGCGATGCTGAAAGAATGTGCAGTGTGTTACAAAGTGTTTTCACGAGTTGCTTTTGCACGTCCGCGGCGGCGAGTTTCCAACACGGTTTTCCACAGTTCGGTGGAAAAGCCGATTGGGAAAAATCGGATGAGAGTAAATGGCTGTCGGGTCCACTGCCGCTTCCGGGGCTGTTTCATTGTGAATCATCTCTAAAATCGGAACACAAACATTTTTCAGGGTTTGCGGGGAATCAACGCCGGCCTGCTGCATAAATGTGCAAAATGACACAGACTCGTTACACAGCATGACTTAGGGACACGAATCGTATGTTTTCGACAGAGATTTCCACAGCGGCGGTTGAAGCGTGAAACTCACCGTTCTGGATTGGGCGATCATCGCCGCATTTTTCCTGTTCAATCTCGCCATCGGGTTCTATTATAGAAAGCGCGCGAAAAAGAGCACGACCGAATTCTTCCTCTCCGGCCGGAACGTACCCTGGTGGCTGGCGGGCACCTCCATGGTGGCCACCACGTTCGCGGCCGACACTCCGCTGGCTGTGACCGGGATGGTCGCCCTGCATGGTATTGCCGGCAACTGGCTGTGGTGGAATTTCGTAGCCAGCGGAATGCTGACGGTGTTCTTCTTCGCCCGGCTGTGGCGCCGCTCGGGAGTAATGACCGATGTGGAGTTCGCCGAGATCCGCTACGCGGGCAAGCCGGCGGCGTTTCTGCGCGGATTTCGGGCTATCTATCTCGGAATTCCGATCAACTGCATCGTCCTCGGCTGGGTGAACCTGGCGATGGTCAAAATCCTGATGCTGGTCCTGGGGGTCAACAAGGGCGTTGCCCTGGCTATCGTCCTGGGCATGATCGCGCTCACCTCGCTCATCTCGACACTGTCCGGCCTGTGGGGCGTGCTGGTGACCGACCTCTTCCAATTCGTGGTCAAGATGACCATGGTGATTGTGCTTGGCGTGGCGGCGGTGAATGCCGTGGGCGGCATCGACTCGATGAAGGCCGCGCTCGATGAGATCGACCGGGCCAGGGGTGGGAGCGGGTCGGCCTTGAGTTTCGTCCCCGACTTGGATTCGGCATGGATGCCCATGATCACCTTCCTGGTTTATATTTCCATGAACTGGTGGGCCACCTGGTACCCGGGATCGGAACCCGGCGGCGGCGGTTTTGTCGCCCAGCGCATGTTCAGCGCCAAGGATGAGCGGCATTCGCTTCTGGCGACGCTGTGGTTCAACATTGCGCATTACGCCGTGCGACCCTGGCCATGGATTCT
Source organism: Bryobacteraceae bacterium (assembly GCA_040902885.1). Classification (GTDB taxonomy): domain Bacteria; phylum Acidobacteriota; class Terriglobia; order Bryobacterales; family Bryobacteraceae; genus JBBDWK01. Next base: position 5,241 of record JBBDWK010000107.1, on the reverse strand, counting down.
GGTGGGGTTGGCGTCGATCATCCTTTACCCTAATCTCAAGGATCCCGAGACGGGCTATATCCTGGTGATGATCGATCATCTGCACCCGTCCATGCGGGGCCTGATGGTCGCCGCTTTTGCCGCCGCGTTCATGTCCACTATCGGCACGCAGCTCAACTGGGGCGCGAGCTACCTGATCAACGATTTCTACCGGCGTTTTTTGCGAAAGAACGAGACTGAACGGCACTATGTAACGATGTCCCAGGCAGCCACTGTGTTATTGACGGCGATTTCGGCCATCGTCACGTTCTATATGGACTCGATCACCGGCGCGTGGAAGCTGCTGATCGTCACCGGCGCTGGAACGGGGACGGTGCTGATTCTGCGCTGGTACTGGTGGCGCATCAACGCATGGAGCGAAGTCTCCGCCATGGCCACTGCCTTCGTCGTCTCCGTCTGGATGCAAACCGGTTATGGGCTGTCGAGCGGCGACCCCACCGGCTTTGCCTGGATCATGATCGTCACGGTGAGCGTCACCACGGCCGTGTGGCTCGCGGTCACCTTCCTCACCGCGCCCGAGCCGGCCGAGAAACTGGTCTCGTTTTACAGGCGAACCCGGCCTTCGGCGGCATTCTGGAAACCGATAGCAAAGCTGGCTCCCGACGTGCCCCCGTCGAAAGACGCCGCATACCAGTTTCTAGATTGGATCTGTGGCTGTATCCTCATCTATGGCTCCCTGTTCGGCATAGGCAAAATCATTCTGAAGGAAACCGCGCTCGGTCTGGCGTTCCTTGGCCTGGCGGCTATCGCCGGGGCCGTGATCTACTGGGACCTGTCCCGAAGGGGCTGGACTTCCGTTACGGAGTAATCACCATATGGCAAAACGCAAGGACCTTTCCATACCTCTCATCCCTCTCGCATTGCGCAGGATCAACGGCGTCAAAACGGTTTCCTCGGGCGCCGTGAACCGCAAAATTCCACAGAACGAGGTGCGGGAGACCCTGCGGAGATATCAGAATTGGGCCGCCTCCCAGGTCCCGGAAGCCCGGAAGAGCGGGAAGAATGGCATGCAGCCGCTGGTTGACGGGCTCTGGAAGTCGGAGGGCTTTTCGACTACGCTGGGCAAGTTCCTGACTCCGGAGAATACCCTCAATGACACCGGCATCCCTCGCGAGTCCTTGGGCATCGCGCACGTCGGGTTTGGCGCGGCGAGCAACGAGCGCGTGGTGTTCGACACCGGCAAGCTGACCGAGATCGCGGAGACGCTTTCCGAACCCGGCTTCCGCGGTTTCACGTATGAGGGCATGGGCTCCATCCTGAGGATCTACGAGCCCGGAATTTTCAAATTCATGTGCGGGCTGCTGGGGCTGATCTCCCTGCGAGCGCCGGATGGTCCGGACCAGACCGGCTTCTTCGCCAAGTTCTTCTCGGCGTTTCCCGAGGAGAACCAGCGGCTGATCGTTCACGGGTACGGGCGGCTGGTGGCCTTCAGCAAGCTGAGTGTATATGCCGCCATCGATGAGGCCATGCGGCTTCCCGCCAACCGGGTGGAACCCTGTGTCCAGGGCATCGCCTTTGCCTTTGCCATGATGAACGGCGAAGACATGCCGATTCTGCTCGAGAACAGCGCGATTTCATATCCCGACGGCGTGCGCGCGGCATTTCAGAACGGGCTCGTCTACGGCATGATCTTCTGCGAATGGTTCGTACCGGGCTTCCTGGCCGGCTGGACACCGGAAGGCAGGCTGGAGGAAAAGCTGATCGGTAAAGCGCGCGCGGAGTCCGAATTGAACCTCAAGCGCGGATACCCGCTGGCGTTTCAGCTCGAGAACCGGCTTCAGTAAGCGGAGAAGGCGGTTTGCGCCTCTCCATAGCCATCCGAGGAATAAATTTGCAGCCGTGCGGTATGCGTCTGCGCGGCCTGTGCCTCCGGCGAAGCTGCATACTCGATTTCGTACCGCTGAAACAGCGACATGTAGACGGACTTGTAGGCGTTGCGGATCTCGTCAGGAGTGGATGCGGTCACGAAAGAACCGCCAGTCCTGCGGCAGAATCGATCGAAGGGCTGCGAAGCCGCATCCGCGCTCCGTTCCATGGCGGCGACCCCATGAATGGTCACGTCCGCCTTGGAAGTGGCTTTGACGACGGCGTCGAAATCGAACGACTGGGAGGTATTCGGACCGCAGAGCACGATGATATGGCGCCGGCCGCGCAGGGGTGCGCCTGCGCGGACCAGCAGCCGGATCGCTTCCAGCGTGGCCGGCGAGCTGCGGCTGCGGGTCCATGGCCTCTGAACATCCCTCTTGAAAGCGTCCGCGTCGCCCGTATAGCGAACGGGAGCATCGAACCCGTCGCGCAGGGACCGGGCCTCCTCCACATTGCCCTGCCAGTGGAACCGCGTCGGGGCCATTCCCGGACTCAGCTTCACCGCCGCCCACAGATCGGTGCGCCGCTTCCGGGGCAGGCAGCCCAGCACGCCTTCCTCGGCGGCCTTGAGAAACTCCTGGGAGATACCCGAGTCCAGAGAGAAGGAGAAACCCAGGATCAGGTTCTCCTGGCGAGTCACTTCCGTCAGTTCGTAAGAGCCGACTAAAGTTTCGTTATCCTGAAGCACGAAGTGCAACGGCCGCAAAGCCGGACTTTCGTTGCCTTCGCCCAGCACGCTCACCCAGATGCGCCGCCCCAAATCGGGCGTCATTTCGGCGCGGAGAAACTGAATTTGCAGGCGGCCTGCGCTCGCCGCCGTCGCCGCGGCCTTCTTCAATCGCAAAATAGCTTCAAAGGCAGCCGTGCGCACCACGGGCGATGCGTCGCGCAGCAGCGGCGTGATGACCGGAAGAAACCGGGGATCCAGAGTTGCCCCCATCGCCCAGGCCGCGCTGCTGCGGAAATCGGGCCGCTCGTCGGAGGCCATCTGGACCATCCTCGGAATCACGGCGAGATCCTCCGCGAGATACAGCCCGTACAGCGCGTTCCCGGCCACCCGGTTGTTGGAGTCTTTGACCGCCTCGGAGAGCAGGGCGCGCACGCCGGTAGTCCGGATGGTCCACATGGTCTCCACGATGTTGGCGCGTACGCGCGGATCCATCTCGTTGAGGTGGCTTTCGGCCCACCGCAGATTCTGAACGCGCCGTCCCACCAGAAGGGCGATCTTGGAGCGCAACCGCGGATTAGCATGCTGCAAGCGCTGAGAGAGCAGAGGCACCACGCGCGTGCCCGGCGAGATCGCGTCCAGAATCTCCAGCACCCGCTCGGCTGCGATATCGTCCACCTGATCCTTCTGTCTGCCGTTCGGATCGGGCAGGAGGCGCGCCAACTTGATATCCAGCAAAGGATCGGCTCGCGCCGCGTGTTTGGCCAGGTTGACGGCCTGCTGGCGGCTGAACTGATCCGGATTACACAGGTGCGCCAGCAGCATGTCCTGCTGCAACAGCAGCAGCGCCAGATATCTGGACCCGGCGGAATGGGCGTCGTCCCGTAATATGGACAGGGAGGTGTTGCCGAACCTCTCGCGGTCGGCATCGAGCAGCTCTCGCAGAATCTGGCTGGCCGCTCCCGGATTGCTCGAAAAGCGCGCCACGGCACTCTGCATCTCTTCAGTCATCTTGTGGCTCTAACCGTTGCTCTCTGAGTGCTTATCGGACTAAAGGGGGAAAAACTTCAGTCCCGGACGAGGCGGCCTTCCGGGTACGTTATATTGGTAGTAAGCCGCCCAAAACCACGCAACCGGGCGGAAAATCCGTCCCGATTATGATTTCCGAGCCGATCCCAGAAGGTCTCACTTTCGACGACGTCCTTTTGCAGCCCGCCCGCAGCGCCATTTTGCCTTCCGATGCGGATACAACCACCTTGCTCTCGCGCCGCATCGGCCTGAACATTCCCATCGTCAGCGCCGCCATGGATACAGTGACCGAATCGCACCTGGCGATCGCGCTTGCCCAGCAGGGAGGCATCGGCTTCATCCACCGCAATATGTCGATCGACCGGCAGGCCGAGGAGGTCGACCGGGTGAAACGCAGTGAAAGCGGCATGATCGTCGATCCGGTCACGATCGATCCGGACAAGAAGATCGCCGATGCGCTCGAGGTCATGAAGCGCTACCGGATTTCCGGCGTGCCCGTGACCAAAGACGGCAAGCTGGTGGGCATTCTGACAAACCGCGATCTGCGGTTTGAAACCCGCTTCGACCTGCCCATCTCCGAGGTGATGACCAAGGACAATCTGATCACCGTCCCCGTGGGCACCACGCTCGAACAGGCGCAGAACATTCTGCACCGCCATCGAGTGGAGAAGCTGCTGGTGGTGGACGACCACTACTATCTGAAAGGTCTCATCACCGTAAAGGACATTCAGAAGAAACTAAAGTACCCGTCCGCGGCGAAGGACGCGCAGGGGCGGCTGCGCGTGGGCGCGGCCATCGGCGCAACGGGGGATTTTCTGGAGCGCGCCCGCGAGCTGGTGTCGAAGAAGGTGGACGTTCTGGCCATCGACACGGCGCACGGGCACAGCGAGCGCGTCATGGACGCGGTTCGGGCCGTGAAGCACGCGCTTCCGGACGTCGAGCTCATTACGGGAAACGTGGCCACCTTCGAGGGAGCGCGCGACCTGATCGCGCTCGGCGTGGACGGCGTCAAGGTGGGCATCGGACCGGGGTCCATCTGCACCACGCGCGTGGTGAGCGGCGCGGGAGTGCCGCAGATCACGGCCATAGCGGATTGCTCGCGCGCGGCGCGTGGAACGGGCGTGCCCATCATCTCCGACGGCGGCATCAAGTTTTCGGGCGACGTCACCAAGGCGATCGCGGCGGGCGCGAGCTCGGTGATGATCGGCAGTCTGCTGGCCGGAACGGATGAAAGCCCGGGCGAGACCATCCTCTACCAGGGGCGCACGTTCAAGAGCTACCGGGGCATGGGGTCCATGGGCGCGATGTCACAGGGCAGCTCGGAGCGCTACGCGCAGGAAGCCGGGGGCAAACTCGTGCCCGAGGGCATCGAGGGTCGCGTCGCGGCCAAAGGACCTCTCAGCGATCTGGTCTTTCAGCTCGTGGGCGGACTCAAAGCCGGCATGGGCTACACCGGCGCGGCCAGCATTGCCGGTCTGCAGGAGCAGGCCCGCTTTCTCCGCGTCTCTTCCGCCGGTCTGCGCGAGAGCCACGTTCACGACGTCATCATCACCAAGGAAGCGCCCAACTACCGGGTGGAGTAACCGATCGGGTCGAGTGACCGGGATTGCGCCCGGTCACCCTCCCACACCACCGTACGT
>JBBDWK010000106.1:0-64134 GCA_040902885.1 Bryobacteraceae bacterium | reverse complement strand
CGCGAAGGCGGACGGACGGTGGGGGCCGGAACGGTCACCGAGATTGTTGGGTAACTGGGTAACAAGGAAGAAGACGGTTAAGCTCCATGACGCTTCGAGAACGCATTCGCATCCGGCTAAAGGCTTACGACCATCGGGTGCTCGACCAGTCGACCACCGAGATCGTGGACACGGCCAAGCGTACCGGCGCTCAGGTGGCGGGTCCCATTCCGCTGCCGACGGTCCGCAACCGGACTACGGTGCTGCGGTCCCCTCACGTGGATAAGAAGTCGCGGGAGCAGTTTGAAATTCGAACCCACAAACGCCTGCTCGACATTCTCGAGCCCACGCAGCAGACCGTGGACGCCTTGATGAAGCTGGATCTTCCGGCGGGCGTGGATGTGGAAATCAAGGCGTTTGGGAAAGACCACAAGTAGGGGTTAGGGATTGAGGGGTGCGGGTTGGGGAACCAGCTTCATGCCCCGCCGGCCCCGAGAGGTTTTTTATGAGTCCAGGAATTCTCGGCAAAAAGATCGGTATGACCCAGATCTTCCAACCTGACGGCCAGGCCGTGCCGGTCACCTTGTTGAAGGCGGGTCCGTGCATGGTAGTGCAGCGGAAGACGCCCACCACGGACGGTTACGACGCCGTGCAGCTCGGCTTGCTCGAATTCGTGAAGCCCGCGCGCATCAACAAGCCGGCCACCGGCCATCTGAAGAAGGCGGGAGTGGACGGCGCGCGGTACCTGAAGGAGTTGCATCTGGGTCCGGGCGACGACGATTTGAAGGCGGGCGACAAGGTTCTGGTGGATCAGTTCAAGCCCCGGGACAAGGTGGATGTGATCGGCATCAGCAAAGGCCGCGGCTTTGCGGGAGTGGTGAAACGGCATCATTTCCGGGGCGGCGGCGGCAGCCACGGATCGATGCATCATCGCGCGCCTGGCTCGATCGGCGCCTCCAGCTTTCCGTCGCGCGTGCTTCCGGGCATGCGCATGGCGGGGCGCATGGGCCATGAGCGTGTCACGGTGCGCAATCTGGAAGTGATCGACGTGGATGCCGAGGACAATGTTCTCGTGGTGAAGGGCGCGGTGCCAGGACCGAACGGCGGTTACGTGCTGGTTCGCCGGGCCAAACGGTGACGGCGGGGGAAAGAACCAATGCCCAAGGTAGATGTGGTGGATTTGAGTAATCGGAAGGTCGGCGAGCTGGAGCTGGCCGACACGGTGTTCGACGCCCAGGTCAACGACGCGCTGTTGTACGAGGCGGTGCGGCACTTCCGTGCCGGCCTGCGCTCGGGAACCGCCAAGACCAAGGTGCGGTCGGAGGTCGCCGGCTCGGGTAAAAAGCTATGGAAGCAGAAGGGAACCGGCCGGGCCCGCATGGGCAGCATCCGGTCGCCTCTCTGGCGGCACGGCGGCACGGTGCACGGTCCCGTTCCGCGCGACTATTCCTACCGGCTTCCGCGCAAAATGCTGTTAGGCGCGCTGCGCTCGGCTTTGTCGGCGAAGCTGCGCGACGGCCAGTTGAAGGTGGTGGAGGAGTTCGCCTTCGCCGAGCCCAGGACCAAGGTAGTTCGCGCCGCGCTCGACCAACTGGAAGCCAGGCGCAAGGTGCTGCTGGTGAATAACGGCGAGAACCGCAACCTGGCTCTCGGCGCGCGCAATCTGGAAAGCGTGACGCTGCTGGAGAGCAAAGACGTGAATCCGTATCACCTTCTGGACGCCGACGCGGTTCTGTTGAGCTCCGCGGTGGCGCAGAAGTTTTCGGAGGCATTGTCGCGATGAACATTCACGAGATAATCCGGCGTCCGATCGTGACCGAGAAGGGCGTTCAAAAGAAGGAAGAAGAACGCACGCTGTGCTTTGAAGTGGCTCCGGATGCCAACAAGGTTCAGGTGAAGGCGGCGGTGGAGAAGCTGTTCCGGGTCAAGGTGGCCGAAGTGAGGACCGCGAACACGGAGGGCAAAATGCGCCGGCGCGGCCGGTTCAGCGGCTATCGGCCCGATTGGAAAAAGGCGTACGTAAGACTCAAGCCCGGCCAGAAGATGCCGGAGTACGCGGAGCTATAAGATGGCGGTCAAGACATACAGACCCACGACACCCACGCGGCGCTTTCAGAGCGTCGTCTCTCGGGACGACATTACCAAGGACACGCCGGAGAAGTCGCTGATCGAGCCCCACAAGCGAACCGGCGGACGCAACAGCGGCGGGCGCGTGACCTCGCGCTTCATGGGCGGCGGGCACAAGCGCAATTACCGCGTGGTCGATTTCAAGCGCGATAAGACCGGGATTCCAGCGGTGGTCGCGGCCATTGAATACGATCCGAACCGCTCCGCCCGCATCGCGCTGCTGCACTACAAGGACGGCGAGAAGCGATACATTCTGCAGCCGCACGGCCTGAAGGTGGGCCAGGCGGTGGTGTCCGGACCGGACGCGGACATTCTGGTGGGCAACGCGCTGCCGCTGCGCAACATTCCGGCCGGCACGGTGGTGCACAATGTCGAGCTGCGGCCCGGCAAGGGCGCCCAGATGGCGCGCTCGGCCGGCACCCAAGTGCAACTGGTGTCGAAGGAAGGCGATCTGGCGCTGTTGAAGCTGCCATCCGGCGAGATCCGGCGCGTGCCGGTGGATTCCATGGCGACGGTTGGCCAGGTGGGCAATCTGGACCATGAGAACATCTCGCTCGGCAAGGCGGGGCGCAACCGCTGGATGGGCCGGCGTCCCCACAACCGGGGCGTCTCCATGAATCCCGTGGATCACCCGCACGGCGGCGGCGAGGGCAAGACTTCCGGCGGCCGGCACCCGGTAACGCCCTGGGGCCAGCCGACGCGCGGGTACAAGACGCGCAACAACAAGAAGACCGATAAGTGGATCGTGAGCCGGAAGTCGAAGAAGAGGTAGGCCGGAGACAAGCATGGGACGATCAGTCAGTAAAGGACCGTTCACCGATACTCACCTGGAGGTGAAGATCGAGCGGATGAATGTGAAGAGCGAGAAGAAGGTGGTCAAGACCTGGTCCCGCCGCTCGACCATTCTTCCCGAGTTCGTCGGCCACACCATAGCCGTCCACAACGGCAAGAAGTTCATTCCCGTGTACATCACCGAAAACATGGTGGGGCACAAGCTGGGCGAGTTTTCGCCGACGCGGACCTTTAAGGGTCACGCGGTGAAGTCCGCCTCCGAGAAGTCGTCGAAGGGATAGGGAAGATGGAAGCCAGAGCTGAGGCCAGATACATCAGAACATCGCCGCAGAAGGCGCGGCTGGTCGTGGACCTGATTCGCGGGCAGAACGCGGGCCAGGCCCTCACCACTTTGCGCGCCGCCAACAAGCGCATCGCTCCCACCGTGGAAAAGGTGCTCAAGTCGGCCATTGCCAACGCGCGCCATCGCTTCGAGGACATTGACGTCGACGAGCTGGTGGTGAGCCAGGCCTACGTGAACGAAGGCCCGCGCATGAAACGGATTCGTCCGGCGCCGATGGGCAGGGCGTACCGCTACCAGAGGCGGTCGGCCCATATCGTGGTCGCGGTGGCGGAGAAAGGCAAGCCGTAGAAATGGGACAAAAAGTTCATCCGTACGGGTTCAGGCTGGGGTACACGAAGACGTGGCGGTCGCGCTGGTTCGCGCGGCAGGGCTACGCCAAGCTGCTCCAGGAAGACCTGAAGCTTCGCGAGGAGCTGCGCCGCCGGCTGCGGTCGGCCGGCGTCAGCTCGATCGAGGTGGACCGCCCCGGCAATAAGCTGCGGGTCACCATCCGGACCTCGCGCCCCGGCATCGTCATCGGGCGCAAGGGCGCGGAGATCGAGAAGCTAAAGCAGGACTTGGCCCGTAAGACCAAACGGGACGTATTCATCGACATTCAGGAAGTACACAAGCCGGAGCTGGACGCGCAACTGGTGTCGGAGTCGATCGCTTTGCAGCTCGAAAAGCGCGTGGCGTTCCGGCGGGCCATGCGGAAGGCCGTGGATTCGGCTCTGCGCTTCGGCTGCAAGGGCATCAAGATCCGCGTGTCGGGCCGTCTGAACGGCGCCGAGATCGCGCGCAGCGAATGGTACCTGCAGGGGCAGCTTCCGCTGCACACCCTGCGGGCGGATATCGATTTCGGGACCACCGAAGCGCACACCACGTATGGAGTCATCGGCGTCAAGGTCTGGGTGTACAAAGGCGAGATCATCGAGTTGCGCGGACGGCGTGGCCTGATAAGCGAACCCGAGCCGCGGCGCCGCGAGCCGCGAGGCGACCGGGATCGCGACCGCCGGCGCGAACGGCCGCCTTTCACGGGTAGCTCTTTCCCCGCCCAGCAGCCCCCGGTTCCGCAGGGACCCCCGGTTCAGATGGCTCCGGAGCAGCCCTCTCCGCCGCGTTCCGGCGCGCCGCTGGTTCCTCCGTTGATGCCCCCGCAACCATCGTGGAAGCAGGAGACGCGCGAGCCCACAGTTGAGGCGCCGCCTCCGGCGGAAGGCCCGGGGCCGGATGAGGGGAAGAGTTAGGATCAAACGCCATGTTGATGCCGAAGAAGGTCAAATACAGGAAGCAGCAGCGCGGCCGGATGCGAGGCAAGGCGTGGAGGGGATCGGATGTCTCCTTCGGCGACTTCGGACTGAAGGCCATGGAGTGCGGCTGGATTACGGACCGGCAGATTGAAGCTGCCCGTATCGCCATGACGCGCTTCATCAAGCGCGGCGGCAAGGTCTGGATCCGCTTGTTCCCCGACAAGCCCATCACCAAGAAGCCCGCCGAAACCCGTATGGGCAAAGGCAAGGGCGCGCCCGAGCAGTGGGTGGCGGTGGTGCGGCCCGGTAAGGTCTTGTTCGAAATGGAAGGTGTGCCGCAGGGAATCGCCGAGCAGGCGATGCGCCTGGCGGCCCACAAGCTGCCGGTTCCCACGAAGTTCGTGGTGCGCCAGCAGCAGGCTGAATAAAGGCGAGGAAACTTGAAATGAAAGCCCAGAAGATTCGGGATCTCGACGATCGGGAGCTTCAGATTCAGCTCCGCGACATGGAGGAGCAGTCGTTCCGGCTGCGTTTCCAGATGTCCATGGGCCAGACCGACGGGTTGAAGAAGCTGCGAGCGCTGAAGAAGGACCGGGCGCGCATCTTCACGGTGCTGCGCGAAAGGGAGCTGAGCGCGCAGGGAGGCCAGGCATGACCGGACAGACCGGGGAGAAAGCCAACAAGAACGAGAAGGTCGGCGAAGTCGTATCGGCCAAGATGCAGAAGACTATCGTGGTCGTCGTCAGCCGGAAGGTCCCGCACCCGCTTTACAAGCGGATCGTGACCAAGCGCAAGAAATTTTACGCCCACGACGAGGAAGGCACAGCCCGCATGGGGGATGTGGTGCGGATTATCGAGTGCCGTCCGCTGAGCAAGCTCAAGCGCTGGCGGCTGGGCGAAGTGATCCGGCGTGCCGCGCAGGTGGGCGCGGAGCCGAAAGAGATATAAGCGTGTACCGGTAGTCCACAAGGAGAAGCGACATGATTGGAATGCGAACCATTTTGGAGGTGGCCGATAATTCCGGCGCCCGCCGGCTCTCCACCATCCTGCCGCGCGGCGGCGATCTGGGATTGCGGGCCGGGCTGGGCGACGTGGTGACGGCGAGCGTCAAGGAAGCCGCTCCGGATTCGCAGATCAAGAAGGGCAAAGTGGTCCGCTGCGTGATCGTGCGCATGCGCAAGGAGACGCGCCGCAAAGACGGCAGCTACATTCGGTTCGACTCCAACGCGGCGGTGCTGATCGGCGAAACGGGCGAACCCGTGGGCACGCGCGTGTTCGGGCCGGTGGCTCGCGAGTTGCGCGACAAGCGATTCATGAAAATCGTATCGCTCGCGCCAGAGGTGCTTTAATGCCCAGGAAGAACAGAAAGCTGGCCGAGCCGCTGCGCATCCGGCTGAAGAAGAACGACACGGTGAAGGTGATTTCCGGGCGCGACAAGGGCAAGACCGGTCGCGTGCTGGAGGTCGACGGCCGCACCGGCCGGGTGCTGGTGGAGGGCGTCATGATGGTGAAGCGCCACCTGAAAGCCAACCCGGCGAAACAGGTCAAGGGCGGAATCGCCGAAAAAGAAGGCACCATCCACGTTTCGAACGTGATGATCGTGACTTCGAGCGGGATAGCCACGCGCATCGGCGCGTCGGTCGAAACGGCCGGGGGCAAGGCGCGGCGGACGCGGATCGCGCGCAAGACCGGCGAGAGTCTGGACAAGAAGTGAGAATCTGATGGCCGCACGATTGAAGCAACACTATCTGAAGAACGTGACGCCGGGCCTGCGGAAGGACTTCGGCTACCAAAACCTGATGGCCGTGCCGAAGCTCGAAAAGATTTCGATCAATATCGGACTGGGCGAGGCCACGCAGAACCCGAAGCTGCTGGACGGAGCCGTGAACGAACTGGCGCAGATCGCCGGGCAGAAGCCGGTGGTGACGAAGGCTAAGAAGTCGATCGCGGCCTTCAAGCTCCGTGAAGGCATGTCCATCGGCGCCATGGTGACCCTGCGCGGCGCCCGGATGTACGAATTTTTCGACCGCCTGGTGAACGTCGCCCTGCCGCGCGTGCGCGATTTCCGCGGCGTCTCGGCGAAATCTTTCGACGGGCGCGGCAACTACACGCTGGGGGTTCGGGACCAGTTGATTTTCCCGGAGATCGATTACTCCAAGGTCGACAAGACCAAGGGCATGAACATATCCATCACCACCACGGCCAGGACGGATGCCGAGGGTCTTGCGCTGCTGCGGGCCATGGGAATGCCCTTCCGCGCCTGACATCGGGAGAAGGAGAAAGAAGAACGAATGGCTACGACCGCCAAGATTGCCAAAGACCTCAAGAAGCCGAAGTTCGAATGCCGCCACCGGAACCGGTGCTGGCGCTGCGGGCGTCCTCGCGGCTACCTGCGCAAGTTCGGCATTTGCCGGCTGTGTTTCCGCCTTTTGGCCCTGAATGGGGAGATTCCCGGCGTAATCAAGGCGAGCTGGTAGGAGGCGATATCGATGTACACCGACCCCATTGCCGACATGCTGACGCGGGTGCGAAACGCGGTTGCGGCGCGCCATCCCAAGGTCGACGTACCGGCTTCGAAGCTGAAGGCCGAGATTGCCCGGATCCTCAAGGAAGAGGGCTACATCCTCAACTACAAGGTGGCTGAGGAGGGCGTCAAGAAGACCATCAAGATTTACCTGAAGTACAGCGACAACAACTCTCCCGTCATCTCCCACATCGAGCGGATTTCCAGGCCGGGCTGCCGCGTATACGTGGGCCAGTCCGACATCCCGCGCGTGCTGGGAGGACTGGGGATCAACATCCTCACGACTCCGCGCGGCGTCATGACCGGGCGCAGCGCGCACAGGACGGGCGTGGGCGGAGAGATTCTTTGCCAGATCTGGTGATGCGATATGTCTAGAGTAGGAAAGAAACCCATTCCGATGCCGAGCGGCGTCAAGGCGACCGTCGGGGAGGAGTTGCGGGTCGAGGGGCCGAAAGGCCGGCTGACCGTGCCGATTCCGGCGGGGGTCCGCATCGAGCAGAACAATGGAGCCCTGGAAATTCACCGCGAGGGCGACCAGTATGCCGCGCTGCACGGGCTGACACGCGCGCTGGCCGCCAACGCGGTAAACGGCGTCGCCGCTGGATTCACCCGCGAGCTGGACATCGTGGGCATCGGCTACCGTGCCGATGTGAAGGGCAAAATCGCAACGTTCATCCTCGGCTATTCGCATTCCATCGAGGTGCTGCTGCCGGATGGCGTGGATCTGAAAGTGGAGAAGCAGACCCACCTGGTGGTGAGCGGCTACGACAAGCAGATGGTGGGCCAGGTGGCGGCCAACATTCGCGCCCTCCGTCCGCCCGACCCGTATAAGAACAAGGGCATCCGGTATACCGGCGAGGCGCTCCGCAAGAAGGTCGGAAAGACGGGAGCGGCCGCCAAGTAGCGGTGCGCCGAGAGAGGATCTGGATGATTCGGAAAGTATCCAAGAACGATGTTCGGGTGCGGGTCCACCGGCGGATCCGGCGCAAGGTGCGGGGAAGCGCCGAGCGCCCGCGGCTGGCCGTGTTTCGCAGCCTGGAGCACATTTACGCGCAGATTGTCGACGACACGCGCCGCATGACGCTGGTGGCCGCTTCGAGCAACGAAAAGAACGGCAAAGCGCCCGGCGGCGGGAACGTGGCTGGAGCCAAGGAGATCGGCAAGCTCGTCGCGCAGCGCGCCAAAGAGAAGGGAATTCAGAGGGTGGTCTTCGACCGTGGCGGCTACCTCTATCACGGCCGGGTAAAGGCTTTGGCGGATGCGGCCCGCGAAGCCGGATTGGAATTTTAAGAAATGATCCCAGTTATAGCGAAGCGCGTGAATCCCCAGCAGCTCAATTTGAAAGAGCAGGTGGTGTCGATCAACCGCGTCACCAAGGTCGTGAAGGGCGGCAAGAATTTGAGCTTCTCGGCCCTGGTGGTGGTAGGCGATCCTTCCGCCAAAGTGGTGGGGTATGGGATTGGCAAGGCCAAGGAGGTTCCCTCGGCGATTCGCAAGGGAATCGAAGCGGCCAAGAAAAATTTGCGCAAGATCCATATGCTCGAAACGACCATCCCGCACCGCGTGCTGGGCCGTTTCGGAAGCGGACTGGTTTTGTTGAAGCCGGCGCCGGAAGGAACCGGAGTGATTGCGGGCGGGCCGGTGCGGGCGGTCATTCAGGCGGCGGGAATTCCCAACGTTCTGACCAAGTCGATCGGCACGCACAACCCGCACAACGTGGTCAAAGCCACCATTGCGGCGCTCGAGCAGTTACGCGACAAGCAAGTGGTTGCCGAGATGCGGGGCCTTTCGATCGACAAGCTGTAAAATTGGACCATCGAATGGGAACGGCGCTAACCGGCGACGCGGCGGTGAAGAGAACTTTTATGGACGGCAAAATCAAGATTAAGCTCGTCGGCAGCCCCATCTGCACGCCTGAGAAGCACAAGAGAATCGTCCGTTCGCTCGGACTGCGGAAGATGAACCAGGTGGTCGAGAGGCCCGATACGCCAGGGTGGCGCGGCATGGTGAAGAAGGTGCCGCACCTGCTGGCGGTGGTGGAGTAAACGCAATGAACCTTAGCAATTTGAAACCTCCGGCCGGTCAAAAGCACGTGCGCAAGCGCGTGGGCCGGGGCATGGGATCGGGACACGGCAAGACCTCCACGCGCGGCTCGAAGGGCGCCCGTTCGGTCTCCGGCTACAGCATCATGCGCGGCTTCGAGGGCGGGCAGATGCCTCTGCATCGCCGCCTGCCGAAGCGCGGATTCACCAATATCTTCAAGAAGGAGTTCGTGATCGTCAACCTGTCGACTCTCGAGAAGCTGGACGGCGACAGCTTTACTCCCGACCGGCTCCTGGAGCTGGGCGTAATCAAGAAAGTTAGGGATGGGCTGAAGATTCTGGGCTCGGGCGAGCTCACCCGGCCCATCCGGGTCGAGGCCCACCTGTTCTCCCGGTCCGCCCTCGAGAAGATCCAGGGCCAGGGCGGCACGGCCCAGGTCATCGGCGGCCCGGACCGCAAGGAGTAGCCGGGAAGAGGTTTTCCTATGAAGCTTTTCGAGGCCATTGCGAACGTTTTCCGCATCCCGGACCTGCGCAAGCGCCTGTTCTTCACCCTGGCTCTTCTGGCCGTCTACCGGCTGGGAGGCCATGTGCCCACGCCCGGAATCAACATTATCCTGTGGGAGGAATTCTTCGCCCGGAACGCGGGAACCATCTTCGGATTTTTCGACCTGTTCGCGGGCGGCAACATCCGGCGGCTGACCGTGTTCGCTCTGGGCATCATGCCCTACATCACGGCTTCCATTATTCTGCAGTTGCTCACGGTGGTCATCCCCACGCTCGAGAAGCTTCAGAAGGAGGGCGAGCTGGGACGGCGCAAGATCACCCAGTGGACCCGGTACCTGACGGTCGGTCTGGCCCTGATGCAGTCGTTTGGAATCTCCATGGCGCTGCAGAACATGGAAGGCAATATCGTCATCGACCCCGGCGTCGGGTTCACGCTGATGACCATGATCTCGCTCACCACGGGCACGGCCTTCATCATGTGGCTGGGCGAGCAGATTACCGAGCGCGGCATCGGAAACGGCATGTCGCTGATCATCTTCGCCGGCATCGTGGTCGGACTGCCCAGCGCCATGGGGAACATCTATACCAACGTGTTCGTGCTGCGGGAGTGGGGCGCGCTGCAGCTGATCATCATCCTGCTGATGATGATCGCCGTGGTCGCCTTCATCGTACTGGTGGAGCGGGGCGAGCGGCGGATCCCCGTGCAGTACGCCAAGCGCGTGGTGGGACGCAAGGTGATGGGCGGACAGTCCACGCACATGCCGCTCAAGGTGAACGCGGGCGGCGTAATTCCCGTGATTTTCGCCTCCTCGATTCTGGCGTTTCCGCAGACCCTGGCCGGGCTGCCCTTCGTGAAAAGCAGCCCCTGGCTGAGCGCCATGCTGACTTCCATGCAGCAGGGAATGCCGCTCTATGTGGTGCTGTTCGTGGCGGGGATCATCTTCTTCTGCTTCTTCTACGTGTCGATCATCTTCAACCCGAACGAAGCGGCCGACAACATGCGCAAGTACGGCGGCTTCATTCCCGGAATCCGGCCCGGAAAAAATACGGCCGAGTACATGAACAACATCCTGACCAAGATCACGGTGGTGGGCGGCCTGTATCTGTCCATCCTGTGTCTGATTCCGGACATCATGATCTCGGGCATCAAGCTGCAGACGCTGCCGTTCGTGGGAAACTTCATCGACGCTTACTTCCCGCGCTGGCTTCTGGATGGGCTGAACGTGCAGTTTTACTTCGGCGGCACGTCGCTGCTGATCGTGGTGGGCGTGGCCATGGACTTCGTGAATCAGATTGAAGCGCAGTTGATCATGCGTCACTACGAAGGGTTCACTCCGCGGGCCGGAAGAATTCGAGGCCGCCGGAGTTCGGTTTGAGGGGACGGCGAGTCTGGCGTGGATACTAACGGGGCTGCGGGAGTAAGAAGCCGGACCAAGGCGATCGTGTTGTTCGGGCCTCCGGGGTCGGGCAAGGGGACTCAGGCCAAGATCCTGATTGAATGCCTGGGCGTGCCGCAGATATCGACCGGCGATATGCTGCGCGAGCACATCCTGGCGGACGATGCGGTCGGGAGGCGGGTCAAAACGCTGATGCAGGCGGGCTCGCTGGTGCCCGACGACCTGGTGAATTCGCTGGTGGACGAGCGCGTGACGCAGCCGGATTGCACGCGCGGGTTCATCCTGGACGGCTACCCCCGGACGCGGCAGCAGGCGATGACGCTCTGCGGGCTGCTGCAGGGGAGGGGGATCGACCAGGTGGTGATCCACCTTGTGGTGGATTACAATATTATTATTGCGCGTCTTACGGGTCGTAGACAGTGTCCGGTGTGCGGGACGCTGTACAATTCCATCTCCCGTCCGCCCAAAGTGCCAGGTATCTGCGATTTGGAAGGAAGCGCGCTGATGCTGCGGGACGACGACCGGGAGCCGGTGATCCGCGAGCGCCTGGATGCCTACGAGCGCCAGACGCGGCCGCTGCTGGAGTTCTTTGAAGCCAGCCAGACGCGCATGGTTCAGATGGATGCCAGCCACGAAAGCCCCCGGGCGCTGGGGGAAAAAATTTGCCGGCTGGTTGAGAACGGATGATTATTCGGAAAACCGCCGCGGAACTGGAAAAGATGCGGCGCAGCGGCCTGCTCGTGTGGCAAATTCTGAATAAGCTCAGCGAGATGACGGTCGAGGGCGCAAGCACCATGGATCTCGAAGTCGAGGCCGAAAAGATGATCGGCGATGCCGGCGCCCGTCCCGCATTCAAGAACTATTACGTTCCGGCGGCCGGACAGCGCTACAAGTACGTCCTGTGCACGTCGGTCAACGACGAGATCGTGCACGGCATGCCTTCGGCCAAGCGGGTCCTGAAGGCGGGCGACCTGGTGAAGATCGACACCGGCGTGGAGTTGAATGGCTATTTTGGGGACTCCGCCGTTACCGTGGCTGTGGGCGAGATCGGCGAAGCGGCCCGGCGGTTGATGGACATCACGAAGGAGTCGCTTGACCTGGCGATCGATCAGATGCGCGCGGGCAACCGGCTCTTCGACGTGTGCGGCGCGGTGGAGCGCCACGTTCGGGGGAACGGCTTTTCCGTGGTGCGGGAGTACGTTGGGCACGGAATCGGGACCCAGTTGCACGAAGAGCCGCAGGTTCCCAACTACGTAGAGCGCAAGAACGAGAATCCCCGGCTGAAGGAAGGCATGGTTCTCGCGATCGAGCCCATGGTGAACGCGGGCGCTCCGGACGCGAAGGTCTTGAGCGATAAGTGGACCGCCGTGACGAAGGACGGCTCGTATTCGGCGCACTTCGAGCACTGTGTGGCGGTCACCGCCAACGGGCCGTGGGTGCTGACCAGACCGTGAACTGAGGAGACCATGAAGGTACGAGCGTCGGTAAAACGGATGTGCGATAAATGCAAGCTGATCCACCGCCATGGTGTGGTGCGGGTCATTTGCGTGAATCCGAAGCATAAGCAAAGGCAAGGTTAAGAGGAAGGGCGGGCGCATGCCCGGCCCTGAAAGGATTTTTCCATGGCACGTATCGCCGGAGTGGATCTGCCGCCGAAGAAGAGGGCGGAGATCGGACTGACATACATCTACGGCATTGGGCGCACGCGGGCGGCCTCGCTGCTCCATCGCGCGGGCGTCGACCCCGGAAAGAAGGTCGGCGAACTGGGCGAGGAAGAGGTAAACCGGATCCGCCAGATTCTCGAGGAGGAGGGCGCCGTGGAAGGCGACCTTCGCAAAGAGATCTCGATGAACATCAAGCGGCACATCGAGATGGGCAGCTATCGGGGCCAGCGCCACCGGCGCGGTCTGCCGGTTCGCGGCCAGCGCACCCATACCAACTCGCGGACCCGCAAGGGACCGAGGCGCGGAACGGTCTCGAACAAGAAGAAGGCATCGGCGAAGACCTGACGGAAACGAGGCGTAATGGCAAAGGCAGCAGCGAAGGCACTAGCGAAGGCACCAGTGAAGGGCAAAGCCACCAAGGCTACCAAGAAGAAGACTTTCAAGAAGAAAGAGAAGCGCACGGTCCATACGGGCCTTGTCCACGTCCAGGCGACCTTCAACAACACCATCATTACCATCTCGGATACCGAAGGTAATGTGATCTCCTGGTCGAGTTCGGGATCTCTCGGCTTTCGCGGCTCGCGCAAGGGAACTCCCTTTGCCGCGCAGCAGGCGGCGCTGACCGCCGCCGGCAAAGCGAAGGAGTCCGGGTTGCGTACCGTGGATGTCCGTGTGAGCGGTCCCGGGTCGGGACGCGAGTCCGCGGTCCGGGCGCTCTCCACGTCGGGCATTGAAGTACGGTCGATTCGCGACACGACGCCGATCCCGCACAATGGTTGCCGCCCGCCCAAAAGGCGGCGCGTTTAAGTTTGCAAGCGATAAGCAGGAGGAAGGTTCCGCCAGGAACTGTAAACTGCACCCTGAAGCAGGGTTAAGGAGGAAGTTTGGCAAGATATATCGGTCCCGTTTGCCGGCAGTGCCGGCGCGAGGGCATGAAACTGTTTCTGAAAGGCGAGCGCTGCCATACGGAGAAGTGCGCCATCGAAAAGCGCAACTTCGTTCCCGGCCAGCATGGCAAGGACCGCAAGCCGAAGCTGGTCGGTTATGGTCTGCAGCTTCGCGAGAAGCAGAAGGTGCGCCGCGTTTACGGCGTTCTGGAAACGCAGTTCCGCAATACCTTTGAGAAGGCCGCCGCCATGAAGGGCATCACCGGCGACAACCTGCTAGGCATGCTGGAGCGGCGCCTGGACAACGTGATTTACCGCATGGGGTTCGGCACCAGCCACGCTCAGGCAAGGCAGATCGTCCGCCACGGCCACATCCAGCTCAACGGGCGGAAGACTAATATCCCGTCGGCGCTGGTGAAGCCCGGCGACGTTGTCGAGGTGCGTGAATCCAGCCGTACAAATCCCACCATTCTGGGTGCTCGCGACGCCACGGCTCACGCCCCTTCGCCCAACTGGATCGACGTCGACCGCGATGCGCTTCGCGGCCGCATCACGGGAATGCCGAAGCGCGAGGAACTAGTGCAGATTCAGATGAATGAGCAGCTCATTGTCGAGTTGTACTCTAAGTAGTCCCGCCGCTCTTTGGCAAGCAATTGAGGATATAAGAATATTATGATGAAGGGCTTTCAAAAACCGAAGCGGCTGGTCGCCAACACGGAAACCCTAACCGACCGGTACGGCGAATTCACGGCCCAACCCTTTCAGCGCGGCTTTGGAACCACCATCGGCAACAGCCTGCGCCGCGTGCTGCTGAGCTCCATCGAAGGCGCGGCGATTACGGCGGTGCGGATTGAAGGCGTCGAGCACGAGTTCAGCCCCATTCCGGGCGTCGTCGAGGACGCAACCGATATCATCCTGAACCTGAAGCAGATTCCCTTCAAGATCATGGGCGATGCGGTCAAGACCGTTTACTTGCGGGTGGACCGGCCGGGCCAGGTGCTCAGCGGGCAGATCCAGTCCGACGCCGACGTTGAAGTGCTGGACCGCAACGTTCACATCGCCACCGTCAGCGAAGGCGGCAAGCTAAACATCGAGATGCGGCTGAAAACCGGCCGCGGCTATGTCAGCGCGGACAAGAACTTCGACGAGGATCTCGCCCTCGGCTACATTCCCATCGACTCCGTGCACTCTCCCGTGCGCAAGGTCAATTTTGCGGTCGAGGCGGCCCGTCTCGGCCAGATGACGGATTACGACAAGCTCACGCTCGAAGTCTGGACCAACGGCGCGGTTTCGCCGCCGGACGCCGTCGGGTATGCCGCGAAGTTGTTGAAGGAGCATATGAACATCTTCATCAACTTCGAGGAGCTGCCGGAGGCCGCCGAAGAGACCGCCGAGCACGCCATGGACAAGATGAGCGAGCAGCTCAACCGGTCCGTGGAGGAGCTGGAGTTGAGCGTACGCTCCTACAACTGCCTGAAGAACGCCAATATCCAGACCATCGGCGAGCTGATTCAGAAGACCGAGGCGGACATGTTGCGCACCAAGAATTTCGGGCGCAAGTCCTTGAACGAGATCAAGGAAATCCTGTCCAACATGGGATTTTCCCTCGGAATGAAGATCGACTCTCAGGGCCGTCTCATCGCTCCCCCCAACGTTCCTTCGTCCGGCCTGGAAGGGCGGGAATACGATTTGGGCAGCGAAGGCGAGCAGGACCAGGATCAGGATCGGATTGGGGAATAGAACATGAGACACAAGGTCGGCGGATATAAGCTCAAACGGGACAGCGGGTCGCGCAAGGCGCTGCTGCGCGGCCTCGTGACGAGCGTCATTGAGCACGAGCGTGTCATCACAACGGTTCCCAAAGCCAAGGCCGTGAAGCCTCTGGTGGACAGAATGATCACCCTCGCCAAGCGAGACACGCTGCACACCCGGCGGCAGGCCGCCTCGTTTCTGGAGACGCCCGTCTCGGTCAAAAAGCTCTTTGACACGCTGGGGACGCGCTTCGGCCAGCGCAACGGCGGTTACACGCGTATCGTGCGGCTTGGGCCGCGCAAAGGCGATGGCGCCGAACAGGCGATGCTCGAGCTGGTTGGCTCGGAGCTCGTGAAGCGCGCCGCGGAGCGCGCGCGACGCCGCGAAGAGCGTCTGAAGGCTCAGCGCGAGGGCAGAGAACCGGAAGAGGGCGGGGAGTAGGCCCTCGCCTTCTTCTTACAGACCCACCAGCTCGGCGGCCTCCCGAAGGCCGTCCAGCGTCGCGTCGTTCAGCGGAATCCCTTCCTTCCGATACCGGCTTTCGGTTTCGGCTTCCAGCTCTCCCGGAGCGTAGATCTTCCCCACTCCGGCGGCGCGGCGGCTGCCGCGAATCTGCCGCACAATTCCATCCACACGCTCCCGGAACCGCGAAGGTTCCTCGAAAGAGGCGACGTTCAGCGCAATGAAGATGTGGCCGTCGCTGCCCGGCTTCGCGCCGTCCTGCATATCCCCAAGCTCGGTTCCATAGCTCGCTCCCGATAGCAGGCTGGACAGCATCCCCATAACGATGGCCAGCCCGACGCCCTTGTATTCGCCGATGGGCTGCAGCAGGCCCTCGATGGCGCGCCCGGCGTCGGTTGTCGGCCGGCCTTCGGAGTCGAACGCCCACGTAGGCGGAATGGCCGCGCCCTTCTGGTGATAGACTCGGATCTTTCCATGCGAGGAATAGCTGAAGGCGGCATCCAGCACCACTGGCGGCTCTTTCGCGGCGGGAATGGCCACGGCCAGCGGGTTGATGCCGACGATCTTGTCCAGGCCGCCCCAGGGCGCCATGGTGGGAAGGGCATTGGTGGCGGCCAGACCGATCATGCCGTGAGGAAGCGCCCGCATGGCGAACCAGGCCATGGCCCCGCAATGGTTGCTTCCGCGCACCGCCGCCACCGCCACGCCCGTGGTCCGCGCCCGCTCGATGGCCCGATCCATGGCGAAGGCCGCGCCAATCTGGCCCATGCTGTTGCCGCCGTCGATGGTCAGGGCCGCTACCGAATCCTTCACCACGGCGGGCCGCCCCTTGGGATTCACGCCGCCGGCGAGCTTGCGCACATACTCCGGCACGCGGAGGACGCCATGCGAGTGAACGCCCCGGAGGTCGGCCGCTACCAGCGTTTCGGAAAGCAGCCCGGCATCGCCGCTCTCCATGCCGCAACGCTCGAAGATCGCTTCAACCTGTTTGTGCAGCGCCTCCGCGGCAATACGTCGCTCGCGTTCGCTTTCCGGGTAAGCCGGCATTCGGATTCCTTTCCATGAGCCACTCATTCTCGCACTCCCGGAGAGACTTTTTGACGCGCACCCTAGGAGCGTGCTTCACCACGGCATCCGTGCTCGAGCAGGCGGTCTTCCGCGCGGCGCATGCCCGGGCGCAATCGGCTGCCGCCCCCGCTACTCTGTTCGAAATCGAGAAGGCCGCCGAGGGCGTCTACCTGGCGCTGGCGAAGCCGGCCGCCATGCTCAACTGTAACGCGGCCGTCTTCGTCAACGCGCGCGACATTCTGGTGGTGGACGCTCACTCCAAACCCTCCGCCGCGGCCGCCCTGGTGGCGCAAATCCGCCGCGAGGTGAGTCCCAAGCCCGTGCGTTATATCGTCAACACGCATTTTCACTGGGACCATGTTCAGGGCACGGGTGCGTATCGCAAGATCGCTCCGCAAGCGCAGGTGGTAGCCAGCCAGGCCACGCGCGCGCTCATCGCCGAGCACACCGCGAAGCGCCTGCACAGCTCGCTCGAAAGCATACGGCGCAGCCTGGAGGACATGCGGCAGAAGCTCGGCACGGCGCGTGGCGAGGCTGAGCGCATCTACTTCCGGCGTATGGTGTCGGAAACCCGCGCCTATCTGCGCGAAATGGAGAACTATCAACCCGAGCTGCCGGACGTCACCTTCGGAGAGAGCCTGACGGTCCACGACAAAGCCCACGATCTGCACCTGGTGTTTCGAGGCAGGGCGCATACGGCGAGCGACATCTCCGTATTCTGCCCCCAGAAGAAGGCCATTGCCACCGGCGACCTGCTGCACGGGTTCATTCCCGGCATGGGCGACGGCTATCCCCAGGAGTGGTCGCGCACCCTGGCGCGCCTCGGTGAACTCGACTTCACGCACGTGCTTCCCGGTCATGGAGGCATGCAGCAGGGGCGGGACCGCATGCGGCAGCTGATCGGCTACCTCGATGAGATCAACGCCCGCGTCGCCGCCGGAAAACGCGCCGGACACACGGTGGCGGATCTCCAGAACCGGATCACCCTGGCCAGTCTGAAGTCGCTCGAGCTCGACTCTTACGGAGGGTACGTGGCCGCGACTCTCGAGAAGTACACGCTTCGGGCCCCGGGCGTTTCCGGCATCGACGCCATGGCCGAGCGCGTAAAAGCGAACGTGGCCGACATATTCCGATTGGCGCCGTAGAAGCTCCCATCGGTACTATTATTATCGGGACTAATACAAACCAGTTAGTGCTTCCGTGCACAAGCTGCGCTAAAATCATCACCCAGATGTCGGAAACTTTGGTTCGGGAACTTCAGGAAATCGGCGGCCCAGTCTCCGAATTTTCGTTGCAGCTCGTGGAGGGTGGTGCGCGCGATCTGCGCCATTACGTGAACGGTAAAAAGGGCGCGGTGGTGGTGTTCTGGTCCGGGGTCTGTTCGCATTGCGTCCGTTATGACGCTTATCTGAACGACTTTACCTCGCGCCATCCGGATATTGGCCTGGTGGCGGTGGCCTCGCGTCATGGCGAAACGCCGGAGCAGATTCAAGGCACAATCCGAGAAAGGAATCTGCAATTTCCCATCGTGTACGACCCCGGCAGCGCCGTCGCGCGCCAGTGGTATACGCAGCAGACACCGCGGGTTTTCCTGATCGATTCCGATCTGCGGCTGCATTACCGGGGCGCCATCGACAATTTCAAGTATGCGGCGGACCCCGAGTACCAGGCTTATCTGGAGCCGGCGATCGCGTCGTTTCTCGCCGGCGAGCCGCTCGCCAGGAATGAGACGGCCAGCTTCGGGTGCGCCATACAGTCGGTCTACTACATTCTTCCCAAACCGATTTAGATCTCCTTCCGGACGCCGCTACAAACTTATGGCATCGATTCTAAATTCCCTCTTTCGCCTGTCGGCCTGCATGGCCGAAAACGGGCTGCTGCTGATGAATTCGGCCATGCAGAGTATGCAGACCAGCGTGGAAAAGCTCGCGGGCGTGGAGTTCGAAAAGCCCGGGATGCGTCCGCCGCTCGACGGTCCGCGGGACGTCGATTCCGCGGTCTCCGACTTGGCCAACCGGACCATACGCATCGCGCGGACTTCGGTCATGGAACCCTATCAGCTCGCCACCGCCGCCGGGGATCTGGTCCGCGCCGTCCAGCATTCGTTCGGATTCGTGGACTGGAAGAACCCCCGCAACTGGATCGTTCCCCTGGAAATTCCGTTGTCCATCGGAACCATGGCGGCCCAGTCCGGGCTGCGCGGTCTGGCGACTTTTCAGGTGGTCGGGGCGAAGCGTTTCCCGCAGTTCGTGGCCAACGTGGTGGAGATGTTCTGCGAGGTGCACATTTACGTGAGCCTGCAGTACAAGGAGATCATCCAGGTTCACACGAATCGCTTGAGTCAGGCGCCGGACGATGCGGTGACGCGCATGGAGCTGGGCCGCATCCTCATCAAGTGCGGGCGGTACGTGGAGGCGGGCCGGGAACTGCGCCTTGCCGCCAAGGATCCGGCGGTGGCCGCCGGGGCCTTCCATGAAGCCGCCGTGGCCCATTATCGCGCCGGCATGTACGAGGAGGGCGCGCGCGATGGAGTGGCGGCCATGAACCTGAATCCCGAAAACGAGCGTGCCCGCGCGTGGCTATGGCAGATCAACCGCAAAATGGGGCGGTACCCCGACTTCGTGCCGGACGAGCACCGCATGGAGATGAAGGTCGGCTATGCGCGGCCCAAAGTGGAGTTCGAGGACGTGGCCGATAAGATCGGACTCGATAAGACCAGCGCCGGGCGCGGCCTGGCCGTATTCGACTATAACAACGACGGCAATCTCGACGTGGTGATCGCGGCCGCACACGCGGGGTGCAGCCTCTACCGCAACAACGGCGACGGCTCATTCGCCGACGTATCGGTCGGCTCGGGTCTGGACGATTGCATCAACGGTTTCGCGATCACCATCGGCGACTACGATAACGACGGCTACGACGATCTGTTCGTCACGCGCCTCGGCTTCTTCGTCGGCGAAGGCTCGCTTTACCACAATAACGGGGACGGTACGTTCACCGACGTCACCAAGAAGGCGGGTGTGAACAGTTGGGGTCCCGCGTTTACGGCTTCCTGGGTGGACTACGATTGCGACGGCCACCTGGACCTGTTCATCGCCAACAACCTCGGCGGTCTCTTCGACCGCAAGACGCCCAACCGGCTATTCCATAACAATGGCGACGGCACGTTCACGGAAGTGTCGGAGAAGGCCGGCTTGCGCACCATCTGGCCGACCATCGGATCCTGCTGGGGCGACTACAACAACGACGGGTTGCCCGACCTCTTCCTCAGCAACGCCATGGGCCGCTCCCAGCTCTATCGCAACAATGGAGACGGGACCTTCACCGACGTCAGCACGGAGGCCGGCTTCGACGATTTCTGCATCGGCAGCACTTGCTTCTGGATCGACTACGATAACGACGGCTGGCTGGACCTCGTGCAGTTCACCTGGTCCGATCATGAAGACGTGGTCCACACCATGAAAACCGGCGCGGGACCCGCCGACGGCCGCCCGCTGCGGCTCTACAGGAACAACCGCAACGGCACGTTCACGATGATCAGCAAGGAGGCTGGAATCGACGGCTGCTGGGGAACCATGAGCGGCAACGCCGGCGACTTCGATAACGACGGGCACGTGGACCTGGTGCTCGGCAACGGCAGCCCGCGCATGGACCGGCTGGAGCCGCTGGTGCTTCTTGAGAACGACGGGGCCGGCAAGTACAGCAACATCACCTTTTCCGCCGGTCTCCCCACCACCGGCAAAGGACACGGCGGCAACCTGGCCGACCTGTTCGGCGACGGCCGCTTGTGCGTGTTGGTAGCGGCCGGGGGGGCCTATCCGGGTGAGCTGCTGACAACCTCCTGCTTCCGTCCCAAGCGCCTGGCCGGGAACTACCTGAATGTCCGCCTGAAGGGCACGAAGAGCAACCGGAGCGCCATCGGGGCGCGCGTTTCCATTGAATCCGAGGGCAAGCACCAGTACCGGGAAGTGACCGGCGGGACCAACTTCGGCTGTCTGCCGTTCGAGCAGCACTTCGGGCTAGCCAAAGCGACCTCGGTGGAGCGGCTGGAAATCCGCTGGCCGAGCGGACTGGTGCAACGCTTCGAGGACCTGCCAATCAACGACACGATTTTGATTACGGAAGGGGAGCCGTCGTGGGCGGAGGTGTATCGCCCGGCGGAGGTCGCGCTTACGGCGTAGAACGGGCTTCCGCGGTAAGCTGGCAGTACATGCGCGTTCCGTCGCAACTGCTTATCGCGCTGTTCTGCACACAAAGCGGCGCCGCGGCCGATATGCCGCCGATCGGCCGCATTGTCGTGTTCGGTGATCTCCATCTCGAGAGTGCCGTCCGCGAGCTTCTTCCACCGGTTCCGGTCTCGCTGGGAGATGCCGACGGGGAGAACCTTCGTAAGAAACTCGCCGCATCTTCGTCATGGCGCCAGAGCGATATGACTTGGGTATGCTGTGAGTCGGCAGGTACCGCGATCCTCTACGTCGGCGTCAGGGCGACGGATCGGCGTCCACAGTTCCGTCCCACACCGACCGGCGCCATCCGCCTTGACGACGAAGACCTCGCCATATACGACCGTCTCATGGAACTGAATCACGAGGCGGTGACGACGGGACGTTCCGGCCCCAAAGATGAGGCGCGAAGGATCGAGGATCAGGTCATGGCCCGAGCCGGCGTGCGGGCAGCGCGCTGGCGTGAGGTGGCGCTCAATTCAGGCGACAAGCGGCATCGCGCCGCGGCGATCCACCTGGCGCCGTACGGAGCTAAAGATCAGGCTCTGGCAGACGCGCTTGCTGCGGCCTCACAAGATGCCGATGCCCTGGTCCGAAACAACGCGGTTCGCGCCATGAGTGTGCTGGCGCGGTCCTCCCGGGATAGTTCTCATGTACGTCTTGATCCCACTCCGCTGCTGAACCTCTTTGACTCTGTCCACTGGACCGACTGGAACAAAGCGTCGTTCGCATTGGAGGCGCTGACCGAGGCGAGCGACCCGAAGCTCCTTGCCGAAATCGCAGCGCGCGCAACCGGGCCGCTCCGCCAGATTGCCAATTGGCCGCCGATGCACTCCGAGCCGGGCAGTGTGATTCTGAAGCGCGTTGGGTCGGAAGGCCTACTTAATAAGCCCGTACCGAAATGAATTTCGGGCCCCGCTTCCCACATCTCAAGCGGATGTATATAATAAATCGCAAATCCCGAAAGCCAAGACGGGAAATTGCTCGGGGTTCTTAGGCGAAAGGTTCAAAGGAAAAGGATATAGGGACATGTCTCAGGCGCTGCGTCTCATCATTTCTGGGCTGCTTGTCAGCCTCTTGTTCAGTTCGTCCGGCTTGTCGCAAAGCACGTTCGGATCGATCACGGGAACGGTCAAGGATCCAGCATCCGCGATGGTGCCCGGCGCCGAGGTGGAGGTGGCCAATGAGGGAACCGGGGCAGTCCGGCGCGCCACCACCAGTTCGGCGGGCGTGTTCAACGTGCCGAACCTCGACCTCGGCCGGTACAGAGTCCGCGTCAGCGGGCCGGGCTTCACGACCTATGAACGCTCGGGACTGATCCTGACCGCCAACCAGATCATCAGCCTTGATGTGCAGCTCGCGCTCGGCGCCACGACGACCCTGGTCGAAGTCCAGGGGGCCAGCCCGGTTATCTCGACGGAAGCGCACGATCTGTCGGGTACGGTGAGCCATGAGGCCCTCATCTCTCTGCCGCTGGTGGGACGCCAGCGTGGGGATGGCGGAATCTACTCGTACGCGACGCTGAGTACAGGCGTGGCGGCGGTTCCGTCGTCCTCGACGCCAATCGTTCAAGGATCGCGGTCCTCGGTAGGAATCCTGCCGCAGATGGATGGAATCGCGGTGATGGCGTATCCGCAGGGCGCGAGCCCGGTGCAGCCGTCGCTCGAATCCGTGCAGGAGCTGAAGATAGAAACCTCGGCGGCGCCGGCCGAGTTCACCACGGCGGGAAACATCCAGGTGATCACGAGATCCGGGACCAATGAGTTCCATGGCAGCGCCTACTGGATGTACAACGGCCACTCTCTCAACGCGCGCAATTTCTTCAACGCCGTCCGGCCGTTCCGCGTCTACAACAACATCGCGACCTCTGTGGGCGGTCCCATCAAGCGGAACAAGCTCTTCTTCTTCGCCACATACGAGGGATCGCGCGAGTCGGTCAAGAGCACGCTGTTGCAGAGCAACCCGCTGCCGGCGTGGAAGCAGGGCAACTTCGCCGGGCAGCGAACGATCAACGACCCGACCACCGGCCAGCCCTTCCCCGGCAACGTGATTCCGGCCAACCGCATCAGCCCGGTATCGCAGCGAATCCAGGAGTATGCGTACCTAAACCCGAACAACGGCCCGCCGGGAGCAACGGCCAACAACTGGACAGAGCAGTATCCTGGCAAGTCCGGGTTCACTCACTTCGACCACTACGACGCGCGAGGGGACTTCATCGCCACGGATCGCGATCTGATTTTCGCGCGTGTGAGCTGGCGACGGATGCCGCTGACGGTACCCGGAGTCTATCCCCTCTACCGGCAGCAGCTCCGCCGCGGACAGAGCACTGTCCTTGCCTGGAACCACACCATCTCGCCGACGGCGGTGAACGAGTTCCGCTTCGGGACCACTTATCACCGCAATTTTTACCAGGCCGACGTCTTGGGAACCGACCTGTTGCAGCAGTTCGGAATCGTGGGCGTGCCAACCACAGGGGTCAGGACGGGCCCGAACTTCAACATCAACGGGGTCACGCCGTGGAATCCGGACGCGGCCTCCAATAATTATCAGGACAATCCTCAGACTACCCTGCAATGGATCGACAACCTGAGTTGGACTCGCGGCCGCCATTTCCTGAAATTCGGCTTTGACGTGGTCCGCGACCGCTTCAACGGGAACAACATCGCTTCGAACGTTTACGGAATTTACAATTTCACCGGCACTTACACCGGCATCGGTTACGCCGACTTCCTGCTGGGCGTTCCACAAACCACCAACCTTGCCCTTCCGAATCCGAACCGCCATCTGAGAGGAACCACCTCGGGAATTTACGCCCAGGATCAGTTTAAGGTCAGCAGCCGCCTGACGCTGAACTTCGGCGTGCGGGTGGAGATTCAGCAACCGTACACCGACACCCTGGGCGCTCTCTACACCTGGGACCCGGCTTCCAACGACCTGGTGGTTATGGATAAGGGACTGGATCTGGTGAATCCGCTTTTCCCGCGGAACATCCCCATCAAAACGGCGTCCCAGGCCGGCTATCCATCCACGCTGGCCCGCTTTAACAAGAGAAACCTCCAGCCGCGCATCGGTTTCGCCTACAAGCCATTTGGGGACAAGACCGTGTTCCGAGGCGGATATGGCATTTACACGAACCTGATCTACGCGACCTTAGCTCGCTCGCATCTGACCGGCGGGCCTTTCTCCGGAAGCGTGACTTACGACAACCGGTTCGTCAACGGCGCTCCGCTGTTCAGTTTCCCGTCGCCATTTCTCACCTCGGGGACGACGGCCGTGCAGAACGTCAACGGCGTCAACCCCGACCTGAAGACTCCGTACACGCAGCAATGGAATTTCACCGTCGAGCGGCAGGTGGGTTCGGTCGGGCTGCGCACATCCTACGCGGGCAGCCGCAGCGTGAACTTGGTGTACCGTAGCAACCTGAACCTGCCGCTGCCCAGCACGACTCCATTCACCACTGCCAGACGGCCTAACCAGCGGTATAACCAGACCATCTACGCCGACCACGGCGGGAACGATGCCTATCACGCTCTGGAGCTGGCGGCGCAAAAAAAACAGGGACGGAACCTGACCTTCAGCACCGGTTTTACCTGGGCCAAGGACCTCACCGACACGCAGGACTCTGGTGGCGGCGGCACCACCTTCGCGGGCCAGATCATCCAAGACCCGAACAACCGCGCGGTCGAGAAGTCGAATAACGGGCTTGTGGTGGCGCAGCGCTGGTTTGCATATGCACTTTACACCCTGCCGTTCGGGAGAGGGCAGCGCTTCCTGGCAAACGCTCCGGCCTTCGTGCAGCACGTGCTGGGCGGCTGGCAGACCAACTGGACTGCGGTAATGCAGAAGGGTCAGTACTTCACACCGTCATTCGCGGGGTTCGACCCTTCCGGGACAGGCACGATTGGTGGCCGCCCCGACCGGGTTGGCGATGGCAATCTCGCCTCGGGCCGGGCCGTAAGCCGTTGGTTCGACACGGCGGCTTTCGTGGTCCCGGGTTGCCCGGCGTCAACTCCGCTGTGCAGCCAGTCGGCCCCGATCGGCCGCTTCGGTAACTCGGGCTTGAACACCCTCAAGGGCCCTCCGATCCACAATCTCGATTTTGGGCTTCAGAAGGCGTTCCAAGTGACCGAGAAAATCAACGTCCAGTTCAGTGCGCTCTTCGTGAACGTCTTCAATCACCCAAACTTTTCAGTGCCGGCGTCCAACATCAGCGCGCCGAACCAGGTGGGCATCGTCAGCGGCCAGACCCGGCCCCTGTTGGGAGAACCGGGACCGCGGGAGATCGACTTTACGCTGCGCCTGACGTTCTAACAAGGCTCGTTCTCACAGCAGCAAGCCACGTCCAAGGTGCCGGTTCGCCCTGTCCGTGAGCGATAGCGAGGATTTCTATCGTTCGCTCACAACTCAAAAATTCAGCGGCAGGCCGAACTGAATGACGCGCGCCGGCGCGGCACTGCCGATCCCGCAAGATGAGCCTAAGCGGGAGCGTCTTCGCCACAAACGACCACCGGCGTTACCGGACGCGCTGGAATCGCGATGTGATAGCGGGCGTGACGGCGCTCTCCAACGCGAATGAGCGCGCCCTTGGCTACCATATCCGCGAGATCGCGCGTGGTCGTAGCCGGCGATGCTCCGGTGATGCTGACGTAGTTGCTGGCGCTGAGGCGGCCCTTGAACCCCGCCGGGCCCTCGCGTAGCATCCGGAGGAGAGCTTTTTCCTGACGAGTGCTGAGCTGGCCGCGAAGACGGTCGAGCAACCGGGTCTTGTCGATGAGGAACTCGACGTGCCCGATCGCGCGGAGTTGGGCTTCAATCGCAGTTGCGGCAAACCAGCAAAGCCACCCGGTGATTTCGTTATGCTTGTTGGCTGCTTCAAGGGCGTCGTAATACGATTTGCGCTTGGCTAGAATCGTTGCGGCCAAAGCGATCAGCGCCGGTTGGCCCGGACCCTGTGCTAACGCCTTTTCGGCAATGGCCCGGCCAATGCGGCCATTGCCATCCTCGAACGGATGAATCGAGACGAAGTAGAGGTGGGCCACGCCTGCTCTTGTCAGGGCGGGCAAGGGCTGGCCGCCTCCGGGCGCCGTGCGGTTGAACCACAGGATGAAAGCTTTCATTTCTTTTGGCATCTCCGATGACGGCGGCGCCTCAAAGTGAATTTTCGGAGCATGGACCGCGCCCGACACCACCTGCATCGGCTCAGGATCGGTTCGGTACCGGCCTACATCCCCAAGGCCCCGCTTGCCGTGCATCAGCATGTTGTGCCACCCGAAGAGCGTCTCGTCCGAGAGCGGCTCGGCAAATCCGCGGTACAGATTCACCATCATTTCGGCTATCCCCTGTTCGGCCGGCTTCACACGCCGATTGTCCGCCGCAAGGCCAAGCTGCCTCCGGATGGAAGACTGCACGCTCGCCCTGTCCAAAATCTCGCCCTCGATCTCCGAAGTGGTCACGGCCTCCGTGCTCATTGCTTCCACAGTGAGCTGATCGCGATCTTCGGGCTCGAGGTGCTTGACCGAGCCTACGAATACGCCGGCCTCCCGCAGGAAACGGGCCTCCGCGCTATCGAGGCAGGTCTTGTCCCAGGAGAAGTTGGGCCAGTCGGATCGTTGCCAGTTCCAGGTCATAGGGCGATAGAACGCCTTCCTATCACTCATGATATCGCTTATCTGTGAGTGATAGCCGGGAGTTCTATCGCTCGCAAGCTCAAAAAGTCAGCCGCAGACCGAACTGAACGACGCGCGCCGGCGCCGCACTGCCGATCACGCCGACGGTCGCTGGCACGGAGATGTTGCTTGCGGGATTGCCGAAGTTGGCGCGGTTTAGGATGTTGAAGAACTCGCTCCGGAACTGAAGGGTCGCCTTCTCGGCGAAAACGAACTGCTTATATACCGAAAAGTCGAATGTCAGCGATCCGGGACCGCGAAGAATATTCCGGCCGGAATTGCCGAAGGTGAATGGGGCCGGTACGGCGAACGCGGCTGGGTTGAACCATTGCCTTATCGTCTGGTCGTCGAGGTGAGCGTTGCCCGTCACATCCGCGCGTCCGCTGGGCGATCCCAGTATCGTGGAGTTGAACGTCACCGAGAACGGCGTGCCGGATAATGCGCTCGTGATTCCGGCGATCTGCCAGCCACCCAAGAGGTAGTTTGCAGGACCACCGTAATTCAGGAAAGGCTTGCCCTTGCCGAACGGCAGATCGTAGAGATAGTTCAACCGGAACACATGGCGCGCCAAGCCTGAGAGGTCCGCCCGGTCCGCCCGAAAGTTCCGGATATCCTGCGGGCCGCTATACAACTCATCGCCGATCGAGCGCACGAACTGATACTCGGCTTGGAACAATAAACCGTGCGAGTACCGCTTAATCGCTCCGACTTGAAGCGAGTTTGAAGCCCACGATCCGCCGGAATCGTAGTACGTGATCGTGGAAAAGGGCTGAATCGGACGCTGGGGTTGAACCGGACCGGCTCGGAACGATCTCGGCTGGTTGATGTCGTATGCGCGCCACGTTTGCAGGTAGCGATTGCCAAGGTAACTCACTCGGAGTCCGGTGCCGCCCCACAGCTCCCGCTCGATGGTGAGATTCATCTGCTGTGAGTAGCCATTCTTCAGGTCGGGATCGAAGGCCGTAAAAGTCGGATTGGCCGGAAGGTTTCCGGCTGTCGGAAACGCATTCGCAAAGGAGATCGTCGGCGTCGAATTCGACTGCGACTCGCTCGTCTCGGTCAGCACGAACGGCGGATTTTTGTCGGCCGCCAGCACTTGCGCCCCGAACAGCGATCCGAAGTAGATTCCGTATCCTCCCCTCACCACTGTCTTCGGGCCCAGGCGGTAAGCGAATCCGAAGCGTGGAGCGAGGTTGTTGTGATCGCCGCGGATGAGCTTCGAGGGAAACTCTGCCGCATCGTGCGTGACGACGGGGAAAACCGTGAGCAGCCTCTGTATGGCCAGGGGCGAGACATCGCCGTTCGTATTCGGCACGACAATCCGGTTCGTCTTCAGGTCGAAGTTCGCGTATTGTCCGTCCCGGTCCTCCCAGCGGGTCACAAGCTCGTAGCGCAAACCGAAGTTCAGCGTTAGCTTCGGGGTGATTTTGAAGTCGTCCTGAACGTAGTAGCCAAATACCGATGCTCCCGGCTGAGTGGACCCGTTAAATGCGGAAGAGCGCTGCGCATTGAGAGGCCATCCCAACAGGAAGTCGGCCAGCGCGTTGCGCGTGAAATTACCGCGGAAGGTGAAGAGACCTCGCGGATACGGCCGAATCGCCAGGCCGTCGTAACTCTTGGCGAAATTCATGTCGAACCCGCCCTTCACCAGATGCTTCCCTCGAATCCACGTGATGTTGTCGATGTACTGATGGCTCCACTGCCGAAAGAATCCGCCGGAAAATGTGCCGGTGTTTTCCGTCAGAGTAGTAAACCCGAGAATATCGATCGATGGAACGCCGCCCGATCCCGAGGCGATCGGCGGAAGCCCCGGAATCAAGCCGGAGAGATCGAGATCGGGATTGGCCGTATTGCGGAAGTTGTCGTTGAAAATGTAGCCGAACTTGAATTCGTTCGTTAGCGTTGGAGTCACAATCCGGGTGTACGAAAAGTTCGCGTTCTTATCCCGGAAGCCGAACAGGCCGTTTCCGAAGCGCTCCGTGGCGGGTCCGGCGGAAAAATACGGTCCGTTTGTGAAGGAGAAATACCGGCCGTAGATGCGGTTCCGGTCGTTTAATGAGTGATCGATCCGAAGCGAATAGTTGTTCAAGGTCGGCTTGTTGGACAGCGCGGTCTGAAAGTTGAAACCGCCGGTCCGATTCGGCAAAGGATAGAAGTCCAGCAGGGCCTTGGACGTGTCTGTAATCCGCGCCGCTGGAATTTGGTTGTTGGGGAACGGTGTGCCGCCCGCCAGCGGATCGACGATCGGCTGGGCCAGGGCGGAAAAATCGCCCGCTCGCTGGGCCGCCGTGGGTACGGTCATGGTATTCACCCGAGGCGAGCGTTCTCTCAGGCCTTCATAGCTGAAGAAGAAGAATGTGCGGTTCCGGCCGTTATAGCGCGGCAGCAAGATGGGTCCGCCAACCGATCCGCCGAACTCGTTCCGGTTGAACGGCGGATTCGTCGCTGCGAAGAAGTTGCGCGCGGCGAACTCGCGGTTCCGGTTGTACTCGTAGAGCGAACCGTGAAAAGTGTTGGTTCCGCTCTTGGTGATCACCTTGATCTGCGCCGCGCCCCGGCCATGCTCGGCGCTGCCGTTGGTGTTGACCACTTCGAATTCGGCCACCGTGTCGAGCGACGGAAACGCACCCTCCAGCCGGCCGGATATGACGTCGTTGTTCGTTGTTCCATCCACTGTAAAGTTGTTGAATTGATTGCGAGGTCCTCCGCCGATCGACGTATTCGTGCCCGCGCCCTGAACGCCCGGCGCGAGCGCCAGCAGGGAAAAGAGACTGCGGCCATTCAGCGGCACTCCCAGAATCTGCCGGGTTTCGACGACGGCGCCAACGGAGGATGTCTCCGATTGGACGACGGGAAGCCCGGCGACCACATCCACGGAACTCGTCACCTCGCCCAGTTTCAGTTCGAAATCCGCGCGCACGGTTTGGCCCACCTGCAGCAGCAGCCCGCTTCGGTGCTCCGCGCTGAATCCCGTCATCTGGACCACCAGGAGGTAGCGTCCGACAGGGAGGGACGGAAGCGCATAATAACCCGCCTCGTTCGTCGAGGTGGATGTCTCCACCTGCGTTGCCTCGTGTGTCGCGGTTACTTGCGCCGACGTGAGCACGGCTCCGGAAGGGTCCGTGACACGGCCAAGCACGGTCGCTCCCTGGGCGCGCAGACTTGGCGTCAAAGGTCCGGCAAGCAGCGCCAGCAAAAGCACGTTTACGGCGGTGCAAAGCATTGATTTCCGCATAAGCCACCTCTGTCCAAGAACTAAACCAATGGACGAAGTATACTCCCGGATCGCAATGTCCGCATACAGATGCAAGATGAGCCTGAGCGGGAGGGGTGGCGTCGAGGTCATTACCGGTCGCATCGCTACGGTGCAAGGTCGCTGGGCAGGTGGGGCGGGCATTTAGCCTGCCCACCGGTTTCAACCGGAGCCGGAGAACTGTCATGGCGCGCGGAGAAGGGGACTGAAGTCCCCAGGCCGGCTCAAGCCCGCCCCGCTCAACTAACCCGCCGCGGCCCTGCGCTCGTCCCGCTCCAAACGCGCCGCCAGCGCCGGCAGAGACTGGTACTGAAACACCTGGTCGAGATGATTGTGCTTCTTCAGCACCGGATAAATCGACTTCAGCGCCGTCTCCAGCGATCCCTTGATCTTCGAGTTCCACAAGCCGCACAGCGTCCGGTTCTTCGGGTTCGGCTTGTGGTTCATGAATCTTGGAATCAACGGATCGTTCGGCGTCGTGTCGTAGCGCATCACGATGGTCGAAACCACTCCGTTGAAGAAGCCCGGGCTGCCCGAAAAGTAATCGTCGTGATTTTCGAGCGCCCACTCCATCACTTCGGGATGGGTCATGTTCACGATAGTCAGCGGCCAAGCCACGCCCGCCAGCATGGTCTCTCGCAGTTCCGGCGTCGGCGCCTCGCGCTCGCACATCTTGATGGCGCGGCAGGGGTGCAGGAAGCCTGGCAGGAAGTTCATGGGGTGGAAGTAGACGCAGCGTCCCACGCCCCGCCAGTAGAAGCCCACCGAATCCGCCGCGTACTCCCGCAATACGGCGTGTACCCGCCGGCAGAACTTCGGATTCTGAAGGAAGCGGGAAACCAGGCCAAGCGATTCGATGGCCGCGCCATAGTAGCCGGGCCGCGAATTGTTCCGGCAAAGATCGACCGTGCGCGTCACCGCGTGGCGCACCTGCTCGTCCGTGCAGTTTGACTTCAACGGCTCGATGTGGAACTTCGCGAATCCCAGTCCGAGGCCGGCATGCAGCATCAGCCACGCTCCGTCCCACTTCTCGTCCAGGTGCGCATCAATCAGCAACCGCGCCGGATTTCCGCCGTGCGCCATGTTCCACTCGGCGAGGTCCTTGCCCACGCCCTCCACCGCCCACAGGGCGGGGAAGTCGCCCAGCGCATAACATTTCTCCACGATGCTCTGGAGCGGCGTCTTGCCTTCCGGGTCGATGTAGCTCTCCAGATTCTGGACCAACGCCATGATCTGGGCCTTGTTGCGGCATTCGGCGGCCGCGACCGAGGCCTTGCGCCCCGGCCAGAGAAAATTGAAGATCCAGGTGAGGATCGGGGCGACGATCCCGAACACCTTCAGTACGGTCCGGTTTTTCATACGATGCAGCCGTTCTCCGCGCAGTCGTGGCGGGAAGCGTCCCGCTCGCCGGCCGCGATGGCCCTCTCAATGTTCTCGCGGGAAAAACTCAGAAGGCCCTTTTTCCCGCCCAGCGTCTCGGTGGGCCGGTACTGGTGTACCGTCACCCGCCGGTAACGCTCGGTTTCGTTGAGGTAGGATGCCACGTCGATATTGGTTTCCCGCCGCACGCGATCGAATGTCCGCGCGATCTCGTTGGCCTGGCGCTGGCGCTCCAGATCGCCTTCGAGAGCCGCCGAAAGGGCGAGAGCGATGGTGCGGTTGAGCATGGCCCGCGTGTTCGGATCTTCGCCTTCCAGGCGGCGCTCCGTGCGCGGTTCGTTGTGCATCAGATGGATGACCGTGCATCCCGCCTCAACCGCCGGCGCGAGCGGCGTTTGCATGGTGAGTCCGCCGTAAAGAAACTCCCGGCCATGAATGCTGACGGAAGGAAAGATGATCGGCAGCGCGCAGGAGGCGAGAATCGCCGCATAGCCGTTCTCTTCCGTGAAGTCGGCGTTCGTGAAGATGTGCGGGCGTCCCGCGCCGCGCTCGGTGGCGATCACGCGCAGGATGCGTTTGGGCGGAAGATCGTCCTCGCCGTCGCGAATCACGCCCAGGTTGACGCTCTCGCGGATGAGGCGCAGCATGGGCGCGGTATCGTGCCAGATGGAAAGATCCAGCCAGGAAGAAAAGTTGGCCCGCGCCAGGGCCTTGAAGGTGCGCCGGGCAAACTCCGGCGCTAGCAGCGCCAAGTCCCCGAAGTACTCGACCCAGGACTTGAGCGGACGCCGCCACATGTAGGCCAGATCCAGGAACTGCAGCGTATCCAGCCTGCGCCGGAAGACGCGATTGTGGCGCATGAGCCCCTCGCGCGGTATCTCGTCGGCCCACAGCGATTCCAGATACCCTACCGGCGAAGGAAACTGGAGCGGCAAACGGCCCGCAATCACCGCGGCATTGAATGCGCCCGCGCCCGTCCCGCAGAAGACTTCCGGAGGACATTGCCCTTGCGCCGCGGGACATCGGCCGCCGTATATCGCTTTCAGAACCCCGACCTCGTACGCCGCTCGGGCGCCGCCGCCGGACAAAACAAGTCCGACGCGCTCCGAGCCGTCGTTATGAGTCACGCTCAGGAACCACCTCCCTGTTGCCAGTCAACCCAAACCTTTTCGACTCCGTCCATAAGCGCCTGGTGGACGCGTGAGTGTTGCGACAGCATCTGCGCGTCCAGGCAGTCGTGGAGTCCCTGGGTCTTATACAGCCTCAAAGAGAGTATCGACAGCAACTCCGCTCCGCCGTAGACCGGATCCGGAATTCGCTGGCCAAAATCGAAAACTTTCCGGCAACGAGGCGCGGCCATAAAGGCCATGCGCACATCCAGCTTATTGTTGTGGGAGAGGCGAAAGGCGTAGCGCTTGATCGCCGCGCCGAACTTGCCCGGACCGAAGCCGAACACGTTCGGAATCGGGGCATAAGCGACGAAGGGATATCCCACGGCGATTTCCAGCGCGCAATCCTTCGAGGGGTTCTCCCTCTCCAGGATGAAGTCCCGCTGCATCGCCACGCACGCGGCCTCCTTGAAGCGCTTGACGAAAGGCCCGAATTTCATCACGAAATCGTGGATGTGCACGGTCAGCAGAACCCAGTCGTATTCCTTGCCCAGCGTCCGCCAGTCGACGACGCCTTTGCGCCGCTCCGCCGGAAAGGTATCGTAGCGCCCATCCGCGGCTCGATAGAGACTCCGCTCAATCCCGAAGCCGCCCGGGTAACCGTCCTCGTAGGTCCAGTGAGCGCGTCCCAGGAACTCGCCATACACAAAGTCCCGCAGGCGCGCGGCGGAGTTCGCTCCGTTTACGAAACCGAAATCCACATCCTGCACGCAGCCCATGATGGAGGTGGGAGTGCCGTTCACGTTCAGCCTTCCGAAAAAGCCTTCCGCCCTGTTTTTCAAACGGAATGCCTTCTTCAGGTTCAAGGGAAAGAGGTTGAGCGCTTCCGCCTCCTCCTGTTTGCGGTACCAATGCTCCAGTTGGAGCCCGTCCCGAACGGCTTCTTCGGTCTTCTCGACAAGGAAACGATCCAGGGTAGAGAACGACTCGGGCAGCACCTGTCGCCCCCTCGCGTAGGGAGTGGCCATGATGGAACGCTGACCTAATGTTCTCGCACGTACAAACTCTCAAGTCAAGGGCGGAGCCTGTCGCACCTTCCGAACAGCCCATGTAACGGTTCTTACCTCGCAGTGGTCATCTCTTTGCAATTCCCGGTACGGGGGAATGCAATCATGAAGCAACTTCCTTTAATAGCTTTGTTGACAGCTTCCGCGGTCGTTTTCAGCGGCTGCGCAAACGACCGGGCACGTTCAGGCCAGGTGACCGGTCCCACATATGTCTCTACGCCCGCTCCCGGGGTCCTGCCCGCCGGAACCCGCGTGGAGATCCGGACGAATGAAGAGATCAATACGACAACGCCTGGAAGCGGACCGTACAGCGCGACGGTGGCAACGGCGATCGTCGACCAGGCCACGGGAAGAACTTTGATTCCGGCCGGGTCGCCGGCCCAATTGGTCGTCCTGCGGGTGACCGAGGCCGGCACGGTAGGATCGGGCGAACTGGTTCTTGGGCTGGGGTCGATTACCGCCGGCGGCCGGACCTATGCGGTCACCACGCCCGGCGTGGAGGTCGAGGGCGAGCAGGGCCTGGGCATCAACAAGCGTACGGGTCTGTTTGTAGGCGGCGGCGCGCTGCTGGGAACCCTGGTCGGCGCCGTTGCCGGCGGAGGAACGGGCGCTGCCATCGGGGCTGGAGTCGGAGCGCTCGGCGGCGCGGTAGCGCAGGTGCTCACCCGAGGCAGCGAGATCCAGGTTCCGGCGGAGACTCTGCTCACCTTCGAGTTGGATCGTCCGCTGACCCTTACGGAGTACGAGCAGTAGGCGTGTTCGGGCTAAGGTAGGACAGGCCGCGCGGCCTGTCCTGCTGTTCAAACGATCCGGCCGTCCCGCATGGAGACGATATGATTGGCGTACTCCGCCGCCTCGGGGTTGTGCGTAATCATCAGGACGGTCTGGCCGAGCCGGCGGTTCAAATCGCGCAGAAGTCCAAGGACAGACTGCGAGTTCTCAGTATCCAGATTGCCGGTCGGCTCGTCCGCCAGCAGGATGGCCGGACGATTTACGACGGCGCGCGCCAGGGCCACGCGCTGCTGTTCCCCGCCTGATAGCGCGCTGGGCTTGTGATTCAGGCGGTGCGAGATGCCCAGCAGATCGAGAACCTCCCCGAACTCCCGGTCCTCCGAGGAGCCCTCCGAGGAGTGGTTGTTGCGGGAGATATGGCGGGCCAGGGCGATGTTGCCGGCCGCGGTCAGCGTAGGCAGAAGATTGAATTTCTGAAAGACGAATCCGACCGTGGTTTTGCGGAGGTTCGTGCGTCCGGCGTCGGAGAGGTGGGCGA
The DNA here is from genome assembly GCA_040902885.1 of Bryobacteraceae bacterium. Classification (GTDB taxonomy): domain Bacteria; phylum Acidobacteriota; class Terriglobia; order Bryobacterales; family Bryobacteraceae; genus JBBDWK01. The sequence goes on along the minus strand of JBBDWK010000106.1, from coordinate 29,393 downwards.
GGTCCTGGCCGGCCACGCGAACCGCTCCCTGGGTTGGCGGCGTGAGGCCGCCGATGATGTGAAAGAGAGTCGATTTTCCGGAACCCGAGGGGCCAACCACGGCGAAGAATTCGCCCCTTTTTACATCCAGATCCACTCCGCGCAGCGCCGGGATCTCCACATTCCCAACTTTGTAAGTTTTGCGAAGGTCGCGGATCTCGATGATGTTTTCGCGTGGTCCGGCCGGCTCACTCATACGCCAGCGCCTCGATCGGGTCTTGAGTTGCCGCCGTAATCCCCGGATAGAGGGCGCCCAGAAGCGCGCCGGTCAGAGAGATCAAAGCCGCGATGGGCCACCACTCGGGAACAATGGCCTGCGTGAGCGAGGCCGGGACCAGCGCCTGAATCAGCCAGCGCGAGCCGAAGCTCATAACGATGCCCAGAACGGTTCCCGCAAGCGAGAGCACGAACGCCTCGCGCAGAATGATGTCGAGGACGTATCCCTTCGATGCGCCCAGCGCTTTTAAGATCCCGATTTCCCGCGTGCGCTGCAGAATGGCCGTGTACATGGAGAGGAATACGACCGCAAAGCCGATCACGATGGCGATTCCGATCACCACGTTAAGAAAGGTTTTTACCTGCGGCACGGAATCCACGGTGAGCAGCGAGACCAGCTCTTCCATGGAATACACGGGATATCCTTCGAGTCGCTGCCGCAGCGATGCCAGCACCGTCTCCAGGTTCTTCGGATCGTCCAGCTTCAGGTAAACCTGAGTGATCTTGCCGGTGTTGCTGGTCAGGTCCTGGAGAATGTGCATCGGCAGGAAGATGCGTCCCAGTTTCCCCGGTTCGAAAATCCCGCTCACGCGCCAGTCCCGATTCAACACGTTGAGGGTGTCGCCCACCCGAAGATTGTTCTGGCGAGCGTAGTACGCATCCACGATGATGTCGTCCGGGTTCTTGAAAGGACCCCCGGTCAGAAAATGGAAACCGCCGCTCATCCGCGTGAACTCGTCGAGATTCAATCCGGAGATGGTGGTGACGCCCGAGAGCAGATGGACGATGGTGCCGGTGGCTATGGCGACGTGCGGTTCCTCGCGGAGGACGTCGACGAGCTTCTGCGACATGGGAGCGCCGCTGAGGTTGAGGGCGGCGGTGCCGGGAGGCCGCACCACAATGTCGGCGCCCACGCCCCGCGCGCGCCGCGCCGAATCGTCAAGCAGCCCGCGGCTGATGCCCACCACGGTGAGCATCAGTGTTACCGGCACCGCGATCAGGAATATGCTGAGGAGCGTGCGCAGAGGCCGATGCCTCAGGTTTTCCAAGACCAGCCGCGCAGTCACCTTTTTGCTTCTCCGGACTCGATTCCGGAATTCGTGAAGGCGCGGGATTCGGGCTTCGCACCCAGAACCTGAACCTGGACTCCCGCCGGCCGTTCGAGCACGAACTGCTCATCCTTCATGGGCCGGTTAATTTCCATCTTCACCAGGTCGAGCACCACGGCGTACTCGTCCCGGGGCCGGTTGATCTCGATGTGCTTGGGGAATGGGACCCCGTCGAAGCTCTGCCACTTGTCGTAGCGGGCGTCGGTGAGCAGCCTGCCGCGCGTGTCGAAAAGTTTCTGCCGGACAATGCGCAGCGTCTGGCGATCGAACCAGATGTTGCGGGCCAGGTACGGCTCTCCCTGCGGGGAGTTCTTCACGATGTGGAGGATATAGTCGGCCACCACCTCGTCGGTGGCGTCTTCGATGAAGGTGATCGCGCCGGGTTCCACGGGAGCCACCAGGAGCGATTCCAGGAAGTGCTGCGGCCGCAGGTTCTCGATCTTGCGGGGAGAGGGTTCGTTATAATCGTTGGCGCCTTCAATCAGGCGGTTCTTCGAAGGCAGGTGCACGAGGAAGCGCACGCCGTCGGAGACCATGTCGAAGGCCTTGTTGCGCACCACGGGGAAGAGGCCGATCATGCGGAGGCTGGTCGGCTGCCGGAAGAGGATATAGGCGCGAACGTCTTTGTATTCGGTGATTTCGCCCTTATCGGCGCTTCCGAGAGCGGGCACGAGGTCCACTGTGGCGTTGAAGGTCTTGATGTTGCCGTAAAGCGCGGTTACGCGATCGATGAGGGTCTTCTTATCCGTGGTGATCAGCGCCTTGGCGGACGTTCCGCCGCGGCGCGTGATCACGCGTTTCCGCGCGAGGCATGCAGTGCCACTTGCCACGAGCAGGCAAAGTGCGAAAATAAGTAGGGCATAGTGGCGACTTCGTGAGGCCATTCATATTATTGTAGGCCGGAGTGTGCGCTGGCTGTCAATTCGGCTGTGATATAGTGGCAGTATTGAGTGGGCCTGTGGCGCAGTTGGGAGCGCGCTTCCATGGCATGGAAGAGGTCAAGGGTTCGAATCCCTTCAGGTCCACCAAAACCTTTCAAACACTTACGGGCCTCGGCCCGTCAAACTCCTTGCCCGTGGAGTCCAACTGGAGTCCAAACCCCATTTGATGCACGGGCAGCCATGGGCACCGTGTGAATTTCGATGCTGCCCACGATTGGGTCTTCATCCTCAACGCGATCCAGTGAATGGGCGGTGTGGGCACCGTTTTCACGCTTGTTGTTTGCTGGAGACGACAACAAATACTTTCCCTATAAGGACGTTGCCCAGTCCGCCCACGCCCGCCGCAACTCCTTCTTGGCGAATCACTTTACTGTTGACGACTGAATTTCGTTCCTGATATTCAGGAGGTGTAAGCGCGGCCTCGCCCGAGAGACGGGACTCTCACGAAACTCCTTCCCTTTTTTGCGATACCCGAAGTGTGTCCTGATGAAGCCTGCTGACCAGATCCCGTACTACGCCCCAGATGGAAGCTCTATGGGCTTTCGAACGCTTGAGGCTGCGAAGCGGCTCATCGCAGGTGGTTATGTGAAACCAGCCTACGGCCGGAAGGGACATCTGAAGGCGATCTGGCTGCTCCAGAAGGACGGCGGCAACCCGGTTGAGACGCATCCGCGGGCTGGTACTCGGTACAGCTTTCTTCAAAGCCTCGACAGCGGAAGGCGCTGCTGGAAGCTCCGCCGAGTCGATGGGCGAGACGACGACGGTATGCCGGTGACCACGCGCGGTGTCTTCCTCCAAGTGGTCGCCGATTGTGTGGTCGCATGATGGATCGACGCTGATGCGGGCAAAGTCGTTCGGTAAGATCGCCGTTCCCACGCCGGGAACGCTCGTGCGCCTGACCACGGACACCGCTCTGCGTGTGGCGAGGCTGCGCTTTGCGGTTGTCATCGGCGAGACCGGACGCGTGTTCGTCGGCGTCGCCGGAATGACCAAGGCGAACGGGACCGGCGTGATCAAAGAGTTCTGGCCGACAGGAGCGGGCGGTGGAGTAGCCGATCAGATTGACATCGCGGCCATCGACAGTCGTCACCTGCTCGTCCCTGCGGACTACTATATCGATGCCAACACTGCGAACGAAGGGCTTATCGCCTCCCACTGGTCCTGGTGATTTCATAGGTACTTCCGGGCGATTAACTCCGGCGCGTTGCACGATTGCACAACTCCGCTAGCGATAGACGTAAAAAGGGGCGGTCAGGTGGTCAGCGGTCAGGGGCGGCCAGGGCGACGCCCGTGGCGGCGGGTGGGCCAACCAGCCAACCCGGAGCCAGACGGCGCGACACGGGGCACCCCGGCGCGAACGGGTGGCCAGGTTTTCGTAGTTCGTAACCCAATGGCGACGCTTCCGGCAACCATAACGCCCGCGATGGCGCGGCGCATCGAAATCTGGCCGACCGACCGGCTGGTGCCGTATGCAAGGAACGCGCGCACGCACTCTGCCGAGCAGATTGCGCAGATCGCGGCCAGCATTGTGGAGTTCGGCTTCACCAATCCGATCCTCGTTGACTCGATGGATGGGATTATCGCCGGCCACGGTCGCCTCCTGGCTGCCCGCAAGTTGGGCCTCCCGGAAGTTCCGGTCGTGGTGCTGGATCACCTCAGCGAGACGCAACGGCGCGCGTACATCATCGCGGACAACAAGCTCGCGATGAATGCCGGATGGGACGAGAAGTTGCTCGCCAGCGAACTGCGCGAACTCGAAAAAGACGGCATGGACCTCGCCGTTGTCGGCTTCAGCGACGAGGAGCTGGAGGCGCTGCTCGAAGACGGCGACGCGCCGTCGCAGGATGTGACCGATGAGGTGCCCGAACCTCCGGCCCAGCCGGTAACCCAGCCTGGCGACGTCTGGTTGATCGGAAACCACCGCCTAATTTGCGGCGACTGCCGCGAAGGGGAAACTATTCGCGCTCTGTTCGGCAATGCGCTGGCCAATGTGGTCGTGACATCGCCGCCCTACGCGACGCAGCGCGAGTACGACGCTACCAGCGGCTTCAAACCGGTGCGTCCGGACGAGTATGTGGAGTGGTTCGGCGCGGTCGCGGCTGGAGTCGAGTCGATCCTGGCACCCGATGGCTCCTATTTCCTGAACATCAAGGAGCATGCCGACGACGGGGAGCGCGATTTGTACGTGAAGGACCTCGTCATCGCGCACCGGCGGCGGTGGGGCTGGCGATTCGTCGATGAATTCTGCTGGCGCAAGACCGATAACGGCGTACCGGGCGGCTGGGGAAACCGATTCAAGAACGCCTGGGAACCGGTGTTTCACTTCTGTCGTCAGCAGCAGATCAGGTTTCGACCGCAGGCCGTGAGCCACGAGTCGGAAGACTGCTTTGACTACTCCCCGAACAATCCGAAATCAAACTCCGGGAGCGGCCTCCTGGGGACTGGCGCGCGGGGCGCGGCTGCGGACGGTGGAAAGAACCAGAGTGCGTGGCAGCGCAGCAGGAACAGTCTCTCCGACGATTCGGATGGCAGGCACACCGGACTGGCGCGCCCGAGCAATGTGATCGAGGTCAAGAGCGAGTCAAGTCAGGGATCGCATTCCGCGCCTTTCCCCCGCGCGCTGGTGGAATTCTTCGTGAAGGCATTTTCAGACGCCGGAGACGTGGTCTTCGATCCGTTCACGGGGAGCGGCACGACGATGGCTGCTGCGGCGTTGCTCAATAGGATCGGTTACGGTTGCGAGATCAGCCCAGCCTATTGCGACGTGATTGTTCGCCGTGTCATGAACCTAACCGGCGCGACGCCGATTCTCGCGGCCACCGGCGAAACGTTCGCCGCCGTCGCGAAGTCTCGCGGCGTCCCGGCGGACCAATCGCTGAATCCGAAGCAAAGCGACTCTCGGCGTAGCCAGCACCACGGACCCAATCCGCATTACGGATCGAAAAGGAAAGCCCAGGCATGAAGGCGAAATCGCGCACCACCAATCGGGAGGTCGCCAGCATGAGTGGTGCGTCGTCTCCGCGCTTCCGCGAACTCGCTGTCCAGATCTGGACAATCGACAAGTTGATTCCGTACGCCCGGAACGCTCGGACACACACCGACGAACAGGTGGCGCAGGTTGCCGCCAGCATCGTCGAGTTCGGGTGGACCAACCCGATCCTGGTCGGAGCGGACGGGGTGATTATCGCCGGCCACGCGCGGCTGGCGGCGGCACGCAAGCTCCGGATGAACGAAGTGCCGGTCATCGTGCTCGACGGCCTCTCGGAAACACAGAGGCGCGCGCTCATTCTCGCGGACAACCGCCTGGCCATGAGCGCGGGTTGGGACGAGGAGATGCTGCGAGTCGAACTCGAATCGCTGCAGGAGGACGCGTTCAATCTCGATCTTGTGGGATTCACGGACGAGGAATTGCAAGAGTTCCTCCGCGAACCGGAGTCCACCGAGGACGGGCTGACCGATCCGGACGCGGTTCCGGCTGAGCAGGAGGCCGTCGTCACGGTGCGCGGTGACGTGTGGGTTCTCGACCAGCACCGGGTGCTCTGCGGGGACGCTACACAGATGGCCGACATCGAAAAGGTCCTCGCTGGCGGGCTGGCCGACATGGTGTTCACCGATCCGCCATACAACGTCGCGTACGAAGGCAAGACGGCGAAGAAGCTCACCATCGACAACGATGCTCTCGGCGGCAAGTTCTATGAGTTTCTGCGCGAAGCCTCGGCCAACATCCTCGCGATGACGAAGGGCGCTGTCTACATGTGCATGTCCTCGTCGGAACTGCACACGCTCTTTCGGGCGTTCACCGATGCCGGAGGGCACTGGTCCACCTTCGTGATCTGGGCCAAGCACCATTTCACTCTGGGCCGGTCGGATTACCAGCGGATGTACGAGCCGATCCTGTATGGCTGGCGCGACGGGACGCAGCACTTCTGGTGCGGTGACCGGAACCAAGGCGACGTGTGGTTCATCAAGCGGCCCATGGCGAACCTGGAGCACCCGACTATGAAGCCGGTGGAGCTCGCCGAGCGTGCGCTCCGGAACAGCAGCAAGACGCGCGACACGATCCTCGATCCCTTTGGCGGCTCTGGAACCACCGTGATCGCATGCGAGCGCACCAACCGCCAAGCGCGCGTTGTCGAATTGGACCCGAAGTACTGTGATGTCATTTGCCGGAGATTCATGGACTTTTCAGGCAAGCCCGCCACATTGGAGGCGACGGGCCAGTCATTTGTTGATGTCAAGGCTGCGAGGCTGGTGGCGGCCGCATGAAAACCTGCAGGTTGTGCCGCAGCGATCTTCCGTTGAGCCAATTCTATCGGGACCAGCGTGGGACTCTCGCTGCTCGCTGCAAATCGTGTCATGGCTTGGGCGTCCGGACCTGCGCAGTATGCTTCGCCAGCTTTGTTGGACGGCTCAGGCACAAGTTGTGCTCGGAACGGTGCCGCAGGATATGGCGTCCTCAGACCGAGGTGGAGTGTAGAAGCTGCGGGGCGAGGTTTGTTGCTGATCACCTATCGAGAAGCTTCTGCTCGACGGAGTGCAAAGCACTGGCCCAAAGACTGCGGCCCGAGGAACGCTTGCCGAGATTGAGAGCCACCCAAGAAGCCAGGCGTGCTCAAGGATTGGTTCGCTATTACATCGCGACGGGTAGACTCATCAGGCCCACCGCTTGCTCGCAATGCGGCCAGCAGGGTCGCGTTGAGGCGGCCCACCAGGATTATGCCGAACCACTTCTCGTCCGATGGCTCTGCCACTCCTGTCATGTGCGGTGGGACAAGTACGAGCCCAAGGGGGGATGCGTCCCGCGAGAAAGCGCTGTGGCGGCGTGAAGTGGAGCGCTGCCGCGCCGAGATCGCCGCCATCGAAGTGTTGTTGCTCGCCGGTCACCCGGACATCGAGGGCCTTTGTTTGGCGCTATCGGATTGGTCAGCCGAGTTGAGGATTCTTGAAGGAGTAGAAGCAGGACCGCCGCCGGATCGTTGAACCCGGCGGCGGCGTGGATGCGGTTAGCGCTTGGTGGTGCGAGTGGCGTCCTTGATCTCGCAGGCGATCCGGTGCTCGCCGTCTATTCCGCGCGCCCAGACCTTGTAGGCCCACGGGCAAAGCGGCGATTCGCCGTGCTCCAGGCGGCGCATCCGGGAGGCCATGTCGTCGCTGGCGATTTCTCGCGCCTCGCTTACGTTGGCGACTACGGCGACCGGCTCGTATTGGCCGTCTTCGGACTCCGCGATCAGCATCGCGAGGCCGAGGTCGGTGGCGTCGGTAATCTCGACGGCGAATCCGTTGTACTGGTTCTGCTTCTTGGTGGTGGTTTTCATGACATGACGATTCATCACTCCGGTGCGACCGGAAGGCAAGTCAATAATCGCGACGTGCCGTAAAAAAGCCGCCCGTTTCCAGGCGGCTGGTTGGGAGGCAGGCGTTGCTACTTGGCGATCTTGTATGTCCGCTCTCCCGCGTCATTCTTGCTGGACTCGACCGTGAGGCCCATCTTCTTGGCGAGGTTTCCGCTGATGAAGCCCCGGATGCTGTGGTTCTGCCAGTCGGTGGCCTTGGCGATCTCGGCCATCGTCGCGCCCTTGGGGCGGCGCAGGAGGTCCAGGACGATGTTCTTTTTCGAGAACTCGCGCGGCACCTTGGCCTCCTTCACTTTGGCGGCTTTCTTGCTGGCGACCTTCTCCTTGGCCTGCTTCTTCGGTGCGGCCTTGGCTTGCTTGGCGGCTTTCTTCGCGCCCTTGTTGGCCTTGGGCGCGCCCTTCTTCTGGCTGGCAGCCTTCTTCGAGGCTGCCTTCTCCGGCGCGACGTACGCGCCCTGTTCCGCAACGTCGGCGGATTCGGTGGTCTTGATGGCTTCTGCGTTCTTCATCGTGGTGTTTATCCTTTCGGCGGTTGATCCGCGCATGACGATTCATCACTCCGGTGGCCCCGGAAGGCAAGGGCTTTTCTCGGGAATAAACGCATGCCAGTCATGAGCCAACGGGCCTACGCCCGCCACCGCGGAGTCTCGGCCAGCACCGTCCAGAAGGCCATCGGGAGCGGCCGCATCCACACGTTGCCCAACGGCCAGATCGATTCCGACATTGCCGACGCGGAGTGGGCGCGCAACACCCAAACCCAAGCGCCGCCCGTTGACCGGCGTGGCCAGCCGGAGGAGGACGGCGAGGTATTCGGCGCATCGCAGTATACGAAGGCGCGGGCGGTGCGCGAGCACTATCAGGCGCGCCTCGCCAAGATCGATTACGAGGAACGGATCGCGAAGCTCGTCTCAGGCGAACAGGTCCAGGTCGCCGCCTTCAACAAGTTCCGCCAGTTTCGCGATGCCATGATCAACATCCCCGACCGGCTGGCGGCGATGCTTGCCGCCGAAACCGTAGAGGCCACGGTGCATGCGCTACTGACCACAGAAATCCGGAAAGCTCTAAATGATTTTGCCGACGAATCTAACGGCTGAAGAGATCTACGATGCCGCAGCCGCGGCCGGCGCGCGACCGGACCCGCTGCTCACGATCTCGCAGTGGGCCGACCGGTACCGCTGGCTGTCGCAGCGCGCGTCCGCAGAGCACGGACGCTGGCGTACGGAACGGACGCCCTACCTGCGCGAGATCATGGACTGCCTTTCGCCGTCCTCTTTGATCGAGCGTGTGGCGTTCATGAAGGGCGCGCAGATCGGCGGCACGGAGTGCGGCAACAACTGGATGGGGTACGTCATCCACCAGGCACCCGGCCCGATGATGTCGGTCCAACCGACCGTCGAGATGGCCAAGCGCAACTCGAAGCAGCGCATCGAGCCGCTGATCGAGGAGTCGGAGGTGTTGCGGAAGCTCGTCCGCGATCCCAGGTCGCGCGACTCCGGCAACACGGTCCTGTCGAAGGATTTTCCGGGTGGCGTGCTGGTGATGACCGGCGCGAACAGTGCGGTCGGCCTCCGGTCGATGGCGGCCCGGTATCTGTTCTTAGACGAAGTGGACGCCTATCCCGGCGATGTGGAAGGCGAAGGCGACCCGATCACGCTGGCGATGGCGCGCACGCGGACATTCGCGCGCCGCAAAGTGTTTCTGGTATCGACGCCGAAGATCACCGGCATGAGCCGGATCGAGGCGGCGTATGAAGAGAGCGACCAGCGAAAGTACTGGGTGCCATGCCCGACGTGCCGCGAGTTCCAGATCCTGAAGTTCGCGCAGCTTCGGTGGCCGAAGGGCGATCCGCAGAGCGCGGCGTACGTCTGCGAGCACTGCGGCCAGGAGATTCGCAACCACCAGAAACAGTCGATGTTGGCGCGCGGCGAGTGGCGCGCCGGTGCGAAGGGCGACGGCAAGACGGCAGGCTTCCACATCTCCAGCCTGTACAGCCCGGTCGGTTGGTTCTCGTGGGGCGACGCCGCAAAGCAGTTCGAGCAGGCTCAGAAGAATTCATCGCTGCTCCAGGTCTTCGTCAACACCGTGCTGGGTGAGACGTGGACGTTGCAGGGCGAGGCGCCGGATTGGAAATCGCTGTACGACCGGCGCGAGGACTACAAAACCGGCATCATCCCACGTGGCGGTCTGTTTCTCACGGCGGGCGCGGACGTTCAGAAGGACCGCATCGAAGTTGAGATCGTCGCGTGGGGTCGCGGGAAGGAGTCGTGGTCCGTCGATTACCGCGTGATCGAGGGCGACACCTCGCGCCCACAGGTGTGGGAGAAGCTGACCGGGCTGCTGAATGAAACGTTCACGAGTGCCAGCGGTCTCGAAGTGCCGATCACACAACTCGCGGTGGATTCCGGGTACGCCGCGACGGAGGTCTACCAGTGGGCCCGGAAACAGGGCCATCGCGTCGTGGTGATCAAGGGCGACTCGCGCGCGGCAGCGCTCTTGGGCAACCCTGCGCCGATTGAAATTGGACCCCTCGGTGCCAAGATCAAGCGCGGCGTGAAGGTCTGGCCGGTCAACTCCGGCATGGCGAAAGAGGAGTTGTACCGCTGGCTGCGCCTGGAGCGGCCTACTGACGAGGATCTGGAGAAGGGTCTGCCTTTCCCGCCTGGCTACTGCCACTTCCCGCGATACAGCGAAGAGTACTTCAAGCAGATCACCGCCGAGCAACTGGTCACGAAGATCGTGAAAGGCTACAGACGTCACGAGTGGCAGAAGATGCGCGAACGCAACGAGGCGCTGGATTGCCGGGTCTACGCACGCGCGGCGGCGAGCAGGATCGGGCTGGACCGCTACCAGGATAAGCACTGGCAGGCTATTGAAAACCGCATGGGTGTACCGAAGGGTCCGGAGAAACCAACTCCGGCTGCTCCGGCCGCGCCAGCGGGATCGCGTCAACCACAACTGCGCCAGCCCAGACGTCGGACGTGGGGCCGGTTCTGAAAAGCAGGCTGCCATGGCGTATACCCAGACTCATTTGGATGCGTTGCAAGAGGCGCTGGCCTCCGGCACGTTGACGGTCACCTTCGAGGGACGGAGTATGGCCTACCGTTCCGTCCAGGAATTGCAGCGCGCGATTTCGGTTGTGCAGAACTCGCTGAACCAGCAGACCGGTAAGCGCGTTCGACAGTACCAACTGTCGGGGAGCAAGGGCCTCTAACTCGTGTTCAACCTGAATTCATTCTTGACTCGCTTCAAGCGGGGCGGGAGTGGTGCGCCCGCGCAAGCTCCCACGCGGCGCGCCAGTGGTTCGCCATACGAGGGCGCGACTACTGGCCGGCGGCTGGGCAACTGGGTCACGACGCGAGACGCCATCAATTCCGTCTGGTATCAGAGCGCGGATCAGTTGGTGGCGCGTTCCCGCGACATCATCCGCAAAGACGGGTGGGCATCGAAAGCGGTGGACGAGTGGGTGTGCAACGCCATCGGCACTGGCATCAAGCCGCAGTCGATGCACCCGACGCTGGCTGTGAAAGAGAAGCTCCAGGCGCTCTGGTCGCTCTGGGCGAACGAAGCGGACGCCGCCGGGATGACCGACATCTACGGTCTTCAGGCGCTCGCGTTCCGGTCGATGGTCGAGGGCGGCGAGTGCTTCGCGCGCAGGCATGACCGCGACCTCCGCGAGGGTTTGAGCGTACCGCTTCAGTTCCAGTTGATCGAAGCGGAGCAGTTGCCGTTCTACCTCGCGAGGCCCACGCCGAACACGCCGCAGGGGAACGTCGTGCGCGCATCCATCGAGTTCGATCCGTCCGGCCGCCGCACGGCTTACTACTTCTACAAGCAGCATCCGGGCGAGAGGATCTTCTTCCCCACCGATCTGGAACTGATGCGGGTTCCGGCTGCGGAGGTCATGCACCTGTTCCGGTCGCTCCGGCCCGGCCAATTGCGGGGAGTCCCGTGGATGGCGAACGCGTTGGTGCGCCTGTGGGAACTCGACCAATACGACGACGCCGAGTTGCTCCGGAAGAAGTTCGCCGCCATGATGATGGGCTTCATCACCCGTCAGAATCCCGACGATGCGTTCTTCCCGAACGCCACACCGCAGGAAACACCGGACGCGGCGGCGAGTCCGGGCGGTCCGGGAGTTGCGGTGGCTCAGCTCGAAGCGGGCACCATGACCGAGTTGGAGCCCGGTGAGGATGTGAAATTCAGCGAACCCGCCGATGTGGGCGGGAACTACGAGTCCTTCGAACGAATCCAACTGCTCCGGATCGCGGCAGGGCTGGGTCTGCCGTACGACATGCTCACTGGCGATCTGTCGAAGACGAGCTATTCGTCGATCCGGGCGGGCATCCTCTCCTTCCGGCGGCTGTGTGAGCAGATCCAGTTTGGAGTCTTCATCTACCAGTTCTGCCGTCCGACGTGGCGCGCGTTCGTGGAGCAGGCGGTCCTGGCCGGAAAGCTCGACGCCCGCGATTATCAGCGGAATCGCGACGACTACCTTGCGGTCGAGTGGCACACGCCGAAGTGGGCGTGGGTCGATCCGGAGAAGGACGTCAAGGCCGAGATCATGGCGATCCGCGCTGGCCTGAAGGCGCGGAGCATGTCCGTCAACGAAACCGGGCTGGACGAGGAAGAGGTAGATACGCAGATCGCCCGCGACAACGAGCGCGCCGACCGGCTGGGCTTGGTGCTCGATTCCGATCCGAGGAAGACCGATGCGCGTGGCCAGGCAGCGAACATCCTGGATACCGGCGATGGCGGCGATGCCACGGATGGCGGTGCGCCCACCGATTCAAAACCGGAGCAGCCCAAGCCGCAACCGCCAAAGCCGAAGCGCAAGGAGCCTAAGAAAGGAGCCTAAGAAATGAAAGCGAACTATCTCCCGCATCTCGCGGGACGGGTCTTCGGCGTTCCGCTGCTGATCCAGCCGCAGAAGTTGAGCGTCATCCTCCAGGCCATCGGGCCGCGACTCGGCCTCCCTACAGGCGAGTTCGAAATTGAGGGGTTGGGCGTGCCTGTCGTCGCGCGTGTGACGCAGAATCCCCTGGACGAAGGTGACGATCCGGACGAGATGGACGACGCCGCCCGGGTCCAGAAGCCGTATCTGGTGACCCCAGAGGGCGTTGCGATTATTGGCGTCTCCGGGACGCTCGTGAAGAAGGCTAGTTGGCTCGATGCGGTGTCGGGGATGCAGTCTTACGAGAGCATCCGCGCGGACTTCCAGGATGCGGTGCGCGACCCGCGCATTCAAGGCATTCTGCTCGACGTGGACTCGCCTGGCGGCGAAGTCGGCGGTCTGTTCGACCTTGCGGATGAGATCTACAATGCGCGGGCGGAAAAGCCGTGCTTCGCCATCGCGGACGATGACGCGTTCTCGGCGGCGTACGCCATCGCCAGCAGCGCACAACGCTTGTTCGTGACTCGCACTGGCGGCGTGGGCAGCGTCGGCGTGATTGCGCTCCACCTCGATCAGTCGAGCTTCGACGAGAAGGTCGGCAGGAAATATACCGCGATCTACGCGGGCGCCAGGAAGAACGATTTCAATCCGCATGAGGCGCTGTCCGGTTCGGCCAAGGACGAATTGCAAGCCGAAATCGACCGCCTGTACGACATGTTCGTCGGCACGGTCGCTCGCAACCGGGAGATGAAACCGGCGTTGGTCCGGAACACCGAGGCGGGACTGTACTACGCGGAGAAGGCCATCAGTGCTGGCTTCGCGGATCAGGTTGGAACTTTTGACGATGCGCTGGACGCCGTTCTCGAAGCGGCGACGGCGCGCAAACAAGCTCGCGTGGCGGCGCCTCCCGCAACGCAGATCCCGAAAGGAGAAATAACAATGAGTCAGCAAGTCGAAAAGAAAACGGCAGACGCCTCCGCTGCACCGTTGGTGCCCGCCGAAGTGAAACTCCCGGAAGCGCCTGCTCCCGCCGCCGCCCTGCCGGTGGTTGACGCCGCCGCAATCGAAACCAGGTTGCGCGCGGAGTATGAAGAGATCGCGGTGCTCTGCACTCTCTCCGGCCATCCCGAACTGGTCGCGGAATTGATCGCAAGCAAGAAGACGGTGGCGCAGGTCCGCGAGCACTTGCTTGCGCTCAAAGCCCAGGAGTCGCAGCGAACGGCGGTGCAATCGCATGTTCAGGGCAGCCCCACCGGTGCGGAAGCGCAGTTGAACGCCGCCGCGCAGCAACTCGCCGCCAGCCGCAACATCCCGTTCGCACAGGCGTACGTGGAGGCGATGAAGCTCCACCCCGAGCTTTACCAGCAGTACCTCGCTGAGAAGTCCTCCCAGGTGCGGGCGAACTAGAGAAGCGAGCCAATCCAACCGAAAAAGGAGCAATCGATTATGGCTTTCGAAGTCAATTTGCAAACGATCTCGGTCCCGGCTAGCGCCGACCTGTCCACGAAGCAGTTTCTGTTCGGGACGATCAACGCCAGCGGGCAGGTGGCGGTGACCGGCGCGGGCCTCGCGTCGGATGGCGTTATCGCACTCGGTCCCAGTGCGCAGGGTCGTCCCTGCGGGCTGGCATCCTTCCCCGGTCAAGTCGCGCGAGTGATGGCAGGCGCGTCTTTCGCGAATGGCGCGCTGCTCGAAGTGGATGGCAATGGGAAGGTGATCACCCAGTCCTCGGGCAAGATCGTCGCGAAGGCACTCGCAGCAGCGGGCGCGGCGGGCGACATCGTCCCGGCACTGCTGATTCTGCAGCGGTAGAAGCGGGCAATTCAAAACCGGGCAGTTGAAGAAGCTCTGGCCTTCGGGCACAGGGCTTTTTTTGTGCCCGCAAAAAACCACAAAGGAGCAATGAACAACCATGTATACGCCGACTCCCGGTGACGTCCACGTCAATACGCCGCTGACCCAAATCAGCATCGCGTATCTCCAGAACCAGACGGAATTCGTGGCCGCGCAAGTCTGCCCTGTCATCCCGGTGACCAAGCAGAGCGACCGTTACTACGTCTACAATCGCGGAGATTTCTTCCGCGATCAAATGCAACGCCGCGCACCTGGCACTCCGGCCGCCAGCGTTGGTTACCGCCTCGACAACACGCCGACCTACTTCGCCGACGTGTGGGCCGAGGCCAAGCCGATTCCCGATCAGTTGCGCGGGAACGCCGACGCGGTCCTGAACATGGACCGCGATGCGGTCGAGTTCCTCTCGCAGCAGGCGCTGATCCGGCGCGAGAAGATCTTCGCGGCCAACCTGTTCACAACGGGCAAGTGGAACACCGACATGACAGGCGTCGCGGCCGCGCCCGGCGCGGGCCAGTTCCTTCAGTGGAACGATGGTGCTTCGACCCCCATCGAGGATGTTCGTGCTGGCAAACTGGCCATCAAGCAGGCTACCGGCTATCCCGCCAACACGCTGGTCCTGTCGGAGCCTGTGTGGTTGAAGCTCATCGACCATCCGGATCTGGTGGACCGCGTGAAGTACGGCCAGACGGCGGGCCGCCCTGCCACGGTGAGCCGCGAGGCACTGGCCGCGATTCTTGAACTGGACCGCATCCTCGTGATGGGCAGCATCGAGAACACGGCGGCTGAAGGTCAGACCGCAGCGCACTCGTTCATCGGTGCCAAGAGCGCACTGCTCTGCAACGTCGCGCCCAGCCCCGGCCTGCTCACGCCGTCCGCTGCATATACCTTCTCCTGGACCGGCTACCTCGGCGCTGGGAACGAAGGCAACCGAATCAAGCGGTACCGCTGGGAGATCATCGCCAGCGACATTGTCGAGATCGAGATGGCATTCGACTCCAAGCTCATCGCTCCGGAACTCGGATACTTCTTCACCAGCGCGATTGCATAGAGGAGCTTGCTCGATGGGTTATAAATCACTGCCGAAGTTTGACCCTTCAGCCCGATTTCTCGTTACCGCGCGCCTGCCGGTGCTTAACGGTGTCCCCATGAAACCGGGGGAGGCGATGCCGCCCGCTCCGGTGGAACCGGGAGCGGCGCGCGCATACCTGCGACTGCTGCGGCAGTTGTATGAGCTGCGGAGGATCACCATGGTCGATCAACCCAGTGTTTCTTCCGTCAAAACCAAACCTGCCGGTACTGCCGGCAAAGGAGATGCAAAATGGCGAAGCAAGTCTTGACGATCTCTGACATCTCGCCGTCGGGGAACTTGAAAAAGGGAGTGATTCAACTCCCGATCACGGAGACGCGAATCATCGCCTCCAACGATATCGGCGTGAAGGGCGCAACAGATGGCGGCACTGCGGCCAAGGACACGGACCCCATCCTCGAACGGACTAACGGCGCAACGGACAAGTCGTTGCGTCTGTCCTGGGCCTCTGCCTCGGTGATCGAGATCCAGATGCCGCCGGTCGCGTATCCCCCGGATCTGGACGATGCCCAGCCCATCGTGGTGAACATCCTGGCAGCCATGAAAGCCGGTTCGGTGGATGCGCCGGTCATCACTGTGTCGGCGTGGGAGGGCGTGGGCGACACGAACATGGGCGGTGACACTGCTGCTCTCAGTACCGCGCTGCAGAAGCTCACGGTTGCGCTGGCCGGCACCGATGTAGGCGCCTATCCGAAGTTCCTGACCATCGGCCTCAAGCCCGGCGCGCATGCGACCGCCTCCAACGACGCTTACGTTTATGCTGCGTGGCTGGAGTACACCCGGAAAGCGTGATGTCATCATTCTCCGCGCTCAACGCGGCGTGCCTCAAAACCTTCGGGACCTCAGTCTCTTACCAACAGGGAGCTGGTGCGCCGTTTGCGATCACCGGCATCTTGCAGAAGGATTCAGAGGAGGAGCGCCGCCAGGACGGAGTGTACGCTCGCTTGTTCGTCGATCTCGCCGCCTTCCCATCGCGGCCGGATAAAGGCGACTTCGCTACGGTCAACGGCACGGCGTACACCGTGTTCGATGTCGAGATCGATCCTGCGGGCGCAGGTTTGCTCTCACTCAAGAAGCATGGTTAGGCCAGCATGCCATCCGTTCGTGTGTATCAGAAAAAACAAATCCGGCTGGACCGGCTGAGCTTCCGACAGACCCAGATGTTCAAGGTCGGGAACGTCGGCGTTGCGGCGGTGAAAAATCGCTTGGCAGCGGCGCAGGGTCCGACCGACTCGACCGCGAAGCCCCTCACCAAGCGATACGCCATCTGGAAAACCAAGATCGGGAAGGGCAACCGCCGGAACCTGATGCTCACCGGCGACATGCTTCGCAACTTCCAGGTGCGGACGGTGAGCGAGAACAAAGCGAAAGCCAGCACATCGACCCGGAAGGACCGGATCAAGGCGTGGATCACCAACAAGATCGAGCCGTGGATCACGTTCTCGCCGAGGAATAGGAACGCCGTGCTCGACGCCATGAATCGCATTCTCCAGGAGTCGAAGGCGCGGCTCTTAGTGGAGAAGTCCCTCGGCGGTAAGCAACTATGATCGACGCTTCTGAGATCGTCAACAACCTGGTCACGATGCTGCGCGATGTGCCCGCCCTGGTTACCGAGGTGGGCAACGATGCGACTCGCATCTACGCCTACCACGACTCGTATCCGAAGAACGTGAGCCTCGCTCACGCTCTGCACCAGATGGCGTCGCCGTCGATCATGGTCGTCTGGCAGGGCACGCAGCCCGGCTCGTTCGGTGGCGTCGATGTGTGGAAGCACCAGATCACGCTCTTCCTGCGCGCCAAAGAAGAGGCGAGCGCAGGGACCGCGTACTACCGGCTCTTCCGGTTGATCACCAAGGGGATTCCGACCGCGACGGGCGTCGTGCTCGAAAACGCCACCGTTCATCCCTCCTGCTATCCGATGGACCTGCCGTCGATTCAGCGGCAGACCGACGCGGAGGGCCTGGATTACTTCGAGGTTCCGATTACGTTCACGGAGATCGGCGATGAATAGCGACCGCGTGTATATGAAGCCGCCCTTCGGTTTGGGCGAACCGAAAGAGGTAGAAGCGACGCCCGAAATCCTGGTGCCACTCATGCTGGCCGGGTGGACGCAATGCGAACCGCCGAAGCGCGGCGAAGAGGTGACAAAACATGTCCACGACTAGATTGCAAGAGGTTCTGATTTGCTTCGGCAAACAGAAGCAGACCGACATCGCCACCGCCAACACCGGCGGGCAAATGTGGCAGTTGCGCAAGCTCAATGCCGCGCTCGTCAACCCAAAGCTCAACACTGAGAACGACGCCGAAGAGTTCGGCAAGGGCCACGAGTTCCCGACACAATCGTTCCAGACCTCGTGGGACGTTAACGGCTCGCTCGAAAAGTATCTCGGCTCGGAGATCGGGGCTTGGGCAATGGCCTATGGCCTCGGGAAGGTGGTGAAGTCGGGCACTACTCCGAACTTCACCTACACGTGCACGCCGCTAATTCCGGCGAGCGGCGACGCTGCCGAACTGCCGTACTTCTCCTTCGTTGAGCAGATCCGGCCCGGCGCGGGCGTGGTCGTTGACCGCATGGCCGTCGGCTGCGTCGTCGAAGGTTGGACGATCTCCATTGGCAGCGGACCGGGACGCGCCAACTCGAAGCTCACCGTCGAGTTCGTCGGTGCGGGCAAGACGACAGAACCGTCTGGCATCACGATGCCTGCGGCGACACTTGAGAAACTCCTGCCGTCGGCGTCGCTCGCGCTCACCATCAACGGTGTCAACTACGTCACGAACAAGAACATCGTCTCGCTGGAAACATCGTGGAAGAACAACGTCCGTCTGGATGGTGGATTCTTCCCTGGCTCGGGCTTCCAGACGCCGGGCGATGCGACAAGCGGCGCTATCCGCGGCCGCCTGGAGTTCGCCAATCGCCAGGGCATGCTGAAGTTCGTGGCCCGCTTCGAGAATGGCTCCACGGAACTAACCAAGCTCAAGAATCAGTCCACCGGCACCGCCGTCCTCTTGCTTACTTACGACGCGAACAACTCGCTGGAGATCACCTGGCAGAAGGTCTCGTTCGCGATGGCCGAAGTCGGGGAGACAGACGGAATAGTGACGGTCGCCGTCGAATGCCTGCCGATGTACGACTCCTCGAACGGGATCGTTTCGGCGGTGGCGAAGTGCAACGTAGACAACATCGGTCAATAGGAGAAAACAATGGAACAGACTATTCCCGTATTTGACGCGGCGCGCCCGATTGCGCTGCAGTTGCGGACCTCGGCGGGTGTGAAAACCATCCGGGTTCGCTTTCCCTCCGACGAGGAATGGACCGAGCGCCAGCGGCGGCGCAAGGTGATCATTAAGCAGTTGGGCCGTGGTGTCTCCGAGAC
This sequence comes from Bryobacteraceae bacterium, assembly GCA_040902885.1. Lineage (GTDB taxonomy): Bacteria > Acidobacteriota > Terriglobia > Bryobacterales > Bryobacteraceae > JBBDWK01. Next base: position 10,528 of record JBBDWK010000106.1, on the reverse strand, counting down.
GATTATCGCCAACGGCGAAGATGCCGACGGCGCGCTGCTCGCCAAGATTCACGCACACGAAGAAGACGCGCCCGAGGTGGATGCCTTCGAAGCCAGCCGAATCATTGAGCAGTTGAGCCAAGCCGAAGTGGACGACGTGGTGCAGGCCGGAGACGCCTTCCGCGTGACGCTGCGCGTGCTTGGCGGGACTGTGACGCACCTGCTGAAGATGGCCTCGGCGAAGGACATCACCGAGTACCGCCGTGGCTTCGCCCGAGTGCTCGATCTCCCCTACAACCGCCAGGAACTCACCATCAATCTAGCGGCTGCTGGCGCGCTCTACAAGAAGCTGATCACGACCACCGAGGGTTACGCCGGAGACGCGCCGATCATGCACCAAGCCGTCGCGGTGAAGGCCGCTATCGACGCGCTCGACGCTGGACTCCAGGAGCCAAACGACCCAAACTCCTAGACGGCCCGTGGCCTGAGCAGCCCTCGCTGCGATTCCTGATCCACTGGGCCCTGCGCAGAAATGAACTCTGCGACCCGACGCTCTGCCCCGACGCGCCCGACGACGGCAGCCGGTGTGACCACTGTCCGCTCGACCAGCTCGATGGGGCGCAATCGTCGGAGGCCGGCCTCCTCATCCGGCGCGCTTTAGACCTCCGTGCCGCGTTAAAGCTGGGCATACACCTCGGCCTCGATGACATTCGCGCGGATGAGTTCTACGCGATGTTGATCCTCGAAGACGAACGCGAAAAGCTGGACCGCGAGCAGTTGAATCCCCATGGCCGATAACAAACTCGAGCTGGTCGTCACGGTCGAGGTGGACAAAGCCAATCAGTCCATCAAGAGCGTCAACGCCAGTCTGTCGAGCATGGAGGCGTCCGCCACCAAAAGCGCGAAAGGTGCCACGCAGGGAATCGACGGCATGACGGCAGCCATGGTGAAAGGCGCGACGGCGGGAAGCTTGTTCGCCGACGCCATCAAGAGTGCCCGTGCCTGGGGAAAGGAGTTCACCGTTGGTTCCGTGATGATGGCGGCTGAGAATGCCAAGGCCGAGGCATCCCTCAAGGCGCTCGCGACCGCGCATGGCGTGGGTGCAGCCGCAGCGTCGAAGCAGGTGGCCGCAATCGAAGAGATCGGCTTCGAGTTCACCGAGGCTGCGCATGCCGTTCAGCGCCTCATCGTCGCCGACATGGACCTCTCGAAGGCCGAGGGTCTCGCCAAACTCGCCAAGGACGCGGCGGCGGTGCAAAACGTGTCGGCGGGCGAGGCGATGGAGGGCATTGTCCTCGCCATCGAGTCGGGTGCGTCGCGCGGCCTGAGGACCCTGGGCCTGTTCGTCGATTTCCAGAAGAAAACCCAGATTGCTGAGCTTCAACTGGGCCGCGCATTGACGGAGACCGAGGAGAAGCAGATCCGCTACAACGCGGTAATGCGCGAGGGCGCGAAGATTCAGGGTGCGCACGCGGCCGCGTCGCAGACGGTCGAAGGCCAACTGGGCGCGCTGCGGCGCGAGTTCAATAACGTTCGAGAAGACATCGGGGCCAAATTCCAAGAGGACCTCAAGGGGATGATCGTCAATCTGCGCGGCCTGGTCGGCTGGCTCAAGGACAATACCGACGGCCTCACAAAGTTTGGCGAGATAGCACTGTGGGTCTCGGGCATCCTTGCATCTTACGCGCTCGCCGAAAAGATCATGGCGCTCGCGAAATCCATCGCGGCGCTGAGGCTCGCCAGCTTGAACCCCTATGCGCTACTAGCCACTGGTGTCGTCGCCGCTGGCGCGATCATCTACAACAACTTCAAGAACACACAGGAGCAACTCCAGGCCCGGTTCGACGAGATGCAGCAGCAGGCCCTCCGCAAGCAGCTTGCGAGTGGCAAGACGAGTGTCGAGGAACTGCGCAAGCAGGGGATGACGGACGACCAAATCCGGGAACTCATTACCGGAAAGCAACTGTTTCCAGGTGAGCAACCCTTTGATTTCGGCGGTCCGAAGTTCACCATTTCGCAGGGAGGCAAGGCCGACAAAGAGCCGGACCTTGAGGCGCTGAAGCGCGCCGCCGAGATCCGCAAGCGTCAGGCCGAGGTGGAAAGGGAGTCGCGACAGGCCGCTATCGAGGCTGGCGTCAGGGGTCAAGCGGGCTTCGCTCGCGAGATCGCCGAGATGAACGCACAGATCCAGAAGTGGACGACGTTCACCGACGACAGGGGAGTCGAGCAGCGGATTGCGTTGACGGGCAAGGCGTGGCAGAACGTGCTCGATCAGTTGTCGAACCGGTGGGCAACATTCAAAGAGAAGCTGCTCAAAGATAATCGTGAGCATATTGCCGAGTACTTGAAAGACGAAGAGGAAGCGGCCAGGAAACGATTGGAGTTCGAGACTGAGCTATTCCAACGAAGGCTTCAGTACAACGAGGAAATCGCGCGGCGGAACTTCGAACACCTCGAACGGTTGCTGGGTGTCGAGGAACAGCGCGCGGGAATCGACCGCGACACGCGCCTCCGTGCTGTCGAGGCGGTCGACGCCCAGACTCTTGAACAGAAGGTCGCCGTCGAACAGCGGAAGGCTGCAATCGAAGTGGACTACCTGGAGCGCGTCCACGAGATCAAGATGCGCCTGTTCGATCTCGAAACCTCGCGCATGGTGCTGGAGGAAGAGGCGAACCTGAAGCGGCTCGGGTATCGCGCCGACGAAATCAAGGCGCGGATCGGGGAACTGAGTCAGCAGCGCGAGGATATTCGGCAGGCCAACCAGGAGGGTACCGACGCAGCCATCGACGCCGCGCGCCAGAACGCCGCGAACCGGACGGCAGGGATGATCCGCGATCACAACCGGCAGGTCTTCGATTCCTTCAAGCGGCAGGCCGAAGGCGTCTTCGACGCGCTCCTCACGAAGTCGCAGTCCATCTGGTCGGCCATCGGGAACTCCTTTAAGACAGCGTTGTTGACTGCGATCAAGGACGTGGTTTCCTCGCGCGTGGCGGCGCTGCTGATGCAGTTGTTCACCGGCCAGAAGGTATCTTTCGCGTCCGGAGGATCGGGCGGCGGTGGGGTACTGAGCGGCATCGGCGGGATACTGGGCGTCGGCGCGATCCCCGTATTCGGCGCGAGCGGGGGCGGACCGATTCCCGGCGGCGCTGCTGGCGGATGGGGCACGCCTCCGTTTATTCCCACCGGCGGCGGAAGTGGCGGTGTCGGTGGCGTGGCGAGTGCAGCGGGAACCGGCGGGTTGTTTTCGAAGGCAGGTTTGGCTGGCTCTCTGGCGAACCTGAAATCCTTTCTCGGGATTGGCGGCAGCGTCCAGTTGGCTCCAGGCGTGGCGACCACCTGGCAGGCGGCGACGCTGGGCCAGAAACTCTCTTCCATCGGCAAGTCGAACGCGGCGCTGATGGGAGGCGCTCTGCTGGCGCTCGATGGGCTGCGGCGCGGCGGCTGGCTTGGCGTCGGCGAGACGACGGCTGGCGGCGCGCTGATCGGGTTCAAATATGGTGGTCCACTGGGCGCGGCCATTGGTGCGGGGATCGGGTTCGCTGCCGGGATCGTGCGCCTGTTCGTGAAAGGCGCGCAGGAGAAGGCCCGCGAGAAGATCAAGGCGACCTACGGCGTCGATATCTCCGACAAGGGTCTCCTGAAGCAGATCGTCGATATCGCGAAGCAGGGCTTCGGCGGCAACCTGGACGTGGCGATCAGGGGCCAGCAGATCCGGGACCTCGTCGAGTTGTACGCCATGAGCACCGGCCAGAAGCCGACCGGCATGCCTGGCACCGCGCGTCCGCTCGATCTGGTGCAGTCCGGAGGCTCGCTCTTCCAGTCTGCCGGGTACGCGAACGGGACCGCTCTCCCCGGTCTGGGAGGCCTGCCGACGCTCGACCGGATCGGCGGCGGCGTAGCGTCCGGTGCTGGCGGGGTCGTGATCCAGTTGGATGGGCCGGCGACCACGGCTCTGCTGCGCGGCGAGGCGGTGCAGGCCATCGCGGACAATCCGCGAGCGGTTCAGGGCGCAACCATGAGTGCCGCGCGCTCCAATTCCGGGCGGCGGCAGATGGCCACGCTCCAGATGAGTCCCGGCTTGTTGACGAGTTAGATGAAGAGATCGACCGAGACCTTGAAAACCGATGCGAGCTTCTTTGCCTGTTCCTTGCTGATGGAACGCTTACCGCGCAGGATCTCCGAAACTCGCCCGCGCGTACCAAACACAGGCAGCAGGTCCTTGGCCGTTCGTCCGCTCGTCTCCATCATGTACGCGAGCATCTCGTTAGGGGTAACTGGAGGCAGAGGATGGTGGCGATCATCGTAAGCCTGGACCAGGATTGCCATGGTTTCCAATAGTGCCGACTCCTCCGGTGACAAGCGGTCCTCGCCTTTGTCCATCAAGTGTTCCACCGAGGCAATCATGCGATCGTGCTCTTCCTCCGTCTCGATGGCCTTGACCACAATGCGATTCGCCAACCGGGCGTACTTCTTTCGGTCGACCGTCAGCGTAACGCTCATGATTTCCACGCTCCTTTCACGTAGTCCTTGTGCGTCATGATGCCGCGGATGAACAGCACCATCCGGCTGAAGTTGATCTCCGCGATGAGCCGGTACTTATTGCCTCCGATGTCGAAGACCACGTACGGCGTAACGAAGTCAGCCGTATTGAACGATTGTTTCACCTCCGCGAAACTGGCCCAAGTCGCTCGTTTGGCGACTCTGTACCAGTGGTCCATGGCGTTGCGCGCATGGGGGTGCTCCTCGCAGAAGATCCGGATCGCCTTGTGACTCACGACGTGCATGAGGGCCGTTTGAATGGTCCCATAATGGGACCGCCTCTGTCAATGCTTGACCTATGCCTGGCTCAATCCAGAACGCCACACCGGCAACCGTGCTGCCGCAAAGCCTGTCTCGCGCGTTTGCGCGGTCGCAGGAATACCCGGTTATCGAGAACGTGTACCGGAACGGAGAGTCGCAGCGCTCGGTCCCGGTGAACAACAGCAGGAAGCGGTGGCGGCTGGCGAAGCGTTTGCTGCCCTTGCCGTTACAGGCGCTCCGCGATTTCTACGAGGCGCGGGGCGGGCCGACTGAACCGTTTTATTTCTACGATCCATACGAAACCAGCCCGAAGTTCTCATCGGACCCGACCGGCGTGGCCACGACCGGTAGGTACACCGTCCGGTTCGACGGCGAATGGAATCAGGCGTCCGGGCCGGGCCGGTCGGACGCGAATCTCGAACTGATCGAACTGGCCTGACGCAGAACGACTGCGCCCACCTGAGTTCCACCGAAGCGTGCGTTGAGCAATGCCTGACACCATCGGAAACATCCAGGTCCCAGAGATCGCGCCGAGTGGCGTGTTCCCCATCGTGCCGGATTATCAGCACGGTCGCGCCTGGCGTCCAGACGTGGCGATCCATCAGTTCGGCAGCGGAAACGCGAAGATTGAACAGCGCTTCCTGCTGGGCAACGGCGCGAAGCGGTTCACGGTGCGCCGTGCCTCGCTACGCGACTCCGACCGGATCGCGCTCCGGAACTTCTTCGAGTCGAAGTACGGCGCCTACGGCGCGTTCACCTACAACGCACCCAACGATGACGGCGTCGGGACGTCCGCCTACACCTGCCGTTTCACCAACGAGCCGCTGTCGTGGGAGATGGTCGCCGACCACATCTGCACCGTCGGCTTGACGCTCATCGAGATCCCAGCGACGCCTCCCACTTACACGCTCAATTCCACGGTCACACGCTTCCCGACGCAGGCGCTGAAGGACGCGCTGTTGTCGCAGGTCCAGCGGATCGTCCCGCTGGTCAAGATCCAGCCTCTCCAGAGCGGGTACCCCGCGATCTACGTGTCCGACCGGCGTTGCACCATCGGCGGGCAGTTGTACCAGGCGCGGCTCTTGGAGTTCGACGGCATCCAGCAAGGCATGGGCGGCGAATCCGACGACGCCTCGTTCACGTTCGGGAACGCGGATCGCGTCATGCGCGACCTCGCGAACGATGTGGACCTGTACCGCGCGTCCATCGAGTTCTCCCTGTTCCACGTCGGGCAAGGCATTAAGCTCGACCTCTGGAAGGGCGATATCGTCAACTGGTCGCTCGACGCCAGTCCAGAGTTCAAGGTCACCGCTGCGGACGGACTCTACGAGCTGAACCTGCCGTACCCAACGCGCAAGATTTCGCGGACGTGCTGGAAGCATTTCAATTCCGGTCCCTGCCCGTACTCGACCGCTGGCGCTCTCGACCTGATTCACTTCCCGGACGCCGACGCCTCGAAGTGCGACAAGGGATACGAAACGCCGAACGGATGCCTGGCGCACGGCATGAAGCGGTATTACGGTGCGATCCTCGCCGAACCGCAGGGCGTTCGCATCAAGGACAACTCGACCGGGACATGGGGCTTCGGGCGCTCTATGATCACGAGCGTCTCGATGGTCGCGGACTCCATTTACGACCAAGTGCTGCCGGAAGCGTACACCGACACTGACATGCCGGTGAACTGCAAAGTTGCGGCGGGCCGTGACGAAAGCGATTTCTATGAAGCGATGGGCGTCGTCTGCGAAGGCCCGGTGACGTTCGGCACAGGCCATAAACTCGACGGCCAGTTTCACCACGGCTACCCAGGCACCTTTGGGCTTCGCGCGGTGCCGGGCGATGATCCCGCCGGAACGCAGGACTGGTTCTCGCTCGACCAGTCCGGAGACCAGACCGGCGGCGACTGGCGCAAAGTCTTCTCCGGCAACTCCACCTATAAGGACAACTTCGCAGCCGGGACTGCGTTCCTCGTGCTCCGGCGCGGCGATGCGAAGGGACTCCAGTTGTCCAAACCCGGCGAGCACCAGATGGAAGCCATCGTCCAGAGCGGGATGAAGGGCTGGGTCTGGACCTCGCCGGGTGTGCGCGTGTACGGCCCGCCGCTCACCAACCCCGTCTGGATCGCAATCAACATGCTGTTCCGGGCGCGCGGCTTGCGCCTTGGCTCGGGCGCGACCACTCAGCAGTTGGACCTCGCGGAGACGTTCTTCGATGTCCAAGCCGCCATTGATGCAGCCGCGATCTGCGATCAGCAGGTGACGAAGCTCGTTGGCACCGGCACTGAGACGCAGTTGAAGTTCCGGGGCACGGTCCAGGAGGAGAAGCCGCTCCGTGACTGGATTCAGGAGGTGCTCATCAACTGCCTGGGCTTCTATACGTTCTCCTTCGGGAAGCTCAAGGTTGGCGTGCGTGTGAACTCCTCGGCAGTCGAGGCTTTCACCGAAGGGAACATCCTCTTCCGCAGCCTGAAGCTCGCGCCGCTCAAGCCGTCGTTCAACCACATCACCGCGCACTTCGCGGACGAGGATTTCGAGTTCGTCGCGAACAGCGTGGCCGTCTACGACGTTGACCACGCGCTCCTGCTGGCGGGCGGCGCGGGACCGCAGTTCCTCAAATCGAGCGTCAACCTCGCCGGGACGTTCTCGAAGTCGCAGGCTGGCCGGATCATCGCCATCCGCCTCCGCGAGGAGTTGGGCGGCATCACGGCGGCGGAATGGAAGGCGGCGAGGAGCGTTCAGTTCCGGACCACGGTCCTCGCGCTTAACACGGAGCCGGGGATGGTCTGCTCGATGACGCATCCGGACATGCCGGGCGGCGCGGGAGAGTTCCGGGTTACGGGCTGGCGCCTGAACAACGACTACAGCATCGACCTTCAGGGCCGCATGACCACGGACTCGATGTACGACCTCGTCACCGGCCCGAAGCCCGCCGACGTGACTCCTGACGATGTGCCGGAAGAGATTCTGATCGATACCGGCGTTCCAGGGGTCGTGACCGGAACGCCTAAGCTCTCCGACTACGGCACCTTCGCCGTCGACAATATGGAGGTGCTGCCCGACGCCTCGGGCAACAGCAACATCGTGGGCGCGCAGCAGGTCGCCATGGCGCTTTATTACGTGGATGAACTGGCCGCGGATCTTTGGGCCGGCCTGGACGCCGCGCTCGCCAAGGCCACCGATCCGGCGACGGTCGCCTGTACGGTGAATCCTGACACCACGCGCGAGTTCAAGGTGGGCGACTTCGTGGTGTTCAACGACGAGGCGAAGGACCCGGACAACAGCGGGCGGCGCTCGTTCGAGTGCGCTTAGATCGTGGGACCGGGGAACGAAGGCGATATCGTCCCGTCCGGAAACTTCCAGTTCCAGCGGGAGTATCCCGGCGTGCCATCAGGACAAGCCACGTTCGGCACCCTGCGGTGCGCGCATCTCGCTGGCATCCGTTTCTACAAGCTCGATCAGAAGACGTTCACTTTCTCAGTGAAGAGAGGCTTCTTCCGGACGCCCGGCCTTCCGGCGCGCGTCGAAGCCAAGCTCCCCTCGGCCTGCGTGGTCGTGCGCTCGTGGGTGTGGCAAACCACTTCGGCTTCGGGCCGTTCACGGTCTTTCCGGTTTCGCACCACAGCGAACCCTTCATGCCTGGCGACCGAACCTGCAACGGCGGCGCTTACACGTTCCAGATTCCCGGCGCGCTGGCGGTGCAAGACACCGTGGCCAGCCCGATGAAGGTGCAGGATGCTGCCTCCGTCCGCTGCATTTACGCCTACCTCCAGCAGGGCACCACCGACGGCCAGTCGGCGTACCTGGTCAAGATCAGCCGCGACGGCGGCGCGACCTGGGAGCCGCTTGAGTACATGGGCATCGCTCAGTCGCTGCCCACCGCCTACAAGAACACCTATGACTTCCTGGTGAACAACGAAGGCTACGGCCTGCCCGCTACGCGCCGTCTGCCATACGCAGACTACGGCATCATTCTCTTCCAAGCGGTCACCGGCAGTCCCACGCCGCAGACCGTCTCGACAGCCTCCTACGGCGCGAACCGTCTTGGTCTGGAGGTTGGGCGGTTCGTCCACATCGACCTCGGCGGCGCGAATGAGGAATACGTGCAGGTGCTCGCCGTCGATCCGGACAACCAGACCTTCGACGCGATTGTGACGGGGGACCACCTGCTCGGCGAGAGCATCCGTCCGGCCATCTGGCCGACGCCCACGATGAACGAAGGCGACGACTTGGCGTTCGATATCCTCGCGGTCGCGTCGCCGGATTCAGGGGCCGATCTCACTGTTGTCATCCAGACTTAAAGGGGCTGTGAACGAGGCCACCGGGGCACGCCCGTGCTTGGTCACGTCGGAACAATGATGTGTGTTGTCGATCCTATCGGATGGAATGCCGGCTGCCGGCTGAGGATGCGGCCACTGCGGCTCGTGTGATGTGCGGCGCATGGAAACGACTCGGGCGGTAACGGTGCCCTCGCATGGGGGTTGTGATAGACCGACAGCCCTTCGCACCAGGTCTCGGTGTACTCGGGCGCGTGGATTTCTGCGGAGAATGTCTCGGGGATCAATGAACCCTTGTAGCAATATCCGCCACGCACCATCTTGATGTCACGGTCGCCGAAACCCGCCAGGAAGCCCATACGATTGAACTTTGGCAGCGTCCCGCTGGGATTGGCAAGCACGGCGCTGATGTTCTCGCTGTCCGGCAGGAGGAAGAATCCGGCTGGAATCGGCGGCTTATCTCCCCATCTGTATTCCGTGACCTGTTCGCTCATGACCTCGCTGTTGCCCTCGGCATTGACGCGTTCAACTTGTCGAATAGCGTAAAGGTACTCGACGAGCGCCGAGTTGCTCCACGCCATCGCGTGCGGCGCGTGAAAATCTTGAATCGCAAGTACAAATGGATGCCTGGCGACACGGGGCCGTTCCCAGTATCTTCTCCTCAGCTTCGAGAACAGAGCGCTGCCGTACTTCATGGCAACGTAGTGCTCAAAATAGGCTTGCCGATTGGAGCCGTCCACGTCGGGCACCACGCCGGATGGATTGATGGTGGTTGCTTCAATGAAGAAATCCCCGAGTAGTCCTTGGCAATGGAAGTCTGGCGCTGCATGAGCGCGGTCAAGGCCATAGCCGAGTTCGTTGAGGAGCGCGTACAGATAGAGTTCCCAAATCCGGGCGTCGAAGCCGTCAGATTGGAATTGCTGGATGAAGTTACCATCAACATCCTCGAAGTAGTGCATCATCTCCCCAATCAGGGCGCGTGCTGGAGAGTATCCCCGCGCCGAGATCAGCGTCGAAAATACCTTGTGCTGCCGTTCTTCCGTTACCACGGGAATAAAGAAATCGACGGGCCGTCCGACCTCGTCACCCTGATGGAACCCTCTTCCGGCGGCGCCTGCGCGAATTCCGCCAGTTTTCTTTCCAGGAGTTCCGTTGCCGCTTCTTGAGTTTCTATCGAGCATTCAAGCCAAACCGCCCGGAACCGGCCTTTGGCATCGCGCCCTAGGACGTAGCTGACATAGTCCTGGTCCGGCAAGTCAAGAGCAACCAGCCCCAGGAGTTTCTCGTTTGCTTCCTCATACCACGCCAATTCCCGCGCGACGAGGGCCATCGTGGGGCTTCGCGAGTATCCGGCTAGCGAATCGAAGCGCAACTGTGAAATCGCGTTCATGAAAGACCTACGATACCCAGCGTAGCCAATCTAGTCCGAAGTTCCTAACCCCTCCAAGGGGTTAAATCCCTGATACCAGAGGTACTCGG
>JBBDWK010000105.1:4864-11942 GCA_040902885.1 Bryobacteraceae bacterium | reverse complement strand
AAACCGGACAACTCACGTGCTAATTGGACCGGACAATTCACATGCTAGCGACACCCAATTCGCTTCCTTGACATCGACCCGGTCCCCCTATAGAATCTGCTCGTCGGTAAATCGCTATTTGGGGGCGTCATGTCAGGAAAGTTCAACCCGTCCCTTGTTCTTCTTACGGCAGTGCTATCGATATCAGTTCCCAACCTGCCGTCGCAGACTTCAACCGGCCTTGTCGTTGTCAACATTCAAGATCCTTCCGGGGCGGCCATTGCCGCGGCTGCGGTCACCATCACGGACGAAGCGACTGGCGTGGCCGCGAGTCAGGTGGCGGGCGGCGATGGTTTCGCCAGGTTCGTTTCCGTAAAGCCGAGCCGCTATACGGTCTCCGCGGAATCGCAGGGTTTCAAAAGAATCTCCCGACCGAATGTCACAGTCAACGTAGCAGAGTCCGTGACCCTCACCCTGACGCTCGAGCTTGGCTCGGTTAGCGAAACCGTCGAGGTAACCGGCGCCGCTCCGCTGCTCCAGACCGAGCGCGGTGAACTGGGCCAGGTGATCGGCACGCGGCAGATTATCGACCTCCCGCTGAACGGACGCAATCCCATCGGTTTAGCGGGCCTTACCGCAGGCGTAGTGCCAGGACCGAACTTCAGCGATAACCCTCTACAGCTTGCCAATCTGAGTGTAAACGGGAGCCGCGGCGGGGCCACCGAGATTCTTCAGGACGGCGCTCCCTCCACCGTGCCGGAGAACAGCCCGGGAACCTTTGCCACCGCAACTCTGCCCTCCGTGGAGCGAGTGCAGGAGTTCAAGGTGCAGACCAGCTCCTTCTCGGCCGAGTTTGGACGGACGACGGGCGGTGTGATCAACGTGGTTCTCAAGTCCGGCAGCAACGATTTTCACGGCAGCGTGTACGAGTTTTTGCGTAACAGCACACTGGATTCCAATGACTGGTTTTTAAACCGCGCCGGCCAAGAGCTGGGGACATTCCAGAGGAACCAGTTCGGCTTTACGTTTGGCGGTCCAGTCTTCATACCTAAGGCATACAACGGACGCAACCGGACCTTTTTCTTTGGCGGCTACGAAGGCTTGCGGGAGCGCTCGCAGCGAACTTCCGCTGCCACCATTCCAGATGGAGCGCAGATTGGCGGCGATTTCTCGCGAACGCTGAATGCCGCCGGGCAGCCGGTGGTTCTCTACGACCCTCTTACGACAACACGGGATGCGGCGGGCGCTTTTGTACGCGGCCCGTTTCCGGGCAATCGTCTGCCGTCGGATCGAATCGATCCGGTGGCTGCCAAGCTGCTCACCTTCTACCCTCGGCCCAACACGTCTGGCCAGGGGCCTGCCAATCTGAATAACTTCATCGCCGCCGCTGCCGGCGCGACGGACGACGATAATTTCGATGCGCGGGTTGACCACGTCATATCGCCCCGCCAGAACATCTACGGGCGTGTGAGCTATCGCGACTACCGCCAGGTGAATCCGAACTTCTATGGCACCATCGGCCAGCCAGGGGCACGCGCCGTCCCGCGTCCGGGACACAGCGCCGCCATCAACTACTCGTTCGCGATGAAGCCCAACCTTCTGGCCGAGACTACCTACGGATACGCCCGCCTGTTCACCAATCGCCAGTCGCACTCGTTCGGAGTGGATATCAACCGCGAACTGGGTCTGCCGCAGGAACTGGCGGCCATCAGCGACGCTCGCGGTTTCCCGGCTGTGACGGTTACTGGATTCGGCGCGATCGGCGAATCGTTCAACTCGCGATTCAGCCTGGAAAGCCATACCTTCCAGCAGAATTTTTCGTACCTCCAGAGCAGGCAATCGATCAAGTTTGGCGTGCAGGCGCGTATCAACCGCACGAACTTCTTCCAGGGGAATTTTCCCGCCGGCCAGTTTCTCTTCAATCAAGGGTTCACCCAGGGACCGGATCCGACGCGCGGCACGCCGACCGGAGGGCACGCGATCGCATCCCTGCTGCTGGGCTCGGCTGCCAGCGGCTCGGCCACGCACGATACCCACATTTCGACGCAGAGCCCGTACTACGGCTTGTTCGTTCAAGACGACATCAAGGTCACCAAGACTTTAACTTTGAATTTGGGCTTGCGCTATGAGATTGAGATTCCACGTAGCGAGCGGTACAACCGCCTCAGCGTATTCAATCCGGAAGTGGACAGTCCCCTCTCGGTTCCGAGCCCCGGCTTTGAGCGGCTGAAAGGCGGGCTGGAATTCGTGGGCGTCGACCGGCCGAAGCAGTTCTATACCGATCGGAACAATTTTGGGCCTCGCTTTGGCTTCGCCTGGAGGGTTCCCGGCGAGATGGTGTTGCGCGGCGGGTATGCCATGTTCTTCTCGGCATCCAGCGTCACGGCGGCGGGAACCCTGGGCGGCGGGGGCAATGCGGGATTCGCCTCGCGCACTCCATATGTAGGTTCGCTCGACGGGGGCCTTACCCCGGCCGACCGCTTCTCCAATCCATTTCCGCAAGGCTTCGCGCTGCCGCCGGGCAGTGCCAAGGGGCTGAGCTCCTTTGGAGGCCTCGATTTCCAATCGCCCAATCTCTACGACCGCACGCCTTATGTGCAGCAGTGGAACTTCAATATTCAGAAGGAGCTGGTCTCGGGAATGCTGCTCGAGGTGGGTTATTCGGGATCCAAGGGCAGCAGCCTCCCTTCGGTTTTCGGAGCCTTGAATCAGCTCACTCCGGAGACGCTGTTGCAGGGGAACTCCCTGCTGACGCTGGTCCCCAATCCGTTCTTCGGCGCGATCACGGATCCGGCGTCGCCGCTGAGCCGTCCTACAGTACAGCGCGCGCAGTTGCTGCGGCCCTATCCCCAATTCAACATCATCGCGCTGGAAAAAGCTTCGATCGGCAGCTCTGTCTATCACTCCATGCAGGTTCGCGTGGACAGGCGCTTCCGGAACGGCCTTTCCTTCCTTGGGGCATACACGTGGTCCAAGTTGATCGACGACGTTTCCACGTCTGGAACGGGGCTGACGCCGCCATACGCCTACATTCAGAACTGGCATGATCGCGGCGCGGAACGGGGGCTGGCGACATACGATGTCGCGCATCGCCTGGTGTTGAGCGGCACCTTCGAGTTTCCGGTCGGAAAAGGGAGAGCCTTGGGCGGCCAGATGAACCGTGCAATGGACGCCGTTGTCGGAGGTTGGCAGGTCAACGGAATCGCCACTTTCTCTTCCGGCATCCCGCTGGTGCTTCTGAACAGCGTCAATACATCGAACTCGCTCGGTCAGCTCATTGGCGCCGGAGCGCCGGTAAATGGCACCCAGCGTCCCAACAACACCGGCGGCAGCGCTGCCCGGAGCGGGCCCATCGCCGACCGGCTGGCGGAGTATTTCACCAAGTCCGTCTTCAGCCAGCCGGCGCCATTCACCCACGGCAACACCGGGCGGACTCTTCCGGATGTGCGCCAGCCCCGCAACAGCAACCTCGATCTCTCGCTGTTCAAGAATTTCCGTCTGCACGAGCGCGGCATTATTTTGCAGGTTCGGGCGGAAGCGTTCAACTTTACCAACACGCCGATCTTCGGTGCGCCGGGAACCGCTTTCGGAGCGCCGACATTTGGGGTGATCAACTCGCAGGGAAACACGCCTCGCCAGATCCAGTTAGGCCTCCGCCTTGCCTTCTAGCGGTAGTATGATCGCCGGGAGCGACTATGAAGCTAGCCATTTCTTTCCCGTTTCTGACTTTCTCCCTGTGCATGGCACAAAGCGCCAGCCAGGTAGAGATCGAACGAATGACTCATGCGGAAATCCACGACGCTATCCACAAGCAGGGCAAGACCACGGTGCTGATCTTCAATGGCGGTACCGAGCAGCGGGGCCCTCAGGCAGTGCTGGGCGGCCATACGTTCATGGCGCGCCGGACCGCCGAGGCCATCGCCCGCCGTCTTGGCAATGCCTTGGTAGCTCCCGTACTGCCTTTCTCGCCGGCTGGCTCCCACCTCAACCCCAAGACGCCGGGCTCCGTCGATCTCTCGCCCGATCTTTACACCAAGGTGAACGAAGTGGTGGTCGCCAGCATGGTCACCAACGGTTTCCGGAATATAGTGCTCATGGGCGACCATGGCGGAGGCCAACAGGAACTCGCCACCCTGGCCCGCACGCTCGATACCCGCTACGCCCCGCAAGGTGTACATGTGTACTTCTGCGGCTCGGTCTACAAAAAGGCCCGTGAGGACTTCAACGCCTGGCTGAAGCAGCACCAACTCCCGGTAGGAACCCACGCCAGCATTCCCGATACATCCCAGTTGATGTACCTCGGCGGCGACGAATACGTCCGCAAAGACCGCCTAGTGACTGGAAGCCCCGATAATGGCATCGTCGGCGATCCACGAAAGTCTTCAGCGGAGCTAGGGAAGCGGGTTTTCGATATGAAGGTGGACTACGGGGTTGAGGAGATTCGCCGGCTGATCGCGGGCAAGCGTTAGGAGCTGCCAGATCTGGCGCCCCTCGCCATCAGAAATTTAACCACGCTATCGTAGCGCAGGGCCTTGGCTGCGTCGAGCGCCGTGCGGCCGCCCGTATTTTTGGCATTAACATCTACGCCAAGCTCCACCGCCACCTTAACGGTTTCGAGGGTCAGAGCTTCGCGCTCCGCGGGGGCGGGCTGAACCCATGCCGTACCGGTGCCCATCCCCACGGCCGCCATCAGCGCCGTTGTCGAATCTGTCCGGTGCTCGAAACCTTCTGCCACCACGTAATCGGAATGGTGCACGAGCAGCGGATCGGCGCCATGCTTCACCAGCAGGCGCATGGCGCTGGGCTGAGTGAAACGGGCGGCTAGCCAGAACGGCGTCGCGCCAACCAATGCCGGCGCGAAATGGAAGTCCTTCGACGAACGGCGGGTAGGTGTCCAGGTGCGAAGGGGAGTGTTCGGATCTGCGCCATGCGAGAGGAGAGCGCTCACCATCTTTTCATCCCGCCGCATGATCGCCCCGTGGAGTGCGGCAAAACCAGCCGCAGCCAAGTTGGGATCTGCGCCTTTTTCGAGGAGAAACTCCATCAGCTCCCGATAACCGGAGTGAGCCGCAAGAACGGTTGCGGTGACGCCCCACGCGTCTGCGTCGTTCACGTTGGCGCCCGCGGCTACCAGGAGCCGCGCCGACGGCAAATCGCCCACGCGCGCCGCAAACAGCAGGGCGGTATTGCCCCCGTGCGGGATCATCCGGTTATATCCCGGATATCCGTGCGGCGGCACAGCCATCATGTCGCTCCAGACTTCCGAGCGGGCATGCACGTCCGCACCCTGCGCAAGCAGCACTTTCACTACATCGGGGTGCTTCTGCGCGACAGCCCACATGAGGGCCGTCTGGCCCCGCGCGGCGCGCGCGTTCACGTTCGCGCCTTTTGCGACAAGCTGTTCGACGATCTCCGGATACCCCGAACGGGCGGCCACCATTACCGGCGTCTCACCAAGCAGGAGCGCGGCGTTCGGGTTCGCCCCGGCTTCCAGGAGTCGCCGGACCATCGCCGCACTCCCGTTCTGGCTCGCAGCCCAAAGCGGCGTGGCGCCGAGATCGTTCGCCGCGTTCACATTCGCGCCGGCGCGAATCAGCCGTTCGGCGCTTTCCAGATCGTCGCGATAGCTGGCCCAATGAAGCGGAGTCGAGCCGTCGCCATCCGCGGCCATAAGGGCTGCGGCAAGCGCTATCGGGATCAGCAGTCGCCAACGCACTTTGTCTACACCCCAGACAGCGTATCGAGCGGGAGCTTGCCGGTGCTGCCGCCGATGCGCTCCACCGGCACGCCTAGCTTGTCCATCAGCGTCACCAGCAGGTTTGCCATGGGAGGGTTGCCGGCATAGGTGACGTGGCGGCCACCCTGCAGCCGTCCCGCTCCGCCGCCCACCAGCAGCAACGGCAAGTTATCGCCCGAGTGCCGCGTGCTGTTGGAAATGCCCGAGCCATACAGGATCGTCATGTGGTCCAGCAGCGAGCCGTCACCGTCCGGCGTTGCGCGGAGTTTCGCCAGATACTGCGAGAACAATTGGGTGTGATAGCGGTTGATCTTGGACATCTGCGCGATCAACTCTGGAATATTGTTGTGGTGCGACAGCGGGTGGTGCGCCTCCGGGACGCCAATCTGCGGGTATGGGCGAGCGCTCTGTTCCTTGCCGATCATGAATGAGATCACGCGCGTGAGATCGGACTGAAACGCAAGAACCTGCAAGTCCAACATCAGCGCCAGGTGATCTTCAAACACCGGCGGCGCGCCCTGTGGCTGTCCCATCGCCGGCAGCTCGACGTCGCGCTGTTCCTCGGCCTTCTGAATGCGGCGCTCCACGTCGCGAATCGCCTCCGCATATTCGTTGATCTTGACTTGGTCCCGTGGTCCCAACTCCTTCTTCAGGTTCGCCAGTTTCTCCGTGACCGAGTCCAGAATGCTTTTGTGCTGGCGCAGTCTCGCTTCGCGCGCGGCTCGTTCCGTGCTGCCACTGTCGCCAAACAGCTTCTCGAACACCGCCCGGGGGTTCCACTCCATCGGCAAAGGTTGCGAGGGGCTTCGCCACGACAGTGTGTGCGTGTAGACGCAGCTTAGATTGCCGGTGCAGGCGCCCGCGTTGTTCGGCGGATCCATCGCGAGCTCGAGCGACGCCACCTGCGTCTCTTTGGCGAAATGTCTCGCGAGAAGCTGGTCCATCGACACGTCCGCGATAATTTCGATTTCGTTCCGCCCCCCGCGCGTCGTGCCCGTAAGAAATGACCCGGAGGCCCCCGCGTGGATGTAGTTCCAGTTCGCTTTGATGCCTGACAGCACGAGCATCTGGTTCCGGAAGGGCGCCAGCGGCTCCAGAATCGGTGTCAGCTCGAAAGCGCTCCCTTCAACCTTCGGCGACCAATACTCCATGGCCATCCCATTCGGTACATAGAACGCTTGGAACCGATGCACCGGCTTCGTGGCGGCGCGCGCCTGCATGGCATCCAGGAACGGCAGCGCCACCGCCGCCCCGAGTCCCCGCAGGACAGTCCGCCGCGGTAAGGATTTGGTGAGGAGCGTCATTATCGAACCTCTAACATATTCTACAGGCCAATCAGCAAACCGCTCCCTATGGTCGCGG
>JBBDWK010000105.1:0-4854 GCA_040902885.1 Bryobacteraceae bacterium | reverse complement strand
CCATAGGGAGCGGTTGTGGATGCGGCGCCCGGGCGCCCCAAAAACGTGGGACTTTCCACGATGCCGATTATGATCGACGACCAGCGGTATTCGGGGCCTGCGCCGCGGACGATTTTCCGCACCGCCGGCCGATCATAATACTCGAGCCTGCGCCCGAGGGCATACGACAAAAGCTTCTCCGTGACGGTGCGCGGAAACTGCTCCGCCTGCTCCAGCAGCAGCGCCCGAAGTCCCGTGAGCCCCTCCACCTTAGCCCCGCTCGCCGTGGCGCCAATGGCATCGACCGGCATGCCCGATTCGTCAACCGTCCGCCACCCACCGATGACATCGAAATTCTCCAGCGCAAATCCAAGAGGATCGATGACCGAATGACAACTGTTGCACGAGGGATTCTGCCGGTGCTGCGCCAACCGCTCACGGATCGACGCCAACTTAGCGCCGGGCTTATCCTCCAGATTCGTGTCCACGCCGGGAGGGGGCGGAGGCACGGGCAGACCGAAGATATTATTCAGCAGCCATTTGCCGCGAAGAACCGGTGACGTGCGGTCGGGATAAGATGTTGTCGCGAGCAGCGCCCCCTGTGCCAGCAACCCGCCGCGCTGATGGTGGTTCGCGAGCGAAACCCGCCGGAACCGGCTGCCATAGATCCCCGGAATCCCATAGTGCCGCGCCAGCCGTTCGTTGACGAACGTGTAGTTCGCGTTCAGGAGATCGGCCACACTGCGGTCCTCGCGCAGGGTGCTCGCAACAAACATCTCCGTTTCCCGCTGGAACGCCTGCAGCAGGCTCTCGTCATAGTTGGGATACCGGTCCGGATCGACCACCACTTCTCCGATGCGGCGAAGATTCAGCCACTGCGCCGCGAAGTTGTCCACTAGTGCAGTGGCGGCGCGCGGGTCGGCAAGCATTCGCCGTACTTCATTTTCGAGGTTCGCCGGATTCGTGAGCTGTCCGCGCTCGGCCAAGGCTAGCAGGCGCTCATCGGGGATGCTGCTCCATAAGAAAAACGACAAGCGCGAGGCGGTTTCCAGATCGCCCCCATTCCTATGGACACGCAGCAAAAAATCCGGATCAACCAGCATTCGCTCGAGCGCGAATTGAATCCCGCTGTCGAAATTTCCGCCATCCCGCCGTCCGCGATCGAAAAACTCGAGCAACGTCTGCAAATCCGCTTTCGTCACGGGTCGGCGATAGGCAAGCCGGGCCATTCTGGAAAGAATCTTGGTGGCGCAGGACCGCTCTTCCGCGGCAAGCAAGGGGGCGCACACAAAAATCGCGCGGCGGCTGGGCGTGTCCTTCGCCGGCCCGGCTGCTGAATAAGGACCTCCGATTTGCACGGAGCCCGCGTTCGCGTAACCCATGTACACCTGGTCATTCGCGATGACCCGGCCTCTTTGCAGCGGTTGCGGCAGGCCTTCCGGCTCCCACAGCTCCCTCACGAAGGACACGCCGACCACGTGGGGACCGGCCTCGACCGGGACGCGCACCTCCAAGCCGGCATCTCCCGTAAGCTGCATGTACTCTTCCCATTCGGGATCGCCAGCGAACCCGGGCTCGCCGTCACCGGCGTAACTGGCGCCAGCCGGTCTGCCTTTGGCTCCGCCTCCGACGGTGAACCGTTTGAGCAGCTTGCCGTCGAGGCGAACGTCGAGCTTTTGCGGCCACCCCACACCTTTGAGATATGC
This sequence comes from Bryobacteraceae bacterium, assembly GCA_040902885.1. Lineage (GTDB taxonomy): Bacteria > Acidobacteriota > Terriglobia > Bryobacterales > Bryobacteraceae > JBBDWK01. Next base: position 3,169 of record JBBDWK010000105.1, on the reverse strand, counting down.
CTGATACTGCCGTTGCAGACGGACTTTGATGAGGTACTCGCCGTTGACGGGAAATTGGCGGCGAATCGCGATGCCGCCGCGAGATCCGAGCGGCAGATCTTCGCTTTGCCGGTCATCTTGCAGCACGTGCAGCGGGATTTCGAATGTATCGAGCTTCGGACTGGTGGGAGGAAGACCCGTCGCCAGCCGCGTGACCTGACGGGCCACCGACATGTATCGCTCAAGGTGGGCCGTGGAAATCGAGAGGACATCCCCGAAGTTGTCAAAACTGCCGTCCGCAGTCTCATCTCCGGGAAGCAGCGGTTTCAGATCGAGATCGAGCGCGAACAGGTCGCGCACCGCGTTGTTGTATTCCGCGCGGTTGAGACGATGAATCGCGTTGATCCTCCCTGGATTGGGGCGCGCCGCCCACGCGCGGTCGATTTCATTCTCAAGCGAACTCGCCACGGCATGATAGGTGGCCCCATCAGGGCGCGGCGCCCCGGGCGGCGGCATCGAGCCTGCCCGGAGCTTTGCGATTACGCGTTCCCACACCTCGGCGTTAGCGCTTGGCGCGGTGGCGTCTAAAGCGTCCAGCGCAAGTCCGGCGGTCCGGAGTTTCTGATTATGGCAAGCGATGCAGTACGTATCCAGGAACGTGCGGGGAGCGGCGGCCGGCGCGGCGATCACCCGGCCGCCAAGGAGAATCCCGAAGATGAATGCGTGCAGCGCTTTCAGACAAGTGCAGTATACACCCCTCGAATATTAGCTCGCGATGGACGGCAGCACGCGTAAGTCCGCAGCCCGCCGGTGCGATTTCCATCCTTCAGGAAGATCGCCGTTATCCTCGCGCACGTGAAGTTCGGCCCTTCACCTTTCGCAGCTTCCACAGCCAGAGCTCGACCCTACCGGCTAAAGCTCGCTGTCATGATTTGCCGCGGTCATATGAGTGGCCGGCAACGACGTAACGAGGCGCGACCGCCTGCATGAGTTCGTCCGAAACGTGCTGGAGTTCCTGGGGGGTATCACATCGACGACGGTCAGGCCCGTGCTGGTGCTTGCGCGGACAACGCGGGCGTTCCCCTCGCGGTTCATACTGGTGGACGCGATGAAAAGTCTGGCCGTTGCTCGGAACTGCGGAACCGCATCCATTTTCTTGAGCGCGGATGTGAAAGCGTTCGACAGGCTCCAAATGGTCCGTGGCTGAAACTCCTCTAGTTGCGGATTGAAGTAGTGGTCATGAACCGGTCGGGCCAAGTGCTTCGGTACCTCGAGCTCGCTTTCAACGAACGCCCGGTAGATGACGAGCTTGGCGGTAACGTCGCTAATCTGGCTTTCCCGCCCGGTCTCGATCTGCTTCTGCATCGGATCGAAGTTCCGCTGCATCCGATCGACTCCGATGGAAAGCGCATCGACGAGCGAGAAGCTCTTGGAATGCTTGGCGAGCACGGGCGTAAAGTCTCCGTGGAAGGCCATGTTGTCGCAGACCAGCACCCGATACCCGACAGTCAGTGCTAGCCGCATGGACTTGTCGTTGGCGTTGCGGATGCCGACGGAAAAGCGGCAGCCGTGGATTCCAGTTCCAGATCCAGCACTCCGAACATCCTCATGCCGTCCTGCGATAAGGCGTACTCGTCCCGGACCACGCCGATGTGGCGGAAGCCCAGGGTCTCGACAAGCGCCTGGACGATTTCGTGATGCGGTATTGGTTGATGAGTTCTGGTTGCTTCGGGGACGGGAATGCATTGCAGTTCCGCCCTGGTGATCTTTCCTGTCTGGGACAGTAACGTTCCGGTCACAATGTTCTCCTTTGGATTGAAGGTGCAAACGCGAGGCTGAGCCTCGCGAGACTGAGAGAACATTAGCCGTGCCAGAGGGTGTCGGAAAGAATGGGCAATTTGCCGGAAGCGGCAGGCCACGGGCCTACCTGCTCTTGCGGCTCTCCCGCTCCTGCTCCCAGCCTTTGCCGAGACAGGCATCCACACGCTGAACCAGTTCAGAAGGCTGAATGTTTAGCGTAGAGGCAAAGGGCTATCAACAGGCCGAACTCCATATTTCGGGAATGTCACATATACTTAGTGGTAGATCTAGTACTACTTGGATCGAGAAGTTGTGAGAAGCCGCACTTTTATATTGACACGCCTCGCATTAAGCTCCATACTTTTTTGAACCTCAAAGGAGAACGATTCGTGCCTGTTGCGCTGCTGCTGCTGGTTCTCCTCGCGTGCCCATCTGGTGCCGCGACTATCGATTTCGACGGCTTGAGCGACCTTGAGGTCGTCACCACGCAGTTTCTGGGCCTGACCTTTTCGAACACCATCACTCTGACCGCCGGTACCTCGCTCAATAGGATCGAAGTTCGTCCCCGATCTGGCATGAGCGGCACGCTGGCGGTCAAGATTCGACAAAGAGTTATTAAAAGCTAACCAATCCAACCATGCGAAAAGTAGTTATTCTCATCGGCGCTGTTCTACTAGTCGGTTCAACTGGCAGCGCGGTCTGGCGGCTTTGGGCAATAGACCCACCGGTATTGCCCCATTCCGACACATTAACATCGGATCAACTGGATTCAAGGATTGGTGTTAGTCCCCAGGTTCCTGTAATCGTCGAGCCATCCAATTGGAGGTCATTCTCTGATGAGCATCTCGGCATATCATTCCAATACCCATCTGAATGGGGGAGCGTCGGCAAATGGGTGATGTCAACGTCTTCTAAAGTCGGCGACCAACTCGTCATTGGTGAGCTTGTGATTCTCTCCTTCGACGGTCTGGATCATGTTGCGTCGGATGGTCTAGCCATCCCTCGGAGCCTCAACGTGGGCATTGCCCTTGCGACAAAAAACCTTCAGTTCGAATGGGGAGAGGGCGGTCCAGTCACCTTTTTCACGGGTGAAGCATCCGCTCTTTTATGCCCGCTCTACGCACGGGGTTCCTGCCAGACCGGCGTTAACCCAGAGTTTTCGTCACTTTCTTACTACACCACGGAAGGCGCGCAGGGCGACTTATATGTTCGGTTTGTTAAGCGAGTTCAGATCGAGTCACTTTTGCCACGATTCGCAGGTGTCAGTGTAGTTTATTTCTTCGGCCCCTCGTATCCGACGACGAGTGAAGAGTATCGCAATCCACAGGTCTCACAATTTCACTAGTGTCCGGCTGTTGACTTTTCCTCCGCCAGCAAACCGTTAAGAATC
>JBBDWK010000104.1:0-13162 GCA_040902885.1 Bryobacteraceae bacterium | reverse complement strand
AAGCGTTTGATTCGCCGAGCCGAGCCTCATCCAGGCTTAAGAACTTCGGTTTAGCGGCGACATCATGCGCTTGACGTCCGAGCGTGCCACGTGGCGGCGCCGGGTGGGTGCGTATCGGATTTTTTTTGACGTCTTCCCCGAGGACCAACATATCAGCGTGGTGGACCTCGCTCGCAGAAGCTCCACCACATACTAAAGCGATTGGCGATATAGGCTACGCCCCCCGCGCCCCGTACAACTCCCTAATGAGCTCCGTCGCGCCTTCAGGCGCGAGGTGCTCCCACGGCAATCCTTTCCCGATCCGCTCGCGAATCCGGGTTGCCGAAACGCTGTCAAAGCCTCCGGGCAACGCCAGAGGATGCACCTTACTCGCCAGCTCCGGCGGCGGCTGGTATTCCGCGCCTCGCGACGCTACCAACAACTCAAATACATCCAGCATTTCGTGAATCGCGCCCGGCGTCCCGTAGTCCCAGTTGACGATGCGTTCCGCCGCGTCGCGTCCGCAGATAAACATCAACCGCGTCCCCGGTCCATACGCCTCCAGGCACTCCCGCGCGATGTCGATGAACAGTCCCTTCTCCGTAGATGCGATCGACACCCGCTCCCGGTCCGCCAGCGCCGCCTTTAGCATGCGTACGCGGTCCTCGACTCCGACCTGCTCGTAACGCTTATGCGGGAACACGCGCGGCAGAACGAAGACCACCTCGTCCACCTTGGACTGTAGGGCCGCCTGCGCCAGCGCCAGATGGGCTCGCGTGGGCGGGTGGAAGCTTCCGGGCAGGATTCCCAGGACGCGCGGTGCGCCGGACGCCCGCAGGAAGAACTCCATGCACAAATGCTACCATCGGTTTTCTATGAAACCCGCGCTCTTGCTGCTCACGGGGGCGTTGCTGGCAAACGCCCAGGACTTCGACTTACTCATCCGTAACGGCCGCGTCGTGGACGGCACAGGCAACCCTTCCTTCGTAGCCGATGTCGGCATCCGCCAGGGCCGCGTTGCCGCACTGGGAAAGCTGTCCGGCAAGACGGCTTCGCGCACCATCGACGCCGCCGGCCTGGTGGTCTCCCCCGGCTTCATCGACATCCATAACCACTCCGATAACAGTATCGTCACCGACGGCGACGGGCAGAGTATGATTCGCCAGGGCGTCACCTCCATGATTTTCGGCGAGGGAGGCTCGGCCGCGCCCTCCCAGCAGTGGCCGGATTTCAGCGCCTACTTCGGCCAGTTGATCCGGCAGGGCATCTCTCCGAACATAGGCACCTACATCGGATCGAGCTCGGTGTGGACGCAGGTACACGGTCCTCGCGCCGGCCCTCCCACGCCCGAGGAGCTGAACAAGATGCGCGCTATCGTAAAGCTCGCCATGGAGCAGGGCGCGCTCGGGGTTGCCAGCTCGCTCAGCGGTCCTCCGGGCGCGTGGATCGATACCGGCACGCTCGTCGCAATGTGCGAAGTGGCTTCCCAGTATGGCGGCATCTACTCCACGCATATGCGCACGGAGGGTCATGGCGTGTTCGAGTCCGTCGCCGAAGCCGTGGAGATCGGACGCCAGGCGAAGGTGCCGGTGGACATCATCCACTTGAAGATCGCCGAGCACAAGCTCTGGGGCCAGATGCCCGAGCTCATTACTTCCATCGCCTCGGCGCGCGCGCGGGGGCAGGAGGTGGAGGCCCACGTCTACCCCTATCGCGCCGGGCAGAACAATCTCGCCAGCATCATCCCGCCCTGGGCGCATGAAGGCGGCCGGCCGGCCATGCTGAAGCGGCTCAAGGACCCATCGCTGCGCGCGCGCCTCGAAAACGAGATCAACAACGGCATTCCCGGGACCAACTGGTACAACCATTACACGGCCACCGGCGGCTGGGAGGGCATGCTGCTGGTTTCGTTGTCCAGCCCCGAACACAAGCGCTTCGAAGGCAAGCGCATGAGCGAGGTGATCAAGGTTTTGGGTAAGCCGGGAATTGACGTGCTGTTCGAGCTGCTCGAAGCCAACAACGGCTCGGTGCCCACGGTCTACTTCCACCATTCCGAGGAAGACATGCGCTATGCTCTCAAGCAGCCCTTCGTGTCCATCGGCTCGGATGGAACCGCGGTGAAGACCGAGGGTCCGCTGGCGCGCGGCAATCCTCATCCCCGCTATTACGGAACTTTTCCCAGGGTGCTTGGCCGTTATGTTCGTGAGGCCAAGATCATTACTCTCGAAGAAGCCATTCGCAAAATGACGTCGGCCAATGCCGCCAAAATTCGCATCTACGATCGCGGCCTTCTGCGTCCCGGCATGTGGGCCGACATGGCCGTGTTCGACGCGGAGAAGATTATCGACAATGCGACCTTCGAAAAACCGCATCAGTATGCCACGGGGGTCGAGTATGTGCTGGTAAACGGAAAGGTGGTTCTTGAAAAGGACCGCCACACCGGCGCCCGCCCGGGTGCGATCATTTACGGCCAAGGCAAGCGCTAAGAAGATGCTCAGGAAATCATTGGCTGTAATCGTTGCGTCGATCGCCGCGGCAGCCTCCGCACAGGTGCGGCCCGTTCCGCCGCCAGGCGTGGAAGTGACCGCCGGCGATCGTGCGATTCTCGAAGCCGGGCTGGCGCACCTCAAGCACCGCATGGATCGGCTCCGCGGCGTGGAATTGCTGCCCGACGTGGAGATTTTTCATAAAGCGGTGCACTACGCTCTTCAGTACAACGAGTTTTTTAAGCCCGAAGAAGTCGCGCGCGCCAAGGATCTGCTTCGCGAAGGGCAGGCGCGGGCCGACGCGCTCGCTCAGGGCCGCGCGCCCTGGGCTTCCGCGACCGGCCTCATCGTGCGCGGGTACGTCTCCAAGATCGACCAGAGCGTGCAGCCGTACAGTTTGGTGGTGCCCGCTTCGTTTGCGCCAGGAACGCGCAAGTGGCGGTTGGATACGTGGTTCCATGGGCGCGGCGAAACGCTGAGCGAAGTGAACTTTCTCTATGACCGCGCTCGCAACGCGGGCGAGTTTACGCCGCCGGACACCATTGTCCTGCACCTCTACGGCCGCTATTGCAACGCGAACAAACTGGCCGGCGAGGTGGATCTCTTTGAAGCGCTGGATGCGGTGAAGCGGCAGTATTCCATCGACGAAAACCGCATCGTGGTGCGCGGCTTCAGCATGGGGGGCGCTGCCGTCTGGCACTTCGCCGCGCATTATCCGGGCGAGTGGGCGGCCGCGGCGCCGGGGGCCGGGTTCAGTGAAACGCCAGCATTTTTGAAGGTATTCCAGAACGAGACCGTGCAGCCCACCTGGTGGGAGAAGAAGCTGTGGCACATGTACGATGCCACCGACTACGCCCTCAACTTCTTCAACCTGCCGCTGGTTGCCTATAGCGGTGAAATCGACCGTCAGAAGCAGGCCGCCGACATCATGGAAACTGCGCTGGCCGCCGAAGGCATGCGGATGACGCACGTGATCGGTCCGAAGACCGGGCACCGCTATCATCCCGATTCCAAGGTGACGATCAACCGCATGATCGACGCCATCGCCGAGCGCGGACGCGACCCCTGGCCTCGCAAAATCCGCTTCACGACTTGGACGCTCGCCTATAACCGGATGAAGTGGGTCGTAGTGGATGGCCTCGAAAAGCACTGGGAGCGCGCCCGTATCGATGCCGATGTCCATACCGGGACCAGCGGCGACGATTCCGTCCAGGTGAAGACGGCCAACATAGACGCCTTTTCGTTCGACATGGGCGCTGGCGGCTGCACGCTCGATCCGATGGGCAAGCCTCTGGTGGTGATCGATGGGCAGAAGCTAGAAGCGCAGCCGCCGCTCTCCGACCGTTCGTGGAGCGTTCATTTCCGGAAATCCGGAGGGCGCTGGGCATCCGTCGAGAATCCGGAAGAGCAAGGGCTCCGCAAACGGCACGGGCTGCAGGGTCCTATAGACGATGCGTTCCTCGACCGTTTTGTGATCGTGCGGCCGACGGGGCAGGGAATGTCCCCGGCCGTCGGCTCGTGGGTTGCCGCGGAACAGGAGCGGGCTGTCAAAGAATGGCGCCGCCACTTTCGGGGCGATGCGCTGGTGCGCGACGACACGGAGATTGACGATGCAGAGATCGCCCGCGGCAATTTGATCCTCTGGGGCGACCCCGAGAGCAACGCGGTGCTGCGCCGCATCGCCGCCCGCCTGCCGATCCGCTGGACACGCGATTCGATCACGGTCAACGGACAGACTTACCCGGCGGACTCTCACGCGCTCGTTCTGATCTATCCCAACCCGCTGAACCCCAAGAAATACGTGGTTCTCAACAGCGGCTTTACTTTCCGCGAGTACGACTACCTGAACAACGCGCGGCAGGTTCCCAAGCTGCCGGACTTTGCCGTGGTGGATGTCCGGACGCCGCCCGATTCCAGATACCCCGGAAAGATCGCCACTGCCGGCTTCTTCAACGAGAGGTGGGAGTTGACCGCCAATCTGGGACAGTAAGACGGCATGACCATCCGCCGCCGCGTCAACCTCTCGCTCCTGATCATCGCGGTAGTCCTGGGCGCCAACCTGGTCATTTACTTTTGGAACGACTGGCACCGCAAGGATTCCGAACGGCTGTTGAGAAATGCCATCGCGCGGCAGACGCTGATTTCCTCGGTTTCCCAGGAACTCACGAACATCCAGAAGCAGATCGCTTTGGTGAGCCAGGTAATGGCGGACGTCGAGGCCGGGGCCGATCCGGCGGAAGTGGCCCGCTTCAAAAGGCAGCTCCAGTCGCTGGGCGGGAAGATCGCCGAGTGGCGGAGGCTCGCCGACCCGGCCATGAGCGGCCGGGTGGCAGAGTTCGCCGCCGCTTTCGAACAGCTCAGCAGTTCCTGGCAGATCTTTTACGAAAACTTCGGCGTCAATCACTCAAAGGCCATCCTGGAGCTGGCGGTTACCGCGGACCCGCTGAGCCAGAAGGTGGTTCAGCAAATGCTTCCCGCCCTGGCCGAAGACGACCGGCAGCACACGGAGGCCACGAGCGGCCGGTTCTTCAGCGACGCCGAACTCAATCAGCGGATCACCATCATGCTCTTCGCGATGTCCACCCTTGTGGGAATAGCCATCGCATTTCACGTGCTGAGATACCTGGTGGCCGGGCTGCGGAAACTTAAGGAGGGCGCTTCGGATATCGGCGAGCTTCGGCTGGACCACCGCATCTCCATTAAGAATCGGGACGAGATCGGCGATCTGGCCCACGCCTTCAACGAAATGGCCGACCGGCTGCAGAAGGCGCAGGTGGAGCTGACCGACACCAACCAGGAGCTGGAGCGGCGCAACGAAGAGGTCGAGGCGCGGCGTCAGGAATCCGAGCGGCTTCTCCGCAACATCCTCCCGGCGCAGGTTGCCGATGAGTTGCAGGCCAAGGGGCTGGTGGAGCCGCGATACTTCGAAGACGTCTCCATCCTTTTTACGGACTTCGTGGGCTTTACGCTTTCCACCGAAAAGCTGGCCGCGGACGACCTGGTGCGGGCTCTGGACGATTACTTCACGGCGTTCGACCAGATTGTGATGCGTTACGGGCTGGAGAAGTTGAAGACCATCGGGGATGCTTATATGTGCATCGGCGGCCTGCCCACGCGCAACCCCGCCCACCCGGTGGACACAGTGCTCGCGGCTTTCGAGATGGTGCGGGCGGTGGAGGAGCGGCGCGTGACATATCCCGCCATTCAGTGGTCGGTACGGGTGGGGATTCATAATGGGCCGGTCATCGCCGGCGTCGTGGGCATTCAGAAATTTGCCTTTGATATCTGGGGAGAGTCGGTCAATTACAGCTCGCGAATGGAATCCGGCGGAGCGCCCAATCGCATCAACATGTCGGAACGGACCTACTCGCGAGTTAAGGATTTTTTCGCGTGCGAATACCGGGGCAAAGTGCTCACTAAGGAAAAGAAGGCCCTCGACATGTACTTTGCCAACGGCATTCTGCCCTCACTGCTGGTCGATACCGCCAGCACTCCGCCGCCGGCCTTTCTGCGCCGCTACCGGGCGTATTTTCAGAAGGATCCACCAGCTTTTCCCGATTTCATGATGGAGCAGTACGACGCCCTTGCTGCGAGTGGATTGATGGACGCCGGCGCCGGAAGGGAATGACAGACCGCCTTCCGGCCGGCTTTAGGAAACCCTATGAGAAGTTACCTGCCTGTAGTCTGTGTGTGGTGTGCCGCGAGTTTCGCGGGAGTGGCTGCCCCGGCCCTGAGGGCGCAGGAAGCCACATCCCAGAGCGAGCTGATCCGTGCCCTGCTGGAACGAATCGACAAGCTCGAAAGGCGCGTATCGGAATTAGAATCTCAGGCCGCGCCGCAACCGCGGGCCGCCCTGCCCGCGCCTGCGCCAGAGCCGCCTCGGGAGGTGGTGGAAACCATCCCGGCTTCCGTCCTGCAGATAGCCGGACACCAGGAGCACATCACCGCGCCCGGTCTTCGGATGTCCGGCTTCACCGACTTTAATTTCAGCGCCACCGACCGCCAGGGCGACATCAGCGGCTTCAATGAGGGCCAATTCATTCTACACTTCACATCGCCTCTTACTCAGAAAGTAACCGTGTTCGGCGAGGTGAGCATGACCGCGCGCCGCAATGCGGTTACGGGCGCTTCGGAGTTCCCGGTGGAGGTGGAGCGCGCCATCGTACGGTTCGATCAGAACGATCGCTTGAAAATTTCCTTTGGGCGGTATCATACACCCATTAACTACTGGAATACCGCTTTCCATCACGGTCTGTGGCTGCAAACAACCACGGCGCGCCCCCGTATGACGCAATTCGGAGGGGTTTTCATCCCCAACCACTTTGTTGGCAGCCTGATTGAAGGCGCGCTGCCGGCCGCGGGATTGAATCTGAACTATAACGTGGGTCTCGGCAACGGCCGGGGCAGCCTTGTCGGCCAGGCCGGCGACTTCGGAGACAACAACAATTTTCGGGCGTCGCTGGTAAATCTCTTCGTTAAACCCGACCGCTTCTTCGGCCTGCGCGTGGGCGCGTCCGCATACCGGGACAAGATCACGCTGCTCGGGGGGCGTGAGTTCCGCGAATGGATCACCTCGGGGAATATCGTCTGGACCAAGGAGAGCCCGGAGTTTATCGCCGAGTTCGCCAATGTGAATCACAAGCCGGTTGACGGCGGCTTGAGCACCAACAGCCAGGCGTGGTATGTGCAAGCCGCCTACCGGCTGCCGGGCGCGGCCAATCTCTGGAAGCCGTACTATCGCTACGAGCACATGCGTATTCCCCTGGCCGATATACCGTTTCAGAACTTTCCGCCGATCTCAGGATCGGTTTTGGGCATGCGCTACGACATCTCGCAATTCGTCGCTCTCAAGCTGGAGTACCGCAATCAGCGCACTCCCGGGCAGCCTCGGATGAACGGGGCGTTTGTGCAGAGCAGCTTCACTTTTTGAGAGACTAACAACAGTGCGACTTCGGCTTCCATTGCTGGCGTTGGCGCTTCTCCTGCCAGCGGTTCGTCCCGCCGAAGCCCGTTCGGGCGATGTGGCCGTCGTCGTTCGGGCCGATGTGCCCGCCGAGAATCTCTCCCTGGCCGACATCCGAAAGCTTTTCATGGGGGACCGGCAGTTCTGGAATTCAAACCAGCGAGTGACCCTTTTGGTGCGCGCCCCCGTCGCAGCCGAACGCGAGGTGGTTCTCAAGGTCATCTATCAGATGAGCGAAGCCCAGTTCCGCCAGTACTGGATCAGCAAGGTGTTCCGGGCCGAGGCGGCCAGCGGCCCCAAGATTGTTCATTCGAATCAGATGGCACTGGATCTGGTCGGCGCTATCCCCGGTTCGATCACCTTCGCGGACTCCAGCAGCGTGCCGAAGAACCTCAAGGTGGTCAAGATCAACGGGCTGTTGCCCGGGGAGAAAGGCTATCCCCTGCGCTGATGTCATCCGGGCGACTGTAACGGTTGTCGGTCTGTTTGGGTGTTTTCTTCCCTTGGCGGCCCAACCGAAGCGCGTCTTGTATATCACGCATTCGGCGGGATTCGTACATGACAGCATCCAGGTGTCGCGCCAGGTACTCAGTAATCTTTCTCCCGACCTCGAAGTGGTCACCACTACAGATCTCTCGCAAATCTCGGCTGAGAATCTACGCTCGTTTGACGTTGTGTTCTTCTTCACCAGTGGCGAGCTTAATCTGAGTGGACAACAGAAGAGCGATCTTCTCAACTTCGTGCGCGAGGGCAAGGCCTTTGGGGGTGTCCACAGCGCCACGGATACGCTTTACACCTGGCCGGAATACGGCGAGATGATCGGCGGCTACTTCGATGGCCATCCCTGGGCGCAGGATGTGGAGATTGACATCGAAGATCCCGGCCACCCGATCGTGCGGCATCTCGCGCCCTCCTTCCGCATTGCCGACGAGATCTATCAGTTCCGCGAATTCTCGCGCGACCGGGTCCGCGTGCTGATGACGCTCGACACCGGCTCCGTGAATCTGAATGCGCCCGGGGTAAACCGCGCCGACGGCGATTTCGCGCTGGCCTGGGTGCGGAACTACGGGCGCGGACGGGTCTTCTATACGGCATTAGGGCACGGAGACGAGACGTGGCTCGATCCGCGCTTTCAGGAGATGCTGTGTAACGCGCTCCTGTGGCTGGCGGGCGAAATTCCGGGCGAGGCTGCGCCGCGGCCGGTATCGCCGAAAATCGCCGCCGGCGGCGTGGTGAACGGGGCGTCGTATTCGGGAGAAGCGCTGGCGCCCGGATCGATCGTCTCCATCTTCGGGGAGACGCTGACCAGCGGTTCGACGCTGGTTGCGGCCCGCGCGCCCTGGCCCGTGAAACTCGCCGGGACGTCCGTCCTGGTGAACGACGCAGCTATTCCCCTGCTCTACGTCTCGCCAGGGCAGATCAACGCTCAATTGCCGCTCGGCCTTGCGCTGAGTGAGACCGCGAGGGTTGTGGTGCGCAGCGTGAATCAATCGAGCGCTCCTGAAAGCGTTCGCTTGGAGGCCGCCGCTCCGGGCTTATTTGCGATTGCGGAAAGCAACCGGACGATTTCGATATACGGAACGGGATTAGGCCCTGTGGAGCCGGGTATTCCGGCCGGATCGGCTGCTCCCTTGAGCCCGCTTTCGAGAACGGCGGTTCAACCGGAAGTGACCGTGGGAGGCGTGCGAGCGAATGTCCTGTTCTCCGGCCTCGCGCCGCTGTTCGTTGGGCTTTATCAGGTGAACGCAGTCCTGCCGCCCGGCCTTCCTCCGGGTCCTGCCGCGGTTCAGGTGGAGATGGGCGGGCGCAAATCGAACCCGATTTCGATTACGATCGCCCCTTGACCCGCACATTGACGGTTGCGTTGCTTTCCGTCTCCTTGCGCTCGGGCTGGGAAGTGGCGCCGTTCAATGCTGCCACGAGCCGCAGCAGATCCTCTTGAAATTGAAGTTCGCTGGGCGGGGAGGCCAATCGTTCTGGTGACATATCCGGTTTATCGGCCCCTTGCGGAAAAAACTTTAAACGCCTGGCGGCTCTCGCCGGCAGGCGTTCAGGCTCAGGAGCAGCAGTCGCGGGGCTAATTCGAGGAATCAGCGGGTTTGTTGCAAGCGGGGTGACCAGATTTGGATTGGACAAAAATCGGGGATAGAACCCTGTCCCTGAGCCTGCCTGTTTTAGTCACGCTGCTTTAACTGCAATCCCCATACCAAATCCATCCCCCGCTTTTTCAGTGTGAAAGAGAGCTTCCTCCCTCGTAAGGGTGTGCAAGAATTCCCTCCGGCCCACAAAGTTGTGTCACGCCGCGCGAATCACTGGGGGTCCACAACCGGAAGCGGGCTCGGCGCATGAGAGATCCGCCCCTGGAACGCCTCCTCGAGAGAGATGTTATTCTGTGCCAGGGTCTGACCGGTCGCACGGCCCAGGTCCACACGAGCGCGGCTGTATGCCGCCAGTGCGGCAACTTCGGCGGATTGCGCCGCGGCCAGATCGCGCTGCACCAGAATCACGTTGAAGATGGTGGACGCTCCCAGAGCGTACTTCTTCTGCTCGGCATCCAGGGTCTGCTCCTGCAAGACGCGCGATTTGGCGGCGGCCTGATATTGGGCTCTTGCCTGCTGCAAGCCGATCAGCGCGTTCTGAACATCCACCCGGATCTGGTTTTCCAGGGATTGCATCCCCAGTTCCTGCTGGCGCACCGTCAACTGGTCGCGAATCATGTCGGCCTGCGCCGCGCGGTTGCGCAGAGGAATGTTCATCTGCACGCCGATGGAATAATCGGGGAAATTGCGGGCAAAAAGCTGTGAAAGCACCGTCCCGTAGCCGCCCAGGAAAAACGGGCTGACCACGCGGCCAGGAACCGGCACAAGCGGATCGGCGTCAGGCAGTGGCAAGCCGTTGACGGTGCCCGCGAGCGCGTTATTGGCGACATTCACGAAGGCATCCACCGTGGGCAGCAACTGGCTCTTCGAACCTCGGAGGCCGATCTTTGCGTTCTGCAGTTGGATGCGGCGCTGCGACATCTCGGGCCGGGCGCTGAGCGCATTCGCCGTCATGTCCTGGATGGGTTCAATCTCCTCCACTTCCGGCATGCGGATGCGATCCGTAAGAATGACCCGCGCCTCGGCCACGGCGGGACTGGCCACTCCGTTCCGGCTGAGCGCGTTCTTGAGAATGGTCTCCTGCTGCAGGACCAGCGTTTCCGCGACCGTCAGGTCTTGCTGCGCCCGGGCGACCTCCGCTTCCGCTCGCACAATCTCGATGGGCGCGAGCGTTCCGATCTCAACCTGCTTCTTGTTGTCTTCGTAGAGCTTCTCGTTGAGCGCCATGGCCTGCCGGCGGACCTTCACATCCTCGTCGAAGCTCACTAGATCCCAGTAAAGGTTCAGCACGGCGGAAACGGTGACGATCACCTGCTGCTTGAAGACCAGGTCCGAAATTTCGCGCTGGTTTCTCGCGATGTGGATGTTGCGCGAATTCACCCCGCGGCCAAACCCCTGCAGAAGGCTTTGACGGATGTTGAGGCTGACGCTGGCCGTGGTGGATGGGTTCACCTCGGCCCGCAGGCTGTTGGATCTCACGTGCGAGTTGCTCAAGCCGAAATTGACCGTCGTTCCGGTGAGAAAGCCCTGCTGGTAGGAAAAGTTGGAAATATCGTTGCGGGTGACAAAGGAGTTGGTGCCCGTCACGAAGGTGGCCGTCTGCGGGTTGGAGTTGTGGCCCCACTGGAGACGGCTCGTGAAAACCGGGTCCAGGTTGGGGATGGTCGACCCGGTCTGACTGATGACTGTGCCAAATCCAGTGGAGGAAGCCTGAGTCGAGGCACTGGTGGTGATGCCGGTTTGATCGCCGCGCTGCCCCGTGGAGCGTCCTCCGCCGCCGGTCGAGTCCTGCACCTGCGTGGAAACGCCGCGCAGCAGGCCGCCGGCCTTGGCGCGCAGGATATCGGCTTCGGCGATCCGGGGACCGTAGCGCTGGATCTCGACGTCCAGGTTGTTCTCGAGCGCGAGCGCGATCGTGTCCTGGACAGACAGGTAAAGTTTGCCCGCGCGCAGCAGGGACTCCAGGCGCGATGAATTTCCAACATGGATGGGCGCGACCTCCCGCCAGCGGTAGGAGCGGGTTAAGCGGCTCAAAAAGTTGCCTTCGGAAGCCGGCTCGGTATCCTTCAGCGACTCGGGGGCGTGGGTCGAGGTCGGCGCCTGCCCGTCAGCCGCAACCGCGGCGGCGGGGTTCAACATCAAGAGAACACACAAAACGGCTATGAGAGACTGCACGCAGAACATATATTCCTATCCTTCCGAGACAGATGAGCACGCGAATGAGTTACAATCAGTTCCTTATTTTCCCACATGTCATCGGAAACCAACGGCGACGCGCAAACGAATGTGCTGGAAATTTTCCAGAGAACCGGAGCGTACCTGCGCGGCCACTTCAAACTGACCAGCGGGCTGCACAGCCCGGAGTACCTGCAATGCGCCCTAGTCCTGCAGCACCCCGCCCATGCCGAAGACCTGGGGCGCCGGCTGGCGGATGCCCTGCGGCGCCGGATTGAAAGCCCTGTCGATTTCGTGGCGTCGCCCGCCATTGGCGGTTTGATCATAGGGCATGAAGTCGCGCGCCGGCTGGGCGGGCGTTTCCTTTTCGCGGAGCGCGATGCCAACGGGAGAATGACGCTGCGCCGCGGCTTTCATGTGGAGCCAAATGAAATGGGCGTCGTGGTGGAGGATGTGGTTACCACCGGGGGCAGCACGCGAGAGGTCGTGGAGTTGCTCGCGGCCTCCGGAGCGCGTGTTCTGGCCGCCGGTTCGATCATCGACCGGAGCAGTGGCCGGGCCGCCGTAGGCACTCCCCGCGTGGCGCTCGCCACCTTGGACGTCACCGCCTTCGACCCCGCCGAGTGCCCGCTCTGCGCGCAAGGACTGCCGGTCGAAAAGCCCGGTTCCCGCCCAGCGTGAGCTCGCGGCGCATCCGTATCGCCATCGCCTACGACGGGACGGACTTCCACGGATGGCAGGTACAGCCGGGGCTGCCTACGATTCAGGGCGCGTTGGAAGACGTGCTGGCCGCAATCGAAGGACAGCCAGTGGCGGTGGCAGGTTCGGGGCGAACCGACGCCGGAGTGCATGCTCTGGCTCAGGTGGCCGCGTTCACGCTCCAAAACCCGATTCCGGCGGACAATCTGCGGCGCGCCATGAACCGCCTCCTGCCGCGCTCCATCCGGATCCTGGCGGTGGAAGAAGCGGCGCGCGAATTTCATCCACGCTTCGAAGCCCTCGCCAAGACCTACGAATACCGGATCTACCGCCAGGAGGTCTGCCCGCCCTTCGAGAGATTTTACGTTCACCATCATCCCTACCCGCTGGATATGCCGCGCATGATCGCGCTCGCGCCGCTCTTCGAAGGCGAGCATGATTTCCGCGCGTTTGCAGCGTCCGACCCGGCGGATCGCGAAGATGCATCCAAAGTGCGCACTATTTTCTCTTCCCGCATGGAGACGCAGCCCGGCCGCTTGATCTACCGCGTGCGCGGCAGTGGGTTTCTGAAGCACATGGTGCGGAACCTGGCGGGCACGCTGCTCGAAGCCGGAAAAGGGAATCTGGATGAAGATGCCGTTCGCGCGCTGCTCGATCCGGCCAGCGGCAGGAAAGCCGGACCCACGGCCCCCGCGAAAGGCCTATTCCTGGTGGGCGTGGAATACCGTTAGGAGATCAAAACCGCTCCCTCTGGTCGCGGC
>JBBDWK010000103.1:0-71153 GCA_040902885.1 Bryobacteraceae bacterium | reverse complement strand
AAACCGGACAACTCACGTGCTAATTGGACCGGACAATTCACATGCTAGCGACACGTGTCTGACTGCTGCGTGTCTGACTGCTGCGGTGCGGGCAACGGACGTGCGTGATAGACTGCTGGCGTTATGAAGAGTCTCGCTGTCTGTGTCCTTGCTTTCACCGTTTTCTTCAGCCCCGCCACCCTGGCCCAAACCTCGACAGGACAGATCTCCGTCACTGTATTTGACCCCACCGGCGCGGTCGTCCCCGGGGCCGCCGTCACGCTCACCGGCTCCGAGACCGGCGAACTCGTCCGCACCCTGACCACCAACGATCTGGGCTCGGCTGCCGCTCCCCTCCTGCGTCCCGGCGCCTATACGATTGCGGTTACCCGCGAGGGTTTCAAGCGGCTCGAGCGCACGGGCATCAACCTGCGCGTCGACGACGCTCTTTCGCTCCGCCTTTCGCTCGAGCCGGGCGGTGTCACCGAATCGATCAGCGTTACCGCCCAGGCGGCACTCCTCGAAGAGCGGACCCACTCGATCGGCCAGGTGGTTGACGACCGGGTCATGCAGCAGCTCCCGCTCAACGGCCGCAACTACCTGCAGCTCGGCAACCTCACGGCGGGCGCCGTCCCCATTACCCGCTCCCGCGACCGGAGCTTCTCCGCCTATGGCAACCGTGGTCTCCAGAACGCCTTCCTCCTCGATGGCGCGCGTAACCAGAATTATCTCCGCGGCCTCGACAATCGCGCCCGCGACGCCATGCGCCCTTCCCTCGAAGCCATTTCCGAGTTCAAGGTCCAAACCTCCAACTTTTCGGCCGAGTATGGAGCCTCGGCAGGCGCGGTGGTGAACGTCGTCACCCGCTCGGGAACCAACGAGTTCCACGGCTCCGTCTTCGAGTTCGCGCGCAACTCAGCCTTAGACGCCCGCGACTTCTTCACCCCCGCCGACCGGTCAAAGCCCCTTTACGTCCAGCACCAGTACGGTGGGTCGCTCGGCGGCCCCATCAAGCAGAACCGTGCCTGGTTTATGGCATCCTACCAGCGGACCCACACCTCCGAGGGAGATAACATCGTCTCGAGCGTTCCCTCGGAGGACCAGAAGAACGGCATCTTCGGCTCAACCCGGATCTACGATCCGGCCACCACCCACGCCAACCCCGCCGGTTCCGGCTCCGTCCGCGATCTCTTCCCCAATAACATCGTCCCGGCCTCTCGCTTCGATCGCATCGGAAAAACCCTCGCCGACTACTACCCCGCTCCCCAGTTCGATACCGCCGCGCGCAACTACGTCAACAATCCGATCCACGGCACGCGCTTCCATAACGCTACCTTTCGCGGTGACCTCCGCCTTACGGATCAGGACTCCCTCTTCGGGCGCTTCTCCTTCGATGACGGCTTGTTTACGCGTAAAAGCTCCCTCCCCGAGCCTGCCACCACCGGAACCCTCCGTGACCAACCCGCCCGCAGCGTGGGGGTCGGCTACACGCGCGTTGTCACCCCCACCACGGTCAACGAGCTCCGCTTCGCCTGGAACCGGGTCGGCGTGATTCAGGATGGCACCGTTCCCCGCGATGAGATCGTTCCGGGCAGCCTCGACCCCGACGTCACCAGCTCTATCCCGACCTTCAATGTCACCGGATTCACCGGACTCGGCGCTCAGCCTGCCGACTTCGGCAATATCCCCCTCGACAAGTCGTCCGGCGTCTGGAACATCTCCGACAACATCAGCTCGGTCCGCGGCAAGCACACCATCAAGGCCGGTTTCGACTACCAGCTCATCCGCGTCGTCACTTCGACTACCCTCCAGGGCCGCGGGTCGTGGGGCTTCACCGGTGTTTTCACGCAAAACCCGCAGGGCCGTCCCGGTACGGGCGCACCCGTCGCCGATCTCCTCCTCGGGCTCCCCAACGCCGTTACCATCGGCACCCGGGGCGTCAGCCAGGAGCGCGAGCACAACACTTACTGGTATTTCCAGGATGACTGGCAGGTGACGCCAACACTTACTCTCAACTTAGGCGTTCGCTACGAGATCACACGCCCGTTCCACGAGACCGATAATCGCCTTGCCAACCTCATCACCGACTACGGCGATCCCTACTTCGGCGAGTACATCCTCGCCGGCGACAGCCGCCGCCCGCGCTCCCTCCAGTACACGGATTACAACAACATTGCTCCCCGCTTCGGCTTCGCCTGGCGCACTCCCGCCCCCGGCCTCGTCCTTCGCGGCGGTTTCGGCATCTTCTACGGCCAGGACGAGGGCCTCGGCGTCTCCCAGCGCACGACCAACAATCCACCCTTCGTCGGCTTCGGTGGCTTCAACGTCGCCTCCGATCAGCTCAACATCGCCTCCACCATCCCGCTCTCCTCACCTCTGCCTCCGCGCCCCTCGCCCGTCGACCCGTCCACCTATCGATTCGATCCGGACTCCACGGTCCAGCTCCGTTCGTGGACCAACCGGTTCACTCTTCCTTACATCCAGCAGTGGACCATGTCCGTTCAGAAGGAACTGGTCGCCGGTCTGCTCTGGGAGGTCAACTACGTCGGCAACCGCGGCGTCAAACTCTGGGGCGTCTATCAGGGGAACCAGCCCGCACCCGGCCCCGGCAGCGTGAATAACCGCCGTCCTCTCACCGGCATCACGCGCGCCGCCATTACCCGCGCCGAGCCCTGGGTCACATCCAGCTACCACGGCCTCTCGACACGCCTCGAGCGGCGGTTCAGCAAAGGTCTTTCCTTCCTGGCCTCTTACACCTATGGCAGATCGCTCGACACGCAGTCCAACGTCGACCTCTGTGACGGCTGCGTGAACTCGTCCGGCGTTGCCTCCGTGCAGGACCCTAACAACCGCAAGGCGAATCGGGGCCCGTCGGATCATAACGTCCCCCAGCGCTTCGTCTTCTCCGGCGGCTGGGACGTGCCGTTCAAACGCGATCACCCGATCGTTGGTGGATGGACGCTCTCGGGCATCCTCAGTTTCTCGAGCGGCCTTCCCTTTACTCTCAATCTTCCCTTTGACAACGCCAACACGGGCAGCGTCAATTGGCCCAATCGCATCTCCGACGGCCGTCTGGACGACGGCACGATCGATCGGTGGTTTGATACTTCCGCTTTCGCATTCCCCGCTCAGTACACGTTCGGCAATGCCGGTCGCGGTTATCTGACCGGTCCCGGGACCAAGAGCCTGGACTTCTCGCTCCAGCGCAATTTCAGGCTCCCGATCAATGAGGGTTCGCGCCTGGAGTTCCGGGCTGAAGCCTTCAATGCTTTCAATACGCCGCAATTCGGCATCCCCGGCGCAACGCTCGACACGCCCCAGTTCGGCACCATCGGCGGCACCGCCGGACCTAGCCGGCAGCTCCAGTTCGGCCTACGCCTGCTGTTTTAAGGAGTGATTGCGAGTACGACTACTTCTCTGTCACCTCGCGGAACAAGCGCAGCAGATTCAGCCCCAGAATCTTTCGAATGCGCTCTTCCGAGTAGCCCTTCCGCTGCATGGCGACCGTCAGCTTCGGATAATCGCGCGCGTCGCGCATGTCACGCGGCAGGTCGGGGCCGCCGTCGAAGTCCGATCCCAGCGCCACGTGATCTTCTCCAGCCAGCCGAACCCAATGGTCGATCACTTCCACCAATTGGCCGATCTCCATGCGCAGATTTTCCGGCATGGGCCGCTTGGGGACCCCGGGATACTTCCCGCGGGATTCCGCGTCGATGGCGGCAATCGTGTCGTGCGCGGCGGCGTGCTTCAGCATTCCCGAGATGTCGCCGAAAGGTTGGCCCTTCTGCCGCCACTCATAGTAAGGCCGGTTGTGAAAGCTGTTGCCGAAATGCAGGCCGATCACGCCGCCGCGCTTTGCGACGGCCTTCGCGGCCTCATCCGAGATGCTGCGGCTGGTATCGACGAAATGCCGCGAGCCGCCATGCGACCACAGCACGGGGTCCTTGCTTGCCGCCACCGCCTGGAGGATTGTTTCGTTTGAACCGTGCGCGACGTTGATCACCATGCCGAGGCGGTTCATCTCCTGAATCACCGCGCGGCCCCGGTCGTTAATGCCCTTCCACTTCGCCGGCGCGCAACAGGAATCGGCGAAGTTGTTGGTGAAGTTGTGCGCGGGCAGCATGGCCGAGCGCAGGCCCAGACGGTAGAGCGAGCGCAGCACCCCCAGGTCGCCGTCCAGGTCGAAGCCGCCTTCCAGATCGAGCACCGCCGCGATCTTGCCGGCGCGCGTAATGCGCTCGATGTCCGAAGCGCGCAACGCGATTTCGATCATATCGCGGTTCTTTTCGATCTGGCGCAAGGCAAGATCCACGAGGCGCAGCGTGTGCTTCACCTCGAACCGGCGCGGATAATACTCTTCCGATGAGAAGAGGCTGAGCAGCATCGCGTCCACGCCGCCTTCGCGCAGGCGCGGGAGATCCACATGGCCGTCGGCGTGAGCGTCGCCGATATCGCCGCCAAGATAAAGCTGGCGGTTGATCATGTGAACGTGGCCGTCCATCACCAGCGCGTCACGATGCAAATTGGCGTTCTGCGCGAACCCGGCTCCGGCGCCCAGGAGCAGGCAGAGCGGCTTAACCAACCACCGGAGCGGCATCGGCAACCTCACTCGCCACGGACTCGAACTGCTTGAAGTTACGGTTGAACCGCGCACCCAGATCCAGCGCCGCGCGGTCGTAGGCCGCCTTATCCGCCCACATCCCGCGCGAATCCAGAATCTCGTCCGGAACCCCTGGACATTTCTTCGGGACCAGAACGCGAAATACGGGATGCGGCTCCATCGCGGCGTCGTTGAGCTGTCCGCTCAGCGCCGCATTCAGCATGGCCCGCGTGTAGGACAACTTCATCCTCCGGCCCACTCCGTAAGGACCGCCCACCCAGCCGGTGTTCACCAGCCAGCAGACCGCTCCGTGGCGCCGCAACTTTTCGCCAAGCATTGCCGCGTACACCGCCGGGTGCCGCGGCAGGAACGGCGCTCCAAAGCAGGCGCTGAATGTGGCCTGCGGCTCCTTGCCCAGCCCGCGCTCCGTGCCTGCAACCTTGGCGGTGTAGCCGCTTAAAAAGTGGTACATGGCCTGTTCGGGCGTAAGCCGGGAGATGGGCGGCAGCACGCCGAACGCATCCGCCGTAAGGAAGAGCACGTGACTGGGATGGCCGCCCACGCTGGGAATGGCCGCGCCGTCGATGAAATCGAGCGGGTAGGCGGCGCGGGTGTTCTCCGTGATCTCGTCGGAGTCGAAGTCGAGCAGGCGGCTGTCGGCGTCAATGGCCACGTTCTCCAGCACCGTTCCGAAGCGGATCGCGTTCCAGATCTGAGGCTCGTTCTCCTGAGAGAGCCGGATGCACTTGGCATAGCAGCCGCCTTCGAAATTGAAGATGCCGCGGTCGCTCCAGCCGTGCTCGTCGTCGCCGATCAGGCGGCGGCCTGGATCGGCGGAAAGCGTCGTCTTGCCGGTTCCGGAGAGGCCGAAGAATAGGGCGACGCTGCCATCGGCGTCCATGTTCGCCGAGCAATGCATGGGCATCACCGCGCTGGCCGGCAGCAGATAGTTCAAGATGGTGAAGACGGATTTCTTCAACTCCCCCGCATAGCTCGTTCCCGCGATGAGAACCGTCTTCTCTTTGAAATCGACCGCAATGCAGGTTTGCGAATTAGTCCCGTCCTCGCGCGGGTCGGCCTGAAAGCCCGGCGCGAAGATCAGCGTGAACCCTGGGACGTGATCCTCGGTGCGCAGCGGATCGGGCCGGATGAGGAGCTGGCGTCCAAACAAAGAATGCCAGGCCTTCTCGGCGATGACGCGGACAGGAAGGGTGTGCTCGGGATCGGCGCCCGCGTAGCAGTCCTGCACGAACAACTCGCGGCCCTCGAGATAGGCCGTCACTTTCGAGTGCAGGCGGCGGAAGTTTTCCTCGCTCATGGGCTGGTTGACCGGTCCCCAGTTCACCGAACCCTCGGTGGTTTCGTTCCGCACGATGAACTTGTCTTTCGGCGAGCGGCCGGTGAACTGCCCCGTCCGGACCACGAACGACCCGTTGTTCGCGAGCATGCCCTCGCGGTGTCCGATGGCGTGCTCCAGGAGTTGCGCGGTCCCCAGATTCCAGTAGGCGATTCCGATGTTGCGGATGCCATGCTCGTGCAAGCCGTAGCGGCTCGGCCGCACGCCCTGATTTTGCTCCGGAAGTTTCTGCCCACTCGACACACCGTGTCCCGCGCTGAACGCGGACTGGCCTTGGTTGCTCGCGTGAGTCGGCATATGGGTTCTATCGTAATATGGAACCATGTGGGCACGCAGCCTGATGTGTGCCTGGATGGGGCTTTGCAGCGCTGCCTTCGCCCAGGTCATCGAGTTTGAATCGGCGGGGCTGAAGTATCAGACCCTGACCCGGAGCGGCGTCACCGTCATGTTCGCCCACATGCCCGCCAGTGTCCGCGAATACAGTATGTTGCAGGTAGCCATTTCCAACGGCTCCTCCACGCCTTGCGTGATACGCCCCGAACAGTTTCAATTTTCACGGACCGATAGCTTCGCCATCGACGCCACCCCGGCTCGACTCGTGGTGGGTTCGCTCATCGACAGAGGCAGCCGTACGGACGTTATCAAACTCGTTTCGACATACGAATTGGCCCTCTACGGGCTCTCGCGCATCCGATCCACCAACGGCTACGAACAGCGGCGTCAGGCCGCCCTCGCCGAAGTGTCGTCGACGCGCCTGAAAGCAGCCGCGGCGGCTTCGGCGATTGCCCTGGTGGAAACCAAGCTCGTGCCGGGCCAGACCACGGACGGCGCGGTCTTCTTCCGGACCGAGGGGAAACCGCTGGGTCCGGGCCGCCTGGTGGTGCGTACCGCGTTCGGCACATTCGAATTCAACCCCGAATAGGTCCTTACCGACACAGCCCCGCCGCGCCAAGCCACGGGCGGCTTGGCTATTCTTGCTAAAATCGGGCTAGGTAGGGTCGATGAAGGATACTCCTGCAACGTTAGGCGCTTTACGTCTCAGCGATTTTTCCGAACAGCGAGTGAGTGCGAGGGGGGTGAAGGACGAGCTCCGCGACAACCTCATGTGCAAACTCCAGCGGAACGATCCTATTTTCCGGGGAATTGTCGGTTATGAAGACAGCGTAATTCCCCAAATCGTGAACGCGGTTCTTTCCCGTCACAACTTCATTCTTCTCGGACTGCGCGGCCAGGCCAAGACGCGCCTGATCCGCATGATGACGGACCTGCTGGACGATGTGCTTCCCTGCATCGCCGGCTGCGAGATCCACGACAATCCCTACCGTCCCATCTGCCGCCGCTGCCGGAACCTTGTGGAGGAGGCGGGGGACGACACGCCCATCTCGTACCTGCATCCGGACCAGAGGTACGTGGAGAAGCTGGCCACGCCGGACGTGACCATTGCGGACATGATTGGAGACATCGATCCGATCAAGGCCGCGCGGGCCGGGCGCGAACTCTCCGACGAGCTGACCGTGCATTACGGGCTGCTTCCGCGCTCCAACCGCGGCATCTTCGCCATCAACGAGCTGCCCGATCTCGCGGGCAAGATCCAGGTCGGCCTGTTCAACATCATGCAGGAGGGAGACGTCCAGATTAAAGGCTATCCGGTACGCCTGCCTCTGGATCTGATGCTGGCGTTCACCGCGAATCCCGAAGACTATACGGCGCGCGGCAAGATCATCACTCCGCTGAAAGACCGCATCGGCAGCGAGATTCGCACGCACTATCCCGTCACCGTGGACCAGGGGCTTGCGATCACCACTCAGGAAGCGTGGACCAAGCGGGAGTCGCCGATACAATCGCGCGTCCCCGAATACGTGCGGGAGATCATTGAGCAGTTGGCGTTCCTGGCGCGCGAGGACAAGCGCGTCGACAAGCGGTCGGGAGTATCGCAGCGTCTGCCGATCTCCGTTCTGGAGAACGTGATCTCGAACGCCGAGCGCCGAGCGCTGCGCAACAAGGAGACGCTGGCCGTTCCGCGCGTTCTGGACATCTACGCGGCGCTGCCATCCATCACCGGCAAGCTGGAGCTGGAATATGAAGGCGAGCTGAAGGGCGGCGACGCCGTATCGCGCGAGCTCATCCGCATGGCGGTCGGAAAGGTCTACAACAAGTACTTCGACGGTTCCAACGTGGGCCAAGTGGTGCAGTGGTTCGATCTGGGCGGGACGCTAAAACTGGATGAAAGCGTCGATTCTGGCGGCATGGTGCAGCAGCTCGCCGGAATCCAGGGGCTGATGGAGAAGACGCGCGGCCTCGGAATTTCCGCCAACGAGCCGGACGCCGTGCGCGCGTCGGCTGCCGAGTTCATACTCGATGGCCTCTACGCACACCGCCGCATCGCCCGCTCGGAAGAGCGCGGCTACATGGCCGAAGAGAAGAAGCGCGAAACCCCTCCGGCAGGCGATTCGCCCCGCCGCAGGCAATTCAATTAGCAGCGGCGCAAGCGGTTTCGTCTGCCGCCGGCACACGTGAGTTTTCGCACACACGCAATCTTGCCTGTCTTTCAACGAATGTTAGAATTCAGGCAAATGGCAGAGAAACTCACAACAACCATCCTCGTGGTGGACGATCAGGCTGAGGTTCGTAAGCTTGTCAGCGCAATGCTGTCCCGCCAGGGATATCACGTCCTCACGGCGAATAGCGGGGAAAGTGCTCTCATCTTTTACAAACAGAGGAAAGCGCCCATCGATCTATTGCTGACCGACGTTGTAACGCCGGGGATCAGCGGTCCTATGCTTGCGGAAAAGCTTGCCGAATTGCAGCCCGGGCTGAAGGTCCTTTTCATGTCCGGCTACGACGACACGCAGGTCGTGCGGCGGTACGTGATCGAGAAAGGCTTCGCTCTAATTCCCAAGCCCTTCACAATAGAGGGGCTGGCGGAGAAGGTCCGGGAAGTATTGGAAGCCCCCAAGTGGGTTCAGGAGCCCACGACGGCCCCGGCCTGATCTCGAGGAGAAATTCATGCCTGCCACCCGGCGAGCGTTCCTTGGAGCCGCTTGGCTGCCCGCGCTTTCCGCAGCCACAGGCAAAGCGATTCTTCCAGACCGGCCGCGGTTCTTCGTCGCGGCTCTAACCATGGTCGACCGGCGCGGCCGTTTCGACGATGCCGCGAACAAGGACTACCTGACGTATCTCCGGGAAGGCGGCGCCGAGGGTGTCCTCGTACTGGGCACCACGGGCGAATTCTCGTCGTTCTCCTGCAGAGAGCGGAGACAAATCCTGGAAAGCTTCCTGCGCCACAAGGGCGCCTTGCCGGCGATGTGCCAGATCGGCGCTCCGAATCTGCCCGATGTGCTGGAGTTGTTGCAACACGCCACATCCTCGGGCGCGGAGTCCGTGCTGGCGCTTCCGCCGTTCTATTTCAAAAACCCGTCGGTGGACGGTCTGGCCGCGTTCTACCGTCCGGTGCTGGAAGCCGCTCGCATTCCCGTCCTGCTCTATAACATTCCGCAACTCAGCGGCGTTGCCATCGCACCCGAGCTGTTGCGGCGGCTCTCCGATCAGCCGGGGCTCGCCGGCATCAAGGATTCCTTCAGCAAGGAAGAGGTTTTGCTCGCACTCATTCACGACTTTCCCAAACTGAAGATCATGACCGGGGTGACACGCAATATCGCGGCTGGATTGCGTGCCGGCAGCGCGGGCGCGATCACCGGAAACGGCAGTGTTTTTCTGCGCGAGACCGCGGCCATCTTCGAAGCGTTTCGCAAAGGCGGCGACGTCCTGGGCGCACAGGAGCGCTTCAACTGCGCCGCTGCGGCGCTCAGCGGCTACGATGGCATTCCGGCCATGAAATTCGCTCTCAGCCGACTGGGGCTGCGGGAGAGCTATTGCCGCCCGCCATTCACCGAGCTTTCCACGGATCAGAAGGTGAAGCTCGCCGCGGCGCTCGATCGCGTTCGTAGCTGACGAAACGTGCCGTCGTTCACAGTCGTCCAACGGGCTGATGACCGTTCCCATCTGGCGTTGTGTCGCGGTTCTGGTTCTTGCCTTTTCCCTTGGAGCGCAGACGCGCAGCGGAGAGTACGCCGTGATCCTCAAGGAGCCTCCGCTGGCCAGGCAGGTGGTCTTGCGCAAGGATCTGCGCGCGGCGGCGAGTATCACGCGGCTGGGACGGATTCAGGGTGAGCAGCGTGCTATCTCGGCCGCGCTCGCCGAACGCGGCGTGCCGGTTCTCGGGGCGACGCAGACTCTTCTCAACGCGGTCTTCGTGCGCGCCACTTCCGGAGACCTGAAGGCTCTGCGTGCGCTACCCAACGTCGCCCGCGTGATCTGGATGCCGCCATTGCGCCGGCATCTCGACCGCGCCGCCGAGCTGGTGAAAGCCTCCGCGGCATGGAGCGCATCGGGGGGCGCGGGGAACGCCGGCGCGGGCATTCGCATCGGCATCCTCGATAGCGGCATCGACCACACGCACCCGGCCTTTCAGGACAGCTCACTCGCCATTCCGCCGGGCTTCCCGAAAGGCCGTCCCGAAGATCTGCCTTACACCAATCGCAAGATTATCGTCGCCCGCAGCTACGTGTCGCAGCTTCCCTTCTCCGATATACAGCCCGTAGACTCGCGCCCCGACGACAACACGCCGCGCGACCGCTCCGGGCACGGCACGGCCACCGCAATGATCGCCGCTGGAGGCCAGGTGAGCGGTCCCGCCGGAACCATCACGGGCATCGCGCCGAAAGCGCAGATCGGCAACTACAAAATATTCGGATCGCCCGGCATCAACGACACAACACGCACGGGAGTTCTGCTGCAAGCGCTCGAAGACGCACTGAACGACGGCATGGACATCGTAATCCTGCCTATCGGCAGCCCGCCGGTCTACGGACCGCTCGATCGCGACCCCTCCTGCGCGGACACCCAGACCGGCGAGGACGCTTGCGACGTGCGTGCACAAGCAGTGGAGAATGCGGTGAGTCTGGGACTGACCGTTGTGGTATCCGGGGGCAACGACGGCGATGCGGGCGTTGAATTTCCCACTCTCGGTTCCACTCATACGCCCGGCACCGCGCCGTCCGCCATCACCGTGGGCGCTTCCACGAACTCGCACATTCTGTTCGCGGGCGTGGTGGTGCGCGGCGAGCGGCGGAACGCCCTGTTCGGCGATGGTCCGAAGCCCATCGGAACGCTCACCGCGCCGTTACGCGACGTGGCTTATATCGGAGACAACGGCCGCGCCTGCTCGCCGCTGGCGAACGGTTCGCTCGCCGGCGCCATCGCCCTGATCGAGCGCGGCGATTGCAGCTTCGCCATCAAGGTCAACCACGCACAGCGCGCCGGGGCCGTGGGCGCGGTTGTTTATCAGAGCGGCGGCTCCAACTTCATCTTCAATCCAAGCGGGCTCACCGGGACAGGCATCCCCGCGGCGCTGATTGGCAGCGACGCGGGAGTTGCGCTCAAACGGTTGCTGGAATCGAGCCCCGAGGCTCCGGCCACGCTCGACCCAGCCTTGCAGGCCGTGGAAGCCGAATTCGATACTGTCGCCTACTTCTCCTCGCACGGCCCGGTTGTGGGAACTGCGGGCATTAAGCCCGAGCTGGTGGCGGTCGGCACGGACATCTACGCCGCCACTCAGAATCTCGATCCGAATGGCGAGCTTTACGATCAGTCGCGCTTCACCGCCGCGCAGGGAACCAGCTTCTCCGCGCCCATGGTGGCGGGCGCAGCCGCAATGGTGAAACAGCGCACACCCCGGCTCACTCCGGCGCAGATCAAGTCCGCCGTGGTAAACACCGCCGTGGACGAAGTACAGGACGAGGGCGGGCCCGCACGTGTTACCGCCGTAGGCGCGGGAAAACTGCACGCCGGAAACGCAGTGGTCACGAACATCACGGTGGAGCCGGCCACGCTTTCCTTCGGCGTGATCCAATCCACGCCGGCCGCGCAGACGCTTCGCCTGACCAACATCAGCAACGCCGCCGCCAGCCTTACTCTGGCTCTGAACGCGCGCGATACCGATAACAACGCGCGCCTCTCCGTCACACCCGGCCAACTTACCCTGAATCCCGGCCAGACCGGTACAGTCAGCGTCAGGCTGGAGGGCTCGCGTCCCGCGCCGGGATCGTACGAAGGCGTGGTGGCCATTAGCGGCGGCAATGTCGCTTTGCGCGTGCCGTGGTTATATCTGGTTGGAGACGGCACGGTCGACAATGCCTTCGCGCTGCGCGGCGAGGGGTTCACCGGGGCGGTCAATGAGAGCGACTGGCTGATGGCCCTTCGGGCGGTCGACCGCTATGGCGTCGCGGTTGCCAACGCGCCAGTGCGCTTCCGCGTTCTCAGCGGGGGCGGCTTCATCGATCAGGCCGATGCCACAACCGACAGCCTCGGGATCGCCGCCGCCAGCGTCACGCTTGGCCCGCAGTTGGGAGAGCAGGCCTTCGCCGCCGAGGTCGGCGACCTGGTCGTCGAGTTCAACGGCCGCGCGCGCCTCAGGCCCGTCATTGTCGCCAACGGCGTGGTCAACGCAGCCAGCTTCCAGGTGGGCCGCGGCGTGGCGCCCGGATCGTACATCACCATTCCCGGCGTGGGCTTGAGCGAGTCCACGCGCGCCGCGGTGACGCTCGCCCTGCCGATCTCGCTGGCCGGCGTGAGCGTCAGCTTCGACGCGCCAGGGGCGCGCCTCAGCCTTCCCGGCCGCATCCATTTCGTGTCCAGCGAGCAGATTAACGTACAGATCCCCTGGGAGTTTCAGGGTTTGAACTCCGTGCTCATGAAAGTGACTCTCGGCGATAGCTCCAGCGCGGTGTATAGCGTACCGCTCTCGGATTACTCGCCCGCGGTTTTCGAGTTCGACGACTCCGCCAGCGGACGCCGTCTCGCCGCCGTGCTGGACGAAAACTTCGGCCTTGTGACGCCGGCCAACCCTGCCCGCCGCGGCCGTGTCGTTTCGGTCTATGCCCATGGTCTCGGACCCGTCGACCGGACGCCTCCCAGCGGCGAACCCAGTTCCGGGGAGCCTCTGTCCCGCACGCAAGCGCAACCTGTCGTTACTCTTGGCGGACGTCCCGCGCAGGTCGTATTCAGCGGACTCGCGCCTTTTCTCGTCGGTCTGTATCAGGTCAACATCGTGGTTCCAACGGACGCTCCCGAGGGATTGCAGCCGCTGATTATTACCGCCAACGGCATTGAGTCGAAAGCGGCGTCGATTCCCGTACAGTAGAATTCTGTTTTAGTTCGTCAACATCCGTACGTGCCCCAAACCCGGCTCGCACCGAACGAGCTTCGGCGTCGAACGGATGCTAATATCTAACTGCACTCGAACTTCTCTCTCATTACCGCCAGTAACTGGAGACCCGGTTGGAGGCTTTCGATGTTTGTCAGAGGCGGAAGGTTACCATTCCTCGCGCAGCTTTCGGCCCATGACATCCAACAAGCGCTTCAACCGTATCTCATTGGCGTCATATGCGTTCTAGCGGCGGCGCTGCTGCGTTTCACCTTCGCCTCGCTGCTCCAATACGAGGGACCGACGGGGCTGTTCATCATCGCGGTGACAATAACCGCTTGTCGGGGTGGAACGGTGCCGGGGGTGTTCGCAACGGCCCTCAGTATAGTTGTCGTGGAAGCGCTCTTCATGGGGAGACCCCATTCCTGGTATCCCGAGGAGGCCGAACAGGTTCATCTGTCGCTCTTCGCCGTCCTCGGTTTCATAATCAGCTCCCTGAGCGGGCGGCTTCTTGAGGCGAAACGGCTCGTTGAGGAGAGCGAAGCGACCAACCGCGCTCTGCTGGAGTCGGCTTCTCAGGGAATTGTCTCAGTCGATCCCGCCGGCTCCATCGTCACTTTCAATTCCACCGCCGAAAGAATGTTCGGTTATTCCCGGGAGGAAGTGGTCGGAAGGGAGCTCGAGGTCCTGATCCCGGAGGAAGCAAGGCGGCGGCATGTCGCGCACCGCAACGCCTATTTTCGGCAGCCAAGCCAGCGCCGGATGATCCTGGGCCACAATATCGCGGGCCGCCGCAAAGACGGCACGGAGTTCCCGGCTGAAATCAGTCTCAGCTTCGTGGAGACCAGGCAACGCCGGCTCGCGGTAAGCTTCATCACCGACGTTACCGAGCGCAAGGCGTCGGAAGAGGCGCTGCGGCAGGCGCAGAAGCTGGAAAGTCTGGGCATGCTTGCCGGCGGGATTGCCCACGACTTCAACAACCTGCTGGTGGGCGTCATGGCCAACGCCAGTCTCGTCCAGGAATCGCTTCCCAAGACCGACCCCGACCGGGAATTGCTGGACCGGGTGGTGGAAGCCGGCGAGCGCGCGGCTGAACTGACGCGCCAGCTTCTTGCCTACGCCGGCAAGGGACGGTTCTTCATCGAACCGATCCATCTCTCTCACCTCATCCGCGAAATCCGCGGTCTGATCTCCTCTTCGATACCCAAGAGAGTCAACTTACGCCTCGATCTGGAGGACGATCTGCCGCTGGTATCCGGCGATACCGGCCAGATTCGGCAGATCGTCATGAACCTTGCGATCAATGGCGCGGAAGCGATCGGCGAGCAGAACGCGGGAGAGGTCGCGGTGACCACATCGGCGCAACAGCTTGATGAAGGATTCATCCAGCCGAATTTCGCGAAGACCGGCATCCAGGCGGGATGCTACGTCCTGCTCGAAGTTCGCGACACTGGTTCCGGCATGGACGAGGGAACCTTGGAGAGAATCTTCGATCCCTTCTTCACTACGAAGTTCACTGGACGCGGGCTGGGGCTTTCGGCGGTTCAGGGAATCGTGCGGGGCCACGGAGGCGCGATAGCGGTGAAGAGCATTCCGGGCCAGGGAACCGTGTTCCGGGTATGGCTTCCCACCGGAGCCAGCCCCGCGGAGCAGATTACACCGCCCTCGCCGGAATCCCTGCGGGGTACGGAAACCATTCTTGTAGTGGACGACGAACAGCTTGTGTTGCACACCGCCCGGGAATCCCTGGAGCACTATGGATATCGGGTGCTGCTTGCCGAAGACGGGCGCGAAGGCGTCAAAGTTTTCGCGTCCCGGCGCCAGGACATTTCAGTGGTGCTCCTGGACCTCGCAATGCCGGAGATGAATGGAGAGCAGGCGCTGCGGCACATGCGTAACATGGATCCGGAGGCGCCTATCATCCTTACCAGCGGCTACAGCGAGGCTGAGGCCAGACGGCGCTTCGCGGGGCAAGCCGTTTCCGGATTTCTGCAGAAACCTTATAAGGCCTCTGCGCTTGCCGCGACGATCCGGCAGGTGCTGCGGCGCTAATATAGCTTTCAGCCATCAGCGGTCAGCGGTCAGCTTTTGATCGCTCAAAGCTGAACGCTGAGCGCTGATAGCTATTTCGCATCGCGCCAGTTGGCCCCCACGCCCGTCTCGACGAGGAGGGGCGCCTCCAGCGGATGCACATTCTCCATCTCGCGCTTCACCAGTTGCGTAAGCTCTTCGGTCTCCTCCGGCGGGGCCTCGAACACCAGCTCGTCGTGTACCTGGAGCAGCATCGCGCTCCGGAACCCCCGCTCGCACAGCGCATGGTCGATGCGGATCATGGCCAGCTTGATCAAGTCCGCTGCCGTGCCTTGGAGCGGCGAGTTCACCGCCACGCGCTCGGCGAAATGCCGCGCGTTCGGGTTGCGGCTCAGGATGTCCGGAACCGCCCGCTCGCGTCCGAAGAGCGTTTTCGCCATGCCGGTTTCGCGCACCCGCAGAATCGCGTTCTCGATGAATTGCCGCACGCCCGGATGGCGCGCGAAGTACTTCTTGATATAGGCGTCGGCCTCCGCCCGCGAAATGCCGAGCTGTCCGGCCAGACCGAAGCTGCTGATGCCGTATACGATGCCGAAGTTCACCGCTTTGGCGCGGCGCCGCAGCTCGCCGTTCACCATCTCCGGAAACACGCCGAACACTTCCGCCGCGGTGCGCGTGTGAATGTCCTGGCCCGTGCGAAAGGCCTCGACGAACACCGGGTCGTGCGAGTAGTGCGCCAGCAGCCGGAGCTCGATCTGCGAGTAATCCGCGACCACCAGGTTCCAGCCTTCACGCGGCACGAAGGCGGCGCGAATCTCACGCCCCAGATCCGTCCGGATGGGAATATTCTGCAAATTCGGATTGGAGCTGGAAAGCCTTCCCGTGGCCGCGCCCGCCTGATTGAAGCTGGTGTGCAGCCGCCCCGTGGATGGCCGGATCAGCGCCGGCAGCGCATCCACGTAGGTGCCCTTCAGCTTCGAAAGCTGCCGGTACTCGAGCGCCTTGCGCACAATCTCATGCTCCCCGGCCAGCTCCTCCAGCACGTCCGCGGCGGTGGAAATCGTCTTGCCCTTCCCATAACGCTGCGGCGCGGGCAGCATCATCTCTTCGAACAGCACCTTGCCAAGCTGCTGGGGGGAGGCGATGTTGAACGGCCTGCCGGCAAGGGCATGAATGTCGCTCGTAAGCTGCGCCAGCGCCTCTTCCATGATGCGCGAGAGCCGGCTCAGTTCATTCGCATCCACCGTGATGCCGGTGCGCTCCATGCGCGCCAGAACGGGGGCCAGCGGCAGATCGATGGTCCTGTACAGATCCCACAACCCGCGTGCCTCCACCTGTGGCCGCAGCTTCTCGGCCAGCTCCAGCGCGCGGTCCGCGCGCTCCGCCGCCGATGGCCCGATCCGCAAATCGAAATGCCGCAATGCCAGATCCTCGAGCGAACAGCCCGCCGGGTCCGAATCCAGCAGGAAGGCGTACAGCATCGCGTCGTCCGTGAAGCCCCGCGCTTCGACGTTCAGATCGGCCAGTTGCAGCAGGGCCGCCTTCGCGTCGCACGCGACCTTCGCGCGCGCCGGGTCTTCGAGCAGCCCCCGCAGCGCCTCCACCTGCGACAGCGGGATGCTCCGCGCCTCGCCCTGCCGCCAGGAAAGGCCCACTGCATCCCGGTCCAGCGCCATCGCCACGCGCGCGTCTTTGGGAATCCCCGCCATCCACTCGCGCGCCGCCTCGCCCCCCGCGAGGGTTTCATAGTCCCTGGGCTTTCCGTCTTCCACCGAGCCCAGCTCGCGCAACGCGCTGTGGAACTCCAGCTCTTTATAGATCTGCCGTAAGGCGGCATTGTCCGGCTCGCATGCCGCCACCGAGGCCAGTGAGAACTCGATCGGCACGTCCACTTCAATCGTCGCCAGTTGCTTACTCAGCAGCACCTGGTCTCGGTTGGCCAGCAGGCTCTCGCGGTACATCTTCCGTGGGACTTCCGCGGCACGCTCCAGCACCGTCTCCACCGCTCCGAAGCGCGCAATCAGCTCCTGTGCGCCCTTGTCCCCGATGCCCGGCGCTCCCGGAATGTTGTCAACGGCATCGCCTTTAAGCGCCAGCAGGTCGGCTATTCTCGCCGGCTCCACACCCATCGCCTCCTTGACCTTCGCCGGGTCGTACCACAAATCGTCCTTGGCCGGGTTCAGCATCGAAACCTTGTCGGTCACGAGCTGCAACATATCCTTGTCGCTCGAGACGATTACCACCTCGGCTCCGGCTTCCACGGCACGTCGTGCAATGGTGCCGATTACGTCGTCGGCCTCAAAGCCCGGATACCGCAGCATCGGCACGCGCATGGCTTCCAGCAGCCGCTCCACGTACGGAATCTGTTGCGCCAGGTCCGGCGGCATGGCGGTCCGGTTGGCCTTGTAGTCCTTGAAGCTCTGTTCGCGGAGGGTAACTCCTTCACTCTCGAAGATGGCCGCGATGTATTGCGGGTTGTAAGTGCGCCGCAGCTTTCGCAGCATGTTGTTGAAGATGAACGTGGCTTCCGTGGGAATGCCCGTGCCGGTGCGCATGGGCACGGCACTGGTTCGGGCGCGGGCGTGATAGGCGCGAAAGATAAACCCGAACGTATCGATCAGAAAAAGACGCGGCGAATCCAAGCTCCCATCATATTTCAACAGGCCGGGGCTCATGGAGCGGGCGCTTTCAGCCTCTTCAGATTCTCGACAGACGTGTCTTCATACCGGTCCTGAATGTAGGTTTGCACTTCCTGAGGCAGGGCCCTGATCCAGCCATCGTAAACGACAAAGGCGGGCCGCTTGGTTTCGAGAGCTTCAACGATACCGGAGGTCTTTTCCCGCTCCGATAACATGGCTTGCACTTCCTCGTGAAGGAACCAGTACCAGTAAGCGTGCGGCCGGAAGACGCCGAAACCGCTGTAGCCATCGAACACGGCATCGGCAGCGCCAGTATTGGCGAGGATATATTCGATTGGTTTCCGCTGATCGAGATTATCCAGCCGGTCGAGCGTGGTTCCCACCCGAATCAGCGGGAACACGGAAATCAGCGCGATACAGATGGACTTTTGGAACCACCACGATCCGCCGGTGCGGTGTTTTACAGCGATAGCCAGGACGGCGAAGACCCCGATCATTGCCGCCGACTGCACAAAGGCCAGCGAGTCCCCCCGAAAAATGGCGCGGTAAGGGAAAACGGCCAGCGCGCCAAAAAAGGCGAGCACGCCGAGCGAGACGAACGCGAATCTTCGGTCCCCAGCCCCGGCGCGAAACCATTCGCCCAGAGCGATGGCCGCAACCAGCAGGACGAACGGAACCACCAGAACGAAGTATTCCTTCCATACCACGGGCAACAGGAGAATCCCCAGACCGAGCGAGGCCAAAAACAAAGCGGGCACGTCTCGCTCATCAAGGACGAATCTTCGCCTGTATACGCTCCAGCAGCGATGGAGCACGGCAGCGCCTGCGACCGCGCAGACAAACGGTTCGGCCCAGACTATGCCGATCAGTTCACGGAGGCCGGAATGGCGCCCTTTCCATGCCAGATTCATCTGCACCACGTACCGCCACAAACCGTCGAGACCGCTCGTTCCCAGCAGGGCCGAGACGAAAAGGATGGCCGCGATGCCGCCCAGCCCATAGCAGACCGTGCCGCGCAGCCACGATCGGCGCAGAGGCGGTGAGTTCCAGGCGACAACGCCTCGGGCGAGGATGAGCGCGGCGGGTGCGAACATGGCCATGGAAGCCTTGAGGTTGAACAGGACGGCCAGGCCGAAGGCCAGGCCGGATGCGGCCATCAACGACGGCCGCTTTTCGCCTATTGCTATCAAGAAAGCGCTCAGAATCAACAGGGGCGCGGAGTGAATATCGACAAATACCGTGTGGCCGGTAAATAAAAGAAAGGTGTTCGAGGCGAAGAGACAGACCACGATGAGCGCCTCAATCCGCCCGTAGCGCTTCATCCACAGCCAGGCGGCGAACGCCGCAAGCATGGTGAAAGCGAGCGCGACATATCGCGCCTGAACGATCGTGTCAAAGCCGGGATCGTCCAATGGGAGCGCGGCGGCGAGCAGATAGTACAGCAACGGTGTGTGATGCTCGAAAAAGTCGGCGTAGGGAGTCTGGCCTTGCGAGACCAGCCACGCGGCGTGCAGATGCTGAAACTCATCCAGCTCGATCGAGCCGCGGCCGATCGCGACCATGTGAAAGCTGAGCGCAACCAGGCAGACTGCTATGACCGCCGCACGTTCCCAGGAGAGCTTTCGATCTGCGATCACGTTACCTTCTGGATAATTTTCTGCAAAAGCAAACGATAAGGAGCATACTATGTAGCGGCAGGGAACGGCGATGCAATCTGCGCAGACGGTGTCCGCGCTCTCATGTCCGATATGTGACGGCGGTACGCGCCGCCTGTTCCAGATTCACGGCTATCACATCCACGGCTGTCAATCCTGCTCGCATCAAATCGCTGAGTGTGCCCCGGCCCCGGACCATCTTAACAGGGTTTACGGCGACCATTACTTTGAGGGAGGGGGCGCCGGATACAGCGATTACTTGAGCGAAGCGGATATTCTTCGGGCGCACGGACGAAACTACGCACGACTGATGGGGCGCTTCATGAAGCCGGCCAGCGTCCTCGACGTGGGTGCGGCCGCAGGCTTTGTCTTGAAGGGTTTCATCGATTCCGGCTGGACCGGAAAAGGCATCGAGCCAAACGCTCGAATGGCCGGTTTTGCCCGCACCGAGCTGGGTCTCAACGTGGATCTCGCCCCCCTGGAAAGCTATTCGGGAGCGGAGCGTTTCAACCTGATCGTCATGATTCAGGTGGTGGCCCATTTTTTCGATGTCAGGAGAGCGTTTGAGGCGGCGGCCGGCCTCACCCGCCCGAACGGATTCTGGCTTATCGAAACCTGGGACAGAAAGAGTTGGACGGCCCGGATCTTAGGGAAACACTGGTACGAGTACAGCCCGCCAAGCGTTTTGCGATGGTTCACGCCGGACGATCTGAAGCGCCTCGCTAAGCAGTTCGGTTTCGAGGAAGTCGCGCGGGGGCATCCCGTCAAACGCATCAGCGGCGCTCACGCGAAGAGCCTGTTGCAATACAAGCTGAGCAAACACTGGCTGGGCAGTGTTACAGTCCGCGCCATGGAGATCATTCCGAATCGCCTCGTGCTTCCACACCCCAGCGAAGACCTGTTCTGGATGCTATTGCAGAAGCGGGGCGGGGCATAATCACCGATCGAAACGAGTCTCATATTCGACACGCAGTTGTTGCGTTTTAGCCACAGTTGGCTCAGTGGCATCCTTTGAATTCCAATAAGATAACGACGGATGCCAAATTGCAGACCCTCTGCTTCCCCCATGCGATTTGAGACGACTGTTCAGCGTTCCGCCGCCGCCTCCGGCATAGGCCTTCACAGCGGCGTACCCGTTTCCATCCGGATCGTCCCCGCCCCCGCTTCCACCGGAATCGTCTTTCGAAGAACCGACCTGGACAATTTCGAAATTCCGGCAAGCTGGCGTCACGTCGCGCGGGTGAGCTATGCGACCAGCTTGATGCGCCGCGGCGTTCTTATCTCGACCACCGAGCACCTGCTGAGCGTCCTGTACAGCATGGGTATCGACAACGCCTACATCGAGATCGACAACCTGGAGGTGCCCATTCTGGACGGCAGCGGTCAGCCCTTTGTGGAGTTGATCCGCCGGGCGGGTATCCGCCAGTATCGACGCAAACGCCGTTACCTGCGTGTGAAGCGCGAGCTTTCCATCGAGGACCGGGGCAAGCGCATCACGATACTTCCAGGCGACAGTTTCCGGCTGACCTGCGACATCCGTTTCGATCATCCTCTGGTAGGCGGCCAATCGCTCGAGATGGAGGTGACGCCGGAGCGTTACGCCGCGGATATCGCTCCCGCGCGCACGTTCGGCTTCGAATACGAACTGAACCAGATGCGCGATATGGGTCTTATCCGGGGCGCGTCGCTCGAGAACGCGGTGTGCTTCGACCGCGAGAGAGTGCTGAACCCGGAGGGTCTCCGCTTCGCCGACGAGTGCTGCCGGCACAAGGCTCTCGATCTGATCGGCGACCTGGCGCTGATCGGCCGTCCGCTGCTGGGTCACGTCATCGCCGAACGCGCCGGCCACGCCATGCACGCAGCCTTGGTAGCGCGGCTGATGCCGGACCCGACGCTGCATGAGCTGGTTACCTTCGACCAGGTGGCATCGGAAGTGGCGCAGGCCGTGATGGGGTAGGAACGGAGCATAAGAATCTGCGTTCATCGGTGTTCATCGGCGGCCGATATCAATGATTGGCCGCCGATTAACGCTGATGAACGCGGATTGGGCGAACCGCTCGTGTTGAAGCATGCTTAGGAGGTTGGATGTCGTGGCTCTCTCGGTTTCTGTCAAGTTGTTCCCGCGGCTCGAATCTTTCGTGCAGGACGTTCGGTTCGGTTTGCGGCAATTGCGAAAGAATGCGACCGTCACGGCAGCGGCGGTGCTCTCTCTGTCTCTCGCCATCGGCGCCTGCACCGCTGCCTTCTCGCTGATCGATGCGCTGATCCTGAGGCCTCTGCCGGTGAACGATCCGCAGCGGCTGGTCTACCTCGCCTATCGAGCGCCGGGTGATGCCCGCGATTCCACTACCTTCAATTACCCACTATTCGAGCGCATGCGTGACGCCAGCCGGGCGCAGGTACAGCTCTTTGGCATGAGTCACCAACCCAGGCGGGAAGCGGTCTTCGACGACTCCGGCGGGCAGGCCGAGAAGATCTATGCACAGGGGATTTCGGGGGATGCGCTCCCCATACTGGGTGTAAAGCCGGCGCTGGGCCGGCTGCTGACCGCATCCGATGACCTGAAACCCGGTCAACATCCGGTGGCCGTGCTGAGCTACGACTTCTGGTCGCGTCGATTTGACAGGAACCCGGCCGTATTGGGCCGCTGGCTGACCATTCGCGAGAAACAGCTACAGATTGTCGGAGTGGCGGAGAAGGGGTTTACAGGCGTCGAGCCGGGAATCATGACGGACCTTTGGGCGCCTAACATGATGTGGGACGAGCGCGCGATCTCGGAACCTGGTTCGACATGGTTTCGGATCTGGGGCCGCCTGCGGCCCGGCGCGACTCCCGAACAGGCGCGCGCGGTGCTGCAGACGGTATCCACGAACTTCCGTCGCGAGCGGGCCTCGACGCGCCGCGCGGACGAGCCGCGCGACCTTGTCGAGCGCTTCATCAACACGCCGCTCCATCTGCGATCCGCGGCGAACGGTCCGTCCGGACTGCGGCAAAGGTTTGAACTCCCGTTGTGGGTCCTCGCGGCCGTGGCGGTTCTGGTGTTGCTCATTGCCTGCTCGAATGTCGCCAGCCTGCTGATCGCCCGCACGGCAGCCCGCGAGCACGAGATGGCGTTGCGAATCTCGGTTGGCGCGGGACGTGGACGGCTGATCCAGCAGGTGCTGATCGAAAGCTCGCTTCTCTCTATTGCGTCGTGCGCGCTGGGCGCGCTCATCGCGGTTGCCGCGGCGCCGCGCATCGTGTCTATGCTATCTACGTCGTACTCTCTAATCCGCCTTGACCTGCATCTCGACTGGCGGCTGCTTGCGTTTCTCGCCGCTGTGGGAAGCCTGACGACATTCCTGTTCGGCCTGGCTCCCGCTTTTCGCGCTTCGGCGGTATCGCCGAACGATGCACTGAAGTCGGGAAGCGGGAAACACACGGCAAGAGCCGGTCTGTTCCGTCCACTGGTGACTGCGCAGACGGCGTTCAGTTTCGTGGTGCTGTTCGTCGCCGGGCTGTTCCTGACCAGTTTCGCGAAGCTGGTTCAGACCGATCTCGGTTTCGATCGGAACGATCTGGCCATCGTCAATGTGGACGCCCAAGAGCTGAGGCAGGGTGGCCCCAAGGCCCTGGCAGCTTGGGCACAGCTCCTGGACCGGCTAAGAGAGATCCCTGGCGTTCAGTCAGCCAGTTTTTCGGGATGGGGTCTCTTTGAGGGCTCCAGATCATCACAGAGCTTACGGATCCCCGGTCGAGCGGTCGAAGCTTTCGAAAATTACTATCTGCCTGTCTCGCCGGGATTCCTGGAGACTATGCGAATCCGCCTGCTCGATGGGCGAGATTTCGAATGGCGCGATGCGCTTCCCGAATCGCCTTCAGCAGTGATCGTCAACCAGAGCTTTGCCCGGCGCTACTTCCCGGGCGAGTCCGCGCTCGGCAAGCGGTTCTCTTATGTTGGAAGAGGAAATTTGCTGGTCGCCCAGGAGATCGTCGGCGTCGCCCAGGACGCGAAGTACGACAGCATTCGAGAGGCCGTGCCGCCGACGGTCTATGTGCCACGATTGACACTCAGTGGGGCATCGATCCAGGTGCGGACACAACTTGAGCCCACCGCCTTAGCCGCGCTCCGGGACGAACTGCCGCGCGTCCATCCGGCTTTTCGCATGACCGGAGTTACGCTTCAGTCAACTCTCGTCGACAACACGCTCGTGCAGGAACGGGCGCTAGCGCTGCTCTCGGGATTCTTCTCGGTCGTGGCGATAGTACTGGTGGCCGTTGGACTCTATGGCGTCCTCAGCTACAGCGTTGTCCAGCGGACCCGGGAGATTGGTATCCGCCTGGCACTTGGATCGCGACCTTCCAGAGTCGTGGGACTGGTGGTCTCAGAAGTTACACTTGTAACTTCAATCGGTCTCGCCGTGGGTGTCGCCGGTGGAATTGCTACCTCACGGTTCGTTACAGGGCTGCTGTATCAAGTGCAGCCGTCCGATCTCTGGAGCCTCACCACACCGCTGGTATGCGTGCTCCTCGCTTGTGCGTTGTCGGCCTTGGTCCCAGCGGTGCGTGCAACGCGCGTCGATCCCATGACAGCCCTGCGGCACGAGTGAGAATTCCCTCGACAGAACCGAAGTACTAACACCCCTGGATCTACCACCCGTTACTTCCGTACATGGGGATTTAACAAAAAATGAGCTGATCGCACTATTGTTGCCGTGCGGGATTTACCGCATCATCGATTTCATGATGACGCCACTGTCCGAGACTAATCCGAGCCGGTTCAATCTGATGATGGAGCGCCGTTCGTCAGATCGCTTTCCCATAGAACGGGACGTGCGCTACAAAATCCTGGACGGGCGCACTGTCGTCACTGGCATCGGCAGGACCATCGATATGAGCAGCAGCGGGGTTCTCTTCACCACCGAAGTGCCGCTGATGCAGGGTAAGCGTCTTGAGCTGTCGGTAAGCTGGCCTGCCCAGTTGAACAACACCTGCGCGCTCAAACTGGTTGCGCTGGGCCGCGTGGTGCGCACCGCGGAGGACAAGGCCGCGCTCGCCATCGAGAAGTACGAATTCCGAACCGCCGGCCGCTCAGCCATCGTTACCGTCTGACCCCCGCCCTTTATACTGGAGCGGATGCTTTCACGAGAACTGGACCTGGGCGGCAGAATCGCCCGGCGCGCCGGAGAGATTGCGCTCGGCTACTGGCAAAAGGACATTCAGGCGGAAGCCAAGCCGGACCTGTCGCCTGTCACCATTGCCGACCGGACCGCGGAAAAGGTCATCGCACAGGCCCTGGAAGAGGCTTTCCCCGAGGACGGCATCCTGGGCGAAGAAGGCGCTTCCCGGCCTTCCCGCAGCGGCAGGCAGTGGATCATCGATCCCATCGACGGCACACGCGATTTCGTTCGCGGCAATCCTGCCTGGGCCGTGCTGATCGCTCTGGAAGCCGAAGGGGAAGTGCTGGCCGGATTTTCATTGTTGCCGGCCATGGGCGATTTTTTCTTCGCCGCCCGAGGCCGCGGCGCGTTTTGCAACGACAACCCGATCCGCATCTCCAAGGTCGAGAGCCCGGCCTCCGCGGTGATGTGTCTCAACGGCTTCAACACCGTCCAGCAGCACCCCTTCGCCGGCGGCCTGCTGGATTTCATGAGCCGCTTCTGGGCGGTGCGCAGCATGGGGGGCTGCCTGGACGCCATGATGGTCGCTCGCGGCCAGGCCGACCTCTGGATGGACGGCGGCGGTAAGGTCTGGGACTACGCGCCCCTTAAGGTGATCGCCGAGGAAGCTGGCGCGCGCTTCTTCAACTTCGACGGCAACAGC
This sequence comes from Bryobacteraceae bacterium, assembly GCA_040902885.1. Taxonomy (GTDB): domain Bacteria; phylum Acidobacteriota; class Terriglobia; order Bryobacterales; family Bryobacteraceae; genus JBBDWK01. Next base: position 45,886 of record JBBDWK010000103.1, on the reverse strand, counting down.
AGCCCCTACGGAGGCAGCTGCGTCATCTGTGTCCCGGCTCTCGAATCCGAAGCCCGCCGCTTCGTTATGCAATACTAGTCGGTTTCATGTCCCTTTTCCTCTTCGTCTGCTGGCTCCTCCTCTCGGTTCCTCTCGCGGCCACGGAAATCAGTACCGGTTTCATGCTGGGCTTGCCTTACGATCCACAGTCGTTTTACATCCGGACCGATGCCGCAGCCAAATGGGAAAAGACTTACAGCTCGCGCGAGTACCGGACCCAGGCGCGCGGCAAGCTCATGAACCTGAGGCTCGCCCAGGCTCTCTTTCATGACGAATGGATGACCGAGCGGCCCTTCGATCCCCGGAAGAATACAGACCAGGTCATCGAAGCGCTCGACTTCTATAAGGCGCACGGCGTGCTCATGATCAACGTCAGCCTGCAAGGCGGCCAGGCCGGTTATGAAAAAGCCGTGAACAGCATCGACCGGCAAAACGGATACAGATTCGGCGAGGAAAAAGGCACGTATGTGAGCGCGTTCCGCCCGAATGGCTCCCTCAAACCGGAATGGCTGGCCCGGCTCGAGCGCCTGCTGCGGGCCGCCGACGACCGCGGCATGATCGTCAATCTGATGTACTTTTATCAGGGCCAGGACGAGGTTTTTGACTCGCCGGGCGCCATTCACACGGCCGCGCAGAACATTACCGACTGGCTGATCGCCAAGCAGATCCGCAATGTAATCATCGAAGTGGCCAATGAGTGGGACCTTCAGGGCGACCGCTGGGATTTCGGCGGGTACATTCCCGAGAACATCATCGATCTGATGCGCGAGATCCGCTCACGCTTCGGGCGCGCCGGCTATAAGCTCCCCATCACCGCATCGAGCGACGGCCGCATGAACTATCCCGACTCCCTCTCCCGCGTTTCCGATGTGATCCTGATCCATGGCAACGGCCGCACGCTCGCGCAGAAGATGCAGCGCGCGATGGATCTCAAGAAAGCAGAGCGTCCCGTGCTCATGAACGAGGATGATAACGGGCGACAGGCCACCCCCGAAAATCTGGTTAAGGAATTGGCAAGCTGCGACCTCTTTTTCGAGCACGCCGCCGGATGGGGCTACATGCCCTGGGTGCAGGCGCAGCGGTTCCCCTTCCGCTATCTGCCCCACGATGGAGACAGCGAGATGGCCTACTTCCACGACGTGCTGGACCACATCGCCGGGCTTACCCTGAAGAAACACCCGCATCCGGGGAGGAACCGGGAGAGGGGAAAACCGGTTGCGCGTCGCTGAGCTGATCGGACTGAAACAGTTCCGGCTGGTGGAGAAACCCATCGAGCCTCCCGGACCGGGCGAAGTGCAGGTGCGCGTCGAGGCGGTGGGAATCTGCGGCTCCGACATGCACTCCTATTCGGAAGGCGCGGTCGGCGATGCGCCATGCGCCTATCCCATGGTCCTCGGCCACGAGCCGGCTGGAACGGTGGTGGCCGCCGGACCGGGAGCGGCGGGATGGCAGAAGGGCGACCGCGCCGCCTTCGAGCCCGCGCTCTACTGTTACCACTGCGAATTCTGCCATAGCGGCCGCCATAACCTCTGCGCCAATCTCCGCTTCCTCAGCCAGCCCGGCGAGCCCGGCTTTTTTCGAGAGTACGTGAACCTGCCGGTGAAGAATCTACTGGGCTTGCCCGCGGGCGTCGGCGTGCGCGAAGGCGCGCTGGTTGAGCCGCTCGCCGTGGTTCTGCACTCCATGCAGTTCGTGCGCCTCAGCCCCGGCGAGACCGCTGCGGTCTTCGGGTGCGGACCCATAGGACTGCTTACCATCGCCGCTCTGAAGCTCAGCGGCGCGGGACGCATCTGGGCCATCGAGCCGGTTGCGCACCGGCGGGATATGGCGCGGGCGATCGGCGCGGATGTCTCTATAAATCCGAGCGAGGCCGATCCGGTGGCGGCCATCTGGAGCGAAACCGGAAAACGAGGCGTGGACGTCGCCATCGACTGCGCGACGCACGGCTGCTCCATCAACCAGTCCATCGGCGTAGCTCGCAACGGAGGCCGGGTCGTGTTCACTGGAATCCCCTCCGAGCTGCGGCCGCCGCTCGAGTTTCATCCGATGCGGCGCAAGGAACTGGCTCTTTTCAACGTCCGGCGCTCCAACCACGAGTCGGACGCGGCGCTGGAGATGCTCCGGAGCCATCTGCCGCTCTTCGCGCCGGTGATCACGCACACGCATCCCTTGGATAAAATCGGCCGGGCTTTTGCGCAGCTCGAAGGCTGCTCCGACGGGGCCGGCAAGATCGTCCTCCAGATGTAGCCTCCGGATTGCCCCCGTGTTTTGCGCCGGGTCGTTGTAGTAAACTGAAAGTTCAATTCGCTACTAAATTCCGATTGGGGGCCCTCCGCCATGACGACCATGAAGAAACTTTCGTTTACCGCCGCCGGTCTCCTGTTCTTCAGTCTCGGATCGTTCGCTCAAACCTCTTCTCTTGAAGGCGACGTCAAGGGTGAAGACGGGCAGCCGCTGCGTGGCGCGCTCGTAAAGATCGAGCGCCAGGACATCAAAGGAAACTATAAGGTAAAGACGGACAAGAAGGGTCACTACTTCCATGCGGGTCTTCCGCTGGGTACGTACAGGATCGTTCTCGAAATCGAGGGCAAGGACCGCGACCGCGTGGAAGGCGTCCGTACCCGGCTCGGCGATCCCGTAGCCATCAACTTCGATCTGCAGGCCCAGAAGCGCAAGCAGGAGGAGCTTTCCGCCGCGGCTCAAACCGGCGAGCTCACCAAGGAACAGGCGCGGGACATGACGCCGGAACAGAAGGCGGCCATGGAAAAGGCCATGAAAGAGCGCGAGCAGTCCATGGCCAAGCAAAAGGGGCTGAACGACGCGTTCGTCCAGGGCATGGAAGCGTTGAAGACCAAACAGTTCGAAGCCGCCATCGATCTGTTCACAAAGGCGAGCGAGATGGACCCCAAGCAGCACGTGGTTTGGGCGAACCTCGCCGAGGCGTCCATGCTCCAGTCCGACACCAAAACGGGCGCCGACCAGGAAGCCCTGCGCGCGAAAGGGCTGGAAGCCTTCGCGAAGGCCATTGAGTTGAATCCGGCCGATGCCGCCTACCACAACAACTATGCGCTGGCGCTGGCCAAGTCCAATAAGTTCGCCGAAGCCACGGGGGAGCTGGAGAAGGCCGCGCAGATCGACCCCACGAATGCCGGCCGCTACTTTTACAATTTGGGCGCGCTGCTGACCAATCGAGGCCAGTTGGAGCCCGCCGGGGAATCGTTCAAGAAGGCTGCCGATGCCGGTTACGCCGACGCATACTATCAGTATGGAATTTATCTCACCTCCAAGGCCCAGACCGTGGACGGAAAGTTCATTCCAGCGCCGGGCACGCGGGAAGCGTTCGAAAAGTATATCGAATTGAAGCCGGATGGCCGCGATGCCGAATCGGCCAAAGCCATGATCGCGACTATGTCGGCCCAGATTCAAACCACCTACGAGAATCCCGACACGAAGAAGAAGGGATCGAAGAAAGGCAGGTAGGCGGTACGCCCGTCCGGAGGCTCCGGACAGGGGCGGGGCGACATCATGATCCGCAAGCTGTTCTTTTTTTTAATCACCATCATCGCCCTGGCGGTGGTGCGCTATGCGGTGGTCATGATTATGAAGGCCATCGGGTCGCTCTCCGGGCCGGGCGCCGCGGGGACATCGGAAACCCCCACGGCGACTGCCACGCCGCGCTCCGGAGGCGAGCTCCGGAAGGATCCCGTGTGCGGAACGTTTGTCTCCGTTTCCGCCTCGGTTCAGAAAACGGTAGACGGGGAGGTGATGCATTTTTGCTCCGCGGCATGCCGGGACAAGTACAAGCTAGCTTGATTCTAAATAAGGCGGAGCGATTCGATGCATCGATGGATTGTTGGAACGGCGTTTCTGGTCTTAGCTTCCACCGCAAGCGGGCAGGTCGGGGAAGTAGCCCTCAGCTTCGGAGGCTTCAGCTTTCGTGACGGCGACCTGGGCGAAATCAACCCCGGCCAGAGACTGGAACTGGACGACGGTTTTCGCTTCGGCGCGCGCCTTACCCTCAACACCTACCGCTTCTTTGGCCACGAGATTGGCTATGCCTACAATCGCAGCTCGCTCCAATTCGAGCCTGCGACGCCCGGCGAGGAGAGCCTTTCCACTCCCATTCACCAGTTCGGCTATGCCTTTCTGGCTTACGCCACGCCGGAAGGCTTCCGCATCCGGCCATTCGCCGCCGGAGGGGTACACTTCAGCACGTTCTTCCCGCCCGGCACTTCTGTCTTCCAGGGCAATGGCGTAACCAAGTTTGGACTGAACTACGGCGGGGGAATCAAGGCCCAGGTGACTCCCATCTTCGGTATTCGCTTTGATGTGCGCGAGTACCTGACGGGCAAGCCCTTCGACTTGCCCAACCAGCAGGGCAAGCTCCGCCAGTTGGAAATCTCGGCCGGACTCTCGCTGCTGTTCTAACGGCTGGCGTCCCGCAACGGAATCCGGAGCAGAACCCAGGCCACAGCCGCGAATCCGATTAATGACAGCCACCCGCCCCACCGCTCGACGAACCCGAATTGTTCGACTCCCGCCGCGGCGCTGGTGAACGACGAGATCCCGGCGAGGAATGTGGCCGCGAGCAGGATGCCCACAATGGCTTCGCCGGCGATCAGGCCACTCGCCAGGAGCGTGCCCTTCTCCTCAATCCGCTGGCGTCCGCTCTCACTGTGCCGGGCAGCTAGACGGTCGCTCGCCCAGCGAATCAGCCCGCCTACGAATATTGCAGACGTCGTATCGAAGGGCAGATACATGCCTACGGCGATGAGCATCGGCGCCCGCGCGCCGCAAGCCACCAGCGCAATGCCGAACACAGCGCCAATGCCTATCAGACCCCAGCTCATCTGCCCGCCCACGATGCCCTTCGCCAGCTGCGCCATCAGCCCTGCCTGCGGCGCCGGCAGCGCGCGCCCGCCAATCCCGCCCGTGGCCAGGTTGGCTTCGTGCAGCGCGATGATTGGCAGCATGATCAACAGGGAGAGCAGCACCACCGAGACAATCTCGACTACCTGCATCTTCCAGGGCGTGCCGCCCAACAGGTGCCCGGCCTTCAAGTCCTGAATCAGCGACCCCGATACGGAGCAGGCGCAGGCCACTACCGCCGCCACGCCAAGAACCGCGGCCACGCCCGCGCTGCCGCTCGCCCCGATCGCCAGCATGACCAGCGCGGAGAGCACCAGCGCCGAAAGGGTCAGCCCGGAGAGCGGCTGGTTCGAGCTGCCTACCAGCCCGACCAGATAACCCCCGACGGCCGAGAGCAGGAACCCGGTGAGGCTCATCACCGCCGCCGCGATCAGCGCGGCGCTCAAGCTCTGCGTGAAGTGGTAGTAGATGGCGGTGATGGCCACGATGAGGACCGCCGTTCCCAGAAGCAGCCACTTCGCGCCGAGGTCCTGTTCGGTGCGCTCGGGCAGAACCTTCTCCTTCGCGGCTTCCCGCGACGCCGCCAGCGCCCCGCGCAGCGAGCGGGCGATGGAAGCGCGCATGGAGAACAGCGTGTTGGCCGCGCCTACCAGCATGGCTCCCACGGCGATGGGCCGAACCACGTTGTGCCATACGGTGTATGCCGCGACGCCGCTATCCGCCCCGCCCAGCCGCGCGGAGAAATCGGGATCGAAGAACAGCAGCAGCGGAATCAGCATCCACCAGGCGATCAGCCCTCCGGCGAAGCTGATGGAGGCGAGCGCCGGGCCCACGATGTAGCCGATGCCGATCAGCGCGGGCGAAAGCGCGGGCGTCGACCAGGGTATGCCTCCCTGGTGCGCCACTTCTCCGACTGCTTCGCGCCGGAAGTTGAAGTGCTGCACCACGGAGCGCGGAAACTCGAGGAACCCTTCGGAAAATTCGCGAAAGATCTGGAATCCCTTGTCGCTCTTGAGGATCTGAATCAAGCCCCCGAATCCCATCGCGCCGAAGATATAGCGCGGCGCATCGCTGCCCTCTTCGCCGGCGCGCACGATTCCGGCGCTGGCCACGCTCTCCGGCCACGGCAGATTGGCCTCCACTGCCAGCGGCCGGCGCAACAGGATGATGAAGAACACACCAAGCAGCCCGCCCACCAGCAGAATCAGCGAGGCCTCCCAGTAGTGCGCGCGCAGATCGGACCAAAGACGGACTCCGCCCATATCGACCATGAGAAAGGCGGGAATAGTGAAGATCGCGCCGGCCACCAGCGCCTCCCCGACCGAGGCGGCCGTGCGCGTGATGTTCTGCTCCAGCACCCCGCCCCGGAACCAGGGCAGGCGGAACAGCGCGATGGCGATGACCGCGGCGGGAATGGTGGCCGCGATGGTCTGGCCCGCTTTCATTCCCAGGTAGGCGTTGGAAGCGCCGAAAACAATGGCGAGGACGAGGCCGGCCGCAACCGCCTTCAAGGTCATCTCCGGCGGCGCGGGGCCCTCCGGCGAGCCGTGCGGTTTGGACATAGACCGCGATCTTAGCACGGCGCGGTTGGAGCGCCAGGGGAAGGGGACGGCGAAGAATGTGGTAAGCCCGGTCGCTCTTCTGCCGAGATTTTCTGGTTGACAATCTACTAGAACGGGTACATGCTCTAGTAGAGGGTCCACCAGACGTGCCGGAACAACAACCCATGCAATTGCTCCAGGGTACCCTGGACATGCTGATTCTCCGCACCCTGATCTTCGGTCCGCGTCATGGCCACGGCATAGCCGTAACCATTCAGCGCACCTCCGAAGATCTCCTCGTCGATCACGGCTCGCTTTACCCGGCTCTGCAACGGCTGGAGCGGCAGGGCCTCCTCAAGTCAAAATGGGGTACCTCCGATCTCAACCGCCGCGCACGTTTCTATGAGCTCACACGCGCCGGCCGAAAGGAGCTGACAGTGGAAACAGGAAAGTGGGAACGGATGGTGCGCGCGATCGGACGTGTACTGCAACACGCGAAGGAGGAGGAGAACTGATATGTTCTGGCGCCGCCGCAAACGTCTGGACGAGGAAGTCGAGTCTCATCTGGCAGAGGAGAGGGCAGACAATATCGCTCGTGGCATGGACCCGGCGACGGCCCGGACCGCCGCGCTGCGTTCCTTCGGCAACGTGGGAGCCGCCAAAGAAAGGGCGCGCGAACGCGATCCGCTTTACTGGCTCGACACGCTCTGGCAGGATATCCGCTTCGCGGCCCGGCTCATCGCGCGAAACAGATGGACCAGCGTGACCATCGTCGCCACGTTAACAGTCGGCATCGCGCTCAACGTCAGCGTGTTCAGTCTCCTGAACAGGCTGCTCCTGCGCCCCTGGGTGCAGAGCGAACCAGAAACGTTCGTCCAGGTCATTCCCCGCTTCTCCGGCGAATACCGCCTTCGATTCTCCGATGGCGGGATGTCTCAACCTGATTATGTCCGGTACCACGATTCGGCGCAGTCACTTGAATCGCTGGCTGCGTTCCGGCGTCTCACGGTAACACTGAGCGGAGCAGACGCCGGCAGCGTTCGTGCAGGACTGATTTCCTGCAACTTCTTCGACGTGTTCAGGCCCGGACCGCCGCTCCTCGGCCGCTACCTGACTCCCGACGAGTGCACAAAGGCGATGCAACCGGCTGTAGCCGTTCTCAGCGAGCCTGTTTGGCGTACTCGCTTCGACGCCGATACCCGTGTGGTCGGCCGCATCATCCACCTCAACCGGATTCCGTTCACGGTGGTGGGTGTCGCGCCTAGTCTGAGCCTGGCCGAACCAGATAATGAATGCGGTGTGTGGGTGCCGTACACCATGCTTGGGACTTTGCGCCCTTCCGACGAGTACTTCGCCGATCCGCGGGCGCAGTGGCTCAACGCGATTGGCCGCCGCAGACCAGACCACTCCCTGCAGCAGGTACAAGAGGAGCTGAGTATCCTCGCACGTCATGCAGATGAAGAAGTGCCGGGACGGGAAACGTCGCTCCTCGTGACGAATGGATCGCTGGTACAAAATCCCGAAATACGCGCCAAGGCGCCCGTCATCTTTGCGGTAACGCTCGGCACGACTGTCCTCCTGCTTCTGCTGGCCTGCGTCAACGTCACCACTTTGCTTCTGTCCCGGTCGGCCGCGCGCCAGCGCGAGATCGCGGTAAGGCTGTCACTCGGCGCGGGACGGTTCCGATTACTCCGCCAGTTACTTACGGAGAGTATGGTGCTCAGTGGAGTGGCGGCGGTGTTGGCCTTCCTGATCGCCCAGCGCGGTCCCGCGGCTCTCTGGTATTCGCTGATGTCCGTTCCGGCGCCGTTCGACCTGAGCCCGGACTGGCGAGTGCTGCTGTATTGCCTGGCTGTTGCCGTGACAACTGGAGTGATCGCCGGACTGTCGCCCGCTGTTGAATCGCTCCGGCCCCAGCTTTCCGAATCGCTGAAGGGGAGCAGTACGGCAGTCACTTCAGGGCAGCGGCGGTCCAGGCTGCGAAGCGTTCTGGTTGCCGTGCAGATTGCCCTGAGTCTGCTCGTGCTGGTACAAGCCGGGCTCTTCACCAAGGCACAGAGACGCTTTTTCTCGTATGAGCCGGGGTTTGAGACGAAACAAGTCCTCAGCGTCACCCTCGCATCGGTCCTGTCGGGCTTCGATCCTCCCGTCTCCTTTTACCAGGAGCTCGAGTCGCGCGTGAGCGCTTTGCCAGGCGTCGCCCATACGAGTTTCGCTTCCATCGCGCCGTGGTCAGGGCGCAATTCAACCGAGGTGCGCGAGATCGATGGTAAGCCGATCCCCGCCACCCGAGACTATAATCGAGATCCGGCCAGGAGACTCGTCTCACCCGAGTACTTCACTGTTCTGGATATCCCTCTGACTCGCGGACGGGTGTTTACCCGGAATGAACTTACGTCAAACAGGCAGATGGTACCGGCTGTCATCTCGGAGGCGATGGCCCGCCGGTATTGGCCGGGGCAGGATCCGGTGGGCCGCCATTTTCGGATTTCCGCTGTTCACGAGGTGATCGGGGTGTGCCGCGATCTGCAGAGCGTGAGGTATATGCAGGACGACGGCCCCTTCTACTATTTGCCTCTCGATGCACATCAGTTGAAGCCCCCATACATGCTGGTGCGCGTATCCGGCGACACACAAGCGGCCGCAGCGGCCGTGCGCGACATCTTGCGGCGGATAGACCCGCAGATGGCGGCCACCGTCGTAACGCTCGCATCCATCGTCGAGCGCCACGGCGAGCGCATGAAGCCTGCCGTGTTTTACGGCGCCATCGCCGGCGTCCTCGCGCTGCTTCTGGCGCTCACAGGCGTGTACGGCGTCGTCTCGTTCTCGGTAAGCCAGCGCATTCCTGAAATTGGAATCCGCATGGCGCTGGGAGCGCAGCGTGACGACGTTGTCTCCCTCGTTCTGCGCACCGGCATCGCACCGGTGGTCGGAGGACTCATCGCTGGCATTGGTCTCGCCCTCGCCCTTTCGGCGGTGATGGAATCGGTTTTGTTCGGCGTGAGTCCGCGTGATCCATTGACGCTTATCATCGTGTCGTTGCTGCTGCTCGTTGCCGCGCTGGGCGCTATCTGGGTCCCCGCGCGCCGTGCCGCCGCACTCGATCCCCTGACTTCACTGCGCTACGACTAGATTCGGTCGCGCAAACCGCCCGGCACGGCCGGCCAGGATTATAGCCTCTGAGCTATTCCGCCCGAAGCGCCTCTACCGGCTCGATCAGCGTTGCCCTTCTGGCTGGCAGATAGGTTGCCAGAAGCGCGGCGGCGACCAGCAGGACTGCGACAGCCAAATACGTAAGCGGATCAAGCGGGCTGACTTCGAACAGGAGCGCTGACATCAGGCGAGTGAGCGGTATTGCGGCGGCAAAGCCGCACATCACCCCGATGCCTGCCAGCAGCAACCCGTGGCGCACGAACAAACCACGCACCTGCTCCCGCGGAGCACCGAGCGCCATGCGGATGCCGATCTCTCGCGTGCGCTGCGAGATCGAATACGAGATGACGCCGTAGATTCCGACCACGCCCAGCAGCAACGCCATGCCGGCCGCAATCGACAGCATTACCAGCGTAAAGGAACTTCGCGCCATCGAGCGGTCGTAGATCTCCTGGACAGTCCGGACGTTCGCCAGCGGAAGGTCCGGGTTCACCGACCATACCGCTCCCTGCACCTCCTTTAGAAAACTCTGCGAGCCTGTCCGGCTGCTGCGGATTGCAAAGGCCATGGTGCGCCGTACGTCGACTCGGTTGCCCCAGAAATTGCCCTTCATGAACGGCCAGTAGACCATCGCCGGAGGTTTCTGGTCGACGCCATCGTCCCGTTCGTCGCCCACGACGCCGACAATCTCTCGCCAGATTCCCTTCGGGTTCTCGCGGATTCGCTTGCCCAACGCGGCGCCCGGCGTCCTCCAAAGCTCGCGCGCCAGGTTCTGAGAAACCAGAGCCACCGGCCGCATTTCGTGGATATCGGTCCAGGTGAGATCGCGGCCCGCCAGGATCGGATTTCCCATGGTCCGAAAAAAGCCAGGAGCGATGTGCTTGAACCGGCGAATGGGCGGAATCTGCGACTCCGAATAGGTCCGGTCCTCGGCAAAGATGGGATCGTTGTTGTGGCTACCGTCCATCGTGATCGAGCTGGAAAGGCCGACCGACGCAACCCCGGCAATCGCCCCGATCTTATCCGCGATATCGTGATGCATTCGGGCGACCCGCTCGGGTTCCGATACTTGGCCGCTCGGAATCGAGACTCGCAGCGTGAGGATCTCTTCCGGGCGAGTAAATCCGGCCTGCACCCGCCGCAGAGCTTGCAGCGTACGAATCATGAGCCCCGAGCCAATCAGCAGCACGAGAGCCAGCGCCACCTGTACCACCACCAGCGTGCCGCGCGTCCGATGGCGGTCGCGGCCGTCGCTGTAAGTACGGCCGCCGGCGCGCAGCGCATTCCCGACGCGCGGCGTTGCGTACTTGAATACCGGAATCAGTCCAAACAAGAGACCTGCCGCCATCGAGACGACGAAGGCGAACGCCAGGACCGCCGGATCGATGGTAATCTCATTGAGGCGCGGCAGACGCGCAGGGGCCAAGTACACCAGCAATCGAAGCGCACCGTAGGCGACGCCGATGCCGAGCACGCCGCCCATCAGGCCGAGCATTACGCTCTCGATCAGGAGCTCGCGCGCGATCTGGGCCGAGCTCGCTCCCAGGGCAGCGCGCACCGCAAGCTCCTGCTGTCGTCCTTCGGCTCGGACCAGCAGCAGGTTTGCGACATTCGCACAGGCAATGAACAGCACGATGCCCACGGTCGCCATCAAGACCCACAGCACCCTGCCCACGTCGCCGATGACATCCTGCTTGGAAGGCCGCAGATTCGGAGCAATCCGGGCCTCTTCAAACGCCTTGGCGCTTATTCCCTGCGGCGGAGGAAACTTCTGGAACATCAGCGGCAGCATTCTGGCCACATCGGCATTCGCTTGCGCAAGCGTAACCTCCGGCTCTAGCCGTGCGAGAGCCTGGAAACTGAAGTTGCCCAGATGAACTTCGCCACGGTTGAACTGAAACGGCAGAATCAGCGCCGGCTGGAAGCTCATGAAGCGGAAGTTTTCCGGCATAATGCCGATCACCTCTCGCGGGCGCCCATTGACCCGCACTGTTCTCCCGACTGCGGATGGGTCTCCGCCAAAACGCCGCTGCCAGTATCCGTAACCCAGCATGAGCGTCTCGGGAGCTTTCGGCGCGTCATCCTTCGAGGTAAACCAGCGGCCCCGGGCCGGCTGTACGCCAAGGATCGGCAGTAAACCATCGGTCACCAGCAGCGAATCCACCTGTTCCGGCTCGGCGAGTCCGGTAACGCTCTCCGAGCCCCGCGACCACAGGCCGATGTCCTGGAATGTGCGGCTTTCTTCGCGAAAGGTGAAGTAGGCCGCCGGCGAGGCATTCAGCTCTCTAATTCCGACACCAGGCGCGGTCAGCCACACGCCGACGAGCTTGTCAGCCTCCGCATAGGGAAGCGGCTTCAGCAGCACCCCATTCACAACACTGAAAATGGCGGTGTTCGCCCCGATCCCGACCGCCAACGTGATCAGTGTCATGGCGGCGAACATCGGCGAGCGCAATAACCGGCGCAAAACGTGCTTGAGCATCGCTACTTTATACGAACTGGAATTGAAAATGTTCCGCATCTGCGCGGCAGGCGCTGCTGGAGTATCCTGTGCCGGATGTGTCCGCCCGCCCGGCGATCGGAACCGGCATGCCGGCCGGGCTGAATCGCTATTCGGCGAGCCGCATGCGTTTCAGCAGGGAGACGAATCGCGGATCGCTACGCAATGTCTGCATCCTTATATCGACATTAATTCTCGCCATTGCCGCGCTGCGCCGGCGGTAGGCGCGCTCGAGCCACTCGAATGCACGATCATTCTGCCCCAAGCCCGCATAAATCGCGCCGATCTCAAATTCGGGGAGTGCCCGGTTCGGCGCTGTGGCGTTGAGCTTCTGCAGCACCCCCGAAGCTTCGGCGGCCCGCCCCAATCTTGCATAGCAGTAGCCAAGGTAGGCTTCCGGCCACACCAGTCCGGGAAGGATTCCCATCGCTTCCTTGAAGTGGGCCATCGCTTCCGCGTACTGTTCCTTTCCAAGGGCGACCATGCCCTGCAGCGTGGAGTTCCCCGTCGACCGCTTCACCAACTGCCGGGCCATCGCGAGCGGCTGGGCGGCCTCATCGTAGCGGCGCGCCTTAATGTAGGAGTTGGCAAGTTCAATCCACAGGATATTAGCCGTGGGGTCCAGTGCGGCGCCCGCCCGCAACTCCTCGATGGCTTCTTCGTGCCGGCCAATCACGTTCATCGTTCGTGCGTACTCGTATCTCGCCTGGATGTAGGAAGGGTCCAGATCCATCGCTTTTCGAAAGGCCCTAGCCGCCCCGTTCCAGTCCCACTCGCCGTACAAAAGGTAACGCCCTATGGCCTGTTGCGATTCCGCCAGTGCCGGGGCGAGAGATGCCGCCTTGAATGCGGATTCGCGGCAGTTTGCCAGGATGTCCTGCCAAGGTCCCATGCCAAGGTCGAACAGGGTTGCATATGCGAGCGAAAGTCCCGCCCATGCCAGTGCATATTTGCCGTCTCTGGCCAGCGCCATGCGGTAGTGCTCCACCGCGAGTGTGACCGACTCGGGATCGCCATTTGCCGCCAGGTGCGCCGCCCGGAGATAAAACTGGTATGCGTCGGTATCCGGCGAATGAGGCCGAACGAGGGCCCTCCGGTCGCCGGCCAGGTCCAGGTGGAATTCGCGGGCGATCGCTACCGCGATGTCGCGCTGCACCTCCAATACGTCCCCCACCTCCCGGTCGTACGTTTCCGACCAAAGGTGAAACCCGCCCCGGGTTTCGATCAATTGAGCGGTTAGCCGGATGCGGTTTCCTTCCCGCCTCACGCTGCCTTCCAGAACCGCGTGAACGTTCAGTTCCTTTCCCACTTGCCGCGCATCCACGTCGCTGCCGCGGTATCGGGAGGAGGACATAGTCGAAGGCACGCGCAATCCGCTCAGACCCGCCAGAGTGTGGGTGAGTTCCTCCGTCACGCCCTCGCAGAAGAATGCCTGGTCGCGCGCGGAGCTCAAGTCGGCAAACGGCAGAACGGCGATCGAGACCGGAGGCGCCGGAGCCGGGACGCTTCTTGCGCCCGAGCCCAGGAACACGGCCGAGGCGATCACGGCGGCGCCTGCGCCGGCAACCCAGAACAACCGGCCACGCGAAGCCGGCGAAAGCCGTGCGGGAGCGCCTTGGTCGTGGAATACGGGCGCATAGCCGCCGCGTGGAATCTCGATTCGGATCGGGTCTTCTTTCCCCTCCGTCTCATAGTATTTCGCCAGACGGTTGCGAAGCTTGGAAGCTTCCACTCGCACCAGCGAATCGATCTCCGGGTTGTAGTCCGCCCTGCGGGCGAACACGTCCACCGCGATCGTGTATTCTTTCGCCGGCTCGGGCTGGCCGTCGGCAGCGCGCTCGACTATAAACCGCAAAAACTGCGCCTGCCTTTCGGCGCCCGCGAATTTCCGGCTCCCGAGCACGCGCTCAAGCTGGGCGCGAATGGCTGGGTTGTTCACGGCGCCTCCAGTCCGCATTTCGCTTCCGGGTAACGTACCGGTAACGTGCATTATACGGCAGGTAACTACCAGAACCGTCGGCGCCGCGATCACGGCCGTATGCTGAGTGCGCTCACGCTTGCAGGAGTTGTCGTTAGTGAACGGTATTGCGGCTAGCGGACTTTGATCTCCGGCCAGAGCGAGGCCGAACGCGCCCGTTCCAGCTTCACGCCCAGAATTTCCGCCCAGGTCGGCGCGATGTCGAGCATGGAGATCTCCGGCAGTTTGCCTCTGCGAACGCCGGGTCCCCAGATGAGGAACGTGGCGCGATAATCGGCACGGGTCGGCCATAGACCGTGTGTGCCTTTGCCGGAGCCCTGGGAGATTGGCGGGCCCTCGACGTCGGGGGAGGCGACATGGCCGGCGGCGGTTTCAAAAAAAGCTGTCCAGACCGTTCCCAACGCGGGCGCCATCCGCTGGACTTCCACAACCGGAACCTCGCGCGCCAGTCCGTTGCCGGGCCGTCCGGTTCGCGATCTGAAGAAGTCCGCTACCATCGGCTCCTTAGTTCCTATCAAGCCGTTGAGCACCGCCACTTCGGCGCCCGTCATCCCGGCTTCCTTGAGCATGGCGCTGGGCCGCACGACCTTGTTCACATTTTCGAAACCGTGATCCGAAACAATAGACACCAGCGTTCCGGGAGGCAGCTTCTGCAGCGTCCAGCCGATCAGCTCGTCCGCTCTCTCGAGAATGGCCTTCGCGGGTGTGCTGAAGGCGCCCATCTCGTGCTGTTCGGCATCGAAATCGGCAATGTGGGCCAGCGTCAGATCGGGCTGCTCGTGCTCCAGCAGATAACGCACGGACTGCATGGCGGACGTATCGTCCCACAGCGACTTGGGAAATGAAGGATACGCCGCCGCAACGCGATCGACGAGTCCGGGAGTCGACCGCTCGGCCATGGGCGCGAAGGCGATGCTGTGCGCGCTCCTCGTGACCCAGAACTCGGGTATGTTGAAATCCACCTTCGCGCCGACGGTTACCGGCCAAAAAACCGCGGCCGCCTTCATTCCCTTTTGCCCCGCAAGCTCCCAGAGCGTGGGCGCTTTGAGGAATCGGACGAACCACCAGCGCTGACCCGGCATGCCCGGCTGGTCGTTCGTCAGGATGCCGTGTTCCTCGGCTGGCACCCCTGTAATCAAAGTCGTGTGAGAAGGCCAGGTAACGGTGGGCACGATGCCTACCACACCTTCGGACAGGACGCCCTCCGCGGCCAGCTTCCGCAGGGTTGGAATCTTCAGGCCGAGCCGGTCCGCGTTCTTCAGATACCGGACGTCCAGCCCGTCCACGGAGATGACCAGGAGCTTCTGGCTCGACGCCTGCGAACACACTGCAAACAGAGCGAATAGAAGAACGATCGGGCGCATAACCAATTATGCAACGTTCAACGGACACCTGATACAATCACTCTTCTATGTTCTCAGGCCTTGAACACACCGCCATCGCCTCGCCCAACCCGCAGAAGCTGGCTCAGTGGTACGTCGATCATCTCGAATTCCACATCAACTTCTCCTACGACGGGAACTATTTCGTCAAAGCCGCCAACGGCTCCATGCTGGAGATCATTCCCTCCGAAGGCGACTTCGCGCCGCCGAAGATGAAAGATCCCGGCATCCGCCACCTGGCTATTCAAGTGGCGGACTTCGACACCGCCCACGCGCGGCTGAAGGAGTTGGGTGTGCAGTTCATTACCGAGCCGCTGAACAACAAGGGCAACCGGCTGGTCTTCTTCAGCGACGGAGACGGCAACATCGTACACTTGATCCATCGGGCTACGCCGCTTCCGTAGCGCCAATCCAGTGCTTCGCCGCGTATTCAAGGCGTTCCACTACCGCGAATTCCGGCTTCTCTGGTTCGGGGCGTGTACTTCCAGCATCGGCACCTGGATGCAGAAGGTGGCGCAGAGCTGGCTCGTGCTGGAGATGTCGAAGTCGCCGTTTCTGCTTGGGCTCGACGCCTTTCTGGGAGAAATCCCGATCTTTCTGTTCTCTCTGGCGGGCGGGGTGGTGGCCGACCGGATGGATCGCCGCAAACTGCTGATCGCGTCGCAACTGGTTCAGATGACGTGCGCCTTTCTGCTGACGGGCCTGATCCTGACGGACGTCGTGCAGGTTTGGCACATCCTTACCCTCTCCTTCGTGGTCGGTCTGGCGCAGGCCTTTGGCGGCCCGGCCTATCAGGCGCTGGTCCCCTCGCTGGTGGAGCCGGAGGATCTGCCCAACGCGATCGCGCTGAATTCCATCCAGTTCAATCTCGCGCGTGTGATTGGACCGGTACTGGGAGGCCTTGCGCTCTCCAAGCTGGGATTCGCGTGGTGCTTTTCGCTCAATGGAATTTCCTATATCGCGGTCATCGTCTCGCTGCTGCTGCTCAAGGCGAATTACGTGCCCAAGCGCAGCGGCGAATCCATGCTGGTGAGCCTGAAGCAGGGGATTTCGTTCATCCGCAGTCAAAGCGCCATGGTCGCGCTGATCGCGCTGGCTTTCTTCATGACGGCGCTGGCCGTTCCGATTCTGACTTTTCTGCCGGTCTTCGCCAAGGATGTTTTTCAGGGCGGCGCTTCCACCTTCACCAGATTTCTTTCCGTGTCCGGCGTGGGATCCGTTGTGGGTGCGCTGGTGGTTGCATGGCTGGGCAACGTGAAGAACAAGGGACGCCTGTCGCTGCTGATGCTGCTGGGTCTGGGTCTCGCAATCTCGGTTTTCGCGCTTTCCCGTTCCCTTGCGCTCAGCTACGTGCTGTTGTTCGTCTACGGTGCGGTTCTGGTCGCCGTGTTCGCCATGATCAGCTCGCTGGTCCAGTTGATCACGTCCAACGACATGAGAGGACGCGTGATGAGCGTCTATAACGTCGCCTTTCGGGGCGGCATGCCCATCGGGAGTCTGGCGACGGGATACCTGGTGCCGATTTTTTCCGCTCCCTCCGTCCTGGCCGTCAACGGCTTGTTACTGGCGGTCTTGGGCGGATACTTCCTGTTTCGCCACAAGGTCTCGGAGTTATGAGTTCCGGTATGAGATTCGCAATATTCGCCCCTTTGTTTCCGCTCCTGCTGGCGGCGGCTTCTCCCGAAGTGGAAGCGGCGCGCGACCGTCAGGACCGTGCCGCGCTCGAAGGCTTAATCGCGCGGCTTTCCGCCGCCGCGGAAAAGACGCCGGACGCCGCAAAGGCACACTACGATCTGGCGATCGCCTCCGCCTATCTGGCCGAAGTCTCGCTCGAGGTGCGCGACCGCGGCGGCGCCAAGCGAGCCGCCGAGCGGGGCATCCAGGCAGCCGAGCGCGCCCTGGCGTTGCAGCCGGAGGTTGCCGAGCATCATCGCGTGCTGGCAACGCTGTGCGGGCAAGCGATTCCCGCCAACGTGCTGGCCGGCATCGGCTACGGCAAGCGCGCCCAGGAGGCAATCGGGAAGGCCATCGAGCGCGATCCCAAGTCGTCGCTCGCCTACCTGACGCGCGGCGTTGGCAACTACTACCTGCCGCCCGCGTTCGGCGGAGGTGTGGACCGGGCGTTGCAGGATTTCGACAAAGCCAGCTCGCTCAATCCAAAATCCGCCGAGGCGCATCTGTGGCGAGGCTTGGCGCTCCGCAAGGCCAACAAGAACGCGGAGGCGCGGGAAGCCTTCACACGCTCGCTGCAGCTCAATCCCAACCGTGTCTGGACCAAACAGCAACTGGAGAAAACGCCAGCGCAATGAAGTGCCGGCTGCCGATATCCGGCGCGATTCTGGCGCTCACTCTGGTTAGTTATTTCCAGTTCCCCGGCCACACCTACCTGCAATCCGACACGCAGATCTACGCGCCGATCCTGGAGCACTTTTGGGACAACAGGGTATTACAGCGCGAGATGCTGGTACAGCACCCGCACGTCTCCTTCACGCTGTACGACGAGACCGCACTCGCGCTGCGGCGCTTCGCGGGGCTGAGCTTCGAGCATGGGCTCACCCTGGTGCAGCTCGTCACCCGCGCGTTGGGGATCTTCGGATTCTACCTGCTGGCAACGGCCCTCGGGCTTCCCATGTGGCAAGCGTTGTTTGTGACCGCGGCGCTCTCACTGGGCGCGACCATAGGCGGCCCTTCGGTTCTGATCTTCGAGTACGAGCCGGTGCCGCGCGGGTTCGCGATCCCTCTGGTGTACGCCGCTGCCGGTCTGGCGGCGCACAATCGTCACGCGCTGGCCGGCCTCGCGGCGTCGGCTGCGCTTCTCTTCCATCCGCCGTCGGTATACCCGTTCTGGGCCGTCTATTTTCTCCTTCTGCTGTGGCCGGCCAAACCCGACGTCATGCGCCGGAGGCTGTATGCGCTGGTCCCGCTGCTCGGCGCGGTAGTGGTGCTGCTGGCGGCATCGCGCATGCAGGAAGGGCCGGCCGAGGCACAACGCTTCCTGGCCACGCTCGATCCCTTGCAGGAGAAGCTGCAACGCTTGCGGGCTTCTTATGTCTGGGTGTCGGTCTGGGGGCCGAACTGGGCGGCGCATTACATCCTTTTGTGGCTGATCTCCCTGCTTGCCCTGTGGAGGCAGCGCGCCACCGTTTCCCACGAGCTGCGTCTGTTTCTGTTGGGGCTGCCCGCCATCGGGCTGCTGAGCATGCCGGTTTCCCTGCTGCTGCTGGAGCGGTGGAAATGGGCTTTCATCCCCCAGTTCCAGCCGTTGCGCGCGGTGCTGTTTATCACTGTAGTGGCCGCCTTGCTGGCAGCCGTGGCGGGAGTGAAAGCCGCGGCGCGGGGAGGCTATTTCGAAGGAATCGCCTGGTTTCTGCTGGCGTATCTGATTCCGGTGCAGGCGAGGCTGACCCAGACGCCCCCTGCGCGCCGGCTTCTGGTTGCCCTGGCGCTCGCATCGCTTGCCGTTCTCGCCGTGCTCGTCCAGGCCCGGTTCAAGCGAAACGGCGCGCTCGCGGCTGCGGCGTTGGCCGCCTTCTTCGTGTTTCCCGGCATCGGGCAGGTGCGGAACTATCCATCCCTGGAAACGCCCGCGCTTCAGCAGCTGTCCCTCTGGGCGCGCGATGCCACGCGCGCGGATGCCATGTTTCTGTTTCCGAAGAGCGATCGCTCGCTCGACCCCGGCATCTTCCGCGCGCGATCCCTGCGAGCGGTCTATGTGGACTGGAAGGGCGGCGGACAGGTCAACTATATCCGGGAGCTCGGGGAGGAATGGTGGGCGCGATGGGGCCAGTCAATGGAAACGCCTCTCGAACCGCAACAGTACGCCGGCCTGGGGATCGACTACCTGGTGACGCCGCGGGACAAGCCGCTGGACGGCGCATCCCAGGTCTATGGGAACGACGTATATCTTGTGTACCGTGTCACGCCCGCCGCGAGACCAGAATAATCTTCCCGTAGGCGGTAGGATTCTCCACCAGCCGATGCGCGCGCTGGATTTCGGCCAGGGGCACACGCTCGGCAAGGAGCGGTTGGATGGCGCCTTCCCGGAGCATTTGCATCAACTTCACGAGATCTTCCTTGCAAGTGTGGTTGTTGCTGCCGGCCATGGCAATCGCGTAGAACCGCATCTTCCGGCCGAGGCCGTCCGGCACGAGCCACCGGAGAAGCACTTTGAAGAAGCCGAACGCGACCCCTGCGTTTCCTTCCTGCTTCGCCGCCGAGCTGCCGAACATCACCAGACGCCCTCCCTTGCGAAGGCAGCGAAACGACCGAATCCAGTTCGAGCCGCCCACCGCATCGAGCACCACATCCACGCCGTCGCCGGTCAACTCCCGGATGCGTTTCTCGAAGTCGTCGTGCCGGTAGTCGATCGGCGTCCCGCCATACTGCTTCACTATGGAATGCCGGGGTGAAGACGCGGTGGCGTACATTTGCAAGCCCGCGACCTTGCCAAGCTGCAGCGCCGCCAAGCCGACGGGACCTGAGCCGCCGTGGACCAGAACGCGCTCGCCCGGCTTCACCTTCGCCGCGCGGTGCAGCAACTGATAGGCCGTCACGTAGTTCAGCACCAGGGCCAGCACCTCGTCCATGTCCAAGCCATCCGGCACCGGAACCAGGGTCGACGCGGGCACGCACAAGTACTCGGCGTTGCCCCCGAAACGCGTGAGCGCCGCCACTTTCTGGCCGGGTTGAAATCCAGCGACCCCAGGCCCGAGCTTGTCCACCACGCCAACAATGTCATAGCCGGGAGGGAAAGGCTTCGGCAGCTTGCCGGGATAGAGGCCGGCGCGCATCAGGGCGTCGACAAATGCGACGCCGGAAGCATGAATGGCTACCCGGATTTCACTAGATTTAGGCTCTGACATTTCCTCTTCGACGACTCGCAGAACCTCCGGTCCTCCCGTCTTCTCGGCGATTACACGATGATTTTTCATACAGATACTCTATACCGCAGAATGAGCCGCGAATCAAAAATAATTCCTTAATCTTCAATATTTGATGGGGCGGGCCCCTTTTAATCCGATGCGGTCTTCGTGTATTATCACGCCTATTAGGAGGATTTTTCAAACTCATGCTCTCTCTTCGCCGATTCGCGGTCCCATATCTCCCGGGAATCGCTTTGCTCATGCTCATTGTTCCCGCGCCCGCACAGGAGAAGACTGCCGTTGGCTCCTGGTTCGGCCGTGCCGTACCGGTGAACCCGTTCTGCGTACCGCAAACGCCCGGGTGTCCCATCCCCTTCGAAATCGTCATGCTGCCGACGTTCTTCGCCGACGGGAACTTCATCGGAATCGACTCCAACGTGTTTGTCGGATTCCACAGCACGGCCCATGGCGAGTGGCTTCGCCGCGCTGACGGAGGCATTGAATCGTCGTTTCTCTGGCTGCAATCCCGCGATACGATCACTTCTTTCGACGGGGCCTTCCGGGTCCGTCTGATCGCGCGGCTTGCGGACGATCCCAACCAGATGACCGGCTTCATTCAGGCCTACCACTTCCCGTTCGCCGGACTCGACAACAAGGTCATTCTGGAAAACGGCCTTCCCAAGCCCGATCCGCTGGGCGCCGGTCAATTGCCAGCCGATTGCACCCCGCTCGTGGGATGTCTCGGCAGGTTCGACTTTACGCTGCGGCGCATCACCGTGGATCCTCCGGGGTCGTCGCGAGCGACTTTGGTGGCGAACCCGAATCCGATCCTCGTGACGGATGGCACGGGTCTCGGCCAGACGTCGCTTTCCTGGGTCGCGCCGCTGGAAGTAACCGACGTCGAAATTCGCGTCGGTTCGCCGAACGGCACCAGTATGGGCCGATTTCCCGGCACGGGCACCGCGAATACAGCCAAGTGGGTCATCAACGGGACGACCTTCTTTTTGCAAGACGTGACCGGAGGCAAGCCGCTGGTTTCCGCCAATACGCTGGCCACGGTGATAGTCAGCGTCACATCCCGATAAATCAGACAGGCATTCCGATGGACCACAACAGATGTCCGATTGACTGGCGGACAAACATCCACCACTCCCGCAGGCTGCCTTTGGGCGCCCAAGGGCGCGGGGACCCGTAAGCCTCGAGCCCGCGTGATTGGAGCATCTTCTTCACGCGGTACACGTGATATCCGTCGCTCACCACGATGCAGGAGTGCAGTCCCATGCGGCGCATGATCTCGGTCGCGGCGGCGGTAGTGTGTACGGTCGTGTCCGCTTCCCCTTCGACGATGATCGCCTCTGAGGGAACGCCTCTGCCGATCAGGTAAGAACGGCCGACGCCGCCCTCGGTGTGTATGGGATCGCCGCCCGCTCCGCCCGTGGTCAGGATGCGCGGCGAGAGGTTCTTCTCGAACAGCTCGTAGGCGTGGTCCAGGCGCGCTTTGAAGATTGGCGAGGGACGGCCGCTGTACTCCGCTGCGCCCAGAACCAGGATTACATCGGCCGGCCGCGCTTCGTCGCGCAGGGACTGGTTGCGCACTTTGATGGAGGTCCAGCTCACCCAAGCCGCGAGGACCAACAGCGCAAAACCTGCCGTTTTCGAAAAAACTCTCCGCATCTGCGCTATTCTGTTCTGATCCCATTTTAGCTGCAATCGGCGGGAACCATGGCCAAAACCGAAATTCTGACCAGCGCGGCCAATCCTCTGTTAAAGGACGTACGGCGGGCCATCGTCAAAGGGATTCTTACCGAACGGGGCTGCTGGGTTGCGGAAACCTTTCACCTCCTGGAGGAGGCGCTGGGCAGCGACTGCGAGGTGAAGGCCGTGCTGGCCGCGGAGTCCGTACGCGGCACGGTGGAGGCGCACGTGCGGGGCCTCGCCGGACTGCGGGTCTACGTTCTCAACGACGGCTTGTTTCAGAAGCTCTCCGGAACGGAGGCCAGCCAGGGGGTAATGGCGCTGGTGCGGCCGCCGGAATGGAAGCTGGAGACGCTGTTCCGCGGGCGCGCCCTGGCGGTGGTGCTCGACGGGGTGCAGGACCCGGGCAACGCCGGCGCCATCGTTCGCGCGGCGGAGGCCTTCGGGGCCACCGGTGTAATGTTCCTGAAAGGCGGCGCGAGTCCGTTTCATCCCAAAACCGTGCGTGCTTCCGCCGGCTCGCTGTTCCGCGTCCCGTTCGTACACGCGCTGGAGCGTCCGCTGGCGCGCGCGGCGTTGCAGCAGGCTAAGCTGGATATATATGGCACGGTTCCCTCGGGAAGTCCGGCGGGGAAGACGCTCGTGGAGGCGGACCTGACGCGCAAGTGCGCCTTCGTGATCGGAAGCGAAGGCCGCGGCATGAGCGAAGAGATGCGCGGCTGTTCGATGGACCTTTCGATTCCGACCGTGCGCGTGGAATCGCTGAACGCGGCGGTGGCGGCGTCGATTCTGCTCTACGAGGCTCGGCGGCAGAGGGCGCTTGCGGATTGAGGAGTGCATGAGTCTTTTCGACGTCGGCCCTCCCTTGGAAGAGAAGAGCAAAAAGCGGCCGCTGGCCGAGCGGATGCGTCCTTCCACTCTGGAAGACTTCGTGGGTCAGGAGCACATCCTCGGCCCAGGCAAGCCGCTGCGCGTACAGATCGAGAAGGACGAGATCGGCTCGATCGTGCTGTGGGGCCCGCCCGGCGTGGGCAAGACCACCCTCGCGCTGCTGATTGCCCATCACACGCGCTGCGATTTTCTGCCTTTCAGCGCCGTCATGAGCGGCATGAAAGAGATCAAAGCCGTCATGATGGATGCGGAGCGCGCGCGGCGCTTTGGGCGCCGCACGATTGTCTTCATCGATGAGATTCACCGCTTTAACAAAGCGCAGCAGGACGCCTTTCTGCCCTATGTGGAACGCGGCGACATCATCCTGATCGGCGCGACGACGGAGAACCCGTCGTTCGAAGTCATCTCGGCGCTGCTCTCTCGGTCGAAGGTGTATGCGCTGCGGCCCCTCACCGTGCCCGAGATCATGGACCTGCTGCGGCGCGGCCTGAAGGAGCTGAACGCCGAAGCGGGCGAAGATCTTCTGGAGCAGATAGCGATCTACGCGAGCGGAGACGCGCGCTCCGCTCTCAACACGCTCGAATCGGCGGCGGCGGCTTCGCCGGATCGCGAGATCGGCCGGCAGGCCGTGGAAGACGCGATCGGCCGGCGCGTATTGCTCTACGACAAGTCCGGAGAGGAGCACTTCAACCTCATTTCTGCGCTGCACAAGTCCGTGCGTTCCAGCGATCCCGACGCCGCGCTGTACTGGCTGGCGCGGATGCTCGAAGCCGGAGAGGACCGGATGTACATCGCCCGGAGACTGGTGCGGATGGCGATCGAAGACATTTCGCTCGCCGATCCGAGGGCGCTCGAGCAATCCATCGCGGCCATGCAGGCGGTTCACTTTCTGGGCATACCGGAAGGCGACCTGGCGCTCGCGCAGGCGGCCATCTATCTCTCGGTAGCTCCGAAGTCCGATGCGGCATATACTGCCCTCCAGCGCGTGCAGGACGACGTGCAGAAGAATCCCGCCGAGCCCGTGCCGTTGAACCTGCGCAACGCTCCCACAAAGCTCATGAAGGACTTCGGCTACTCCAAGGGCTATGAGCATGCGCATGCCTTCGAGGACGCAGTCGCCGGAATGGAGTGCCTGCCGCCTTCGCTCGCCGGCCGGCAGTACTACGTGCCCACCGACCGGGGCATTGAGAAGCGCATCGGTGAGCGGCTGGAAGAGATCCGCAAGCTGCGTCTCGAAAAGCGGCGCAAGTAGCCGCCCGCTACACTGGTCGCAGATGGATGGTGCAATCGTTGTCGATAAGTCCCCCGACTGGACGTCCCACGATGTGGTTCAAGTGATGCGCAGGCTGGCCCGGACGAAGAAGATCGGGCACCTGGGCACACTCGACCCCATCGCCACCGGCGTTCTGCCGCTGCTGATCGGCCGCACTACGCGGCTGGCCCGCTTTTATACCCGCAACGAGAAGATCTACGAGGGTGTCGTCCGGTTCGGCTATTCAACGGACACCTTCGACCGGACGGGTGCTCCGACTTCACGCATCCTGGAGCCAACCATCGACCCCGGAGAACTGGAGCGGACGCTGGACAAATTTCGCGGAAAGATTCTCCAGACGCCGCCGGCCGTTTCCGCCAAGAAGGTTCAGGGCAAGCGCGCCTATCAACTGGCCCGCGCGCAGGTCGAAGTGAGTCTGGCCCCGGTGGAGGTGGAGATTCACGAGGCGACGGTGCTGGAGGTGAGCGGCTCCGTGGCGCGCTTACGTGTACATTGCTCGGGCGGCACATACGTGCGGGCGCTGGCGCACGATCTGGGAGAGCAGCTCGGGTGCGGCGCGCACCTGGCCGAGCTGCGGCGGCTGCGCTCGGGCGATTTCACCATCGAACAGGCGCGTACAATCGACGAACTGCGCGCCTTGGCCGAAGCCGGGCGTCTCGAAGAAGTTCTGGCGCCCGCCGCGCAACTGCTGCCCGACTTTCCGGAGGTCTTCGTGGATGACACCGTGGAGGGGCAGATCCGGCAAGGACGCGACTTCGCCGTCTCGGCATTCCGCGCCGATCCCAACGCTCGCTATGTCAAGGCCGTGAATCGCGAGGGCGCGCTGGTGGCCATCGGCGAAGCCAAGCTGCCGCGGCTGTATCATCCGGCGATTGTGCTGTAGGGCGCGCCTGTATACTAGCCCAGATGGCGCACTTCTCCTTTATTCACGCGGCCGATTTGCATCTGGATACGCCGTTTTCCGCCGTGAGCTGCGATGGTCGCGAGGCGACCTTCCGCGCCTATGACCGCGTGATCGACGCCTGCCTGGAGCACCGCGTGGATGCGCTGCTGATCGCGGGAGACGTCTTCGACTCGACCGAGAAGAGCCTTCGCGCGCAGATTCGCTTTGTGCAGGGCCTCGAGAAACTGGCATCCGCGCGGATTCAGATCTTTGTCGTTCACGGTAATCACGACCCGCTGGATGGCTGGTACGCTTCCCTGCGGATGCCGCCCAACGTACACGTCTTCCGCGAGCGGGTGGAGACGTGCGAGCTGCGGCGCGACGGCGAGCTGCTCGCGCGGATCGCGGGCGTGAGCCATCCGAAAAAGAAGGAGGTGCGCAATCTGGCGCGCCTGTTTCCCGAGCGGCAGGGCGATGCGTTCCACATCGGTCTGCTGCATTGCAACGTGGGCGGCGAGACCGGACACGAAGCCTATGCGCCTTGCGAGATCGACGACCTGCGGCGCGCCGGTTACGACTATTGGGCGCTGGGCCACGTACACGAGAAGCGCATCTTTTCTCGTCTGCCTTGGGTGGTTTATTCGGGCAACACCCAGGGCCGGTCGATTCGCGAGAAGGGCGCGCGCGGCTGCTATCTGATCGAGGTGGAGCGCAACGCGGTGGCTGGCGAGCCGCGATTTCTTGAAACGGACGCGGTCCGCTGGCTCGCCGCCCAAGTGGACGCTACCGCATTTGATTCTCTGGACGACCTTCGCACGGCTTTGATCGCCCGCTGTGAAGAGCTGCCTTCCTCAATCGTGCGCTTTACTGTCACCGGGCGTTCCTCGCTTTACACCGATCTGGACCGGGCAGGCACTCCCGATGATCTCCTGCTTGCGCTCCGCGAGCAGGCCGGATTACTGCAGCATCCTGTATGGGTCGAGTCACTCGAATTCTCGCTGGGTCCGGAAATTGACCTGGCAGCCCGCAAGCGGAACTCGGATTTTCTGGGCGACCTGCTCAACTGCGCCGACTTGTTGACAGCGGGCGACCTAAGACGCGAGTTAGAGCCCCTCTTCCGGCGGCATAGGTATCTCGATATGCCAAACGATGAGGAATTGCAGCAGCTTGCGCGTGAGGCGCAGTGGCTGTGCGCGGACCTGCTCACACGCGGCGAGGCGGTATGAGAATCGAATCTTTCCGCATCGACGGCTTCGGCCTTTTCCGCGACGTTGCGCTGGATGTGCCAGCGGGTTTGACGGTCTTTTTCGGAGGGAATGAAAGCGGCAAGTCTACGCTGCTCGCGTTCTTCCGCTTCGCTCTGTTCGGTTTTCCAAGGGGACGCAAAGCGAACCGGCACCAACCGCTGCGCGGCGGCGATCACGGAGGCCGGCTGGTTCTCTCGGGATATACGATCGACCGGCGAGGCAGCTCTGCCACCCTCGTCGCACCGGACGGCTCGCACCGCGACGGCGATGGTATCCGCGTACTGTGCGGCAATATCAGCCGCGAAGTCTTCGAGAACATTTACGCATTCAGCCTGGAGGAGCTGCAGCGTCTGGACGAGGCGCTGGAAGCGGGCGATCTGCGCACCACGCTGTTCGGGGCGGGAGCGGGCATCAAGCCGGAGACGATTCGCAGCGCGAGCAAGGCGCTGATCGGGCGGGCCGAGGAGATTTTTCCTCCTAAGAAAAAAGTAGGCATTAACGCTTGCGCGGCCCGGCTGGCGGAGCTTCGAAAAGCCGCCGATGTCCTTGGGCGCGACTACGATCAATTCGACGAAATTTGCCGCCAGATCGAGGTCACCGACCAGGCGGTGGCGGCTGCGCGCGAGCGCCGGATACTGTTGCGCAAACTCGACGCGCTGCGCCGTGAGCGCCAGGGCAAGGAGCGGGAGCTTCAATTGCTCGAATTTGAGGTGGAAGACATGGCGCGGTCGCGGACGTTGTTGAACGTCAAACCAGCTCTGCTCGCCCGCGCTGCCGATGTCCGCTCCGCCGAACGGAGGGTCGGGCAACATGTGAAATACAGGGATGAAATCCCTGAGATGGAAACGCAGATTCAGAGGAACCGGAGCGAGCGCGAGTCGCTGCTCGGAAAGCTCGGTGCGCAGTGGAATGACCATCGCCTCGAAAGCTTCGACACTTCTCTCGGGGCGGCGGCCGATCTGGCCGGCTGGATCGCCAGGATCAACGCCGCGGAGCACGCCGTACGCAAGGCCGGCGCTCGCGAGGAGGCCGCCCGCGCGGAATTGGATCGTCTGCTGTCGGGCCGCGACGAGCATCTCAACAGCATTGGCGACCTGGCATCGCGCCGAAATCAACGCGATGCGGCGCAGCTTGAGTTTGAGCGCGCGCTTCACGATCTGATTCCGGGCTGGGGCGAAGCGCACATCGACGCCTTCGATACGTCGCCCGCGCATCGCGTGCGGTTGCAGGGCTTCCGGACGCGGCTCGCGGAGGCGGAGGCCGCCTTGCGAACCGCGTCCGGCAAAGTGGAAACGGCGCGCAACGATCTCGCAGCCTGCAAGCCCGTCGACGGCGGGGGCCTTAAGGCGAATGAAATCGCCGCCCTCCGCGAGCGTACGCGCCTGCTATCACGGCGCAAGGCCTCGCCGTACTGGATATTCCTCGCCGTCGCGGCGGCGGTTCTTTCGCTCGCCGGCTACCCTTATCCGGCGGGCGCCGTTCTCGCCATGGCCGCCATTGCGCTATGGCTGTTCTTCCGCCGCCGCGCGCAGTTGCGCCGCGACTTTTCTGTGCTTCGGGAGCGGCTCGGTTTGCAGGGAACGGTGAACGAAGAGTGGTTCGTGCGGGCGGAGGCCTACCTGGATCGCGAAAGCGACGCTCTTCACGAGCGGCAAGCGGCTCGGGAGGAGCGCGCGAAGACGGAGCTGAAGGTCGCACGGCATCTGGCGGAGGAAGAAGAGGCTGGAAGGGCGCGCGATCTTGAGATCGCCGCCTGGCGCGCCCACCTCGAATCCTTCCGCCTGCCAGGCGATTTCTCGCCCGACAGCGCTATCGACGCCGTATCGGAGGTCGAGAATTGCCGCCGCCTGCGGGAGAACCGCGACTCGTTGTCGCGAAACATCGCGGCATTGGAAGCCCTCGAAGCGGTCCGCCAGAGCCGCGACCGGTTGCTGACCGAATGGCGCGTATGGCTCAAAACCCTCGATATCCCCGAGGCTCTGGCGCCCGAACTCGCGAGAGAATTCTTCGATGCCGCCCGCCAGGCCCTCAGGCTGCTCTCCGAGGAGCGGACGGCCGCGAATCGTCTGGACCGGGCGCGCAAAGACTGCGTCGAATTCGACGCAGCCGTGAAGGAGCTGCTCGAAGCCGGCGAACGCCCTTCCGCCGGGGATCCGGTTGCCGATGTGAACGCGCTCGGCGAGGGCCTCCGCAGAGCCTTGGAATTGGACCGTCAGCTTCAGGACCGCGACCTCCTCATGAAGCGGCTGCGGCGCGTAGTCGAGGAGGCGGGCAGCCAGGAGATTCAGCTCTCGGCCGGCATGTCCCTGAGCGAAGACCTGGAACAAGATCAGGAAGAACTGGACGCGCGCATCCGCAAAGACGACGAGCGGCTGGGCGAGCTGCGTCAGCAGAAGACTCAGCTTGAAACCGACGCGCGGCTCGCCGAGAACCGCCAGCAGCAGGAGGCAACGCTCGAGGAGATGCGGCGTCTGGCGCGCCGCTGGGCCGTGCTGACAATTGCGCGCCGTATGCTGGATGACGCGCGGAAATTCCATGAGCAGCAGCGCCAGCCGGCCGTGGTCCGGCAGGCATCAACCTACTTTCAGCGGCTTACCGAAGCCCGTTACAAGAGCATTCGTCTCCCGCTCGAAGACGGAGAAATTCAGGTGGAGACGTCGGACGGCGGCCTGAAAAACGTGGAAGCGCTCAGTCGTGGAACAGCCGAGCAGTTGTATCTCGCGCTGCGCTTCGGCTATATCGAGGAGTTCGCCCGCCGCTCCATGCTGCTGCCGATCGTGATGGACGACATTCTCGTCAACTTCGATGCCGGGCGCACGCAATCGGCCGCACAGGCGTTGGCCGAGTTTTCGAAGACGCATCAGGTGTTGTTCTTCACCTGCCATCCCTGGATCGTGGAGACGTTTCGCACGGCCGATCCCACGGTCGCAGTGGTCGATGTGGACGATGGATCGCTGCGGCGCCGCCCGGACTCCTCAAGCGCCGCGGCTATGTGATTGCTCCGCGCGCAGAAAATCGAAGTCGCAACCCAGGTTGGCCTGCGTCACATGGTCCAGGAAGAGCTTGCCATAGCCACGCGTATACTTCGGCGGGGGCGGTGTGAACTCCACCAAGCGCTTCTGAATCTCCTCCGCGGGCACGCGGAGTTCCAGCTTCCGGCCAAGCGCGTCGAGTTCGATCTCATCGCCGGTTTGCACGGCGGCCAGCGGCCCCCCCACGGCCGACTCCGGCGCGACGTGCAGCACCACGGTGCCGAAGCTGGTGCCGCTCATGCGCGCATCGCTGATGCGCACCATGTCGTTGACGTTCTGCTTCAACAGCACGCGCGGCATGGGGATGTGCCCCCACTCGGGGAAGCCCGGCGCGCCGTGCGGCCCGCCGCCTTTCATCACCAGCACAGTGTCCTTGTCCACGGGCAGATCGTCGCTGTCGATCTGCGCGCGCATCTGTTCGTAGTTTTCAAACACATACGCCTTGCCGCGATGGCGCAGCAGATGCGGCGAGGCGGCGGTCTGCTTGATCACGGCGCCCAGCGGCGCCAGATTGCCGCGTAACACCAGCGTGCCGCCTTCGGCGTTCAACGGCACGGCGGCCGTGCGGATGACCTCGGGATTGTGACACTCCGCGCCAGCGACGTTCTCCGCCACGGTCCGCCCCGTGACGGTCATCGCTTCGCCGTGCAGCAGATGCAGAATCTCCTTCATCACCACGGGAAGGCCGCCCGCGTAGTAGAAGTCCTCCATCAGGTACTCGCCCGATGGCTTCACGTTGGCGATATAGGGTGTGCGCCGCGAAATGGCGTCGAAGTCCTCGAGCTGCAGATCGATGCCCAGCCTGCCCGCGATGGCGAGGAGATGAATCACGGCATTCGTCGAACCGCCGATGGCCATATCCACGGTGATGGCGTTCTCGATGGCTTCGCGGGTCATGATCTGCGCCGGCCGCAGGTCCTCCCAGACCATATCGACCATGCGGCGGCCGCTCAGCTCGGCCATCTGCAAGCGCCGCGAATCGGGCGCGGGCACGTTGGCGCAGCCGGGCAGCGTCATGCCGAGGGCCTCGGCGATGCTGGTCATGGTGGAGGCCGTGCCCATCACCGTGCAGTGTCCGGCGCTGCGCGAGATGCCGCCTTCAATCTCGCACCAGGACTCCTCGCTGAGCCGCCCCGTGCGGAACAGGTCGAACAGCTTGCGACCGTCGGTGCCGGAACCGAGCTCTTTGTCCCTCCACCGTCCGCTCAGCATGGGACCGCCAGGCACCATGATGGCGGGAATGCCGGCGCTGGCCGCGCCCATAAGCTGGGCGGGCGTGGTCTTGTCGCAGCCGCAGAGCAGCACGACTCCGTCGAGGGGATTGGCACGGATGGATTCCTCCACGTCCATCGCCATCAGGTTGCGGAACAGCATGGTCGTGGGGCGCATGAAAACTTCGCCCAGCGAGATGGTGGGGAATTCGAGCGGAAATCCGCCCGCCGCCCATACGCCGCGCTTCACAGCCTCGGCGACGGTTCTCAAGTGCGCGTTGCAGTTGTTCAGCTCGCTCCACGAGTTGCAGATGCCAATCACCGGGCGGTTCTGAAACGCGTCGGAGGTGAAGCCCTCCGAGCGCAACCAGGCGCGCCGCGTGAAGCTCTCGTAATTCGGCTGGCCCCACCATTCCTGGCTGCGCAGCTTTCGTCCGTTCTTGTTCGCCATCGGCATTATTAGAGCACACACCGCGCCGCGCCATGGTGGGCTACAATGACTTTTCCGAAGGAGGCCTCATGCTCACTCACAATAGACGCTCGTTCGTCGCCGGCGCGCTCGCGCTGGCTTCGCCCCGTCTTGCCCTTCCTCAATCCGAGGGAGGCGGCGGATTCATCCTTGGCGTCGCCTCGTATTCGCTGCGCAAATTCAGCCGTACGCAGGCCATCGCCATGCTGAAGGAGATGAACGTCGATACGGTGAGCATCAAAGAATTCCATCTCCCGTACAAGAGCTCGAAAGCGGAGCTGGAAGCCGGACGCAAGGAGTTCGACGAGGCTGGCATCCGCGTGGCAAGCGGCGGGGTCATCGGGCTGACAAAGAACGACGACGCCGATATCCGCATGTACTTCGAGTATGCCAAGACGTGCCGCATGCCGATGATCATCATTGCCCCCACGCACGAAACCATGCCCAAGATCGAGTCCTTCGTGAAGGAGTACAACATCAAGGTCGCGATCCACAATCACGGTCCGGAGGACAAGCATTTTCCGGCGCCGCAGGACGCCCTGCGCGTCATCAAGGGGATGGACCGGCGCATCGGCGTATGCATCGACGCGGGCCACACCGTCCGCACCAACACGGATGTGATCAAATCCATCGTCGAAGCCGGTGACCGCCTCTTCGACATGCACATCAAGGACCTGCGCTCGTTATCGGGCAAGGATTCGCAGTGCGCGGTCGGCGAAGGCGCTATGCCGATCGCCGCGATGTTCAAGCAGCTTCGCAAAATGAACTATCGCGGCACGGTGAATCTGGAATACGAGATCAAGGCCGACGCGCCACTGCCCGGCATGAAGGAGTCTTTCTCCTACATGCGCGGCGTGCTGGCGGGTTTGAAGGCGTGATCGCCGATCTAGTGTGGCGTCCCTCCTAATTCTTTACAACCGCTCCCTATGGTCGCGGCTCGGAAACCGTTGCTGAGCCGCGACCATAGGGAGCGGATGGCCGAAAACAAACTATCCTGTTGCTTCGATGTTCCGGGAAAGACTGACCAGATCCGGCGAATCCTTGGATTGTTTGAGCGCGTCCAGGCAGGTCGCATCGAGAGCTTTGGGTGCGTCCTTCTGCATGAGGCCGAAGACGGACTCGAGCGGCATGGCGTCCCGGTAGGGCCTTTTCGCGGAGAGCGCGTCGTAAATATCGGCGACAACCAGGATCCGGGCGGGCAGAGACATCTGTTCGGCGCCGAGGTGGCGGAAGTATCCGCTGCCGTCCAGCTTCTCGTGATGCGACGCGGCGATCTCGCTCAAATTGCCGAAGCCTGGAATCCGCTTGAGAATCTCCAATGTGTAGTACGGATGGCGGCGGACGCTGTCCCATTCCCCGGCGGTGAGCTTGCCCGGCTTTTCGAGAATGGAGTTCGGCACGCTCAACTTGCCGATGTCATGCAGTAGAGCCGCTCTGCGAATCAGCGTGATCTCCGCTCCGGTCATTCCCAGAATCGAGGCGATGGCCACCGCGGCGGCCGCGACACCCGTGGAATGCCGGTACGTGAAGGGGGATTTGGCGTCGATCACGTCCGCGAATGCAAGACAGATGTTGTCCAGCGTGCGTTCGTTCGCCACCATCGTTTGCTCCAGCGGTTCGAGATCCATGACGTCGCTGTTCGCCCGATCCAGATCCACCCAGAGCCGATTCTGTTTCGCCAGGGACAGCGCGGCTCGAACCAGGTCCGGATCGAACCAGCGGCTGCTGCGGCGGCGGACCACTTCGAGGGCCGCTTCAGCCCCGCGCTCCCGATGAAAGACTTCCAGCGTTTGCGCCAGGTTCATGATCCGGGAAAACTGCGGAATTCCATCGCCGCACAATCCATCCGGGTAGCCCCGCCCATTCCAATGCTCGTCGAGACTGTGGATCGCGGAAGCGGTTCGCTCCGGCATGCCCATCCGGCGGGCGATCGCCGCGCCCCGCTCGCATCGAATCTGAACCATCTCCCGGGACTGCCTTTTTTGATGAATGGCGACATTCAGGAGAGCCTGCACGCGCTCCAGAAACGGACGGCCGGTGCGGACGTGATCCAAAGCGTACTCGAGAGACTCCCGTCCTAGGCGCGCCCAGTCTGTCAGCTTGACATCCCGCTTGGCTTTGATTTCGTCGGTCCCGAGAATCTGATGGAGGCGCGTGGCGTTGCTGCTGCATCCGGCGTCCTTGAGCAGCAGCGCGTAGTAAAGATCCGCCCGCTCGGTAGTGGTAAGTCCAATCCGGTGGGCGATGCGCATCCCCAGAACGCAACTGCGGACGGAGTGCCCCATCGGCTGCCCTTCCGTCAGATCCAAAGCGAAGGATAGGGCGGAAACGATCGCGGAGACCCGAACTACCGGCGGTTCGGTCCGGGCTTCGGTCTGAAAGGC
Organism: Bryobacteraceae bacterium; assembly: GCA_040902885.1. Taxonomy (GTDB): domain Bacteria; phylum Acidobacteriota; class Terriglobia; order Bryobacterales; family Bryobacteraceae; genus JBBDWK01. The sequence continues at coordinate 12,477 of JBBDWK010000103.1, read as the reverse complement.
GGGTGTATTGTGAGAGACCGCCACGGGCAGTTTGGCTCCAAATTCTCTTATCGGCCGCAAACTGCCAGATCTTTAGCGGGAATCCTGCGCCGTCGAGTAGAAGCTCAGCACGTTATCGCCCTGCCGGATCTCCCGAGTCCGGCGCAGATTGCCGTAATCCTCGTCCAGACGCGTCCGCCGGTCGTGCTGGGCGATTACCAGCGGCGCCTCCGCCAGCATCGTCAATGCCGGCCCGTACTCGCTCCCCCGTTCATACGGCGGATCGAGAAACACGATATCGCCCTGGTGACGCGGAAGCGTTTCCAGCACAGCGCCCTGCACGACCAGCGCTCGTTCATTCAGCTCAAGCGATGCAAGGTTCTCGCGGATCACGCGCACCGCAGCGGCGCTCTTCTCCACGAAGATGGCGCGCGCCGCGCCGCGGCTCAACGCTTCAATGCCCACCGCGCCCGAGCCGGCGTACGCATCCACGAAGACCGCGCCTTCTATCCTGGACGCAAGCACGTTGAAGAGCGTCTCGCGCAACCGGTCCGTGGTGGGACGCACCGCGAGACCGGGAACGCTTTTGATGCGCCTGGAACGGAACTCGCCCCCAATGACCCGCATGAGCTATCCAACCTGCACCAGACCGTAGCGGCGCGCCCATTGATCGCGAATATACGCGACGGCCCGATGGAGCTCGTCCTCGGACGGCGGCGCATCGACGAAAGCCAGGGCCTCATGGCGGGCGATCTCCAGGATCTCCGCGTCGCGCAGGATGTTGGCGATCCGCAGAGACGGCATGCCCGCCTGCCGCGTGCCGAAAAACTCGCCCGGTCCTCGCAGCTTCAAGTCCATTTCCGCGATCTGGAATCCGTCGTCGGTGTCGGTCATGGTGCGGATCCGCTCCCGCGCTGTATCCCCGAGCCGCTCGGTCACCAGAATGCAATAGCTCTGGGCCGCGCCGCGCCCCACGCGCCCGCGAAGCTGGTGCAGTTGCGCGAGGCCGAAGCGCTCCGCCTGCTCGATCACCATGACGGTGGCGTTGGGAACGTCCACGCCCACCTCGATCACCGTGGTCGAGACCAGAAGCTGAATCTTTCCGCGCTTGAATTCCTCCATGCGGGCTTCCTTTTCGTCGTTCGGCAGGCGTCCGTGCAGAAGCCCCACGGAAAGTCCCGGAAAGACCTCCTTCGAGAGATGCTCATACATCTTCTCGGCAGCCTTCATGGCCTGCGTCTCCGACTCTTCAATCACCGGGTAGACGACGTATGCCTGCCGGCCCTGGTCAATCTGTTTTTTCACAAAGCTGTAGACGCGCTCCACCTGATCCGCCGTGGTCTGTTTGGTCACGATCCGTTTGCGCCCGGGCGGCAGCTCGTCGATGGTCGAGACGTCCAGATCGCCGAAGACGGTCATGGCGAGCGTCCGCGGGATGGGTGTGGCGGTCATCACCAGCACGTCGGGGTGAGCGCCCTTCCGCGCAAGCTCGAAGCGCTGCATGACGCCGAAGCGGTGCTGCTCGTCGACGATCGCCAGGCCCAGATTGCGGAACTCAACGTCCTTCTCGAGCAGCGCATGCGTACCGATCGCCACGTGCGCCAGGCCTTCGGCCAACAGCTTCTTCAATTGCGTCTTCTCGCGCGAGGTGAAGGATCCGGTGAGCAGAAGCGCAACGTAGCCCAGCTTTCCGAAGAGCTGCTTGAAGTAGTAGAAGTGCTGGGCGGCCAGAATTTCGGTCGGAGCGAGCACGGCCACCTGGTAGCCGTTTTCAATGGCGATTATGGCCGCTTCGGCCGCCACAATGGTCTTGCCGCTGCCCACGTCGCCCTGCAACAGCCGGTTCATGGGACGCGGCGACGACATGTCTTCCGCGATCTCCTTCAGCACGCGTTTCTGCGCCGCTGTGGGTTTGAACGGCAGCATGGCCTTGATCTTCTCGCGCACGCGATCGTTCAGCTCGAAGGAGATCCCATTGGCCTCGCGCGCCTTCCGACGCTTCAGCGCCAGCCCGCACTCCAGCCAGAAGAACTCTTCGAGGATCATCCGGAACTGCGCCTGCGAGCGGAACGAATTCAGAAGCTTGAGGTCCGTGCCGGGCGGTGGGAAGTGGACTTCGCGCAGCGCCGTCCAGTAATCCGGCAGCTTGAGACGCCGGCGGATGGCAGCGGGAAGGCGATCCTCCGCAGGGTTCAGCTCTTCAAGTGCACGGTGGATGATAGTCCGCAGGGCCCGCGCGTTGACCTTGGAAATCGCCTCGTAGATGGGCACCACACGCCCGACGTGCAGCGTAGCTTCACCGTCCTCGTCGTCTTCGGAAAGGATCTCGAAATCCGGGTGCAGCATCGTCAGCTCGCCGGTGTAGGTGTCCAGCTCCACTTTGCCGTAGAGGGCAAGCTTTTGCCCCGGAGCGAGTACCTTGGCGAGGTATCCGCCGTGAAACCATTTGCCCATCAGTACGGCGCGCGAGGCGTCGCCGAAAGTCGCCTGGAAAAGCCCCAGGTCGCGCCTGCGGAATCCCGCCGCACTCGCCGCCCGAACTTCAGCCAGGACGGTGGCCATCTCGCCGGGAGCCAGGCGATCGATGGTTTTTACATTACCGCGGTCTTCGTACCGGAACGGTACGTAAGAGATCAGGTCCTGAACGGTCGAGATGCCCTTCGCTTCCAGCATCGCGGCGCGTCCCGAGCCGACGCCTTTCAAATATGCAACCGGAGAAGTGAGGTCCATTCGCGGGAGATCGAGGGGCACCGGGACCGGACCCCCAACTCAGTGTACAATGCGGACGTGAAACTTACGGTCTTATTCCTGTGCATGTTTGCGCTCGGTGCGCCCGCGGCGGCTGAGTTGCGTTTGGGAATCATTGGCACCGACACGTCCCACGTAACCGCCTTCACCAAAATCCTGAACGATCCCACCTCGCCCGACCACATACCGGGCGCTAGAGTGGTGGCGGCCTATAAAGGCGGCAGCCCGGACGTGGAGAGCAGCCGCACCCGCGTCGACAAGTTCGCCGAAACTCTGCGGACGCAGTGGAAGATCGAGTTCTATTCGGATATTCCGGCGATGTGCAAGAAAGTCGATGCCGTGCTGCTCGAAAGCGTCGACGGCCGCGTCCACCTGGAGCAGGCGAAGCAGGTGATCGCCGCCGGCAAGCCTCTGTTCATCGACAAGCCGCTCGCCTCCACGCTTGAAGACGCCCGCGAGATCGCCAGGCTGGCCAAGTCCGCCGGCGTGCCCTGGTTCAGCTCCTCCAGCCTGCGCTTCGGGGAGATCGGCAAGAACATGAAGTTCCCGGACACCACGGGAGTCATCACCTGGGGTCCTGGCCCGCTTGAGGAACACCATCACCTGGACCTTTCCTGGTATGCCATTCATCCCATCGAGTTGCTCTACACCTTGATGGGGCCCGGCTGCGAGGAGGTGACGCGCACCACCACGGATGGCGCCGATGCCGTCGTGGGCCGCTGGAAAGGCGGACGCATTGGAATGGTGAAGGCCGTCCGTCCCTACGCCGGCTATGGCGCGGTCGTCTTCCGCCCGAAGTCGGTGGAACAGAGCAATCCGAAGGCGGCCTCCGGATACCGGCCCCTGCTGGTCGAGATCGTGAAATTCTTCGAAACCGGCCAGCCTCCGGTGCCCAACGAGGAGACGCTCGAGATCTTCGCCTTCATGGACGCCGCGCAGCGCAGCAAAGCCGCCGGCGGCAAGCCGATGCCTTTGCGGTAAGCTCGAAGAAACATGTCCAATCTGCTGGAGGGCAAGCTTGCCCTCGTCATGGGAATTGCGAACAAGTGGAGCCTCGCCTACGGCATCGCGCAGGCGTTTTCGCGCGAAGGCGCAAAGCTGGTCCTCACGTATCTTGGCGAACACCAGAAGGAGGCCGTGGAGAGCCTTGCGGCCGGGTTTTCCGTGGAGGCCATCCTGCCTTGCGACGTCACCCGCGACGAAGACCTGGAAGCCCTGAGCGGTTCGCTGACCTCCATGGGCCGTCCATTGGACGCCGTGATCCACAGCCTGGCTTTTGCCAATCGGGAAGACCTGGGGAGGGCGTTTGTCGAGACGCCGCGCAGCGGTTATTTACTGGCTCAGGAAGTGAGCGCTTATTCGCTGGTGGCCGTGGCGCGCGCGGCGGCTCCGGCCATGACCGCCGGCGGCTCCATCACCACGCTGACCTATCTCGGCTCGGTTCGCGTGATGCCGAACTACAACGTGATGGGCGTGGCCAAGGCTTCACTGGAAGCTTCGGTACGCTATCTGGCCAACGATCTTGGGCCGTGCAGCATCCGCGTAAACGCGATCTCCGCGGGTCCCGTAAAGACGGCATCGGCTCGCGCGGTGAAGGATTTTTCAAGTCTGCTCAATATTGTGGCCGAGCGCGCCCCGCTGCGGCATACTACCGAGCCCGCCGAGGTTGGCGATGCGGCGGTGTTTCTGGCCAGCAATCTGGGACGCGGGGTTACGGGGAATGTGCTCTACGTAGATTCCGGCATGCACATCATGGGCCTGTAGGGCAGGTCCTGCAGTTTTTCTTTCAGCCTGGCTTTGGCGCGATGCAGCACCACCCGCAGATACTGCGGCGAAATTCCCATACGATTGCATACCTCGGCTTTGTCGCGCTCCTCCAGAAAGATCATTCGCAGCACATCGCCGTCGCGCTCCGGCAACTCCGCCAGTAGTTGCCGGACGCAGCGCGCCAGGTCGTCGCGCATTAATGCGGCATCCAGGTCGATGCGGTCGTCGGGCGGTTCGGGGAGCGATTCGATCCCGGGCTGCATGCGCACGTCGGACCGGAGCATCTCGAAGGTCACGTATCTGCAGACCGAGTTGACGAACGAGCTGAGGCGGTTCGGATTGTGCAATCCATCCTCCCGGGCCAGGGTCTGCAGAACGCGCAGCAGCGTTTCCTGGCGGACGTCTTCAATTAATTCCGGGGATCGGATGCGGCCCCGCAGCTTGATGTGCACCATCTCCCCGAAGTAGATGGCGAAGTGCTCCCTTACCATCGGCACGCCCCGCCGAAGCCTGGAAACGTACTCCTCATTTATATCTACCGCCTGTCCATTCATGACCGGGAGCACTGCCGCCTCCTCCGCAAAAGACCGGGCTTGACCAACGCCGTGGCGGAATAGTAACGGCAAGTACAAGTCCATTCGTGACAGGGGTCGCGATGGATGGCTAACGCTTTTTCTCCAAAGAGGTTAGGAAAATGGACGCAGCGGGGAAGAAGCCGGGAAGAAGCTGAAACTATCCGTTCGGATAGGCCCGATTCTATCTGTTCGGTTAGACCGCTGCGCTCAACGGCTTTCCCAGTTCGATCTTCGCGATCGCCTCGCGATGCACTTCGTCGGGACCGTCGGCCAGGCGCAGCGTCCGGGTGTACGCCCACCACGAGGCCAGCGGCACGTCCTCGCACATGCCCGCGCCGCCATGGGCCTGGATCGCGCGGTCGATGACGCGCAGCGCCATGTTCGGGGCTAGCACCTTGATCATCGCGATCTCCGCGCGCGCCGCCTTGTTGCCCACGGTGTCCATCATATACGCGGCCTTCAAGGTAAGCAGCCGCGCCTGCTCGATCTCCATGCGCGACTCCGCGACATCCGCCCGGACGGCGCCCTGCTCGGCCAAAGGCTCCCCGAAGGCCACGCGCGCCCTCACGCGACGGCACATCAACTCCAGCGCCCGCTCCGCCAGTCCGACAAGCCGCATGCAGTGGTGGATGCGCCCCGGCCCCAGTCTGCCCTGCGCGATCTCGAAGCCGCGCCCTTCGCCCAGCAGCAGGTTGGAAACGGGAACGCGAACGTTGTCAAACATAATTTCCGCGTGGCCATGCGGCGCGTGGTCGTATCCGAAAACGGGCAGAAGCCGGAGGATGGCGACGCCGTCGGCGTCGAGCGGCGCCAGAATCATCGACTGTTGCTGATGTTTGGGAGCGCTTGGATCGGTCTTGCCCATGAAGATGGCAACTTTGCAGCGCGGGTCGCCGGCGCCGGTGCTCCACCACTTGCGCCCGTTCAGCACGTACTCATTCCCGTCGCGCACGATGCTGGCCCGGATGTTGGTGGCATCGGAGGAAGCGACGTCGGGTTCGGTCATGCAGAAGCAGGAGCGAATCTCGCCGGCCAGCAGCGGCTTCAACCACCGCTCTTTCTGCTCGGGCGTGCCGTACCGGGCGAGCACTTCCATGTTGCCCGTGTCCGGGGCGGAACAGTTGAAAACTTCCGGGGCGATGAGCGAGCGGCCCATGATCTCGCAGAGCGGGGCGTACTCCAGGTTGGTCAAACCCGCTCCGAATTCGCTCTCCGGGAGAAACAGGTTCCACAGGCCCGCCTCGCGCGCCTTCCGTTTCAGTTCTTCCATCAGCGGAACCGGCTGCCAGCGGTCGCCGGAAGCGATCTGTTGGTCGATCAGCCGCTCGTTGGGGTAGAAGTGCTCCTCCATGAAAGCGGTCAGTTTTCGCTGAAATTGCCGGACCTTCTCCGGGTGCTCGAAGCGCATGATGAATTCTACCGCGCAGTGATATAATACGGCGCTGATGGCACGTTCTTATCTGAAGTTCGCACCGGCCGTTGTTCTGGCGGCCTTCTCGATTACGGCGGCGTCCGGCCAGCAGTACCAGATGGTGGCAACCTCCAAGCAACTGATGGCGGCCGTCCAGAAGCCCGCGATGGATTCCCTCGCGGCTCTCATGAAGGCCGGCGGGCCCAAAGACGAAAAGGAGTGGGCAGTCGCCGAGCAGAGCGCGGCGGTGCTGGCGGAAACCGCGCAGCTCCTGCTACTCGGTACCCGACCGCTCGATCAGGACGTGTGGATCAAGAGCAGCCATCGGATGAACGCAGCCGCATCGGCCTCGGCCAAGGCCGCCCATGACAAGGACCTGGCGGCATGGAAGGCTTCCCTGGGGAGCCTCGGAGCCTCTTGCAAGAGCTGCCACAGCGTTCATAAGAAGCCGAAACAGTAGCACGGCGGGCGCGCGAAGAACTGTTTCAATTTTGAACGTGGGCTTTACGACTCGGCGAAATAGCTCGGGTCGCTGTCGCTCCGTGGGGATCGTAGGATGAAGGCAAAGGCTCGGAGCGATAATAAAGTCATGGCACAGCGAAATCCTTCCACCACCAAAACCAAAAAGCCCGACATCAACCCGGTGACAGGGTTTCGCCGGGGATCGATTCAGGACAAAATTCGGCAGATCGGAATGCAGATCAAGAAAGAGGATTGGGAAGGCCTCCCGGACGACTGGGCGGAGAATTTCGACCATTACCTGTACGGGACGCCGAAGCGGTGAGGCGCGTCTTTGCGGATGCTATTTACTGGATCGCCATGTTACGTGAAGACCAGTGGACGAAGGCTGCGCTCAAAGCGGATGCAGAACTGGCCGACGCCGAATTGGTAACCACCGAAGAGGTTCTGACGGAGGTCCTCAGCTTCTGCGCCAAGCTACGATTTATTCGCAACCGGGCAGCGGAGACGATCCGTCAGGTTGTGGACGATCCGGCCGTCAGGGTGATTGGCCAGTCTCACGAGGGCTTTCTGGATGGGCTGGAACTGTACGCCAAGCGTCCGGACAAGGGTTACAGTCATACCGACTGCGTTTCCATGATCGAAATGAAAAGGCTGCGTATCCGCGAGATTCTTTCCGCGGATCGTCACTTCGAGCAGGAAGGCTTCACAACGATGCTGCGCTCCAGCGGCCGGCTGCCGCAGCAATAGCCCTGGCGCGCTAGCGCTTGAAATACCAGAGCCAGAAGTACTGCTCTCCGACGCCGTGACGGTAGCGCGGCTCAAAGCCGCAGCGCACGGCCATTTCCACGGCCTGCTGGTCGGAGAACGGAACCCCCAGCCATGTGTCGTCCGGCGTCGTCTCCAAGGTCGCATCCCCCTGCACCTGGAATTTAAACAGCGCCCCGGGACGCAGCAAGCGATTCACCTCGCGCACGTAGTTTTCAATCACTTCACGGCTCGGAATGTGTTGGAAAACGATGGTGGAGAACGCGAAGTCGAAGACCAGTTCGGGGACCACGCTCAGGTCGGCGCCGTTGTTCTGATAGATGTGCGCATGGGGCCGGTCCGCCAGCGCCGCGCGGGCCTGCCGCACCATCTCGCCCGAGACATCCACGGCATGCACCTCGCCGAACAGGTTGGAAAGGGCGCGCGTGACCCGGCCCGCGCCGCAGCCAATCTCGAGCACCTTCATCCGCTTCGGTTCCCGCCCCTGGCAGATGTTGGTCATGTCGGTCAGAATCTCCTCGGCCGCGGTGCGCTCACCGGACGCGAAGAACTCCTCGTCCGTCCACTGCTCTTTGCCGGTGTTGACGTAATACCGGGCGTTTTCGCGGGCTCTTTGGTCCCAGTCCGCGCGCATCTTTTCGAGCTGACCGGCGAGATCGATACTTGACGACATGCTAGTATTGTAAAGAGTTCCCCAAGCGAACGTGGGCGGCTAGCTCAGTTGGGAGAGCACGGCGTTCGCAACGCCGGGGTCGTGGGTTCGAGTCCCATGCCGTCCACCAAGATTTGCTCTTTGATTTCAGCATACTGCGGTCTGCTTTTCGGTCTGTGCCAATTGTGTGCCAGCGTGCACGGTTTGCATCAGGCTGAATATCCGCTCCTGACGCCCGATTGACTGTTGCGCGTAATGTTTGCGGATCATGGCGGGTGAATTGCCGAGGATGTTTGCCGCATCCTCGGCAGTCCCGCCCCTCTCAAGAATCTCAGTTGCAAGTGTATGCCGGAAGCGGTGAGCGTGAGCGCCCTTCACTCCCGACTTTCTGAAAACAGCGCCCAGCGTCCTGGTGACGCCCCGGATCACGGCCCGCGTTGATCCCTGTCCGCTCCAAAAGAAGTACTCGCAATTCCCGTCCGCTCCCTGCGGCAAGGGCACCATATCGAGCGCCCGTTGCAGCTCGGCCGGAACCGGCAGATTGATCGGCGCGCCGGTCTTCATGGTGGAAACCACGATCCGGCCGCCCCTCACGCTGCTGCGCTTCAAGGTCGCCAGGTCGGACACCCGAAGCGCCGCGTATCGCAGCATGAGCACCATGGCCCGCGCTCGCGTCCGCTCGTAAGCTTTGCGCCCGAAGGTATCGCACGCCGCGATGATACTGATAATCTCGTTCGCCGTGTACGGCGCCTTCGATTTTGGCTTCAGGTTACGCGGCATCTGGACGCGCTTGGCCGGGTTCTTCTGTATCCAGTCCCGCTCACAGCAAAATCCGAAAAAATGGCGCAAAACCTGAAGTTCCTTTACCCACGTGAGCGGCGCGATTTTACGCGACTCCCGGTAGAGGTCGATGAGTTCCGGCAACACCTCGTCCAGCATCCGCGTTTCCCGCGCGGCAGCTACGGCCAGGAAGTGATTCATGACCCGGCGGTAGTTGCGCATTGTTCCATGCGCGATGATCGGCTCTTGCATCTTTAGGAATGCATCCACGGCGGCCGGCAGCGGCTTCCGGTGGAGCGCTTCCAGGGATAAGTCGAGCTTATCGAGCTTTCGAGCGGCCCGCCGCATGTCCCGGACTTTTAGAGAACAGCGGACGCGCTTTCCGTCAACAGTGCCCCGAGCATAGATGGGGCACTTGCATTGCAGGTAATCGGGACCCTTGTCCCTGTGTGGGCATTTCGGCGTGTGACGCCTTTGTAGATTGAGCATGCCGGGCATTTTATCGAAACCCCTCAAGATGCCGTCCGTTCTTCATGCACGCGCCGCACGATAGACGCCGGAATGCGCAGCGTCACATAATCGCGCTTGCCATCCCGGCGCCCCGATTTTCCGATCTTCAGCACGCCCGGCTCATCTTGAAAGATCCGGCGCACCGTGGACTCGTCCAGGCCCCAAAGTTCCGCAATCTGTTGCGGAGAAAAATGGCGTTCAAAAGGATCGGCCAGTGTGATCGCCCGACCAACCACTGCCGTTGCCATGCGGGTAAATTTCCGTTTTCAAAGAACTGCGGCGCGCGCCAAGCACGCCGGAAAGCTGGAACCTAAATCACGACCGTGGCCGGGATCAGTTGCGCTAAAATCCGCTCCAGGCGGTTGGCGTCCTCGGTGATCACCACGGCCAGGCCGGCATTTCCCGGAGACACTTCGCGAGCTTCCGCCCGCTTCTCCCGGATCGCCACGCGGGCGGCGGCGGCGAGCATTTCAAGGTCTTTGACCCGCGCGATAGGCACGGCTTTTCCGTCAGATTCCAGGACGATCAACAACCCCGGCTGAGACATGCTCTTATACCTCCCCCTAGAAAACTCGCGTTTTGGGACACATTAAGCAATTTTAAGTTAGGAAACTTACTGCGGGCGCCAAAGGACTCGCCCCTGAGCGGTCTTGAGAAGCATTCCATCGTGCGCGTAAATGCGGCGAAAGCCGCTATCGCCCACTTCGGACCACGGAAGATTCTCGGCGATCTTCTGGCCTTTCCGGTAACAGGCTTTCCGCAGCCGTTCGCCGGCCCGCTTGTCCAGGCCCATGTCCGCGGCGGCCTCGCGTGCGCTCAGACCACTGACATTGACGAGGTTGTAGAAGTCGATCTCCTCCCAGGAAAATCCCAAGCCCAGCAAGATGAAGTTGACATTCCAACGGAGGCCCGTTCCGGTGACTAACTCTTGAGCGAAACGCACGATTTCCGGGAGATTGTCGCAACGAAGATTAGCTCGAAACTCACGCGGCAGTGGACCGTCCAGGGAGAGCACGGCTTCGTGATCGCCGCCCAACTTCACTGGCCGGCGCTTTTGTAGGTGCCTGATTCCATGCTCGTCCCGAACTTGCTGGCGAACGTACAGCGTCGGGTTGTCTTGCGCACACACGTGGAGTAACCGATCCTTCTGACCCTCGGCGCTTTTCAGTGGCAGCAGGTATTTGGCCAGCCCGGCCCGCATTCTCAGCCCGGAACCGAGCCCGAAAACCTTCTCCTGGACGTTGGCTAAGAAGTTCTCGTTTTCCGTTGCGACGGCCAGTTGAGCCGCTTCTATGGCGAACTTCCGGCCATTTGGGCCAGTCGGGAGCTTGGCATTGAAAAGCGTCCCGACATAGTTCAGGAGGTCGTGAGATTGGGCGGAACCGATACGCTTTGCATACATAGCGACCCATCCACCCAGCATGATGGTCCGCTTGAAGCCGTCCTCGAAATGTAAGTTAAAACTGGTGGCGTCAACGGTTGTCGGATCGTCCGGAATCTGGTCGATAGTCTTGATGATCTTGACCGTGCGCGGCTGCCCGTCCATGGTTCAGCCCCCCGCCTTGCCGCGCTGTTTCTTGGGCGGAGCGGCTTTCTTGGGAGGCTTCACGCCACCCATGCGCCGCTTTACGTACTCTTCCCATGCGTCTGCCGGGATGCGCCATTCTCGGGGACCAATCTTGTATCCGGGGAGTTCCCCTGCCCGGAGTAGCCGTCTCACCGTCACGGGATGGAGGCTCTTTTCCCGCGCAAACTCTTCGACCGTATAGTCTTTCTGGTCTGCCATGTTTCCATATTGCCATACGCTACGCCGGATTTCAAAATGTTTCACTATACGCTTGACTTCCCCCCGCATTGTTTCGTAGTATTTCTATATGTTTCGTAGTGATTCCTAGAAACGCAACCAATGGAGACCCCCAAAATGGCAGAACGAAAACGCACAGCTCAACCCAATCCGCCCGCCGCAATCCCGGTGAACGGGAAGGAAACCGTAACCCCCAACCCGCGCATACCCTTTCGTCAGCCGCGCGCCGTTTCCAGAAAACTCCGGGAGGCCGCCAAGAACAGCCTTCGGGAGAATTTCAAGGAGTTCATGGAGAAAGCCTGGAGCGAGGAAATCTCCTTTCTCTCGCAGGTCCTGGAAGACTGGAGCGGCGACTGCTACGGCGGACAACCACGAGCGGCCGACGACCACGAAATTCCGATTTGCAGCGCCTTTGAGTACAACGTGTCCTGCGATTCCCTGATTCAAGTGGATCGGGACTACGTGGACGAGGTAAACGAGTTCATCTCCCAGTTGGAGAAGTTCGGCCGCAGGAAGGCCTACACAGGCAATAGCACCGAAGACGACATCAAGAAACGTTTCCTGAAGGCGCTGAAAGCGGAGATTGCCCGCTTCTACGACTGCGCGAAACTCGATGAGGTCCGCTTCCTGGTCCGCACGCTGGAAGCCTGGGCCAGCGACCCGGACGACAGTCACGTCGCGGTCGTTGCCGCCATGGAGCGCGCAAGGGCGGAAGGGTACAAGGCCGCGAACGCCGCCTGAATTGTGCCGCCGGCGGCACATTTGGCCCGCTGCCCTCCGGGGTTGGCGGGCCATTCGGCGGTGCGGGGAACTGTTGAGGGAGATTCCACCGAACCCAGGTGGGCAACCCCTCGCATAAGGTAAATCCTACTTGTGGGGGTGCCCTACGAGTAGGAGCAAGGCGGTAGGCCATCAAAAAAATGGGGGGGGCGCCTCCCCCGTTTCCAGGATCTCCCTGACCCAGCAAATCTTCGGTCGCTGCGAGCTGGACCTGGGGCCGGCGCCGAACCCAGGTCTAGAACTC
>JBBDWK010000102.1:24077-71400 GCA_040902885.1 Bryobacteraceae bacterium | reverse complement strand
TACTCGATATCAGCAACCAATTGATTCTATTCGACTTTTAGCCGGACACCAGTGGAACAAAACAGGAACCAGCCGTTCTTTACTTATATCCCGACCAACGCGCCGCACTCGCCTTACGACGTGAGCGATGAGTGGGCCGACCCTTATCGGAAAAAGGGCCTCGACGACAAGACCGCGCGCGTCTACGGCATGATTGCGAACATCGATCACAACGTAGGCCGGCTTTTGAAGAAGCTGGAAGATCTGCAGCTCGACAAGAACACGATCGTGATCTACATGTCGGACAACGGAATGATCGACCGGCATTTTGCGGCCGGCCTGCGCGCGCAAAAAGGTAGCACGTACGAGGGCGGCGTCCGGGTTCCGTTCTATATCCGCTGGCCGGAGCGGTTCGGGGCGGGGAAGGGAGTGGATCGCATCGCCGCGCACATCGACGTGGCGCCGACGCTGCTCGATGCCTGCGGCGTGAAGCCTCCGGCAAACGTGGCGATGGACGGGAAGAGCCTGTTGCCGCTGCTCGCCGGACAGAATGTCGAGTGGCCGGACCGGACTATCTACCTCCAGACGCACCGCGGCGATGCGCCCGAGCTTTACCGGAACTTCACGGCGCGCTCGCAGCGCTTCAAGCTCGTTTCGTCGCCGGGCATTAACGCTCCAGCAGCCGCACGAGGAACGTTTGAGTTGTACGACATCGCGGCCGATCCGGGCGAGAAGAAAAACGTCGCCCGGCAACATCCGGAAGAGGCGGCAGCCCTTCGGAAAGGATACGAGGCCTGGTTCAAGAACGTTTCGGCCACGCGGGGCTACGATCCTCCGCGCATCCTGCTCGGCGATGCGCACGAGAACCCGGTCATGCTGACGCGGCAGGACTGGCGCGGCGCGGAAGGTTGGGGCCCGAAGGACCGCGGCCACTGGGAGGTGGAAGTGGCACGGGGAGGCACATACCAGATCGGGCTGCTGTTCGCAAAATTGCCATCCGCCGGCGGTGAATCTGCGTCTGGGACAGGTGACGCTGAAGCAGCCGGTTGAGTCGGGCGCGGCCTCCTTTTCGTTCGGCTCCGTACGCCTGCCCAAAGGTGAAGCGCGGCTGGAGGCGTGGGTAACGCAGAACTCCACGCCTGTGGGTGTAGAGTATGTTGAGGTGACGCGGTTACAGTAGATATGCGATTCCTCCTCCATGCGGTCCTCGCATTCATAACGCTGGCGATCCCGGCTCCGGCCGCCGACGACGTTGAGGCCGGCGCGGTTCAAATACTTACTGCCAATTGTTCGCAGTGCCACTCCAAGTCCGCGGCGATGGCGGGCCTCGACCTATCGACGCGGGAGACCGCTCTGAAGGGAGGACAGCGCGGGCCTTCAATCATCCCCGGAGATTCCGCCTCCAGCCGTCTCATACAGGCGGTAATGCGCCAGGGAACGCTCGCGATGCCCCCGTTGAAGGCTCTGCCCGCGGCGGATATCGAAGTGCTGCGCCGGTGGATCGACGGAGGAGCGAAGTGGCCGGATGGACCGCAGGCTTCCGACGCCAAGTGGTGGTCTTTCCGCAAGCCGGTGCGGCCGCAAGTGCCGCGCTCTGGCAACGCCTGGGTACGGAATGAGATTGATGAATTCGTTTTGCGGAAGCTGGGCGAAAGCCGTTTGCACCCGGCCCCGGAGGCAAATCGCGCGACCCTCATCCTCCGGATGTATTTCGATTTGACGGGCCTGCCGCCCACCGCCGCGCAAGTGCGCGCATTCGTGGAGGACCGTTCGCCGGACAGTGAAACCCGCCTGGTGGAGGAACTGCTCGCGTCGCCGCGCTACGGCGAAAAGTGGGCCCGGCACTGGCTCGACCTGGTGCGCTATGCCGATACCGCCGGCTTCGAGCTCGATCCTTACATCGCGGATGCCTGGCGATACCGCGACTATGTGATCCAGTCCTTCAACGAAGACAAGCCGTATGACCGTTTCATCCGGGAGCAGATCGCGGGCGATGAGTTCTTTCCCGAAGATCCGGTGGCTCAGACCGGCACCGGTTTCTATTGCGTGGGGCCCAATCGCGATCTGTACCCGGATCAATCCGACATCAACCGCGAAGAGACGCTGACCGATTTCGTGGATACGACGGTCTCCGTCTTTCAGGGCCTTACGGCCGGCTGCGCCCGCTGCCATGACCATAAATTCGATCCCATTCCGCAAGCCGATTACTTCCGGGTGCAGGCGATCTTCGCGCCCGCGGTCAAGACCAAGGTCGCGCTGAACCGTCTGTCATCGCTCGGCTACGAAGTCGCCGCGAACGTCCGCGAGATCAAGTTGCGGGAGATTGGCGACCGGATTCGCGCGGTGCAGGAGCGATGCCGGAAGGAGATTGCGGACTGGAAGAAAGGACGCCCAACAGACGAAGCGATCCGGGCCTGCCTCTCGCCTGAAGAATCGGCGCAACTGCGGGAGATTGAAACCCAGTTGGTGTCCATGTTCGCCAATTACCAGCCCAAGCCCTTCGCCTGCGGCATCACGGACATGTGGAACGTTTCGCCCAAGACGTATTTGCCGGAAAAGAGCGGGCGGGCGAAGCAGGAAGTGGAGCCGGGATTTTTCGCCGTTCTCGGCGGCGGCGAAGTGCCGCCCGCGCCGGACAAGCGGGAAACCACGGGACCCATCCCGCTGTATCCCACCACCGGACGCCGCAGCGCTTTGGCCAAGTGGATCGCAACGCCGGAAAATCCTTTGACCGCCCGGGTTATGGTGAACCGGATCTGGCAGTATCATTTTGGGCGAGGGATTGTGGCCACACCGAGCGATTTCGGCTCGCGGGGCCGGCCGCCGTCTCACCCCGAGCTGCTGGACTGGCTGGCTACCGAATTCGTGGCGCGCGGCTGGTCGGTGAAACAGATACACCGCCTGATTCTCAATTCTGCCACCTACCAGCAGAACGCGAAGGCCACGCCGGAAGCCGCGGAGCGCGATCCCGAAAATCTGCTTCTGTCTCATTTTTCGCGCCGCCGCCTGCAGTCGGACGAACTTCGGGACGCGGTGCTTCAGGTGACCGGTTCCTTGAATCTCAGTACGGGTGGGCGCCCGGTTGTGCCGCCCATGAGCAAGGAGGAGCTACACACGTTCACCCAACGGCCGGAGAATGCGTGGGTGGTGACGGCCGACGCTTCCGAACACGTCCGGCGCAGCATTTATCTTTTGCAAAAGCGGACGTTCCGCCTGCCCATGATGGAGGTGTTCGATACGCCCGAGTCCATGCTCACCTGTCCGAGGCGGGAATCGAGCACCACCGCGCCGCAATCGCTGACCCTGCTGAACGGTCCGTTCGCCGTGGAACAGGGGAAGAAGCTGGCGGACGCGCTCGTTTCCGAGTCGAAGGATGACGCTGCGCTCGTGGACGCGGCCTGGCGGCGCGTGCTGGCGCGCGATCCCCAGGCTGAAGAGAGGCGCATGGCGATCGATTTTCTCACGAAGCAAACCGACAATACGGGCAGCCGTACCGGCGCGGCCGTCGAGCTGATTCGCGGACTTCTCAACCTGAACGAGTTTCTCTATGTCGATTAAATCGCGACGCGACTTTCTTTGCAGAGCTGGCATGGGCTTCGGAGCGGTGGCGGCCTGCGGGCTGCTGCCCGGCGCAACCGTCAGCCCGCTTGCGCCCAAACCGCCGCATGCGCTGGCGCGCGCCAAGAGCGTCATCTATCTGTTCATGCACGGCGGCGTCAGTCACGTGGATACGTGGGACCCGAAGCCGGAGCTGGCCCGGCTCTCCGAACAAACGCTGCCGGGGAATTTCGTCAAGGGATTGAAAACCAGCCGCATCGACTTTACCAAGGCCATTGTGCGCGGCAGCCCCTGGCAGTTCAAACAGCATGGGCAGTCCGGCATCGCGGTATCCGAGCTGTTTCCCAACATCGCACGGCACGTGGACGAGATGGCTTTGATCCGGTCCTGCCACGGCGATGCCTTCGACCACGCCCCGGCCATGTATCTATTGAGCACGGGATCGCAATTCCCCGGCAAGCCTTGCCTGGGATCCTGGTCCGTCTACGGTCTCGGGTCGGAAAATCAGGATCTGCCGGCCTTTGTGGTGATGTCCGACGGAGCCATGAAGTCGGGACCGCAGGGCTTCGGTGCGGGATACCTCCCCGCGGTGTACCAGGGCACTCTGTTCCGCAGGGGCAAGTATCCTGTGCTGGATCTGGCGGCGCCCGAGGGCGTGAGCGACCGTACGCAGCGCGCGACGCTCGACTTCATCGGCGCCATGGATCGCCGCCACATCGAGGCGCGTCCCGGAGATACGGACCTCGAGGCGCGTCTGGCTTCCTATGAGCTGGCCTATCGGATGCAGACCTCCGCTCCGGAGGCGGTGGACCTCAGCAAGGAAACCGACGCCACGAAAAAGCTATACGGCATCGGGGATCCGGTGACCGACGACTTCGGAAGCAAGTGCCTTCTGGCGCGCAGGCTCGTGGAGCGCGGAGTGCGCTTCATCCAGCTCTACTCAGGCACTCATCAGGGCGACGACTGGGACAACGCGCACAACGACCTGGTCACGTCGCACAACAAGATGGCCGCTAAGAGCGACAAGCCGATCTCCGGCCTGCTCACCGATTTGAAGTCGCGCGGTCTGCTGGATTCGACGCTGGTGGTATGGGGCAGCGAGTTCGGCCGCACTCCCCTGGCCGAGGGAAAGAATGGACGGGACCATCACCCTTACGCGTTCAGCATCTGGATGGCGGGCGCGGGCATAAAGGGCGGGCGGGTGCTTGGATCAACCGATGAATTCGGCCTCCGCCCGGTGGAAAATCCCATCACCGCGCACGACGTCAATGCCACTATCCTGCGTCTCATGGGCATGGACCACACCAAACTGACCTACTTCTATCAGGGGCGCGACCAGCGCCTCACCGATGTACACGGCGAAGCCGAGTTCACGAAGTTCCTGCTCGGCTGAAAGGCTTTTTCTCGATCCGGCCCGCCAACGGCCAGGAAAACGCGCCCCGCCAGATCCAGCTGGTGCTGAAGGTTCTTTTTTGAGGGACAATCGGGTATGCGTGGTCCTCTTGCTCCGGTGCTCGCGCTGCTGCTCTGGGCCGCTTCTCTGAACGCTGGCGATTTCGAGAAAGAGATTCGCCCCCTCTTAGAGGCGAACTGCTCCGCCTGCCACTCGTTGAAGACGAAGACCAGCGGCTATTCGATACACAGCCTGGAGTCCGTGATCGCGGGCGGCAACAAGCACGCTCCCGCGGTCGTGCCCGGACACCCCGAAGCGAGCCCGCTGGTGAAGCTGCTGAAGGGCCATCTATCCCCGCGCATGCCGTTGGGAAAGGCGCTCGACGACGCGGCGGTCGCCAAAATCGAAACCTGGATCGGCTCCCTGAAAGCCGAGCCGGACGCGGCCGCCGAAAAATCAGACTGGCTCTGGCCTTATCAAAAACCGGTCAAAGGGGAGCCTCCTCAGGTTCGCGAT
This sequence comes from Bryobacteraceae bacterium, assembly GCA_040902885.1. Lineage (GTDB taxonomy): Bacteria > Acidobacteriota > Terriglobia > Bryobacterales > Bryobacteraceae > JBBDWK01. The sequence continues at coordinate 65,954 of JBBDWK010000102.1, read as the reverse complement.
GCCGCGTGGGCCGCGAATCCCATCGATGCGTTCGTGCTTGCCAAACTCGAAGGGAAGAATCTGGCCCCGGCGCCGCCCGCGTCCAAACGCACTCTCGCCAGGCGGGTCTATTTCGACCTGATTGGCATGCCCCCGACGCTGGATGAGATGGACGCGTTTTTGAACGACGAATCCGAAGACGCATATGTTAGGCTGATCGACCGGTTGCTGGCCGATCCCCGCTATGGGGAGCGGTGGGGACGCCATTGGCTCGATCTGGCACGCTACGGCGAGACCAGCGGTCTGGAAGGCGATGGCGCGATCGGCAATGCATGGCGCTATCGCGACTGGGTAATTCAGGCCTTCAACTCGGACATGCCGTATGACCGATTCGTCACGCTGCAATTAGCCGGCGGCGACGAACATAGCCAGACGCGGAACAATTACAAGCCGGACATTCAGGGCCACGTGCCGGTTGCGTTTCTGCGCCTCGCGCCGTGGGACCGCTCCAACCTGGTGGCCGAGGAAGTGCGGCAGAACTATCTGAACGAAGTGGCTACCGCGACCGCGTCCGTTTTTCTCGGCCTTACGGTTGGATGCGCCCGCTGCCACGATCATAAGTACGATCCCATCCCGACCAAAGACTTCTATCGCTTCCAGGCCTTCTTCAACGCCACCAACCCGCAGGATGTCGAGGTCCCATACCAGGACGAAGCCTTCGCCGAATACGCGAAGACAAAGATCGCCGAGTATCAGGAGCGTTTGAAGTCGGGTCCCGAAAAGCGCGAGATGGAGGAGTTCGAGAAGATGCTGCTCGCGCGGCTGCGGACCAGAAAGGCCGAAGAATCCCGCAACCGCGAGTTAACCACAAGCGACCTGCGGCTGGAGATGCGCCGCAAAGCGCAATCGGTCTTCAACGCCGCCGAGCGGGAGAGGCACGCCTATCTGCTGGAAGAAGCCACGCGCACCGGCGACCTGGAACAGAAGAATGCGCTGGACGCTTTCGAGCGGGAGTTGATACCACGGCTGACCCGCGACGAGGCGCGCTACCAGGAACTTGCCGTGGCGGATCTTCGCGGGGAGCTCGGAAAGAAGTACGAGCGCGTCCTGTTCAGCGGGGAGGAGCAGGAGCGGCATCGCGAGCTGTCTAGCAAGCTGGCCGTGTACCAGCGGCGGATTGGGCGGCTGCAGCCCAGAACACTTTCGGTTATCAATGTTCCGGGGCCGCCCAACGGTCCCATGATCGCGCCCACGCGAATCCTGAAGAGCGGCGATTACCGGCAGCCCGGCGAAGCCGTGGAGGCTGGGTTCCCCAGCGCCATCACCGGCAATTCGGAGCCGGCCGTTCTCGAGACCGACCGCTACCGGCAATTCCCGACACGCGGAATCCGCCTGACGCTGGCCCGCTGGATCGCCAGTCCCGAAAACCCGCTCACGGCGCGCGTGATGGTCAACCGGATCTGGCAGTATCACTTCGGCCGGGGGATCGTGGCCACGCCGAGCGACTTCGGCAGGAATGGCGCGCGACCCACCCATCCCGAACTCCTGGACTGGCTGGCTGTGCGCTTCGTCGAAGAGAAATGGAGCGTCAAGGCCATGCACCGGCTGATGCTGCTCTCGAATACCTACCGGCAGGCATCGGAGAACCTGGCGCTGAAGGAGGTTGCCACGGATCCCGAGAACACGCTGCTCTGGAAGTTCAACCGCCGGCGCCTGGAAGCGGAAGAGATCCGCGACGGAATTTTCCGGATCTCCGGCCGGCTCAACCTGAAGCGCGGCGGCCCGAGCGTCTTTCCCCCGCTGCCCGCCGATCTGGCTGATTTTGCCCGCTACGGCCGCACCGGCGGCGACATGTGGGAGCCAAACGAAAACGAAGAGGATAACCGCCGCCGCGCGGTCTACACCTTCCAGCGGCGCTCGCTGCCGCAGCCCATGATGCTGGCCTTCGACGCTCCCGTGTTCAGCGAATCCTGCGAGCGCCGCAGCGTGACCACCACGTCGCTGCAGGCGCTGTCCATGATGAACGGCGACCTGGTGAACGGCGAGGCCTTGCATCTCGCCGACCGAGTTGCACAACTGGCGGGAGACGATCCTAGCGCGCGTGTTGCCAAAGCTTTCGAAATCGTTCTCAACCGGCCGCCGCAGCCGGCAGAGCTGGAACGGTTCGCAAACTTCCCTGGCTCGCTTTCCGCGGTCTGCCGCGTCCTGTTGAGCTCCAACGAATTCCTGTATCTTGATTAACGAGAGGATCCGATGAACCGCCGCGACTTTCTGACAAGATCCTACATCGGGCTGGGCGGCCTTGCGCTGTCCAACCTGATGGCAAACGAATCGTCCCCGCTGTTGGCTCGTCCGCAGCATCTGGCCGCCAAAGCCAAGCGCTGCATCTTCCTCTTCATGGAAGGCGGCGTCAGCCAGATGGACCTGTTCGACTATCGGCCGGCGCTCGAAAAATACGCAGGCAAACAGTTCCCCATGCCCGAGGGCACGGTGGGCGAGATTGCGACATTTTCGGCGGCGCCGAATCGCGTCATCCCGGCAATCGCGGGATTCAAGCGGCACGGGCAGTCCGGGCGCTGGATGACGGACCTGCTCCCCAACCTGGCGACCTGTGCGGACGATATGGCCTTCGTCAACGGGATCATGGTGGACAATAACAACCATGGTCCGGCGGTCTACCACACGCTGACGGGCAACATGTTCCCGGGCAGCGCTTCGGTGGGCGCATGGGTGACCTACGGTCTGGGCAGCGAGAACCAGAATCTGCCGGGCTTCGTTGTGCTGGGCGATCCACGCGGCGCGCCTATCGGCGGCTCTTCGGTGTGGGGCAACGGCTTCTTGCCCGCGGCCTACCAGGGCACCATCTTTCGCTCTGGCGATACGCCCATTGTGGATCTAAGGCCCCGTCCGGAGATGACCCCGCAGCGCCAACGCCAGGAACTCGACCTGCTGCGCTGGATGAATGAGCGCCATGCAAGCGAGCGTTCGAGCGGAGGGGAACTCGAAGCGCGCATCGCGGCTTACGAGCTGGCCTTTCGCATGCAAACCGAAGCGCCCGAGCTGGTTGACCTTTCCAAGGAAACCGAAGCCACAAGAAAGCTCTATGGTCTCGATGACCCGGTTGCAGCAACCTTCGGCCGGCAGTGTCTGCTGGCCCGGCGCATGGTGGAGCGCGGCGTGCGCTTCGTAATGGCTCTACACGGCGCGGGCGGCGACCGCTGGGACGATCACGGCGACGTGAAGGGCCGCATTCCGAAGCACTGCAAGGAAGTCGATGCGCCGGTCGCCGGCCTGTTGAAAGACCTGAAAGCGCGCGGGCTGCTCGATGAGACGCTGGTCGTGTGGGCTTCCGAGATGGGCCGCACGCCTTTCGACAATAACCTGGTTACCGATAAACCGGGCAGGGACCACAATCAGTATGGTCTGGTGGTCTGGATGGCCGGCGGGAACGTTCGGGCCGGCGCCACTTTCGGTGAAACGGATGAGTTCGGCTTGAAGAATATCGGCGCGCCCGTCCCTTTAAGGGATGTTCACGCAACCATCCTCCGGCTGATGGGACTCGATCAGGACCGGTTAAGCTTCCTGCACGCTGGACGCTATAAGAAGCTCACCGACATCGGCGGCCGGGTAATTACCGAAGTGCTGGCGTAGGTGTCATAACCGCTCCCTCACGGTCGCGGCTCGGAAGGGCGTACCGAGCCGCGACCGTGAGGGAGCGGTTTCAGACGTACTACCCCGTTTGCGTCTGCTCTACCTGACCCGAAGTGATCGGAAGCATGAGCGGGTCGCGGGGCATGATAATCCAGGCCGCGATGTAGGCCACGAAACCGATTCCCCAAACGACTGCGAAGGTCAGCCAGAGTATCCGGACCAGGGTCACGTCCGCGTCGAAATAGCGGGCGAAGCCGGCGCAGACTCCGGCGATCTTTTTGTCCTCGCGGGGTCTGCTCAGGCGGCGTTCGCGATAGCTCCAGGACGCGGCCGGCGATGCTCCATGCCCGCATCGCGCGCAATACCTTCCCTCACCCTCAATTTGAGATCCGCACGCCGTGCAAAACATAAAATCCCTCTCAATTAAGGGTACGTACGAAGACCGCTGGAAGTTCACGTTTTCGGGCGAACCGCGCGAGGCCGTGATATCCTGTTCACTTGCGTTTTCAAACCGTCAGTTTAGGAGCACGAACGTGAGAGTTGGAGTCTTCACCGCCTTGCTGGCCCAGCAGTCGCTGGATCAGGTCCTTGAAAAACTGAAAACCTTGAAAATCGACACGGTCGAGCTAGGCACGGGGAATTACCCCGGCGACCCGCACTGCAAACTCTCGATGCTCGAGAACGAAAGCGAGTTGAAAGAGTTCAAGAAGAAGATGGCCGGCAACGGCTTCAGCATCAGCGCCCTCAGTTGCCATGGAAACCCGCTTCATCCCGTCCCCGAAGTCGCCAAGGCGTACCAGGACATCAGTTGCCAGACGATCCTGCTGGCCGAGAAACTCGGGATACCGGTAGTCATCGATTTTTCGGGCTGCCCCGGCGATACCGACGGCGCGAAGTATCCGAACTGGGTCACCTGTCCCTGGCCTCCTGAGTATCTGGATGTTCTGAAGTGGCAGTGGGAGGAGAAGGTCGCTCCCTATTGGATCCAGCGTGCAAAGTTCGCGGCCGACCACGGAGTGAAGATCGCCATTGAGATGCATCCGGGTTTTGTCGCTTATAGCCCGGAGACGCTGCTGAAGCTGCGCGAGATCGCGGGACCGGCGCTCGGCTGCAATTACGATCCTAGCCACATGTTCTGGCAGAGCATCGATCCGATTGCCGCCATCCGCGTGCTGGGCGATGCGATCTTCCACGTACACGCCAAGGACACGCAGATATACGGTCCCAATCTTCCGAAAACGGGCGTATTGGACACTAAATCCTACACGGATGAGCGCAACCGAAGCTGGATCTTCCGCACCTGCGGCTACGGACACGGCGAAGAGTGGTGGAAGGAGTTCATCTCCACCCTGCGGATGTTCGGGTACGATTACGTGCTTTCCATCGAGCACGAGGACAGCATCCTGTCCCCGGGTGAGGGGTTGACGAAAGCCGCCGACTTCCTCAACTCACTGATGATTCGCGAGCAGCCGGCGGCACCCTGGTGGGTGTAGACAGGCGCCTATTGTTCGGTTAGGCCCAACAATCTGGCCGGATTGCGCTTGGCCATCGTCTCGATATCCCGTTCGCTGAATCCCTGCTCCCGGAGGCCCCGGAAAAAGGCTTCCAGGCCGTCGGGATGGAGCGGGTTCCCGGCTTGCCCAAGGTCGCTCGAAAGAATGACGCCCTCAACTCCCACCGCCCGAATCGCCTTGGCGTACTCGGGCATGTCGAACACCTTGTTCGCGCCGATTAGTGCATTGTAGACGAACTCGAGCAGCGCGCCCAGCTTCACGGCCTCTCGCATCTGCTCGATGTTCATTCGCACGGGCGGCAGCATCGCGTGCGTCACCACGATGCGCTCCACACCCAGCCGTTTGGCCTCGCGGATCAGCATGAGAACTTCCTGCGGACTGGAATGTCCGGTAGCGAGCGTGAGCTTGTTCCGGGCGATGACCCGAAGCACTTCCAGCGTTTCGGGCAACAGCTTGCCGCCGCGCGAAACGGAGACGAAGGGCCGGCTCTCCTTCGAGAAGCGAACCTGGTTTTCGGCATCGAACGTGGGCAGCCAAACCACGCGGCCCCAGCCGCCCTTCACTTTGGTCATTCGCTCCACCGCGGCGGAATTCATACCGCCCACGGTCAGATTCAGCGCGATGCCGCCGTACAACTCGATCCCGGGTACCTCCTTGCGGACGAGGTAGGCGAGCGAGGCCGTAGGCTCATAGTGGTTCTTCAACAGAAGTGCGCGGATGCCCCGCTTCTGGGCGAGCTTCGCGATGTCGATGGCGTCAATCGAGCGGGGCACGCTGTCGGGATCGGAATGGACGTGAATATCCACCACGCCGTGCAAAGTTTGTGCGCCCGCCCGCCAAACCAGCAGCAGAAGGATTATCCACTTCATATTTAAGCTAATAAATATAGCAAAGTAACATCGGCTACATAGAAAAATTGAATTGGACCGGGCCGCGGACTCGCGTTTAGACTTTGAAGGTGACCGATGTCGAGAGGGCGGGAACATCGCAAGTAGGGTGGTTACACCGGATTAGCGGCATAGTCAGCTCGGATCTGCCGCTGGAGAAGATGCTGCACGCATTGATAGATCTTACTCTGCAGGTTACGGCCTGTGACGCGTGCCTGGCGTACCTGGTGGACCAGACCACCAGCGAAGTTGTGTTGCGGGCCTCGCAATTGCCGCACGAGAAAGAGATCGGCAACATCCGCCTGAAGATGGGCGAAGGCATCACGGGATGGGTGGCCGAACACCGCTCCGTAGTGGCGCTGTCCTCGGACGCATGGTCGGACGCTCGCTTCAAACGATTTCAGGCACTTCCGGAAGATACTTACGAAGCTTTTCTGTCGGTCCCACTGGTCAGCGGTGGCGAGCTGATCGGGGTGATGAACGTGCATCATATCGAGCGGCGCCAGCACACTCCCGAAGAGATCGCGCTGCTCTCCTTCATCGGGGAGCAGATGGGCGGGGCGATTGCCAAGGGACGTCTGGCGGAACAATCGCAGAGCGCGGTCAAACGCATGGAAATGCTGGCGGCGGTGGCGCAAACCATCTCCGCGGAAACGTATCTCGACAGGATTCTGCAAACCGTGGCCGAGATGGTGGCGGAAACCTTCGACTCCCCGGTCTGCTCCATCATGCTGGTGGACGAGGAGCGGCGCGAGCTCGTGATCACGGCCGGGCGATGCTCTTCACCGGATTACCTGCACAGGATGCCTCTCAAGATCGAGGACTCTCTGATCGGCCGCGTGGTCCGCGAAGCCCGGCCGTTGATTGTCTCCAACGTGCTCGCCGAGAGCCAGTACCGCTATCCCGAGTTGGCCCGCCGCACGGGTCTGGCTTCTCTGCTTTCCGTGCCGCTGTTCACACGCGAGAAAGTAATCGGGACGATTAATATCTATACCCGCGAAGAGTACGCCTTTACGGAAGAGGAGATCGGTTTTGTCCGGGTGGTGGCGGGACAAGCCGCCGCCGCAGTTGAGAACGCACGGCTGATGTCGGAAACGCTGGAGATGAAGCGTACCCTGGAGACGCGCAAACTGGTGGAGCGCGCCAAAGGCATCCTGCAACACAAACACAACTTGACCGAGGAGGAGGCTTACACGCGGCTGCGCAACGAAAGCCGCCGGTTGCGCCGTCCTATGCGCGAGCTGGCCGAGGCGGTGATTCTCGCTGACGACGTCGAACGCCGCGGCGCGACGGCCGGGACATAGAAACTGTTGATAATGTTCGTTTTCATCCAAAATCTGAACTCCGATTTTGGCTTGTTCCGGACGGTGGAGGCATACACACCTACTCACCTGCTAAGATGAAAATGGTGTCTGAGCAGGTCCATGCAGCCTTTTGCAGCCATAATTGCGTTGCCGGAGTTGACCCTAACCGCGGTCATTGACATACTTGTCGTCGCGTTTCTCATTTTTCAAGGCCTGCAAATCGTTCGTGGCACCCGCGCCGCCCACATCCTTATCGGCATCATCGCCTTTATAGTCGTTTACCGGGTTTCCATCTGGGCCGACCTGGAGCTTCTGCACTCCATTCTCGCGAACGTCATTCCGTACACCGCCATTGCCGTAATCGTCCTTTTTCGAGAAGAGATCCGGCGCACACTGGCCCGTATCGGCCGCCGCCCCTGGCTGACGAGCGGTTTGCGGCAGATGGAGGCTTCCGACGAGATCGCGCTGGCGCTGACCCGTCTGTCTCAGGAGAAGACCGGTGCGCTGGTGATTATGGAGCGGGACACGGGCCTGCGAACGTTCATCGAAAGCGGCATTCCACTGGACGCCAACGTGTCTCGCGACCTTCTGGTGGCCATCTTCCAGACCAGCCAGCCGCTGCACGATGGCGCTGCTATCGTACAAAAGGACCGCGTCTGCGCCGCCGGCTGCTTCCTCCCCCTCAGCACCAACCCGGCGCTCTCTTCCAAGTTGGGCACCCGGCACCGGGCCGCTATCGGAATTACCGAAGAGACGGATTGCCTGGCGCTGGTGGTTAGCGAGGAGACGGGCCGAATGTCCATTGCCGCGAACGGCGAACTGGAGGAAGGCGTCACCCAGGAGCGGCTGGAAGACAGGATTGCGGAGCACTTCGGAGTCACCCGTCCGGCCCCGGCCTCCTCTGGCGTTCGTTCCGTCGAAGTGGCGCCAGCCGTCAAAAACGATTCCCCTCAAGCCGAGAGAGTGTATCGTCCATGATCGATTTTCTGACCCGTGACTGGGTCTGGAAACTTGCCTCCCTGGCAGCCGCTATGCTGCTCTGGGTCACCTTCGCGGATCAGCCCGGCACCGTAACCTTTATCTCCGTGCCAGTGGAGTACCAGGAAATGCCGGCCGATCTGGAGATCAGCAGCGCGATTATCGATTCCGTCACTCTCGAGGTGAAAGGAAGCGCACGGACGTTGTACGAGCTGGGGGATACCCGCCCCGGCGTAGTCCTCAGCCTGGCGGGCGTTCATAGCACGGGCGAGAAGACGCTGAACATCACCCAGGAGAACGTAAAGCTTCCCCCCGGCGTGGATCTGGTCCGCGCCGTCCCCTCCCAGGTACGATTGCAGTTTGAGCGGCGCGCGGAACGCCAGGTTCCCGTCGAAGTGCGATTCGCGGGAAGCCCCCCCTCGGGCTATCGTGTGGGCAAGGTTACCGTCAATCCGCCGAACCTGATCCTCATCGGGCCGGAAGGCCGCGTCTCCGGGGTCGATAAAGCTGTCACCGATCCTGTAAACCTTTCCTCCGTGGTAGGAAGCGCTGAATTTCGTGTGAATGCGTTCGTATCCGATCCCCAGGTCCGGTTTCGCTCCGCCTCCCGGGTGGTAGTCCGTGTCGCGATGGAAAAGAGATAAGAGATGGTTAAGCAACTGTTCGGGACGGACGGGATCCGGGGCACTGCCGGAGAACCGCCCTTGGACCCGGATACCGTGCATGCCTTCGGGATGGCCCTGGGCAAAGTGGTTGCCCGTGCTGCGCCCGATTCCGAAGTGGTCCTCGGCATGGACACCCGCGAATCGGGTCCCTGGATTGCCAGTCAGGTGGCAGGCGGGTTGGCCAAACACGGCGTGCGCAGCCGTTTCGCCGGGATCGTCACCACGCCGGGCGTAGCCTATCTGACGCGCTCGGATTCCTTCGTTGCCGGAGTGATGATCTCCGCCTCCCATAACCCCTTCCAGGATAATGGAATCAAGGTTTTTGGCCATTCCGGATTCAAGCTGCCGGACAGCGAGGAGCAGGAGATCGAGCGCGAGATTTTCCGCCTTCTCGAACACGGCGTGGAGGCAGCACCTTGCCCGCTCGAAGTGGATGAGGGCCTGGACCGGAAGTACGTCGATGCTCTCGCGTCCACCGCGGAATGCTCCCTGGCCGGACGGAATATCGTGGTCGATTGCGGCAACGGGGCAGCGTCGCGCCTGGGCCCGGAGCTGCTTACCCGGCTTGGCGCGAACGTACAAGCCATATTCAGCGACCCGGACGGGCGCAACATCAATCGGGACTGCGGCGCTCTGCATGTCGAGGCTTTGTGCGCCGAAGTGAGAGCGCGCGGGGCCGATTTCGGCGTGGCGTTCGATGGCGATGCCGACCGCGCGCTTTTCGTTTCGCGCAACGGCAAAGTGGTGGACGGCGATGCCGTACTTCTGATCGCGGCGCGCGCGCTCAAGTCCGCACAGAAGCTGCCCTCCGAAAGCGTGGTCGCGACGGTGATGTCCAATCTGGGTCTGGAACGGGCGCTCGCGGGCGAGGGCATTCGCCTGCTGCGAACCCCGGTGGGCGACAAGTACGTTCTCGAGGAGATGGTACGGCAGAACGTGGAGTTGGGCGGCGAGCAGTCCGGCCACGTGATTTTCCGCGAGTATTCCACCACGGGAGACGGTCTGCTCACCGCGCTGCGCATCTTTGAAATCGCGCAGCGCGCCGGAGCGGGCCTGGACGAGCTGAGCGAAGGACTGGAAATCTATCCGCAGCTTCTCAAGAACGTGCGCGTCCGCGAACGCAAGCCGCTCGCGGATCTTCCCGCGGTGGCGCGGGAGATCCGCGACTGCGAAGAGGCTTTCGGCGAGCTCGGACGGGTGTTGGTCCGCTTCTCCGGTACCGAACCGCTGGCGCGCGTGATGGTGGAAGGCCCGGAACTGGGCGAAGTCCGCCGCTTCACCGACCGAATTGCGGAAGCCATCCAGCGTGAGATCGGCGCATAAAGGGAATGTTCCCCCGGATCTTCTGGATCGTACTGGACAGTGTTGGAATCGGTTCCATGCCGGATGCGGCCTCGTACGGCGACGAACCCAGCGATACACTAGGAAACCTTGCGCGCCGCCGGCCGCTGGCCCTGCCGAATCTCTGCGCGCTCGGATTGGGAAATATCCGGCCGCTCGAACATCTGCCGCCCTCGGGCCAGCCCTCGGGATGTTACGGCAGTTCGGCGCTCGCGTCTCCCGGAAAAGACACGACCACCGGACACTGGGAGATGGTGGGAATTCACCTGGAGAAGCCGTTTCCCCTATATCCGGACGGCTTTCCGGCGGATGTCATGCGGGAGTTCGAGCGGCTTATCGGCCGGAGCACCATCGGGAACAATGCCGCGTCCGGAACCGAGATCATTCGCGAGCTGGGCCAGGAACACCTGCGCACCGGCTCGCCCATCGTCTACACATCCGCCGATAGCGTCTTTCAGATCGCCGCGCATGAAGAGGTGATTCCTCTCTGGGAGCTGTACAAGATCTGCGAGACGGCCCGCGCAATCCTGCGGGGACGGCATGAGGTAGGCCGCGTGATTGCCCGTCCGTTCCTGGGATCGCCAGGCTCGTTTGCACGGACCGCGAATCGCAAGGACTATGCTGTCCCGCCTCCCAAAGGGATGTTGCTCGACCTTCTCGACGACAAGGACGTGCCAGTCTACGGCGTGGGTAAGATTTTCGACGTCTTTCTGGGCCGCGGAATCCGGGACTACGCCAAGACGAAGGACAACGCCGATGGCATGGACAAAATGCTCGACGCGCTCGGCACGGCGCCTGAAGGATTGGTGTTCGCCAACCTGGTCGATTTCGACCAGCAGTTTGGGCACCGGAACGACGCGGAGGGATACTCGGCGGCGCTCGAGGAGTTCGACGCCTGGCTGCCTCGGTTGCTCGGCCGGCTGAACGAAGGCGATCTGCTGATGATCACCGCCGACCATGGCTGCGATCCGACCACGCCCTCGACCGACCACACGAGGGAGTACGTGCCGCTGCTGGCGTATGGGGCGCGCGCGCGCCGGGGCGTCGACCTCGGGCGGCGCGCCACCTTGTCCGACGTTGGGCAGACGGTAGCCGAAAATTTTGGTGTTCGACTGAAGAAAGGAACCGGCTTTTTAGAAGCAATCCTATGAGAAAACCTGTGATGGCGGGAAATTGGAAGATGTACAAGACGGCTGCCGATACCGTTGTCTTTCTGGAGCGCTTCCTGCCGCTGGTGGCAGGTTCCACGCACTGTGAGATCGTGATCTGTCCGCCTTTTACAAACCTGGTTCCCGCCGCTCAGGCCGTCTCGGGCTCGCGCGTGGCAATTGGCGCACAGAATATCTATGGGGCGAAAGAGGGCGCATTTACGGGTGAGGTTTCGGCCGGAATGATCTCCGGCGCCGGAGCCACTTACGTCATCGTCGGCCACAGCGAGCGCCGGCAGTATTTCGGCGAGACGGACGAGATGGTTTTTAAAAAGACGGTGGCCGCCATCGAGGGCGGATTGAATCCCATCGTGTGCGTCGGCGAGCGCCTGGAAGAGCGGGAAGCCGGCGCGACCGGGCGTGTCCTCGAGCAGCAGTTTCAGAAGGGCTTGGGCAATCTTGCGCCGGAGCTATTCGCGAAGATCGTGATCGCCTACGAGCCGGTATGGGCCATCGGCACCGGAAAGACGGCCACGCCGGACATCGCCGCCGCCGCCCACCAACTGATACGCGGAGAAGCCGAAAAACGCTTCGGAGCGGAACTGGCCGGCAGCGTGCGGATTTTATACGGCGGCAGCGTGAAGCCGGACAACATCAAGGACTTGATGTCGCAGCGGGAAATCGACGGCGCGCTGGTCGGCGGCGCGAGTCTGGATGCCGCAACCTTCGCTTCCATCGTTAACTTCTGAAAAACCCACGCAGGCTGAAGCCCGCGCCACTTTCAGTACATCACCAGGCCGCCATCCACGTTGACGGTCTGGCCTGTCATCCCATCGCTCAGCTCGCTGGACAGAAAGAGGCACACGCGCGCCACATCGAGCGGCCCGAGCCGGCGCTGCAGGGACTGCTGCGCGACAATGGCCGCCATCTGCTCGGGCGTCGCCACAAGTTTCTCGGTTTCGACCTCGATCGCACCTGGGGTGATGCAGTTGATGTGTACGTTGTGCGGTCCCATCTCCCGCGCCAGCGACCTGCTGAGGCCGATCACTCCGCCCTTAGCGGCGACATAGTGGCTGAGGTTGGCCATACCTTTGAAGAAGGTCACCGAAGAGATGTTGACGATCTTGCCGGAACGCTGCTCGACCATCTTCGGCAGCACGAGCTTGGTGCACCGGTAGATGCCCTTCAAATTGATGTCCTGCATCTCGTCCCATTCCGCTTCGGTCATATCGAGGAACGTGCGCCTGGGGTAGATGCCGGCGTTGTTGACGAGAATGTCGATGCGGCCGAAGCGCTCCATCGCATTCTCGACGGCGGGCCGCAGGCTTTCGGTATCGCGGACGTCGGCGGCGTACGCAAAGGCCGAGCCGCCGGATGCGCGGATGCAGCCTGCCACCTGTTCGGCGCCAGGTCCGTTGAGGTCGAGAAGGAATACGTGCGCGCCGTGCCGCGCGAACAATTGAGCGATCGCTTCCCCGATGCCGGCGGCCGCGCCGGTCACGAGAGCCGTCTTTTGGTTGAGCATGGACATCTCAGCCAATATAGCCTAGAGAGGGCGCTTGTGATTGGGCTCCGGCAGCGAGAGAATCGAAGGCATGTTGCTGCTACGCCGCTTCATGTGGATCGCAGTGGCGTCCGGATTGTTAGCCCAACAGCACCCTCCCCAGGGCCGAGTTCAGGACCTCGCTGCCGGGAAGCTCCTGGTTGCGCGCCGCAATCTTCCCGACCCCAACTTCGGCGAGACCGTCATCTTACTTACGCGGTACGGCAAGGAGGGCGCGATGGGCCTGATCGTCAATCTGCGAAGCGAAGTGCCCCTATCGCGCGTCTTCCCCGAATATGGGGAGGCTGAGCGCCGCTCGGATCCCATCTATCTCGGGGGGCCGGTGGACAGGAAGGCGGTTTTCGCCCTGCTCCGGTCCGCGGCGAAGCCGGAAGAGGGACTTCATGTGTTCGGCGACCTCTACATGATTTCCACTCCTTCGCTTCTGGAGGATACGATGGCCGCGGGACCTGGATCGAGCAAATTTAGGGTTTACCTGGGCTACTCCGGCTGGGCTTCTCAGCAATTGGAGCGCGAGGTCGAGATGGGCACGTGGCACATCTTTAAGGCCGAGGCCGGTCTGGTGTTCGATCCGGATCCGGATACCGTCTGGTCGAGGCTGATCGATCGCACCGGATTGCGGATTGCCCGGCGATAGGCTTCTCCTCTTCGTTATGCTTGACGTAACGAATAACCCTCGGGTGAGCTTAAGATCGGGACTCGGCGGCGTCACGCGGCCGCACGAACCACTCCAACGCTTCGGCCGCGCTCAAACCTTTGGGAAGCCGCTCGCCCTCGGGGTGAGTCTTTGCGAAGCGCTCCAGCAGCAGCGCCTGCATGCGCGACACGATTTCGGGTTCCTTGCGCGCGATGTCGGTGAACTCGCCCGGATCGTTCTTCAGATCGTATAGCCGAACATAGCGGCCGGGCGTCGGATTGTCGATGAGGTAGCCGTCCGTCCGCTTGCGCCGTCCACTGCAAAAGATAAATTTGTAGCGTTCGGTGCGAACGAATGCCTCTTCGTTTTCCAGGTACTGGCTGAAGATGTGGTTGCGGCGCCCTTCGCCCGGTCCGCCGCCTTCGAGATACGGCCGCAGGCTGCGGCCGTGCATCACGGGGAGCGCATCCACGCCTAGCATGTCCAGAATAGTCGGGGTAACGTCGATCGATTCAGTGAAATCGCGGACCACGGTTCCCGGTTTGATGCGGGCCGGGAATCGCATGATGAGCGGCACCCGGAGCGCGGGATCGTAGCCGCAGTGTTTCTCGAAGCGGCCGTGCTGGCCGAGGCTGTAGCCGTGGTCCGCCATATAGACCACGAACGTGTCGCGATCCAGCTTCAGCTTGCGAAGCTGGTTCAGGACCATGCCTATGTTGCGGTCGAGGAAGCTCACGGACGTGTAGTAAGCCGCGATGATGCCGCGCTTCTCTTCGCTCGAGAGATCGCGGAAGATCCTGGGGATCTGCCAGGCATCCTCGGGTCCGACGCGCGGCACTTCGAACTTCGCGGGGTCGAAGCGATTGCGGTGCTCGACTGGGAAATCGAACGGCGAATGCGGCTCGTGGAAGCTGACCCACAGCGCAAAGGGATCGTCTTTGTGCTCCTCGAGGAACTTCATGCCCTGCCGTGCGAGAAACACGCCGGGCATGTCGTCGTCATAGAGCGGGTAGGGAAGCTTTTCGGCGTTCAGCCAGATACGGGCTGGATCCCGGAATGGGCGCCACTGTGGTTTGGTAGGGATCTCCGATGGAACGGCGCGCGGTTTCACCCGCTCCGAGTGTAAAGCTCTAGTGTCGCCATCCGTCATCAGAGTGTCGAAACCGTGCAAGCCCGGGTAGGATTTGCGGTTGAAGTGCATCTTGCCGAAGACGGCGGTCGTGTAGCCTGCCTGCCTCAATTGCTTCGCCAGCGTGGGTTTGTCTTCGGCCAGCGGCGTCCGCAGCACGGTGACGCCGGCCATGCAGGGCATCTGTCCCGTAAGGAAGGACTGCCGGGAGGGGGTGCACACGGGAGCATTGCAGTAATTAGCGGCGAAGCGGGCGCCTTCGGACGCCAGCCGGTCCAGGTTAGGCGTTTGCGCGAGACGGCTGCCGTCGGCGCCAAGCACGTAACCGGCGTGATCGTCCGCGATCAGAAAAAGGAAATTCGGCTTGCGGCCATTCTTCGCCTTCAGGGAACGCCCGAAAGAGGCCGAAAGACCAGTGCTCAAGACAGATCGTCGGGTAAGCATCCCAAACGAACACTATCACAGGAGGCCTGCCCGGCGGAATCAGTTCTTGCGCGGCACGGTGCGCCACCGTCGAAAGACGAGGCTGGCTACGAGGAGCGTGCAGCCCACTCCCATCATGATCGCTGTCGTCGGCTCGGGAACCGCGGACAGAGGCTCCTCGCCGCCAGTCGCGACGGCGTTCCCAATGAGAATCCGATAAGAGAGACTGTTGGGGCGGCCTCTACGGGGGTGCGGGAAGGTCATGACGGAGTTGCCCATCAGCGTAAATCCGTCGTGCAGCATAGCGTCGCTTACCAGGAGATAATCGCCGTCCCGGTCGCCGCTTAAATCGGGCAGAGAACCGTAACCCGATAGATACAGGCTGGTCAAATCGATGCCGAATCTATCTTTAGCGGCGTAAGCGCGAATGGCCAGGGTGGATGACGGATCCAAGCTGTCTGTCCAGCTATAGAACGCCGAAGCGGTTCCACCGACGGTCATCGTGATGCCGCTGCCCGGCACGTAAGTGAATGAGAAAGGAGTGAGAACACCCGAAGACCAGACATAGTTGGCCTTGGAAATGGCACCCTTCAGGGCCGTGCCTGCAAATACTTCGCGCCCACCCCACTTCCTCAGGTTGCCTCGCCGCGCGTGTCCTACAAACTCCTGCTCAAAATCGAGGGTACTGAAAATCTCGTCGCTCGAGATCGTCGTAATTGTGGACGGAGAGACCGGCAAAGCGAGGAGAATCGCGAGCGCGCCTGTACGGATCGACTGGCTCATCTATTAGCTCTATTAGCGATATCGGCTGCTTTCCCTCGGACCTTTAGGTATTCTGAGAGCTTGCGGCCTCGTTGTGGAGATTCACCTTGACACGCTTTGTTTTCGCCTTTCGCTGCTTCTTCGCCATACTCTTCAAGCGCCAGTTGCCGGAAGATGTGGCGCGGGAGTTTGGTTTCACCCGTGCCGCCCGTCCGGCGCCGCCGGCTCTCTCCGCCTCGGACGGCGCGCTCCAGATGCTGTCCATTCTTCAACGGGATGCCCGCCTCGTGGACTTCGTGATGGAGGACCTGGCTCCGTACTCCGATGAACAGGTGGGAGCTGCCGTACGGGGCGTGCACGACGGGTGCAGAGAGACGTTATCGCGCTATGTCCGTCTTTCGCCGGTTCTCGATGCAGTGGAAGGGACGTACGCCAAAGCGGAGGCGCTTTCTGCGGAAGCCGTCAAGTGGATTGGCAATGTGCCCGCCCAGCCGCCGCCAGGCGGCGTTCTGCGCCATAAGGGCTGGCGCGCCGAGACGGTGGATCTGCCCGCTATGCCTCCCAATCGGAATGCCCGCATCATCGCCCCGGCAGAGCTAGAGGTCGAGTGACACATTTTGGAACCGCAATACGTAATCGGCATCGACTTAGGAACAACCAACTCGTCCCTTTCCTACTCGCGAATCGAAAGCGGCAGCGGCAGCTCGCCATCGCCGCCGGTTGAGCTGCTTCCCATTCCTCAACTGGCAAATCCGGGCGAAGTCCGCGAGCCGAACCTGCTGCCGTCATTTCTCTATATCCCCGGAACTTCGGATTTTCCGTCCGGCTCCCTGGCGCTTCCGTGGGATGCCGACCCGTCCGAGGTGGTGGGCCAGTTGGCGCAGAAGCGGGGCGTGGAGAATGCCGGCCGGCTGGTTTCCTCGGCCAAGTCCTGGCTCTCTCACGCCGGAGTGGACCGCACCGCACCGCTGCTTCCCTTCCGTGCGCCCGAAGGAGTGCCGAGAATCTCTCCCGTGGAGGCCTCGCGCCGGTATTTGGAGCACTTGCGCAGCGGGTGGAACCACCGGTTCCCCGACGCTCCCATGGAGCAGCAGCACCTTCTGGTCACTGTGCCCGCATCGTTCGACGAAGTAGCGCGCGAGCTGACCGCGACGGCGGCCGAGCAGGCGGGCTATCGGAACGTGACCCTGCTCGAAGAGCCGCAAGCCGCCTTTTACGCCTGGATTGAGCGTCACCCGGATTGGCGCGACCGGGTGCAGCTCGGAGACCTGATCTTAGTGGTGGATATCGGCGGCGGAACCACCGACTTTACCCTGATCGCGGTGAAGGAACACGCCGGCGAGCTGGCGCTCGAGCGGATTGCCGTGGGCGAGCATATCCTGCTGGGCGGCGACAACATGGATTTGGCGCTGGCGCGAACCATTGAAGCCGAGCTGGCCGGGAAGAGCGTCAAGCTGGACGCCCTGCAACTCCACGCGCTATGGCACAACTGCCGCGTGGCGAAGGAAAAGCTGCTTGACCCGGCCGCGAAGTCTCAGAAAGAGCCCGTGACCATTCTGGGCAAGGGAACCGGCCTCGTGGGCGGAACAATCAAAGCCTCGCTCACTCGCGAACACATCCATACGGTCCTTGAGGAAGGCTTTTTTCCCAGCACCGGAAGTACGGAGATGCCGCAGGCGAAGCGCCGCACGGCGGTGCAGGAGATTGGCCTGCCCTATGCCGCGGACCCGGCGGTGACGCGCCACCTGGCCCGATTTCTGCGGCGGGGCGGCGGCGAATTCCTCGGCCCCACGCACGTCCTGTTCAACGGCGGCGTCTTGAACGCGGACCTGGTGCGCGACAGGATTTTGAGCGTGCTGAACCGCTGGCTGGAGGAGGAAGGCAAGCCCGCAATTCAGGCTTTGACCGGTGAAGACCTGATGCACGCCGTATCGCGCGGCGCCGTCTACTACGGCTCGGCAAGGCGCGGACGCGGCGTCCGCATCCGGGGCGGCGTGCCGCGAACGTACTACGTGGGAATTGAAAGCGCCATGCCCGCCATACCCGGAATGCCCGCTCCGCTGAAAGCGCTGACCGTGGTCCCCTTCGGCCTCGAAGAAGGCAGCGAGGTAGGAATTCCCGGGCAGGAGTTCGGGCTGGTGGTCGGCGAGCCGGCCGAGTTTCGCTTCTTCTCCTCAACCACCCGCCGCGACGACGCGCCCGGGGAGCTGCTCGAAGAGATTGACGACCGGTTGGAAGAAATCACCCCCATGGAGGTCAACCTGAAGTCCGCCGAGGACAAAGAAGGCGGCGTCGTTCCGGTAGCCTTTCAGGCCAAAGTGACCGAGACGGGCGTACTGCAGTTGTGGTGTGTGGCGCGCGACGGGCGGCGGTGGAAGCTCGAATTCAACGTGCGCGAACGTGTTACTCAATGAGCGTCAAAGTTGGCATCGACCTGGGCACGACCAATTCGGCTCTGGCGTGGATCGACCCGCGCGAGGCGGACGAGCTGGATTTTCCGCCCATCCACATCTTCGAAGTCCCCCAGCTTGTCGCGCAGGGACGCGTGGAGCCGAGCCGCACGCTGCCTTCGTTCCTGTTTCTGGATGAAGGGCAGCCGGTTGGAGTACACGCGCGAGAGCAGGGCGCGCTGGTGCCCACGCGCCTGATCCATTCGGCAAAGAGCTGGCTTTCGAATTCCGAAGTCGACCGCACCGCCAAAATTCTTCCGTGGGAAGCTCAGGAGGGTGGGCGCGTGCTCTCGCCCGTCGAGGTCTCGGCGCGGTTCCTCGCGAAATTCCGCGAAGCCTGGGACGCAGCGCCGCCCGTCGGCGCGGGCGACCTGGCCGAGCAGGAGATTGTCCTGACGGTCCCGGCCTCGTTCGACGAAGAAGGGCGGGAGTTAACGGTAGCCGCGGCGGAGCAGGCGGGGCTCCCGAAGCTGACGCTGCTTGAAGAACCCGCGGCAGCCTTCTATTCGTGGATTGCCAACAATCTTTCGGCATCGCGGAAGCTGCTGTTCGACGGCCAGATTGTGCTGGTCTGCGATGTCGGCGGAGGCACGAGCGATTTCAGTTTGATCCGGGTGGGGCGCGAGCATGACCGCATCGAGTTCACGCGCACCGCTGTCGGCAAACATCTGCTGCTCGGCGGCGACAACCTCGACCTGACGCTGGCGTGGCTGGTGGAAGCCAAGCTGGGCAAGCAGCTCAGCATCCGGCAGCGGAGCGCTTTGCGGCGGCAATGCTCGACGGCCAAGGAACGGCTGCTCTGCGATCCGAAGCTGGAACGGGTGGAGATTACGGTTCTTGGCGGGGGCGCGGCGATTGTGGGCGGCGCCCTGAAGACGGAGCTGCTTCGCTCAGAGGCGCTGGAGCTGACGCTGGAAGGCTTCCTGCCCTTGTCGAAGCGCGGCGATCCGCCCAGGGAAGAGAAGCGCAGCCTGTTCCGCGAGCTGGGCTTGCCGTATGTTTCCGACCCGGCCATCTCGAAACACCTGAACGTGTTTCTGGAGAGCGCAAACCAGGTTCCCGACGCCGTGCTGTTCAACGGCGGCTTTTTCATTCCGGAGATTTGCCGCGAGCGCGTGGCGGACGTGCTCCAGAACTGGTACGGAAGGCGTCCGGTCATCTTCTCGAATCGCGATCTCGATCTCGCGGTGGCGACGGGAGCGGCCTACTACTCCTACGTGCGTTCGACCGGCGCGGGAATTCTGGTGCGCGGGGGTCTGCCGCGCGCGTATTACATCGGGATCGGCGAACCCGCAGAAGACAAGCTGACGACAGTCTGCCTGGTGCCGCGCGGTTCGGAGGAAGGGACCACACTCGAGCTCGATCGCGGCGACTTGCAGCTCGTCGCCAACCGGCCGGTGTCCTTCCGCCTCTACAGCTCACTGGTCCGGACCGAAGATCAGTTAGGCGACGTGGTGGAGTTTTCGCCCGGCGATGAAAATCTGCACGTTCATGCGCCGCTCCAGGCGCTGATCCGCTTTGGGAAGCCAACGGGCGAGCGGCTGGTGCCGGTGAAGATGGGCGTCCGCCTGACGGAAGTGGGGACGGTTGAGATCTGGTGCGATTCCAAGGTGAGCGACAACCGCTGGCGTCTGCAATTCCAGTTGCGGAAAAGCGTCCAGCCGGCGGCTCGCAAACCCGTCGCCGTGGTGAGCGAGGAGGCGGGTGCGAAGGCGCTGGATCTGGTCCGCGCGGTATTCTCGACCACTGCTGCGGCGCCTGTTGCTCCAGAGGAGCTGCCTTCGAAGCTCGAACAGACGCTCGGACTGGGAAGAAATTCCTGGCCGCTCGAGACCATCCGCCGGCTGGCGGATGTCTTTCTGGAACGCGTGGACGGGCGCAAGAAGAGTGCGGCGTTCGAAGCCCGATGGCTCAACCTCTGCGGCTTCTGTCTGCGCCCGGGCTTCGGCTACCCCGGCGACGAGCTGCGCGTGGAGCAGGCGCGCCGCGTATACGCCGCCGGATTGCAGCATTCGAGCCAGGTGCAGTGCGAGATCGACTGGTGGATTTTCTGGGGACGGATAGCGGGTGGACTGAACCGCAACCAGCAGGTTGACCTCTACCAGCGGCTCGCGCCGGCGCTGATGCCGCGCGGGCAAAAGAAGATGCGCCTGAACAGCAGCCTGCTGCGCGAGATGTGGCGTACGGCCGCCGCACTGGAATTGCTGCCCATTCAAACCAAGACCGAACTGGGAGAGGCGCTGATTCGCGCGGGCAAAGCGGCCGCTTCGTTCCGCGATACGGACCTGTGGTGCCTCTCGCGTCTGGGCGCCAGGCAGTTGTTCTATGGGCCAGTGAACCAAGTGCTGCCTCCTTCGACTGTAGGGCGCTGGGTAGACGCTCTGCTGAAGGCGCCGAATGCGGGCGAAGCGCTGGCCGCAATGGCCCGCACCGCAGGCGATCCCGCGCGCGATCTGCCAACGGCATTGCGCGACAGCGTTCGGCGGAAGCTCGAAGCCCTGCCCAATGCCGAGCGCCTGCTGGCGGTAGTCGAGGGCGAAGAGGATCGCGACGAGAGCGCGCTGGGCAGAATCTTCGGCGAGGAGCTGCCGTCCGGCCTGGTGCTGCATCCGCGGGCGGAATCCTGAGCGTCACCGCAGCTTGCGGCTTTTCAGATGGGCGATCAGTCCCGCGGGGTCGTCGGTGATGATGGCATCCACGCCAGCGCCGATCAGCCGGTCCCATTCTTCTTTCGTGCTGGCGGTCCATGGGACCACCTGAAGCCCGGCTTCGTGGGCCTGCTTCACTTTCTCTGGCGTCACCAACCGCAGCTCGGGCGCAATGGTCTTGGCGCCGGCGCGCCCGGCCGTGGCCACGAAGTCTTCCTTCCCCGAGCTGTCCAAAGCCGCGAGCGGAATCTCGGGAGCCAGGCGCTTCATGACGTGCAGCGGGCGGAAGTCGAAGGACTGCACGACCACGCGCTTTTCGAGTCCCCGCCGACGGATGGCGGCAAGCACCAATTCCGCGAATTTTTCCGGCGAAGGCGTGTACTCCGGCTGTTTCGCGAAAAGCTTGAGTTCCACGTTGAATTGAAAATTGCCGCGTTCGGCGAGCGCGAATACCTCGTCCAGCGTCGGAATGCGCGTGCCGGGAACGGGCGTCTGGCGGGGAAAGTTGGGATTGCGGAGCGAGCCGCAGTCCCACTGCCGTAGCTCGGCGAGGGTGAGCGATCGAATCGAGGGGCTGCCGGATACCGGCCCTTTGCAGATGAGTGGGTTCAAGGTAGGATCGTGAACAACTACCGGCACGTCGTCTTTGGTCACCAAAACGTCGAGTTCTATCAAATCGGCGCCGGCCTCTATCGCATGTTCGAACGCGGGGATGGTGTTTTCCGGGAGAACGGCGCGCGCGCCACGGTGCCCGTGCACCAGGATGCGCGACGCCGCGTCGCAGTTGGAGGCGAACGCGGCCAATAAGAGCATGAAGATCACTCAGCCAGAATAGCGAATTGGGGCAGGGTTAGATTTGTGGGGCAGGCCCTCGGGCTGCGGCAGCCTCTCAGGCCGCCCGGACCGCCTGCATGACAGAGCTAGACCATCTGGTTCGCAGTGGCGACGAGTTCCGGCGCGCGAATGTCAGTCGTGGGCGTTGCTCGGCCCAAAAGGGTCGGTTTCCGATGGCGCCGTCTTTCAAGCGCTATCTGTAAACGCCGGGCGACAAGCGAGGATCCATCGTTGCTCGGAACCGCTGCCTGCCGGAGTCGGACATGGCGATAAACCGTCAGGCGAATTGCCTCCGAATCGGCGATCCGGACAGGCGTCGCCTGTAAGCCGGTATCGATTCACATCAGATCCGGCAAGCGCAGGCTCGAATCGAGCGACACTGGTCGTTAGCTGAGCGCCTGTACAATTTCGTGGTGACCCATTTTTAGCGCCCATGAGCGCGGGCCTGCCCATGGCTCGGCGTCATTCTCCTCCGGGTCCGCTCCGTGTTCAATTAGCAGCTTTACAAGCCGGACCCGTCCCCAGCGGCACGCCCAACCGAGGGGAGTGCTGCTCAGGATCTCGTCGCGCCGGTCCATGCGCGCGCCGGCCTCGAGCGCCGCACGGCCAAAGGCTGCAACTTCGGCTTCGGTGATCCAATCGCCCATCGCCGCAACCTCGTGCAGGATAGTCCGCCCGAATCCACCGGCGACGTTGACATCGCCCGCGTTCAGAATGAGACGGAAACACTCCAGGTAACCCTCCCGGTCGAAGTCCTTGTTGCCCGCGTACAGCCATGGAATGTGATGCCAGAAGGACAACGGCGACGCAAGCATACGGAACCAGCGTGCGTCATCGCGGGCCCAGTCGATGCGCTCCAGCGACATACGAACGATCTCGGTGGCGCCCGCGCCCGCGCCGGAGAGGAGCAACTCTTCCGCAAGCGGCTTGTCGGATGGCCTGCCGCTATGCGGCAAGACGCCGCGCTCACCGTCGAGCAGCATCTGCCGCACAAGGTCAGTTTCCCGATAGGTGGCAGCGATATCGGCCGTCACAATACCCCCACGCTCGCGCAGCAACTCTACCATTTGCCACTGCTTATGGCTGTACGCACTGTACACAGCCGACCCGCTGGAGTCGACATGCACATTCGGGTTTGCGCCGCGATCAAGCAGCAACTTCGCCATCTCAGGCCGTCCCAAGGCCGCGGCATACCACAGTGGATAACCTTGCGAGTACGCGACCCAGTCTCCTTCACCGTACGAGACCCGCTCGTCGGGATCAAAACCGCACTCGAGCAGAAACTCGAGCACGTCGATACGATTGCTCCGCACTGCGACAGTAAGGAGGCCGCCGCCGTCCCAGCGAACGTCATTCGTGAGCTTGCCTTCCGCAAGACGGGCGCGCAGCCACTCGAAATCACCGTTCGCGACAGCCACACGGTCGGGCTCATCCCGCGGCTCGGGCGGCGGATCCGTCGGAAGATGGGGCTCGGGTTTCGCTCTTCGTTGCTCTTCCTCCTCGATGATCGCGACAATCTCCTCGTAGCCGCGCTCCCGGGCCAAGGTCCACGCGGACGTGGCATCGCGATGTGGATGGATACCCGCCCGCGCGTTTGCGCCGTTCCGCATGAGCAATCGCGCAATCTCCGGGCGGCGGTCGATCACGGCGTAGTGGATCGCACGGTGTTCGTCACCGTATGAGACGGTCATGTCGGCAAGCTCGGGCCGCGCCTTCAGCATCATTTGCACGCGCTCGATGTGGCCGGTGCGCACGGCTTCCACCAATAGCCTGATGGTTACGCCATCAACGTACGCCTTCAGTTTGGGCCAGCTATCGAACCCGTAGCTCCGCGCGATCACCAGTTGCGCATCGTGCAAGGCAAAGCTTGCGGGTTGCGCGCTGTCGTAATGTGCGTTGACTTCGCTGATGGCCGCTGAATCGCCCGCTTTGAAAGCCTTGAGCAACTGTTTCGCTTGTCGCTTGAGTTGTTCGAGATCCGGGTGCTCGCGCATCCGGCGAGTGGGCAGCTTCTGTTTCACATGAGCTCCTTTCCACAGCGCCCGGTGTCCGCTAGCTCGGGCGGAAAAGAGTTCACTCAACCAAATCGTCGCAAGTTGGAATTCAGGCGGGACGCAGTCCCTTTCCGCGGACACGGAGGCGTCCTGGGCACGCCACAACCAAGATAACACTTGGCTCGCAGGCTGTACACCGGCGTCGTTCGGGGGTTCGGGGGTGGCGTTGAGGTGGCGTTCAATGCACATCCTATCGTTCGAGGTTCCGCGGCATGCGCAGCGTCATCTCATGCTGGCCGCGAACCAGCCCGAGTTGTGGGCAGGTAATGGGAGCGCCGCCGGCTGCTATCGAGGGCCTGCTGAGGACAGATCCTTGCTAACGGCGAAGGGTTTACGATCCGGCCTGCGCTGACCCGATATCGGAAGCTGGCAAATTAGCCGCTGAGCTTCCGACCATCAGCGCCGTGAGAACAGCTTCACATTCCGAAGTTGGAATCTTAAGTTAACGCTTATGGGCCGAGGGCCTGCCCCACAAATGTAGAAACTCCACCTTAAAACTCCAGGCGAAGGCCGAACTGCATCTCTCGAGGCAGGCGGGCGCTGGTGACTTGGCCGAAGGTGCCGGTTCCGATGTTCAGGCCAGGCGGGTTGAAGGGCGGCGTGTTGGTCGCATTGTACATCTCCCACCGCACCTGAACGTTTTTCGACTCGGCAATCCGAAAGTTTTTGAAGAGCGAAAAATCCAGGCTGGCGAGGCCGGGAGCCGTCAGGATATTCCGACCGGAATTTCCGTAGTGGCCCACCGCCGCGCGAAAGGCCGACGTGTCGAACCAGCGCTGCAGCGTGCGCTCGTCACCCGATAGACTCCCGTCGGCAATGCGATCGGGACGGTGGTTACAGCGGGAGCACTCATCGTTGACCGGCTTGGCGCTTTGCAGCGGGTGCATCGGCATGCCGGTTTCGAGGATCAGCACGCCATTGGTCTGCCAGCCGCCGAGGATCTTTCCCGCTAAGTCGCGACGAGTTCGGAGGAACGGAAGCTCATAGAGCCACGACGCCGTCGCACGGTGCCGTTGATCGGTCTCGGCCAGCCCTTTTTCCAGCCGCGCTGCAAACGGGTTATTGTGCCGCTCGCCCGCGTTGCCCGCCCAGGCGTCAAAGAGCGTCTTGGACCAGGTGTATGTAGCCAGGAAAGTCAGGCCCCGCGAGAAACGCTTCTCCGCCTTCGTCAGCAGGCCGTGATAGTTTCCGGAGGCGTCGGTAGTGATCACCTCGATGTTGCCCCACTGCGGATACGGCTTGCTGGTCTCCCCTGCGAGGACGTTGATCGCGTTGAAGGTCCGGGGCCGGTCGAAGTGGCTCGATTTCGAGCCCACGTACCCGGCCTCGACGACTATCTGGCCGGGCAGAACACGCTGGATGTTGAAGGTCCACTGCTGGACGTCGCCCACGCCATAGTTGTGTGCCACCGCCAAAACCTCCGGCGTAGTGGCGGCGACGTTCACACCGGCGACGGCGTTCGACATCCGGATGTTCACGATCCCGGGGTTGTTCAACTCGTTGATGCCGGCCTGGAAGGGGTAATTCTTTGAGCTTTCGGTCAGGTTGTTGAGCATGTTCACGTTGTAGAAGATGCCGTAAGACATGCGGAAGACGGTCTTGTTGTCGTTGAACGGCCGAAACGCCAAGCCGATGCGCGGCGCAAAGTTGTTGTAGTCCGGCTTGTAGAGCGGCCCCGGGACGCCCGGCTCAGGGAACAGTTGCTGCGTATTGAAGTCGAAGTTCCGGGTACCGCCCCGGATATCCCGGAAGACGGAGTTGTATTCATAACGGAGGCCGAGGTTCACTGTCAGGCGCGGCGTGGCTTTCCAGTCGTCGGTGAAAAACGTGTGCGAACGCCAGCCGAAGAGGCGCGTGAACTGGCCGGGTTTGAATCCGGTGACTTCACTGTGCGCGGTGCGGACCTGCGCGGGCTGATCGAGCAGGAAGTCCGCCCAGGCGGTGGTTTCGCGGGCGGCGGTGACCAGACCCTGTCCGCTGTGAATGCCGGTGAAGATGAAGTTCCCGGTCACGAACTGGTAGGTCTCCCGGCGCAGCAGGAGGTGGAAGAACTCGGAGCCGACCTTGAAGGAGTGGCTCCCGTGAACGAACGAAATCGAGTCGGCCACGCGGCGGGACTCGTCCCAGATGGTGTTGGGAACGGTATTGCCGATGCCGGAAACCCCCGTGACGCTTACGGCGGGGACACCTGTGGTGAATGGGTCGTTTGTCATCCCAGGGATGAGAAGGTCGCGAGCAATGTTGAAGTCCTGGTTGCTGACCGCATCGAGCGTCTGGAAGATGTCCCGGTTGTAGGAGACCTTCAACTCGTTCAGCTTCGTCGGCGAGATCAGCCGCGTGTAGGTCATGGTGGCGTTTTGCTGCCGCTTGGGCCTGTCCTGGACGAAGAAGAGATGCGGGTTGACGGGGAGATTGCCCTCGTTCACGTCTTGTATGCCGTAGCGGCCGAAGAGGCGGTTCTTATCGTTGAGGTTGTAATCAATGCGCGTGAAGAGTTGCCGGTCGTCGGTCCTGTCACGGGACTGGCCGTTGAAGTTTTGCTGGCCGTTGAACTCGGCTGGTCCGAAATTGGGGGCGGGCCAGAACTGGAACAGGCGCTGCGCCTGCGGGGCAATGCGGCTGGCCGGAATCTGATTGTTAGGGAACGGTTGTCCCGAGAGCACATCGCGGATGGGCGTCAGCGCGCCAGTGGCGCTGCGGCCGGTGCGGAAGAACGGCTCGGTCAGGTCGCCTCTTTTCATGCGCTCGGTGGGATAGATGCCGAATCCCTGACTACTGCGGCGCTCGACGAAGGCTTCGTAGTTAGCGGTGAAGAAGAGCTTATCCCGGATGATGCGGCCGCTCACGACGCCGCCGTAGTTGTTGCGCCGCAGGGGACGCTTCCGGGTGTTGGGGTTCTCAAAGAAGTTCCGCGCATCGAGTGTTTCGTTGCGGAGGAAATGGAAGAGCGTGCCGTGGAACCGGTTGCCGCCCGGGCGGATGGCGGAGACGATCTGGGCGCCCGACTGGGTGCCGAACTCGGCGGAGTAGAAGCCGGCCTCCACCTTGAACTCCTGGAGCGCTTCAACGGAGGGCCGCATGCGGACGGAGGCATGGATGGAAGTCCGCAGCGGCGCGCCATCGAGCATGATCCAGTTGTTGTGGACCTTCTGCCCCATAGCGGCGATGCCGAATCCGGGGCCGAACCCGGAGGTAGTGACGCTAGAGGCCGGACCGCGGCTCATCCCGGCGCCCAGGAGCGCGAGCAGGTACATGTTGCGCTTGCCGGGAATGGGGAGTTCGCGGATCTTGCGCTCGTCGATGAGATGGCCGACGGTGGCGTCATCGGTGGAGAGCAACGGAGGCGCTCCTTGGACCGTAACCTCCTGGGTCACCGCGCCCACCTGGAGCTTGAAGTCCACGCGGGCTCTTTGGCCGACGGCCAGTACAATACCCCGGATCAGTTCCTTGCGGAACCCGGTGACTTCGACCGAAACCTCGTACTCGCCGACAGTCAGCGCCTGGATTTCGTAGTCACCCCGTTCGTCGGTTCTGACGGTTCGACGGTCGCTGGTGCCGAGGTTTACCGCTGTCACGGCCGCCTCGGGCACCACCGATCCGGAATCGTCAGTGACTGTCCCTAAGACCATAGCCCGCTCGCCCTGGGCCCAAGCCGCCGGCGTCGCGCACAGCAGAACAGCGATCCGTATGTTTCGCAGGATTCTCATGATTGAGGCCTCCCTGAATGAGAACGGGTCAATGATATAGCCCAAGCGGGGAGGAGTCAAGCCAAAGCCTTGACAAAGCAGCTTGACAGCCAAAGCGTGGAGCCAGCGGGTGTGCCAGGGAAAAATAATTCGAGGCGTTTATCGGCCTGCCGGCATGGCCTGACTGAGCTGCGGGGCGCTGCTTCTCCGGTCCAGAGCTATCATGGTATTGGCGAGTTGCGCGACCACCTTCTCTTCAACCGCTCGAGTGGACTTGTCCAAAGGCAGCACGGAAAGCTGGAGGTGTACGAGCTCGTGGACTACCGAAAGCTCCATGTCGTCGAGGATTCGCTCTTTCGGAATCCGATAGTCCAGGGGATTCAAGATTTTGATGGTGGCTTTCCGGCTCGATTTCGACCATCGAATGTGGCCCAGCGTGTGGGGATCGAGCTGCCAGATGCGAACGATTTCGACTGTGACTTTCCAATCATCCAGCCCCATCCGCCCCTGCCAGCGCTGCAACCACTCCTCCACCTGGCCGTCCGTCACCACAATGTTGTCGTTGCCGAAGCGGCCATCGGCCGCACTCACATTGTGGTTGGACCTCACTCCAGGGACGAGACCAAAAATAAAGAGAAGAAACGTAAGCCGAAGTACCATCGCCAATCCAATAATGTAGCCTATATTACATCATTTTGCCAGTGCCGCGCAGCACGATTTTATCAGGGATGGAACGTTCCAGGGGCTCATGGAGCGATGCGATACACTGAAAGTTTCGCATGGAATTCAACGAAACTGAGCTCGTTTCAAAGGCACGGGCTGGCGACCCCCAAGCGTTTGGCGATTTGGTGCGCGCATATGAACGCAAGATCTTTCGTTTGGCGATGCACATCACGCGCAACCGGGAGGATGCCGAAGACGTGCTTCAGGAGACCTTCCTGAAAGCCTACGAGCGGCTCGACCAGTTTCAGGGCGCTTCGAAGTTCTATACATGGCTGGTGCGCATAGGGGTGAACGAGTCGCTGATGAAGCTGCGCAAGCGGAAGCTGGACCGCTCGGTTTCACTCGACGAAGAGATTGACACGGGCGAAGATACGCTGGTCCGCGAAATCGCCGCTTGGGACGAGAATCCCGAGCAGCGCTACTCCCGCGAAGAGATGAACGAGATTCTGTCGCAGGTGGTGGACACACTTCCAATATCTTTCCGCACCGTTTTCATTCTCCGCGACATCGAAGAATTGTCGACCGAAGAGACAGCGGCGGCATTGAATCTTTCGGTGCCGGCCGTGAAGAGCCGTCTGCTGCGCGCGCGCCTTCAGTTGCGCGACAAACTGACCAGATTCTTCAAGCTGAAGGGGGAAGACGCTTTTGCTTACCTGTAAACAGTTTCTACAGGAGCTCACCGACTACCTGGACGAGACCATCGACCAGGAGCTTCGGGCCAAGCTTGAAGCGCACATCAACGAGTGTCCGAACTGTTGGGTGATTTGCGATACCACGAAGAAGACCATCCAGGTATACAAAGGCATGGACCCGGTCTCCATCCCGGAAGACGTTCATAACCGTCTTATGACCGCGATCGAGAAGCGCATGGCGGCAAAGCGCAGCTAGCGCCCCGCAAGCCCGTTTGCCGGTGGTATACTCGCGGCCATGGCAGCCGTCGATACCGCCGTTCATCCGGCCCCCGCCTCCGTACAACCCAAACTGGAAACGCGTTACGCCGCCCTGGATGCCTTTCGCGGCGTCATCATGATTCTGCTCTGCTCGCGGGGCTTCGGCTTCAGGGGCGGGCAGTTCGGGCACGTCGAATGGGAAGGCGCGGTTCTCTGGGACCTGATTCAGCCGGCCTTCATGTTCATGGTCGGCATGGCCATGCCGTTCGCGCTGGCCATCCGCACGTCGCGCGGCGCAACGCCTTCGGATAATTTCCGGCACGTCGCCGTGCGGGCCTTCAAGCTGCTGGTGCTGA
Source organism: Bryobacteraceae bacterium (assembly GCA_040902885.1). Classification (GTDB taxonomy): domain Bacteria; phylum Acidobacteriota; class Terriglobia; order Bryobacterales; family Bryobacteraceae; genus JBBDWK01. The sequence goes on along the minus strand of JBBDWK010000102.1, from coordinate 36,331 downwards.
GCCAGATTCTGATGTCCGTCTCGTCGGGGAGGCTGCACTTCCAGCTCATCAACGTGCTGGCGCAGATGGCCTTCACGTATTTCCTCTGCTACCTGATTCTGCAGTTGCCGTTTCGCGCGCAGACCATTACGGCAGGTTTGATTCTGGGCTTCCACTGGGCCCTGTTCGCCCTCTTCCCCGGCGCGGATGGAGCGTTTTCCCGTACGGACAACATCGGCGCGGCGATTGACAAAGCCGTCCTCGGATACAACTACGGCGGGCACTACGCGACCATCAACTTCCTGAGCAGCACGGTCACCACGCTGTTCGGCGCATGGGTGGCGCTGCTGCTGATGCGCGAGAAGTCCCAGGCGAAGGTCATGAAGACCCTGGCCGTTTCAGCCGCGGGGGCCTTCGCGATCGGGCTGGCGCTCGCGCCCTTCAATCCCCTGGTGAAGCGGCTCTGGACGGCGTCGTTCACCTTCTACAGCACGGGCTACGTGTTGGCGATGCTGCTCGCCTTTTACTGGCTGATCGAGGTGCGCGGCTACCGCAAACTGGCGTGGCCGCTGATGGTAGTCGGCATGAACTCGATCTTCATCTACTCGGTGAGCATCGTCCTTTACGGCTGGCTCGATAGAGCGGTCGGCGTATTCACGCGGAAGTTCGAGTTCCTGGGGGCGGCGGCTCCCAATGCGCAGGCCGTGGCCGTGCTGCTGGTGATGTGGTATCTGTGCTACTGGCTGTATCGGCGCAAGATTTTTGTAAAGCTTTAACCCGGAGGCGCGGAGAAAACCCTCGTCGCGCGACCTCCTATTCCAGCGGATTCTGCCAGCGCAGGCTGGAGAATCGCGCAAAGTCACGGTCGTTGCTACAGAGAGTCGCCCCGTGCTCTATCGCCAGCGCCGCAAGCTCCGCATCCATCACGAGGGGGCCGCGGGCCTGCGAGGCGTTCAGCAGAGAACGGAGCACCAGCCAATGCTGCTCGCCGGGTTCAAGAATCTCCAGGGAAGGGTGATTCAACCAGTCATCGACAATCGCTATCGCCTGGGACAAGCCGATGGGGTTCGCAGTGCGGGGATGGGTGACAATTCGAACGAAGGCCAGCACTCCTTGCCATGCCAGACGGACCGGTTCACCGCTCGATAGCGATTCCTCCAGCCAGCGTTTGGCGATCGCGTGAAAGGGCGACGACAAATCGTACGCATAGAGCAAAAGATTGACGTCGATCAGTTTCACCGATGATTCAGCCCCTCCAGCCGTTCCAGGAGCTCAGATGCGCTCTCGTAGCCTACACCGATTCGCAATCCGTATTCCTCCGCCCTGATTTTGAATTTCCGGGAGATCGGCTTGCTCTTGCGGGCATCGAGTCCCAACCGCAGATACTCGTTGACTACGTCCTTAAAGGAGCGGCCTGACTTGCGCACCTCATTGCGAAGTTTCGTCCAAACATCGTCCTCGAGCGTGACAGTAGTCCTCACACCATGATGCTAATCAATAAAGCATCTTGATGTCAATTCCGCGCTCTCATCGCAGATAAAACAGACTCAAACGCGGCACATCCACGCTGTCCAGTAGCCGGCGCTCCAGGTATTGGCGCTCCAGCATGGCAATCTGGTCGGCCGACATCTTGCCGCGATACGGCCGCAGTTGCTGGTCCAGCTCGCGGCGGGCCTGGAACAACTCCTCTTCGCTCTGGACCGCCTTGATGGTGGAAATCAGCTTCTCTTCGAGCGCGGTAAGGCGCTGCTCCAGCTCTTCCAGATTTGCCAGGTGCGTCTCCGCTTCCGCCGCCAGCCGGTCCAGCGCTGCCGCCATCTCTTCGTGGCCGGCTTTCCAGAGCGCCGCGGCATTGTCCTCCAGATAGCCTCGCAACTCGTCCGCCGCGAAGGGCGCGGACTGCCGCTCCCGCGTTTGCGGCGCGCTTCCGGCCAACGCCTGCGCCTCCGCCAGCACTGCCTGGGCGCAGTAGGCCAGTGAATTCACCATCTGCGTCTTCTTTTTGCGGGCGCGCCACTTCTCGAAGGCCGCGTCGATGCCGCGCAGCACCGCTTCCAGCGGCACTCCGGCGTTTTTCCAGCTTTCGATCAACGCCCAGTCGAGCGGCGAAAGCAGAAACAGGCTCGTGCCCCGAGCTTTCTGAAAATGCTCCTCAATCTCCGTGAAGTAATTGAAGTAGTTGGGTACCCAGTCGCTCACTGCCGCCGGTTCCGTTCCCAAATCAGCCGCAAGCCTTCGAGCGTGAGATGCTCGTCAATAAGCTTCAGGTAGCGCGACCCCTTGGCAATCATCGGCGCCTGCCCTCCGGTGGCGATCACCCGCGTGTCCGGCCCCAGTTCCGTCATCAGCCGCTCCACAATGCCGTCGATCATGCCCAGGGCTCCATAGTAAAGCCCCGATTGGATGCTGGACACCGTGTTCGTGCCGATGACGCGCTCGGGCTGGCGGAAATCGACGCGCGGCAGCCTCGCGGTGCGGGAAAACAGCGCGTCGATCGAGATGCCGATGCCCGCTGCAATCACTCCGCCCAGATACTCTGCCTTGGCGGAGATGGCGTCGAAGGTGATGGCCGTGCCCAGGTCCACCACCACGCACGGGCCGCCGTACTTGTGCAGCGCCGCCACGCCGTTGACCAGGCGGTCCGCGCCCACTTCGCTCGGGTTCTCATAGCAGATTTTGAGGCCCGTGTCGGTGGTTGCGGTAACAAAAAGCGCGTCCGAATCGAAGTACCGGTGGGCCATCTGGACCAGGGCGCTATCGAGGGGCGGCACGACGCTCGCGACGATGATGCCCTCCACGTGATCGAGCCCAAGCGCGGAGAGCGTGAAGATGTTGCGCAGCAGGATGCCCCATTCGTCCGCAGTCTGCTCCACTACCGTCCGCAGACGCCAGTCGCGGATGAGCCGCCCGCCTTCGAAGGCGCCGATGGTTACGTTGGTGTTGCCTACGTCGAGCGCAAGTAGCATATGGCAGCCGAAGCGATCAGGCCGGGCGCACGCCGCCGGCGAGCACCAGACTTTCGCTTCCGTCGTCCTTTCTCACGATCAAGAATCCGCGGGAGTCGAGGCCCGCGGTCACGCCCACCAGATCGCCATCGTCCTGGTGTGCCACGCGCACCCGCCGCCCCCGTACGTAGCTGGAGCGGATCGAGAAGAGATCGACGATGGCTTGCGGCCCATCCTCCACCAGCATTCTGGACGAACCGTCCACCGCAAGCAACACCGCTTCCAGCAGCGTCTCGCGGGAATGCTCACAGCCGGTCTCCATACGGAGCGATGTGGCCTCCTCCGCAAGATGCTTCGGGAAGGACTCGTGATTCACGTTGATTCCGATTCCGGCGATGGCCGCCGAGTTGTGCATCTGCACGAGAATGCCGGCCAGCTTCCTGCCGCGCGAAAGCACATCGTTGGGCCACCGCAGATCGCAGGCCAGACCGGCGGCGATGCGGATGGCGTCGGCCATGGCGAGACCGAGGGCCAACGTAAGCAGGGGCAGGGAGGAGGGCTCGAGCGCGGGCCGCAGGATCACCGAGAGGTAGAGCCCGGCGCGCCGCTCCGAATGCCAGGCGTGTCCATGGCGTCCGATACCCGCGGTCTGCTCGTCCGCTACCACGGCAGTTCCCGCCGGCGCGCCTTCAGCGGCCAGGCGGGCGGCCTCGTGCATGGTGGAATCGATGGTGGAGAATCGCTCGATGCGCCGGCTCACTCGAGTTCCAAACGGAAGCTTACGTCCACGGCGCGGGCGGAGTGGGTGATGGCGCCCGCGGAGACGAACTGCGCGCCGGTCTCGGCGTATGCCCGCACGTTCTCGAGCGTAATACCGCCGGAAAGCTCGACGGTTGCGCGGCCCGCGATCAGGCGAATCTGCTCGGCGGCTTCATGTGGCGAAAGATTGTCGAGCAGCAGGTGTGTTGCGCCATTTTCGAGCGCCTCCATCAGCTCGGCCCGGCTGCGCACCTCAATCTCGATGGGCAGCCCGGACGCCCTCGCATTCCGCAAAGCCTGGGCCACGCCGCCCGCCGCGGCGATGTGGTTGTTCTTGATGAGAATGGCGTCGAAGAGTCCCATGCGGTGATTGGTCACGCCGCCGGCCGCCGCCGCCATCTTCTCCAGCCGCCGCAGCCCCGGTGTTGTTTTGCGCGTATCCAGAATGCGGCAGTTGGTACCCCGCACGCGGTCCACATAGGCTCGGCCCAAGGTGGCGATGCCGCCCAGCCGCTGCAGGAAGTTCAATGCCACGCGCTCGCACTCGAGCAGCGTCCGCGCCTTGCCGCGCACGCACGCGATGGGTTCGCCCTCGGCCGCGAACTCGCCGTCCCTTTTCTCGACGGCCAGTTCGTCGACGCCGCCGCGCGACTCGAAAATGACGGGCAGCAGATGCACTCCCGCCACGACCTGCGGCTCACGCGCCAGAAATACGCCGCGCGCTTTACGGTCCTCGGCGACGCACGCAAGCGTGGTAACGTCGCCGCTGCCAATGTCCTCTTCGAGCGCGCGGCGGACCGTGTCGGCGATTCCGGTCATCCGGCCAAGCCTTCAAGACCAGCGCGCACTTTTGCCGCCTGGGCCTCGTACTCAACCAGTTTCTGGCGAATGGAACCCACCACATGCTCGGGCGCGCGGCTGAGAAATGTTTCGTCCGCAAGCTGGCGGCGCGAAGCGGCAATCACCTTGTCGAGCTGCTCCTTCTCCTTTTCCAGACGCTTGCGCTGCGCATCGGTCTGCTCCAGAGGGATGCGCAGGATCAGGTCGAACTCGGGCGTGGAGCGCCGCGCCTCCGCGCCGCGAGCCCCCGGAGCGGCTTCTTCGCGGAACTCCAGATCGATGTTGGCGAGCTTGCGGATGGCCTGGGAATGACTGCGGCCCACCGTGACGGCAATGCCGCGGCCGTATAGCGCGCCTTCCACCAACTGCTTCGGGTCCAGCTTCATCTCCGCGCGCAGATTGCGCGCCGCCGTAATCGCGTCCTGCAGAATCTGCATCTCGTGCTCGGCCGCCAGATCCGCCGACTCCTGCCGGTATTGAGGGTAGGGCGCAAGCGAGATGGATTCCGGCCGGTTGGCATCGGCCGATTTCAGGCGCTGCCACAGCTCTTCGGTTAGGAACGGCATCACAGGATGCAGCAGCCGCAAAGCGCTTTCGAAAACGGTCAGCAGGTTCCGCCAGTCCGCCGTGAGCCCGGAGTTTTCTTCGAACCGCAGCTTCTTGAACTCCAGGTACCAATCGCAGAACTCGTGCCAGAAGAAGTGCCAGAGCACCTGCGCGGCCTCATGGAAGCGGTACTGATCGATCGCCCGGTTGGCTTGCTCCGCGCAAGCGTTCAGACGGCTGAAGATCCAGCGGTCTTCAAGAGAAGCCGCGAGGCTTCCCGCGGTTTCGGGCAGGCCTGGCTGCGGGTCGGCGGGAAGCCACGGCGGGACGCCCGACCGCTCCATGTTCATGAAGAGCAGCCGCGCCGCGTTCCAGATCTTGTTGGCGAAGGCGCGCGCGCTTTCCATGCGGTCTTCGGTGAGCACGATGTCCGTGCCCGGCGCCGCGCCCATGAGCAGAGAGAGCCGCACCGCATCCGTGCCGTACTTCTCGGTCATGGCCAGCGGGTCGATGGTGTTGCCGCGCGTCTTGGACATCTTCAGGCGGTCGGCGTCCCGCACCAGGCCGTGGATGTAGACCTGACGGAAGGGCACTTCGCCCATGAACTCGATGCCCATCATGACCATCCGCGCTACCCAGAAGAACAGGATGTCGAAGCCCGTGATCAGCAGGCTTGTCGGATAAAACAGCTTCAGGTCCTCGGTTTCGTCCGGCCACCCGAGCGTGGAGAAGGGCCAGAGCGCGGAACTGAACCAGGTGTCGAGCACGTCGGGGTCCTGCTCGAGCATGGAGCCGCCGCAGCGCAGGCACGCCTCCGGCGCTTCGCGCGCCACCATGACTTCGCCGCAGCTCTTGCAGTGCCATGCGGGAATGCGGTGACCCCACCAAAGCTGGCGCGAAACGCACCAGTCGCGGATGTTGTACATCCACTCGAAGTACGTCTTGGTCCACATCTCCGGAATGAATTCGATGCGGCCGTTCTCCACCACCTCGATGGCTTTAGCGGCCAGAGGCTTGGTTTTGACGAACCATTGGATGGAGACGAGCGGCTCGACAACGGTTTTGCAGCGGTCGCACTTGCCGACGCTCAGCGGATACGGCTCCACCTTTTCGAGCAGCCCCAGGTCTTCCAGGTCTTGCACAACCCGCCGGCGCGCCTCCATGCGGTCGAGCCCGGCGTATGGGCCGGCCTCGAGGGTCATGTGACCGTTCTCCCCGATGACCTTGACGTGCGGCAGATGATGCCGGCGGCCCGCTTCAAAGTCGTTCGGATCGTGCGCGGGCGTGATCTTCACAACGCCGGTGCCGAACTTCGGGTCCGCGACCTCGTCCAGGATCAACGGAATCTCGCGGTTCATCAGCGGCAGATCGACGGTGAGCCCGTGCAGGTCGAAGTAACGCGGGTCGGCCGGGTTGATGGCGACCGCGGTGTCGCCCAGCATGGTCTCAGGACGCGTGGTGGCCACCACGAGACTCCGCGAGGAACCGTGCACGGGGTATCTGATGTGCCACATGTTCCCCTGAGTCTCATCGTGCGCCACTTCCAAGTCGGAGAGCGCGGTGCGGCAGCCGGGGCACCAGTTGACCATGTACTCGCCGCGATAAATCAGGCCCTTCTCGTACAGGCGGACGAAGACTTCGCGGACGGCGCGGGAAAGGCCGGGATCGAGGGTAAAACGCTCACGCGACCAGTCGCAGCTCAGGCCCATGCGAACCATCTGTGCCTTAATGGTGTCGCCGTACTGTTCCTTCCACTGCCAGACGCGATCCTCGAATTTCTCACGGCCGAGCCGGCATCGGTCGATTCCCTCTTTCGCCAACTGGCGCTCCACCATCATCTGGGTCGCGATGCCGGCGTGGTCCGTTCCCGGCAGCCAGAGCGTGTTGTCGCCCAGCATGCGGCGCCGCCGGACGGTGGTGTCGATCTCGGCGTGCTCCAGCATGTGGCCCATGTGCAGAGAGCCGGTGACGTTGGGCGGCGGAATGACGAGCGAGAAAGCCGGTCCCGGACGGTGCTGGGCTACGTACAGTTTCCGGTCGATCCACCACTGCGCCCAATGCGGCTCAAACCGCTGAGGTTCGTAGACTTTCTCGATTTGCATGGGGAATTTCCAATATAGCAAATCGACCGCGGACTGCCGCTTGGGGACGCCGGAAGTTCTATCCGCCGGCCCGCGGGGACAGCGCCTGAATCTCCGGCTTGGTCAGCGGGCGCGTCTTGCCGATGGGCAAATCCCCGATGCGCACCGGACCGATGGCTGTCCGCACCAGCTTCAGCACTTTGCTCCCCACTGCTTCCACCATGCGCCGCACCTGGCGATTGCGGCCTTCCGTAATGGTCATTTCGAGGAACGTGTACTTTTCGGAATCGCGCAGCCGCGTTACCCGCGCCGGTCTTGTAGGGCCGTCGCTCAGATCCACCCCGCGCCGCAGCGCGTCCAACTGATCGTCCGTCAGCCGCGTGGAAGCTTTCACCTGATAAGTTTTGGGCGCTTTGTACTCGGGATTGGCGAGGCGCTCGGCGAACTGCGCATCGTTAGTCAGTATCAGCAGTCCGCTGGTATCCAGATCGAGACGCCCCACAGGGAACACCCACTCCCCCGTATCGATCAGATCGTAGACGGTCGGCCTTCCTTGCGGATCCTTGTAAGTCGTGATGTAGCCCTTCGGTTTGTAGAGCAGGAGATAGATTTTGCGGCCGGGGCGAACGGGTTTGCCGTCCATGGTCACGCGATCCCGCTCGAGATCCACCCAGCGGTCGGGATCCTTCACCGTGCGGCCGTTCACGGCGATCTTTCCGTCCGCAATCCAGCGCCGGGCCTCCGTGCGGGATCCTATCCCGGCCTTGGAAATGGCACGTTCCAGCGTTTTTAAGGGGCGGTTGCCATTTCGCCCGCCCGGCGGCCGCGTCATAATCGAATGCTACAGTAAGTACGCGTGGGTGACACGATTCTGGTGCGGGGCGCCCGTCAACTGCTCACCTTGCGAGGCGCCCAAGGGCCGCGGCGCGGCACTGCACTGCGGGAAATCGGAATCATTCCGGATGGCGCGCTTCTGATACGGGATGGGGTGATCACGGATGTCGGCCCGGGCCGGCGTATCGAAAGCCTTGCCGCCGCGCGCACTGCCCGTGAGATCAATGCGGATGGCCGGGTGGTCATGCCCGGCTTCGTCGACAGCCGCGCTCGTCTCGCCTTCGGACACTTCGAGCCGGATGGCGAAAATTCCGGCCAGTCCGATTTGAACGCAATTCGCACTCTTTCGGCGCGCCGCCTGGCCTGGCGCGCGCGCGGCCTCCTCAGGACTTTCCTTCGTCACGGCACAACGACGCTGGAAGCCAGAACGGGATACGCGCAGGATGCCGCGGTGGAGATGAAATCGCTGCGCGTGCTGGCGGCGCTGCGGGAGGACCCTTTGGACATTGTGGCCACCTATTTACCCGCCACCGGCACGCCATCCGAATCCGGAGGCGATGCCGACGGCTACGTCGAGTGGATGTGCTCCTCGCTGATGCCCCGCCTGCGGAAGCAGAAACTGGCCCGCTTTGTCGGCGTGTGCGCGGAGGAGTCCGAGCCTTCGCAGCGCCAGGCCCACCGGTGTTTCAGCGCCGCGCGCGAGCTGGGCTTCCCGTTGAAAGTGCATGCGGGCGGCGTTCGTCTGGCGCTCGAGTTCGACGCCGTCAGCATGGATTACACGTCGCAGACGACCGCAAGCCAGTCGGTGATGCTCGCCCGCTCGGCTACCATCGCCTGCCTGCTGCCAGGCCTGACAATCCCGGACGGCATCCCTCCGCCGGCCCGGGAATTGATCGATGCAGGTGCGGCCGTGGCCCTCGCCACCGGCTTTCACCCTTGCAGCAACGCGACCTGCAGCATGCCCATGATGATCTCCCTGGCGTGCATGAAGATGGGCATGACGCCGGCCGAAGCCATCACCGCCTCCACCATCAACGGCGCCTGGGCCACTCGCAGCTCCGAGCGGGTTGGCTCGCTCGAATACGGCAAGCAGGCCGACGTGATCGTGCTGGATGTGCGCGACTATCGCGAAATCCCCCACCACTTCGGCGTCAACCCGGTGGTTCTGGCGATAAAAAGAGGAAAGGTGGTGTACGACGCGGAGGGAAATTGGAACGGCAACTAGTCGAGTGCGTGCCCAACTTCTCGGAGGGGCGGGAGCGCCGGGTTGTTGACGGCATCGCGGATACAATCGCGTCCGTGCCCGGGGTGGCGGTGCTCGACCGTACCATGGATGTTGACCATCATCGTTCCGTGATCACCTTCGCCGGCCCTCCCATCGCGGCGGCCGAAGCCGCGGTGCGAGGCGTTGCCCGCGCGGTGGAATGCATCGACCTCAACGGTCACAGGGGCATTCATCCCCGCATAGGCGCCGCTGACGTGGTGCCCTTTGTTCCCCTGCGGGGCGTAACGCTCGAGGATTGTGCTGGCCTGGCGCGCGAAGCGGCGCGCGAGATCTGGGAGCGCCTGCGCGTGCCGGTCTACCTGTACGAAGCCGCCGCTCTTCGTTCCGAACGGCGGAGGCTCGAAGTGGTGCGGCGCGGCCAATTCGAGACGCTGCGCGAGGAGATCCGGCGCGATCCGGACCGGCTGCCGGATTTTGGCGAAGGCGAACTGCATCCCACCGCCGGTGCGTCGGCAATCGGGGCGCGCAACTTCCTCGTCGCGTACAACATCAATCTCGCCACAGAGGACCTGGCCGTCGCCCGAACCGTCGCCGGCCGCATACGCGCCTCGTCCGGCGGCCTTCCCCATGTTAAAGCCATGGGCGTGCCGCTGGCTTCCCGGGGGCTGGCGCAGGTCTCCATGAACCTCACGGATTTTGAGACCACCGGCGTGGAGCAGGTCTTCCAGTTTGTGAAGGCGGAAGCCGCGCGGCTGGGCGTGGCCATCGCGGGAGGCGAGGTGATTGGTCTCGTGCCGCGCCAGGCAGTGGACCCGTCGGCCGAATGGTTTCGCAATCTGGAGCGCGAAGACCGCGACGTAATTCTGGAAGATCGTCTGGAACGGGCTTTCGGGCACGCCGCGATAGAATGAAACTTGCTCGTCTCCATCGCACCCAAGCAGCAGCGGCCATCCTGGCTGCGGGCTCCCGCGCCCGTGGGCGAGAACTACCGGGAGTTGAAGGGACTGATCGACCGCCTGAAGCTGCACACGGTCTGCGAGAGCGCCGCTTGCCCGAACGTCGGCGACTGCTGGAACCGGCGCACTGCGACCTTCATGATTCTCGGCAACGTGTGTACACGCCGCTGCGGCTTTTGTGCGGTGCGGAAAGGCCCGCCGCTGGATGTGGATTACGACGAACCGCGCCGCGTGGCCGAAGCCGTGGCTGCCATGGGCCTCGCCTACGCGGTGATCACCAGCGTGAATCGCGACGACCGTAAAGATGGCGGCGCGGAGCTTTTCGCCATGACCATCCACGCCATACGAGAACGGATTCCCGGTTGTGCCGTGGAAGTGCTGACGCCGGATTTTCAGGGCGTCCACGAGGCCATGGATATCGTGATGCAAGCCGCTCCGGACGTGCTGAATCACAATACCGAGACCGTGCCCAGGCTGTACCGCCAGGTGCGGCTCGGTGCGCGCTACGAGCGGTCGCTGGACATGCTGGCGTATGCAAAGAGCGTGCGCCCGGAGACGCCGACCAAGTCCGGGTTGATGCTCGGGCTGGGCGAGACGAACGAGGAAGCGCTCGCCGTAATGCGCGACCTGCGCGCCCACAGGGTGGACATCCTCACCCTGGGCCAATATCTGAGGCCTTCGCCCAAGCATCTGCCCATCGTGCGCTTCGTACCTCCGGACGAGTTCGACGCACTGCGTCGCGCGGGTCGGGAGATGGGCTTCACGCACGTTGAAGCGGGGCCGCTGGTGCGCAGCTCCTATCACGCGGCCGAAGCGCTGTAAGGACGGCCGCTTGCTTACGCGCGGGGTTCGGTGCACTGAACCGCGCGCGTAAGCAAGCGGCGGCCCCTTTGACAACAGCGCTCAAATCCATTTCAATCACACAGGAGGATAACAGTGGCCGATTTCGATGCTGTATTTGAAGGTGGTGGAGCCAAGGGCGCGGTGTTTGTAGGCGCGCTCCAGGTATTGGAGGAACGCGGCCACAGGCTGCGGCGGCTCATTGGGACTTCGGCGGGAGCCATCACGGCTGCGCTCGCCGCGGCCGGATACTCCGCTGGGGACATGCTCGAGGTTGTGAAGGAACGGGTGGACGGCAAACCCCGTTTCTGCACGTTTATGGATATTCCCTCCGCGGCTTCGTTTACGGAAGCGATCCGGAGCAACAGCGTGACGTTGGGTATTCTGCGGGATATCGATACGCCCTTCGCTCCCAACTGGCTGGAGGAAAGAGCCGACCAGATCCTGCTCGACGCGCTTTTGAAGAACCGGGTCTATGCGCGCTTTTTCTCCTTCGTGGAATGCGGCGGTTTCTACTCCGGCGAAACCTTTCGCGCCTGGCTGGAGGAGAAGCTTCAGGATAGGGGCGTGACGCCGCAAGACACGCTCGAAACCTTCGCGCGGAAGACCGGCTCCGACCTTTCCCTGGTGGTCACCGATACGGCCGACATGGAGATGCTGGTGCTGAATCGCCGTACAGCTCCGAATGTGCCCGTCTCCTGGGCGGTGCGCATGTCCATGAGTATCCCGTTCGTATGGCAGCAAGTGGTATGGAATCCGGCCTGGGGGGACTATCTGGGACGGTCGAAGGCCGGCAACGTGATCGTGGACGGCGGGATGCTTTCGAATTTCCCGATCCGGCTGATCGCGGAGACGGGCGCCGATATCCCTGAAATTATGGGAGACACCTCGCCAACCGAATCGGCGAACGTCGGACTCCTGATCGATGAGAATCTCCCGGTGGCAGGCGAGCCGGACACCCCGAAGACTCCCAACAAGCTCTCCAGCCTGCGCACCATCCAGCGCCTTTCGCGCATGGTGGACACCATGACCGGCGCCTCGGATAACGCCGCCATCCGGCGCTACGAAGCCGAAATCTGCCGGCTGCCCGCCAAGGGCTACGGGACGCTGGAGTTCGATATGGAGGGACCGCGCCTGGAGAACTTTCTGCAGGCCGGACGGGACGCCATGACGAAACATCTCGCGGCTCGCGCGGCGGCGGCGATCGCTTAGTGTGTCAACAACCGCTCCCTTCGGTCACGGCTCTGAA
>JBBDWK010000102.1:0-24067 GCA_040902885.1 Bryobacteraceae bacterium | reverse complement strand
GGGAGCGGTTGCCCAGGCGTCAGCGATATACTCATATGCCATGTCCAGGTTGATGCTGCTCGGTTGCCTTATGAGTGGGCTGGGCCTCGGCCAGGAGGCGCCTCCGCTTCCCGCCAGGCTGCCCCGGCACACTCTGATTGTTGGAGGAGTCGCTTTCGCGGAAGGTCCGAACTTCGACCGTCAAGGCAACTTCTACTTCACCAACTATCTGCGCAGAGGCACCATCGGACGCATGACGCCCGACGGAACCCTCGGCGTCTGGTTCACCCTGGACCGCGGCGCGCCGAACGGCATGCGCATCGATCCCGAGGGCCGCGTGCTGGTGGCTGACCAGGACGGCGGGCGGCTGCTGCGCGTCAGCGCGGACGGCAAGCGCCAGGAACTGCTGGCGGAGAGTTATCAGGGCAAGCCTCTCAACGGCCCCAACGACGTTGTGCTGGACCGCAAGGGCAACATCTACTTCACCGATCCCAAAGGCTCGTCGGTGAAGAACCCGGTAGGCGCGATCTATCGGCTCGGCACGGACGGCAGACTCACGCGGCTCATCGGCGGGCTTGCCTTTCCCAACGGCCTTGCCGTCTCACCCGACCAGAAGAGCCTTTTTTACGTGGAGAGCTACACGGCCCGCCTCTCGGCCTTCGACTTCGCGCCCGATGGCAGTGCCGCAAACCAGCGAGCGGTAGCCCAATTTCTGCCGCATCCGCTCGATGGAATCGCCTTCGACGAGCACGGGCGGCTATGGATCACGCACTACACGGGCAGGAGCATCGAAGTGGTCTCGCAGGCCGGCGAACTCTTGCGCAGCTACGAAGTGGACGGCGAGCGCGTCTCGAATCTCTGCTTCCACAAAGGGAAGCTGTACGTGACGCTCACCGGCTCGCAATGCGTGTACATGTACGACATCGGCTTGAACGGGCTCGAATACTGAGTTTCGGCAGGTCACACCGGCCGCAGCGCGGCCAGTATCTGCTTGCCGGCGGCCGACGCCGCGGGGAAAAGTCCGCCCAGGCCGCCCAGCACCAGCGCGAACGCCATGCCAGCCGCCATGATGGTTGGCGTTACCGCGAAGTTGAAGGTGATTTCGCTGAAGGTCACAAAGCTGCCTATCCCCGTTGTCAGGTTGTTGAGCGGGAGAACCAGCAAACAGCCGATGATCCCGCCGAGCAGGCTTAACAGCAGCGATTCGATAAAAAAGCTCGTCAAAATGCTGAAGCGCGAGAAGCCCAGCACCCGGAGAGTGCCGATCTCCGCCGACCGGCGCGCCACCGCCGCATACATCGTATTCATGGCGGCGAAACTGCTTCCGATCGCCATGAACAGCGACGCGATTCCTCCAATAGCCACCAGCGGCGCGCCCGCGCTGGTCTGATTCTCGTAATATCCCTTTTCCGTCACCGCATCCAGCATGTACCGCCGATCCGTGGTTAGATCGTTGATCATCGCCTGCAGCGCCACCTCATCCGTCACCCGGAGCAAAGCGGAGCTGAGAGCTTCGTCCCGCCTCTGGTCGGACGCGATCTGATTCAGATCGACGAAGACCTCCCCGTTGGCGGCGCTCATCCCCGCGTCCAGAACACCTACTATGTCCCACTCGCCGCGGCCAAAGCTCAGCTTGCCGCCCAGTCGCGCCGCCGGATAGCGCGCCACCAGGCCTTTTCCCACCACAGCTTCCCGCCTGCCCGGCTGAAACCGCCGGCCTTCGATCACGCGCACTCCTTCGCGAATCTCCCACCCGGCGGGCGTCAGGCCGCGGACGGTAATGTTCATGTCGGCTTCTTCGAAACTTTCGAGCGTGATCACCGTCACCAGCTCGAGAGACGCGAGCGGCTCTCCATCCTTCCCTCGGGCAATTCCGGGTCTCGCCTTGATGATCTGAAAGTTCTGCGGCGTCATGATGCTGTTCAGCTCGGCAGTGGCGCCTTTCCGCATGACCAGCAGATTCAGTGGGTGTCCAGTGGCCGCGAGCGAAGATTGCAAGCCCTGAAACATCGCGGCCACGCTCAATAGCACCGCTACCGTCAACGCGATGCCGAGCGCGGTCATGATCGTGGTCGTCTTCCGCTGTGTCAGATTGCGGATGTTGTAGGCCAGAGGGATCGCCATGGTTCACCTAGTCCGTAAACCGCAGGGCTTCGACGATCGGCTTGCGCGACGCCGACCATGCCGGTCCAGTACTGCTCACGACGCCGATGGCCGCCGCTATCGCCAGGCACGCCAAGCCGAGCACGGGCGGAATCGCGACATCCGGCATGTTCATGATGGTGGACGGCAACTGCTGCAAGGCGGCGCAGATCAGGCTCGCGAGACCAAGGCCGATGACGCCGCCCATCAGGGAAATGGCCACCGATTCGCCCATGATCATGGTCAGAATGCGGCCGCGCGTGAACCCCAGCGTCTTCAGAATGCCGACCTCGCGAATTCTCTCGCGAACCGACATCCCCATGGTGTTCGCCGAAACGAGCAGAATCGCGAAAGTCACGGCGCCGAAGATCACTCCCATGAAGACCTTCACGTTGCCCAGAAATCCGAGGAAGCTCAGCTCGAACGCTCTCTCCGTTTCCGTCTTGGTCTGAAGGGTGGCGTTGCGGAACATGCTGTCCACGGCCTGCGGAATCGCAGCCACCGCTTCGGCGCTCTCACCGAGAATCACGAAAACGCTCACCACGTCGCGCGCCTCCCGCAGGCCCTCATTGAGATACTCGTAGTGAAAGTACAGGTTTTCGTTGTCGCGAGGCGAGTCGTAGAAACCGCGCACGGTCAGGTCCAGAGTGACCGGGAAAATATCGCCGGCCAGGGTGATCCGGTCGCCTATCTTCATGCCGTGCCGCTCGGCCGTCTTCCGGCCGACGATGCAGGCGGTGCGTTCCTGTGCAAAGGCCTTCTTTTGGTCCTCGGGGATACGATATTCGGGGTAAACGGTGAACAGCCGGAGGGGCTCCACCGCAAAGCGGGCGAACATGTTCTTGGGATCGCGGTTGTCCTTGTAGACGCCCCCGAACCACTGGAAGATGAGCACCTCTTTCACACCGGGCGCCTGACGGATCCTGTCCTGGTAGGATCGCTGCAACGGGTTGGCGAGCGAAACTTTGTTGCGCACGATGAGGCGTAGCGCCTGCTCCGGGGTTGCCTCCCGCAGAAACAGGGCGTTGGCCATCGCCGCGAGCAATCCCATCAGGCACAACGACGCCGCGAAGCTCAGAATGGTCAGTATGCTGCGCAGCCGGTTACGCAAGCTGTTTCGGAGAATCATGACGAGTGGAATACCTCAGCATTCTTGATTCTACCTTGGAGCCATAGCATCGAGGTGGACCGGCCCTCGCTGAGCCAAGTTGCAGCCTGAAAGGGGCTGCTGAAGAATGGAAGATGGAAGAGGAGGGTCGACACGGAAGCGCTGGCAGAAAGCTGGACGCCAAATTTTGGCCGTCGCCTTGCAGCCCTAATTAGCCGGCCTTTCGCGCTTGCAGCCAGCGCCGAAGGGACTCCTGAGTCTCGCCGGACCCCCGGCCCGCCAGCAGGCTCTCCACGCTGATATCCTCGTCCAAATCCGGCCAGTGGATTCCGACCCCGCTACCAATGAGACGCCAATTGGCTCGCTCCTTCGGTGTCCCGTGCGCCAGTCGCGGGAACCAAGCCAGCGGCACGGTGATTGTCCTGCCATCGGTAAGATCGACGATCAGCGCCTCCTCGCTTGCAGTCACGCCCTGAGCAACTGCCTCCCTGAGTTCAGTTCCCGAAGTATTCATGCCATGCCCTCACCAACAACGCCCCATTCTCGCCAACGAGAGCGTCAATGCGCCGAAGCTCTGTGCGGGCAAAACCACGGCTCCACTCCAAGCGTACCGGATCGAGCCAGAACTTGGCCCCGGGTTACACTGTAGCGCCACTTAGCGGCACTCTCCAGAGCGCGAGTTCGCATGGCGCAGGAAAATTGTGCGGTATAGCAGAGAGAGTAAACGGCAGATCGTCCACGTCGGTGATCGCTATAGCCATAAGGTGCTGCTCACTACAGAATTTGACCGCCAGCTTGAGATACCGCCGCAGAAGCAGCAAAGGCGGAAACTCGCCGCGGGCGGAGAGCCACTCCAGCACGTCGTTTGCGCATTTGGAACTATTGCACGGGCGACAGGACCAGACCATGTTATCGCCGGTGTCGAAGCCACCGCGCTTCCGCGCGATCAGGTGATCTACGGAGAGGTGCTCGCGCGCGCCACAGTAGCAACACGCCTGCGGCAGAACAAGCTTCAGCCGCTCATCATCGGCGATGACTCCGATGTTCATGCTGCCGTCGCGTAGACCTTTGTAGAGCCGGCTGCGAATGATAAAGTGAATGCGGCCGTAAGTCGAAGCGCCTTCTTCCACTGCGGCGTGCGCCATAGCGAGATTGGCGTACGACCAGTACAGTGATTCAGCAACAGTGGTGATCTGCATACTTAAGGATGCGACCGATTACCCGCCGAAAGTCGTCTTTGTGTTCTGCTATCGGCTGCCAGAACCCGACCCTTAATCCGCCTCCGCCGCCGCCCGATCGTATTCGATCCGCACCTCGCGGCCGCCGTTCAGAATCGATTCGCGGCCCGCTTCGATCACCCGCTCGTTGAAGCTGCTGTTCGCCGGGGTCGCCATCACTCCCGCGGCGTCGATCTCGCGCAGCATCTTCCGCCGCGCTTCAAGCGATGGCTCGGCCGCAACCCGCATGCACTGCCTCACGATGTACTCCACCGAGCGGACTCCGTAGCCCACCGGCTGCAGCCCAGGCCCTCCCACATCCACGTACTGAAAATAGTCCGGGCTGGGTTCGGCGTATTGCGTCGCGCCGGGATCGCCGCCCCTGCGCGTGTAGCTGTACTTCAGGCCGCGATACTGGTCCGAGTGCGCCAGCATCGCGCCGTTCTCCTCGCCCCGGCAATAGAGCGTCAGGCCCTGGGTGTTGGTGCCTGGCGCGGCATCGGGAAAGCCCAGACCGTTCTGGACGTTCAGGCATGCGCCGTTCGACCAGAGGATGCGCGCGTCCGTCCACAGGAAGCCTTCATTGCCGTTCGGGTACCGGTCGCGGATGCCGTAAACGCTCACCGCAGCCGGCAGCAGCCCGGTGATGAAGTGCACCAGGTCCACATAATGGCATCCGATGTAGGTGAATGCGTCGGAATTCTCGGCGGTACACCAGTTCTGAAAGTTGGAATGGCGGTAGTACCACTTCTCGAACAGGCAGGCCGTGCCCAGAAGGAACTCACCGAACAGCCCCTGCTGGTACTTGCGGCGCGCCATCAGGCTGCGGTCGTCGAAGCGCTTGTGGTACTCGACGCCAACCACCAGCCCCTTCGCGTACGCCGCCTTTTCGATCTCGACCGCCTGCCGGTGCTGGAGCACCAGCGGCTTCACCGCGCAAACGTGCTGGCCGTGTTCAATGGCCGTCATGACGACATCGAAGTGAAGCTGGTCCGGCACGGCCGCGACTACCACCTGCCCGGGCGGCATCTGGGCGATCGCCTGGCGATACAGTTCCGGCTGTTGCGGACCCGATTCCGGATAGGCCCGGAAGCTCTGGCCGGGGAAGGCCTGCAACAGGGTCTCCGCTTGCGCCAAGGCGCGAACCGTTTCCGGACGCGACGAGCACACGGCGATCCCGCCAACCGCATCCTGCCTCTGCATGTGATACAGCGCGGGAAGAATCTGGTCGTGCGTGATCATCCCGCCGCCAACAATGGTCACCTGTGTTTTCGCCATTACGCCGCTGCCTGGCCCTGGAGAGCTTCCGATAGAGCCTGCTCAAGTACGGCTACGCTCTCCACGATCGCTTCTTCCGTTATCACCAGCGGCGGGCTGATCTTCACCGTGGCGCTGCCGTAACCCACCGGGCTGAACATCAGCACGCCCTTCTCAATGGATCGCCGCACCACTTCGAATGCCAGGTCGCCGTCGGGCTCCCTGGTTCCGGGCGTCACGCACGCAAGTCCCGCTACCAGGCCTTTTCCCGCCACCGCTCCGATTTGGGGATAGCGCCGCCGCAGATCGTGCAAACGCGAATGGAGCACAACTCCCACGTTGCGCGCGTTCTCAACCAGATTTTCCTTGACGATCAAGTCGAGGGAGGCGAGAGCGGCGGCGCAGCATACGGGATTGCCGGTGTGTGTGGAGGTCATGCTGCCTGGCGGGTGCATGTCCATCACATCCGGCCGTCCGGCTACTGCGGCCAGAGGCAGCGAGCCCGTAATTCCCTTGCCGAAACAGGCCACATCCGGGACGATGCCGTAATGCTCAAAGCCCCACATGGTTCCGCAGCGGCCGAACCCGGCCTGGACTTCGTCGCAGACCAGCAGCGCTTTGTGTCCGGTACACCATTGCCGCAACTCCTTCATGTAGGGCACCGGCGCGAACGCGGCGCTTCCTCCCTGATAGGTCTCCAGAATCACGCCGGCCACGTTCTGCGGCTCCACGCCGCGCTCGCTCAGGCTGCGTTCGAAAACGTCGAAAGAGGTGTCCGGACTGCGGTAACCGTCCGGAAAGGGGATCTGCACGAAACCCGGATCGAGGTTGACGATCCATTCCTTCAGCGCCGGAATTCCACCGGTTTGCTGCGAACCGAGCGTGCGGCCATGGAAGGCTTTGTCATAGGAGACCACTACGTGCTTGGACCGCCCGCCGGCCTTTACTCCATAGCTGCGGCAAAGCTTGATGGCGCACTCCACGGTCTCCGAACCGGTGGTGAGCAGGAAGACTTTCTTCAGCGGCTCGGGAAACACGGAGGCCAGCTTCTCTACCAGCTCAGCGCGAATCTCGCTCGGGAAGCAGTAGTTCGTCAGAAGCTGGCGGGACGCCTGCCGCACGATGGCGTCTGCGATTTCTCGCCTCCCATGTCCGGCGTTGGCGACGAGCACTCCCGAGGACCAGTCGATCCACGCGTTTCCGTACGCATCCCAGACCTGAAAACCTTCGGCGCGGTCCCAGACGACGGGCGGCTGGCCGCGCATCGCGAGCGGCTCCAGGCGGTGCAGGTTCTGCAGCGTGGGAATGGATTCCGGCACTGGAAAATCGGTGACGATGCGCCGGAAAGTCGTCTCCACCCGCGGTACGCGCCGGGGGGTCAGATCAAATTCTTTCGCCATAGTTGTATCATTTCACCATATGGTAGCCCGGATCGCGATCTGTTTTTTGCTGGTGTCCGGCATGCTGGGGTCGGAAGAACGCATGCCTGGGCCAAGATATACAGCCCAAAACGAACTGGTTCGTCCCGAAGGATATAGGGAGTGGATGTTCGTGGGATCGAGCCTTGGCATGGGCTATGCGGAGGGGCAGGCTCCCTCGGGCAACGCCACGTTCCACAACATCTATCTGCAGCGCGAGGCCTACAGCCACTTCGCGAAGACGGGAAAGTTCCCGGACAAGACGATCCTGGTGATGGAAGTGCTCGCGCCGGGAAAGGACGTGTCTATCAACAAGCGCGGCCAGTTCAGCGACCGGTTCATCGGGATTGAAGTCGCGCTGAAAGACGAAACGCGCTACGCGGAGAAGTGGGCCTACTTCGACTTCATCGGGCGGGGAGGCAAGGGTCCGCTGGCCAGCGCGAAGCCGTTCGCGAAGGACCGCTGCTGGAGCTGCCACAACGAGCACGGGAAAGTGGATAACGTGTTCGTGCAGTTCTACCCCGTGCTGCGGGCCGTGCAGCCGGCACGGTAGGCGTTAATCGACAACTTCGAGCTCTTCCTCGAGCAACTGCTTCTGGTACAGGTCGGCGTAATACCCGCCGGTGCCGATCAGCTCGGAGTGCGTGCCCTGCTCCACGATGCGTCCGCCTTCTAACACGACAATGCGATCGGCCTGGCGTACCGTGGAGACGCGGTGCGAGATCAGAATCACCGTCCGGCCGCGCATCAGTTCCGCCAGACCGTTCAGAATGTTCTCTTCGGTGATCGTATCGACGCTTGAAAGAGCATCGTCCAGAATCAGGATTTTGGGATTGCGCAGAATTGCCCTGGCGATGGCGGTACGCTGCTTCTGGCCGCCCGACAGAGTGATGCCGCGCTCTCCGACGGTCGTGTCGAAGCCCTTTGGAAAACTCTCGATGTCCGGGCCAAGGCCCGCACGTTGCGCCGCTTCGCGGATCTGTTCGGGCGTTGCCGATTCCACGCCAAAAGCGATGTTCTCGGCAATGCTGTCGCTGAACAGGAAGGTCTCTTGCGGCACGAAGCCGATCTGCCGGCGCAACTCGGAGGGCGACAGATCGCGAAGATCGACGCCGGCCAGATAGACGGCGCCTTCATCCGGATCCATGAGGCGCGGAATCAGGTTCACCAGCGTGCTCTTCCCCGCTCCCGTGCGCCCGACGATAGCCACCGTCGAGCCGGCCGGGATGCGCAGATCGATGCGGTCGAGCGCGCGGCCGGAGGGGTAGTCCACGGAAACGCGGCGGAATTCGACCGTTCCCGCCAGGTCCGACGCCGGTATCGGCCGCGGAGGGGCGGCGATGGTCGGCCGCTCGCGGAAGATCTGATTCAGCCGCTCCATGGAGGCGCTGCCGCGCTGCATCAGGTTTACCACCCATCCGAGCGCGATCATGGGCCAGATCAGCGTACCCATATAAGTGTTGAACATCACGAACGTGCCGAGCGTGATATCGCCGGCCAGCACGCGCCGGCCGCCCTCGAGCAGCACGATCAGGAAGGTGAGGCCGATCAGCGCTTCGAGCAGAGGCTGAAAGACCCCGGAAATGCGGACCAGCCGGATGTTCTGGTCGATGTACTCGCGGTTCAGGCGCTCGAAATCGCGCAACTGCGCGTCTTCCTGAACGTAAGCGCGAACCATGCGCACGCCCGCGAAATTCTCCTGCACGCGGCTGCTGATGTCGGAAAATTTGGCCTGGATGCGCTCGAAACGGTCGTGGATGCGGCGCCCGAACAGGATCACGGCCAGACTGACCAGCGGCGCGGGCGCAACGGCCAGCAGCGTGAGCTGCCAGTCCACGGACAGCATCACGGCGATGGCGAAAAGGAAGGTGAGCCCGGTCTCCGTGGAATACATCAGCCCGGGGCCGGTCATCATGCGCACGGCGTTGAGATCGTTCGTCGCGCGGGCCATGATGTCGCCGGTGCGGTGGCGGCCGTAAAAATCGGGCGAAAGAGTCACCAGATGGCGGAAGAGATCGTTGCGCAGGTCGTATTCGATGTCGCGCGAGATGCCGATGAGGATCACTCGCATTCCGTACTGAAACAAGCCCTTGAGAAGCGCGACGGCCACCAGAAAAGCGGCGAAGGTCAACACGGTCCGCATGGGATCGCGGACCGTCAGCGCGTCAATGCCCCCGCGGATCAGAAGCGGCAGGGTCACCGCGGCGACGTCCTTCAGCAGCAGGCAGGCGATGCCGAACGCCAGACCGCGCCGGTAGCGCCAGAGATGCGGGCCGAGGGAACGCAGGGTGTGCAGAAGCGACGAAACGCCGCGGGTCTTATTTAGGCCCACGCGATCACTTCTCGTCGGAAGACTTCTGGTCCAGGTTGCCGACCGTCTTCAGCCGCTGGTAAAGGCGCTCCACTTCGGCTTCGTCCTCCGGCCTGAGGACGCGGAAGCGGGGAGCGGGAATCTCCTTCCGGCTGGTGGGTCCCAACACCTCACCCCAGTATTGCCGGTAGGGCACGCCGTCGATCAAGGCATCGCGCGAGCAGCGGCGAAGCTGCCGCAGCAGGCCTTTGCAGGATTCCAGGTCGCCTGGGTAGATCAGCAGAATTCGGGAATCGTCGAAAAGCGTGAGGCGCACGATCAGCGGCGAGATCCAGCCGGTGCGGTCGAGACGGCGGATGTCCATCCACGGAATCGCCCTCCCGGAGAGTACCAAACAGCCATCGTGAATCTCGATGGGCGGCCGGAAGGCAAACAGGACCAGCAGAATGGAGCTGATGAAGAAAAGCACGGCGGGAATGAAAGCCGGCGGCCAAGTGAGGCCGATCCACGCTGAAAAACCGGCCAGCGCCAGAGCGGCGACCCCAAAGGTTAAATAGTGGCGGGCCGGCAGATATCGCGTCATTCTAACCCCGACACTTTTAGACTACTCCCGCCTGAAACTGTCGTCAATCGTCCGGGTGTCCGCGCAGCCTGTGAGCGCCCACCCAACCGTAATGAATCCCGCTCCAGAGGGTAGCCGCGGCGGCCAGCCAGAGCAGGGTGCGGGCCGCGGCCTCCAGCACGGCCAGCGGCACGGCGTTGTAAAAAAGCACCGAAGCGGCGCAGAGAATCTGAAAAAAAGTGCTCAATTTGCCCCACGGGGTGGGCGGGAAGGCGCGCAGCCGCGTGAAGATCATGGCGAGGGCCGAGGAGAAAAGCAGCAGAAAATCGCGCGCGAACACCAGGGCGACGAACCACCAGGGGATCGCCTGCTCGATCGCCAGCGAGATGAAGATGGCGCTGAGAAAGATCTTGTCCACCACGGGATCGAGGTATGCCCCGGCCCGCGAGATCCATCCAAAACGCCGGGCCAGAAAGCCGTCGACGGCGTCGGTAAACGCGGCGAACAGAAAGATCGCGGCGGCGGATTTGTAGTCTTCCCGCAGGATGTCCCGGACCACGAAGGGAACCAGAACCAGGCGCAGCAGGGTGATCAGGTTCGGGGGATTCAACCACCGGTCTCTCCGCGTCTCAGTGGCTCCGGGGTTCATGCGGCATCCTCAGCGCTCGGGTACGAACTCCAGAACATCCCCATTCTCCACGCCCGCGAAGCGCATCGGAAAACTGCGCCCTTCGTAATGCGCTTTCCACTGATCCTTGTAATGCTTCGAGAGAATCTGCCCGGATTGCCCCGTGGTCACGTTGAGCAGCGAACGCTCCAGGTCCGCCAGATCCACCACCATCCGCATGGAAGGTCCCATGCGCCGCGTGGTCTGCTTCACCGTGGTGGACGAGCCGTTTTGACGGACGGGGCCGATCTCGAAATACCGCCCGATCCACGGCGCCCAACGGCCCAGCAAACTCGGCAGGTGAAGGCCGATGTAGGTTCCGTACGTCCAGCGGGTGATGTCGCGTCCTTGAATGCGCCGGCCCTCGTCCACCGCGTCGCCGAGCGCGCGCAGGATGGTCTCGTCGTAATCCGGAAACCAGCCTTGCGGCTTGGATCGCAACAGAGTTTCCACCACCCAGGGAGCCATCTGGAAACTGTAGCTTGTGCCCTTGCCAGGCGCGGCGCTCTCGGCAGCCGCCTTCCGCAGGTGCTGGTATAGGAGCGTTGCGATGAGCGGCGCCGCCGCGTCCTTTTGCATCTGGCCGTTCCACTTGCGCAGCAGATCCACCGCGGGCTTCAGGTCCGGATTGTTCGGCTTGCGGCGGTCCCACGCAGCCACGACGCACTGCGCCATGTAGTGGCTGAAGCCCGAATAGATGTCGGTTTGCACGGCGAGCATTTCGTCCGCGCGCCAGCCGTTGCGCTTCGCAAGCAGTTCGCGAATGCGCGACGAGCGATGGTGCGACGCGAAATTGCCCGCCACGGGATAGGGAAACGACGCTGGAAAGGGATTCTGGTTGGCGCTCACGATCATGCCGCTGGGCGGGTTGAATGCCGAGGGAAGTTTGTCGAAAGGGATGAAACTCTCCCACTCGAACTCGCCCGCGGCGCCGTCCACGGGAAGATCGCCGGTGTGTCCCGGCTGCCGGACCGGCAACCGGCCCGCGACGTGGTATCCGATATTGCCGTCAACGTCCGCGTAAACGAAATTCTGACCCGGCCCGGGGAACCGCGAGAGTGCACGCAGAAAGTCTTCCCAATTGTTTGCCCGGTTGAGATCCAGAAACGGAAATTCGAACCTCTCGGCCGTGGCGGCGGTCCATTGCAGGGAAAGGGCGTGGCGGCCCTCGACGGCGACAACTGGTCCGTGGCGTGTCACCCAATGAGCGGTCTCCACCGGCGCCGCCCCGCGCACCAGGATCACTTCGCGCTCGCGCCGCGCCTGCTCGGGCTTTCCCTGGAAGAGATAACGGCCCGAGGAGTTGTCAAAGGTCTCCAGATAGAGGTCCTGGACATCGAAATGGAGGTTCGTGACGCCCCACGCGATGCGGCCGTTATGACCCACGATGATGCCGGGGCACCCGGGCAGAGCCACTCCCGCGACGTTCAGACCGGGCGCCTGCAAGTGGGTCATGTACCAGATGCCGGGAAGCGAGTAGTCCAGGTGCATGTCATTGGCGAGCAAAGGCCGGCCGGAAGCAGTGCGGGATCCGGAGACGGCCCAGGCGTTGGATCCCGGTTGCGTTTCGTTACCGGTCCGCACAGGAAAAAGCGAGTTCACCTTCGAGGGATCGCCCGCCGCCAGGAAAGTCCTTTTCTCGACCTCTTTTTTCCACGATTCCGTCAGGGTGCGATACATGTATAGGCCGACCAGCACCGAGTCGGCGATCCGCCACGGCCGGGGCTGATGCCGAAGCAACGTAAACTCGATGGGAAGACGGCCCAGGTGATCTACGAGGAATTGATTGACGCCGCGCGTGTAGGCGGCGAACGCGGCCCGGTCGGCAGGAGACATGGACTCCGCCGCGGCTTCGGCGATGCGGCGAAGACGCAGCACGCGCGTTTCGCGATCCGCCCGCACCATCGCCGGCCCGAAAACTTCCGCCAGCTCGCCGGCGGCCAGACGCCGCAGACCCTCCATCTGCCACAAGCGATCCTGGGCGGTGACGTAACCCTGGACGGCCAAAGC
This sequence comes from Bryobacteraceae bacterium, assembly GCA_040902885.1. Classification (GTDB taxonomy): domain Bacteria; phylum Acidobacteriota; class Terriglobia; order Bryobacterales; family Bryobacteraceae; genus JBBDWK01. The sequence continues at coordinate 11,396 of JBBDWK010000102.1, read as the reverse complement.
GTCCTCGAGCGATGCGGCCCGTATGTGCGGCACTCCCAAAGAATCCCTGTTTACGGCGGCGCGCTCGGCCAGAAAGTCCGCAACCCGACCGGAGGTTTGGGGAAGCGGGCGGTATCCGAACCAGTAAACCAGCGACAGCAGGGCCGCAATGACAACGGCAATCCCTATGTTGATATATTTGAGGAGCCGATTGAAGGCCACTCTCTTGATTGTACTGTGACGAGGCAGCGGGCCGGCGGCAGAACACGGCTTGCGTTTCCTTCTGATCATCGTCATTGTGGGCGCGAACGCCTTTTTCGCCTCGGCGGAGGTGGCTCTTCTATCCGCACGGCGGTCGAGGCTTCGGCAGTTGTCCGGTGAAGGGAATGTCGGGGCGCAAGCGGCTCTCAGCCTCCTCGCGAACCCCGAACGGCTGCGCTCCGTAATTCAAGTCGGGGTGACGCTCGCCAGCCTCGGCCTGGGCTGGGCGGGCGCAAGCACGATCTTCGACCTGTTGCTTCGAGAATTCCATCCGGCCCTGACTCCCGCGGGCGCGACCGCTTTGCACGGTGCGGCCTTCGTGCTTTCCTTCCTCATCCTGACCTTCGCGCACGTGGTGATCGGCGAAGTGGTCCCGAAAAATCTGGCCGCCGAGAAGGCGGACCGGCTGGCAGTCACCATTGCGCCGGTGCTGCTGGTCTTCTACCGCGTATCCCAGCCTTTCGTCTACGTGCTGGAGAAGGCCAGCGCCGCTATCTCACGCTGGATGGGACTGCGCGGCGAGACTTACGCGGGCGGGCATTCGAAGGAGGATCTGCGGGCGATTGTCAGCTCCAGCCGCATTTCCGGACATCTGCCCGCGCAGCAGGAAGATATGATCAATCGCGCGCTGGATCTGGACAATCTTTATGTCCGCGAAATCATGGTGCCCCGCAACGAGATTATCTCGGTCCCCGCCGAAGCCACGCTGGACCAGGTGCTGGCGACGATGATCGAGCACCAGCATTCGCGGCTGCCCGTTTACGATGGCCGCCCCGAGCAGATCGTCGGCCTGCTTCACTACAAGGATCTGCTGCCGATATGGCAGGCCCGCCGCCGGCCGAACCCGGCCACCCGTCTCACCGGCGAGTTCCGCGTGAGCCGGCTGATGCGCAAACTGCTCGTGGTTCCCGAAACCAAGCCCTTGATCCAGATGCTCGCGGAGTTCCGTACCGGACGCTCGCACATGGCGGTGGTGGTAGACGAATTTGGGACCATCGTAGGATTGCTGACGGTAGAAGACGTTCTGGAGCAGCTTGTGGGCGAGATCGAGGACGAGTACGACGAGAGCACGCGTCTGCCCCCTCTCCCGGCCGACGCCATAATCGAGCTCGAGGGCGCGACCCCGATTCGCGATCTGGAAACGCAGTACGGAATCGAGATTCCTACGGATGCCGGCTTCGAAACCCTGGCCGGATTCGTCCTCTTCAAATTGGGCCGCATTCCGGATACGGGAGTGAACGTCGAATATGGGGAGCGCCGTTTCACGGTTCTCTCCATGGAGCGCAACCGCATTGCCAAGGTTCGGATCGAGAAGATGTGAGCCGAAGCTGTCAGCCATCAGCTTTCAGCGCTCAGCCTCACAGGTGTTGCTGATCGCTGAGTGCTGAAAGCTGTACTAAAGCATCAGCTCGCGGACCGATTTTCCTTTGCCGTCCCGCGTTACATGTACCGGGCGCTTCTCCACTTCATACGCCAGATCGGCGGGTATGCCCATCGCCCCGTAGAGCGTGGCGTGCAGGTCTTCAATGCCGATAGGTTTTTCGATGGTCTTGCAGGGCCGCTCATCGGCGGTTTTTCCATACAGAAAGCCCTTCTTGAAGCCGCCGCCGAACACGAGCACGCAGCCCGCTTCCGTGAAATGCCGGTGCATGCCGTAATGCCTGGGCTCCGTCATTACCGGCGGCACGATGATCTGGTCCTTCACCGTCTTTCCGGGCTTGCCCTCAATCATCATGTCGCGTCCGAATTCGCTCGCGAGTACGATCATCGTGCGGTTCAGCAGGCCGCGCTCCTCCAGGTCGAGGACCAGTTGCGCAACCGGCGCGTCAATCTGCCGCTTCATTTCAGCGGCGCGCGTATGGCCGTTTTCGTGCGTGTCCCAGTTTTTGAAAGGTATATATTCGCTGGTGACTTCGATGAAGCGGGCGCCGGCTTCGGTGAGACGTCTTGCGAGAAGGCAGCCGAGTCCGAACCTGCCGGTGTTGTAGATTTCGAAGCTCCGCGAGGGCTCGAGCGAGAGATCGAACGCCTTGGCCGCCGGCGAGGAGAGCAGGCGGTGCGCGGCCTCGAGCGAGCGCGATACGGATTCCCGCTGAAATTCGCTTTCCGCCGCTAATTTGCGGAAGGCCTCATAGCGGCGGCGGAACCGTTCGTCGCCCATGCCCAACGGCGGGCGGACGGAGGAGGCGGCCTCCTCGGGATTGGAGATCATGAAGGGGCCGTGTTCCACGCCCAGAAAGCCGGCCGTGTGAAACGCCTTCAGCGCATCGCTCTCCGCGCCGATCTCCATGTTCTGGCCGATATCGATGAACGCCGGCAGATTGGGGTTCCGAGGTCCCAGGGCGCGCGAGACGACCGAGCCGATGTGCGGCATGGCCGCGGTCTGCGGAGGGGCGTAGCCGGTATGCCAGTGATACTGGTGCCTTGAATGCAGAATGAATCCGAGGTCCCCGGCCCGATAGGACCGAATCAGCGTGGCGCGGTCCATCACGCTGGCGATCTTCTCGAGGCCCTCCGAAATCTTTATCTGATCCACGGCCGTGTCGATGGGTTGGAACGTGCTGAGCACACGCTCGGATGCGAGGCCGGGCTCATAGGCCGTATGCGGCTTCGGATCGAAGGTTTCGGTCTGCGCCATGCCGCCGGCCATCCAGAGCAGGATGAAGGTGTCGGCCGTGGCGACGGGCTTCACCGCAGCGGCAAGGGTGGCGGCGCAGGTGGTTTGCAGGAAGAGGCGGCGGGATATCTCTTGCGACTTCATCGGTTCATCCTACAAAAATTGAAACTCGGGCAGCATGGCAAGAGACCAGATCAAGTCCGCCAAACCCTCGGCGCCGCTCGCAGTCAATCTCTGCGCGAGCGCGCGTTCCCGTTCGGTTGGATCTCTGCTCAAGGCGTGGCGGTAAAGGCGCTCGATGGAAAATTCCGGCGCGGTCGAAGGTTGATTGGGGGGCTCGTTCGCCAGCCGCACCAGCCGCTCGCGATCCGGCTTTTCGCTGAAGACGAAGAACCGCACGGCGGGATTGATGTCCGAGGCGAGCGCGGCACGTTCGACGCCCACGACCGCCCGGAATCGCGTGTAGCCTTTGGCCGCGATGTCCTGGGAGATCTCGCGTTGCGCGCGCAGCGCGTGACTATATTCCGTCTCCTTGAATTGGACCGGTCCGAGATCCTGCCAGGGAGTCGAGCCTTGCGGCCCGATCAGCTCGGCTTCGGCCCAAACCGGCAGAACGCGCTCGGGAGAGTACGATCCCCAATCTTCCAGCACGAGCCAGATTTGGTCTATACCCGTAATGTCGAGGTCGACCATCACAAATCCCGAACCGACTCGTCCGCTGTCGAACAGGTTTTGCGGCGCCGGCACGATTTGACCAAGCAGGCGCTTCGCACCGCGGTCGACCATGCGCGCCAGGGTAAGTCCGTTCGCCAGCTCCAGAGCTTGGAGCATGGTGGCTTCGGACAGACGCTCTGTGACCACTTGGTCGCGAATCGGACGGCCCAGGCTGCGTGTGAGCGGATTCGAAGCATGCCGCCACTCGCGCGCCGGCTCGGCCACCTTGCTTTGCGGCCCGACAACCGGACGCCATTCCCCGGTTATGGAAGCAAGCGCATCCGAAAACTGCTCGGCCGTCATGCGGCGCGGCTCGCCGGACGACTGATACGCGCGCGCAGTCATGATCCGGCCGATCAGATGCTTCAGGTCGTAGCCATTGTTGGCGAAGTCGTCTGCCAGATAGTCAAGCAGGGGCTGGTTCCAGCACGGCGCTTCGATATCGTCCACGGGCTCAACGAGGCCTCGCCCCATCAGCCGTTTCCACATCCGATTGACGATGGTTTTCGTGAAGTACGTGTTGTCGCGCCGGGTGAACAGTTCGGCTGCTTTCGCCCTGCGGTCCGCGAGCGGAACGGATTCGAGGTCCACACGGCCCAGAGCCGGAAAGAGGAATTTGGGCTGAGCCAGCTTGCCCGTCCGCACATCGCAGCGAACCAGCTCGAGTTTTTCCTCGGTGAAGAAGCTGGCCAGCCCATAGGCATCGGCGAGCGACCAGCGGCTGATGAAGCTATCGTGGCAGGAATTGCATTTTAAATTGACGCCCAGGAAGACCTGGGCGCTGTTCTGCGCGGCCTGCATCACAGGCGTCTGGCTGGCATTGATATCACCGCGCCAGTTCACGCCCAGCAGGAAGCCATCGGGGTCGCCTTCACCGGCCGGATTCAGCAACCGGGAAACGAACTGATCGTAGGGAAGGTTTTCTTCGAGCGCCTTCCGCAGCCAACCGGTGATGCTCTTCCGTCCGCCGTGGTAATTGACGCCTTCGTCGTTACGAAGCAGGTCGTTCCAGAATGTGATCCAGTGCTCGGCGTAGTTGGCGTTGTGGCGGAGCAGCTCGCGGACCAGCCGCTCGCGCTTATCGCTTTCTCTCGACTGAACGAACGAGTTCAATTCCTCGGGAGAAGGCAACAGTCCCCAGAGGTCGAGATAGGCGCGGCGGGCGAATCTGGCGTCGGAGACAACCGCAGCGGTAGCCGGAAGAAGGCGGTCCACCGGACCCGATTCCGCATGCAGAAGCCCCGCGAAGACGAGGAGAAGAAACGACCGACGCATATAAAAGCTGGACAGACCTCCTTGCCTGTCCAGAAAGGCAGGGAGGTCTTCCCACTACTGTATCGGAATTAGCGATGGGTTGCCGAAAACCAGACCGTTCGGCGTGCCGATAGCCAGAGCAAGCGGACGTTCCGCTCCCGTGGCCGTGTTCTCCGGAATCCGGAAGTCCACGATGTATACGCCGATCAGATTGGGAGCGTACTCCGCGCGGAGCACCTCCACGCCCGTGTCATTCACGCCCACAACCACCTGTGCCGCGACAGCTTGGCCCACAATCCCGGCGCGGTTCGTGCCGGTCCCGGGCGCTACCTGTCCGAGTCCGGTCGCGTACATGCGGATCACATCGCCCGCTCGAGCCGGATTGGCGCCGCTGACGTAGCTGCCGTCCGTTTTCACGAGAACTCCGATGAGTCTGGCGCCTGGCCCGGCTGTCTGGAAGATGCCCGGCTGGAACTCGAGCACCGGCACATTCGGCACGCTCGCGGATGCCGTCCCAACCTGGACGGCCACCGTGGTGGTTCCGGGAACGAGCTCGAAGGGCGCCTGCACACTTACCGACTCCTGCCCGTTGACATTCGAGACGGCGTAGATAGGCGCGGGAATAGAGCCGATGGTGACCGTAACGTTAGCCAGCGTGGTGGGCAGCGGACCGGTTACCAGATTGGCGACCACGCTCCCCTGAATACCTGGAGCGATGCCTCCTCCGATAATCGTTACGACCCCGCCAGGCGTGATGCCCGGCTGGCCTCCGGCCCCATTAACAATGCTGGCGGCGGAGATGGCCGGTCCCGGCAGGCGAGCCGACAGGTTGAAGGTAACGGAGAAATTGCCCAGGCTGGCGACGACTACGATGGGCCCGGCCGACGCACCCGCTTGGACGGCCGTGGAAGCGCGGCCTTCGGCATTCGTGACAGCCGCTGGATTCGCCAGAGTAGCAACGCCCGACGTCACCTGGAAGGTAACGGTGGTGTTCGGCACGGGAACGTTCGAGTTGTCGATGACTTCGACAACCAGTGGCTGCGCGAAGCTCTGGCCGATCGCCGCGTTCTGAAGATCCCCGGATACTTTGCTGAATCGCGAGACCTGCGCTGCGACTTCTAGAGTGAACGTACCTACGACGGAGCCGATGCGAGCCCGCACTACAACCGGCCCCGGCGTCGATCCCAGGGTGGCGAGTGCGGATACCCTGCCGTTGAGGTCGGCGCGACTTACGACGTTGCTCAAGGTCACTGTGCCTACGGTCGCGACCTCCCATTGCACTTCGGCGCCTACGATCAGATTTCCGGAAGCATCCGTCACCTCCGCAACCAGCGCAAGCGGAAGAGATTGCCCCGGATTGCCTCGCTGATTGTTCCCCTGGGTCGGACGGATGTTGGTTGGAGCGCCTGCCCGAACTGTAAGGGGTATCGTCCGGAAAGTCGTGCCGCCGACGTTAACTACCAGGGTTGTGGAGCCGGTTCGCGGGCCAAGCGTCAGGTCGCAGCTTGCGATGCCGTTTCCGTCCGACAAGGCGGTTCCGCCGTCGCCTACGCAGGCCGCCGATGGCCTTACGGCCGGATCACCGGAGAAGGAGACTCGCAAGCCGACCTGCGAGAGTATCGAGTTACTCGAATTGGTGACCCGAACCTGGATTGCCCCACTGGCCGTTTCTCCCGCGCCCAGGGTCAAGCTGGGAGCGTCCTCCGAGGGTATTAGCAACTCAAAGATGGGCAGGCCGTCCAGGGTGGTGATCACAAAAGTCTCGGAGAGGCTGCCCGAGGTAACGCTAATAGTCGATTGCAGCACCGTGGAAGCAGACAGGCCGGACGCGCCGATAAACAAAGTCGTAGCCTCGCCGTTCGCATCGGTATTGGCCGCGGAGCCGAGAAGCTGCCCGAAACCCGAAAGCGACCAGACGAGGGGCGCGCCGGAGACCGGCAGCCCATTCGTGTCCGTCACTCGAATCTTGAGCGGCTCCTGGGATGTGTTCCCTTGCTGCACAATCTGGCCGTTTCCGCTGACCATTTCAAGGACGGCGGCCGCCCCGGCCGCCCCCGTGGCGACATTCAGGGTAAAGTTTGCGACCAGCGCGGCCCCTCCGGCAACGGTTGCAGTCACCGAATAGGTTCCCGGAGTACTGGGCGTGGTCACAAAAACCTGCGCGATTCCCTGGGTGTTCGCAAGCTGATTGGTCCCCTGAATCACCAGGCCGGAGGAAGTGGTGGTGAAGACGACAGAGGCATTGTTCACGGGACGCGAACTCGAGTCCAATACCCGGACGACAAGCGGGAGAGCCGTGGCGGTGGTTCCAATGTTCTGAGTTTGGTTGTATGCAATAAACGCCGCAGGCGGTCCAAGGGAGGCCGCTCCGGTAAACGACAGTGCGCCGGGCGTGGATGGCAAGGAGACCTGTCCGCTCACCTGGTTGGAACTCAAGTCGACCCGATACAGATTCGTTCCGTTAGCGGCGTACAGGAAGCGGGCATTCGGAGCGAGAGACGACCCCTGCTCGTCGGATACCACCAAGTCCGCAGTGCCTGCCGTGTTGCTGAATCCGCCGAAACTGGCAGCCGATACCGTGGCCGGGCTGAAGGAGATCTCGTAGATCGATCTTCCGCCTGTTGACAATCCGAACACCCGGTTGTTCCCGGCCGGAACCAGCTTTTCCAGAGTCACCCCAGGGGCGAGTCCGCTCGAGTACCGCGTTACAGTCCGGGTCGCCGTCTCCAGGACTACCAGAAGGGACCCGGTGAACGGGTTCTGATTTGCGGAAATGCCTCGCGCGCCGTTTGGCGTGAAGACCATCTTACCGGGAAAGTCGTTCAGAGGAATCTCGGTCCGCAAGGTCATCGTCCGGCCGTCGATTTCGAAGATCCGGTTGGGAGCAGTGACGTAAAGCAGATCGCTGGGCGCGCGCGCGACGCCGGTGGCAACGCCCTGGATCGTAATCGGTGATCCGATCACGGAATTCGATGCCAGGTTGACCGCGGTCAAACGGTTGGAGGCTGCGCTCAGCACGAAGGCACGGCTCGAATCGTTGCTGGCCTCCACGTCTATCGGCGAGGTGCCGACATCGCCAGTAAACGATAACTGGTTGTCCGTAATGATATCGATGATCCGCAGCGTGTCCGCGGCCACCAGCAGGCGGCGGCCGTCCGGGGTTACGGTGGCAGCGCGGGGAGGTTCCGCGAAGTTATACCTTCGGAGCACGTTCCCCGTGGCATCGACAATCACGACAGAGTCGGTGGTGGAGGCCGAGACGACATAGAACTTGCTCTCAGTGGAGTTGCTGAAGACGCGAAATGCCGAAGCAGTCGCGGTGAAGCTGCCCGCAGCCGCCAGCGGATCGGCCGAGTAGATGTTGACGAGCGGCCCGCCGGAGCTGCCCGGCATCACGAATACGTTCCGGGCCTGGGAAGCGGAGGCGAATACCAGACAGGAAAGAAGAGTCCACAGCCTGAACAGTCGAGGGGTCATACGTAGCCTCAAATGGGAATGGTATAACGACGCGGGGCAAGGGCTAGTCTAACATCAATGGACGGCAATGGGAACCTTATTGTGCGGGGCAGAAACAAAAAAAGAGGGGAGCGGATCTCCCCTCTTTCAAGTGTTAGGCCAACCTTCAGTTTGGATTACTGACCGAAGGATTCACCCTGGCTGCTGGTATCGCGCGGAGCGGTACCAGGATCCATCACGAGAGCCAAATAACCCATGGCAAGGTTCCGTGCGCCCTGGTCGCTGATGAAGGCGAAGCCGTGCGCAAAGCGGAAGTTGCACTGGGCGATCATGTAGCCCTGGAAGCCCGGCGTGGCAGCTACACCGAGGTTGCCGCCGGAGGAAGTGGTGAACACGACTGAACTACCCGCCGGGACACTCTGCGAGGTCTGAGCCGCCGGAGCAGCGCCGCCTCCAGCCGTGCCGCCGAAGTAGTTCAGCGTGCAAGTGCCGGTCTGAGCCGCGGTCCCGAAGATATCCTGCGAAGTATTCGCGATCGAGATGCCCGTATCAAACCCAGCCTGGTTGGTCACGAACGGGAACAGCAGGTTCGTGACGCAGGAGCCGATGGTGAACGCGTTGTTCGCCGTGGAAGAATCGACGAAGCGCGGAATCGGCTGACCGCTCGGCGGGGAGCCGGCAACAGCCGAGGTCCGGACCGTGCTGATGGGAGCGAAGCTTCCGCCAACCGTTGAAGTACCCAGTCCGGGCGCGCCGGCCGCGAACGCCAGCACTACGCCGAAGCTCACGTCTTCCGAAAGTGCCTGATCGGTAGTGACGATCTCCCATACGGCAACTCCCGTGCCACCGTTAATGGTGACCTGAGCGATGTTATAGCTAGCCGGGCCCGTAGTACTCGGGTTATCGACTGTGCCGCCGGATCCGACAGGCCCTTCGGCCGGGAACACCGTACCCGCAGGAATGGGGTTGCCCGCGCCATTGATGTCGGTGGTAACCAGAACTGCCCTCGGAACTCCCGGAGTAGCCGGGGTCGTTTGGGTGGTGCCGGCCACGACATCGCGGGTGGTCACAAAGATCTGGACGCCCGTCGGAACGTTATTGAACACCCCGCGCAGTCTGGTGCCGTTGGTGGCTTGACCGAACGAAGTTGTAGTGGTGATGGTACCGCCGGCATTGCTGATGGTGCTGGCGGCGGGTGTAAAGCCGGCCTCTTGCGCCTGCGTCTTGAACGCGGCCAACTGCTGCTCGCGGAACTGGACGTTGAAGGCGATGCCCTGATCGCTAGCAGTCACATCGTCCGTCGGATCTCCAGCGAGGTCCTCGTTCTGGTCCGCGCACTGCAGGATGTTGAACGGAGCGCCGCTGCCATCGGTCCGGCTGCGGACGCGGAAGGCCAAGCCTAGCTGCGGAGAACCCACGGTCAAGACCGCGTTGCTCACCGGAAGCGCCGTTCCGCCCACCACGACATTCTGAGTGGAAAGCGTGGCGGTAATGGTGCTCGGCGAGACCGCTGCGGCATCCGCACGGATGTTGGTGACGCGGAGCGTGAAGGTGGTGCCGCCCGGCTCGATGCGCACTCCCTGGAACAGGACCGTGTTCGAACTGGCGCGGCGGCCGGCATAGGCGTTCGAAACGTTAAATGGCGCGTTGCCAACTGTCAGCAGCGCGTCGGTGGCCGGGTCGGTGATGAATGGGCTTGTGAAGGCCGTGTTCAGCGTGACCTGGATGTTGTAATTGGACACCGGGAGAGCTACGCCCCCGCTGCTGCAATCCAGAATGATGTCGCCCAGCAACTCCGTGATGCCCTCGCTGCGCACGATATTCGGCGCGGCGCTGGCGGCACAGGTCAGGGCCTGCGCGTTAGCCGTAGTGGCGGTGCTTACCAGCAGCGCGGCGACGGTAAACGCAAGAAACAACTTGCGAAAATCTGCCATTTCCTTCTCCTTGAAGATTTCAAATTGGAATCGGTCGAAGTTCTCTCTCAACCTGAACCTCTAACTTCTTGAACGTGCGTCACTACTTAGGGAACTTCTCCGTGTCGGGCGGAGACAGATTCTCCGTCAGCCCTCAAGTGGGCTTGCGGAGCACTACCAACTACACCTGCGAGATCACATTCTCTCTTTATCGTTTTAACTGCTCTTCCAGTTCTGCATGCTGTGCTCGCGGGATTGAAGCGCAAAATTGCATCGAGCGACTAACGCGGTACATCTATAGATATCCCAACCCAAGAACCCCTGTCAAGAGAAATTCTTGTGGATAGAACGATTTCCATCCTCGTACCGCTTTCCATCGGCCCAGGCAAAGCCGCTTGCTTACGCGCGCGGCTCAGCGCCCTTAGGACTCTACTACAAGATCCCGATTGAATCACAGCTTTGCAACTGGAGTCAATAGTTTTCATTGAATGGCAAGGAACGCGGGGTTACTGTCGATTCCGACCCCTTGAAATGTTAACGGCAAAGCCCGCCGGCGCCCTGTTATCTTAAGAATGTCAATGAGCGAAGAACCCTTCCGCATCCCGGTGGCCGACGTCTTCGACATGCACTCCGTGCCGCCCCGCGATGCCCGGGCCGTTCTCGAGGCCTACCTGGAAGAGGCCTACGCGCAGGGCTTCAAAGCCTTGCGGATCGTTCACGGGAGAGGAATTGGCGTGCAGCGCGAGATGGTCAGGTCGGTTCTGGAGCGCATGCCCTTCGTGGATTGGTTCGGCGACGCCCCGCCCGAGGCGGGCGGCTGGGGCGCGACCCTAGCGACCCTTAAGTGAGCCGCTTAATTGAGCAATGTATGCGCTCCACGGCCTGCATCAGGTTCTCGTACGAGTTGGCGTAGCTGAACCTGAGATAGCCTTCCCCGTAGGTCCCGAAGGCTCCGCCATTGAGACAGGCGACTCCAGCTTCGCTGAGAAGATAATCGGCGAGCTCCTTGGAGGACCGGCCGATCCCCGAGACGTTGGCGAAGGCGTAAAAGGCGCCGCCGGGCCGGGCGCAACGGATGCCGGGGATGGCGTTCAGACCGTCGCAAAAGGCGTCGCGGCGGCGGCGAAACTCCGCTACCATACGCTCAACCGGCTCCTGCGGGCCGCGCAGCGCCGCGATGCCGGCCCGCTGGGTGAAGCTGG
>JBBDWK010000101.1:0-72588 GCA_040902885.1 Bryobacteraceae bacterium | reverse complement strand
CAACATCTCCCCTGCTGCCCCTTTTGCTGCGCGCGCCGTTTATAACACAGTAGTATTAGTGTAGTGTCCAGGAAATAGATGGACAAGCCAGGTCCCGTCTACCCCGGCACAGGCGGCGCCTCAAGCGGCTCGGGAATCTGAAATCCATGGACGAGACGCTTCCACTCGACTTTGGGCTTCTGGAAATTGATTAGAAGACAGAGCGTCCGGCCGGATGCTCGAAGATAGTTGAGACATTGCGCCGTGTGTTCGTTGGCGAGGCGCTCCACACATTTCAGCTCGATCACCAGCACGTCTTCGACGACGATATCGGCAAAGTATTCTCCGACATAGTGGCCTTTGTAGGTTACTGCAAATGAAGCTTGGGCTGTGGCCCGGATGCCACGAAGGCCGAGTTCTCGGAACAGAGCACGCTCGTAGACTTTCTCGAGGAATCCGGCCCCAAGCGTATTGGAGACCTCGAACACGGCAGCAAGCACGCGCTCGGTCAGCGAATCGAATCCGCGTTCATCCGTGTTCATCGGCGGCCAATATTCATGTGCCGTCCTAAACCAATACCTCTCAGTCCTATTATGATTGGCCACCGATTAACGCTGATGAACACAGATTTTGGCGTGAACCGCTTGACTCGATTTGTCCAGGCAATTCGTAGACACTACACTCGTTTACAGCGGTAACGAGGCGGCCAGCGTGATCTGCTTGCGCGCCTTGCGGTCCTCCACGATCAGTTGGCCGCCTTCGTGGCGCACGTCGTCCACGCGGTTCATCCCTTCGGGAGTGCGCGCGTAAAACATCAGGAAGCGCGCACCGATCTTGGATTTCGCAGGAAGCCAGCGATATGTGGGCGTGTCGAACATCGTGCCGGTCTGGACGGCCTCGCGGCGCGACACATCGAAAGGCTGCGTGGAGAACTCAAGGCCGCGGGCCAGTTTGCCCGTGGGCGGATAGTTCTCCCAGCTCTGAAGCCACGGAAACTCTTCGCGATGGAACACGTAACCGAGCACCAGTCCCTTCCCAGGATGCAGCGCGGTAACGAAGACCTGTTTGCGCGAGGGATCCATGAGACAAGTGGTGTGACCCATGGCATTCAGAACCGCGGCGCGGAGGTCTATCTTCCCGCCGGATGCGCCCGGCGCAGTGGGCCACGTAAAATCGGCCGCGGATTTCAACCGGCGCACCATCGGCCCCGGCTTAGCGGGATACGGCCTGACGCGTGCCCGGCGCGCGGACATATCGACCACGGTTACTCCCGGCTCGAGGAAAGGCGAGCCGATGGTCGCATGTTCCGCCCAGCAGACGGGACGGTCGAAGGCGAGCAGGTTCTCGAGCTCGCTTTCTACGTACACCACATTCTCTCCATCCACCATGCGCAGTGTGCGCGTGAAGGTCTCCTGAACCAGTGGCAGGCGCACAGTGAAGGAAGCGGTGGCGGTTCGGCCCTCTTTGCCTGAATAGCGCATCTCCCAGGGCAGCGTGTGCGCCTCGCCGTGGCCAGGCATGCCCGCGCCGCGTTCCTCCTGGGAAACGGGGCCGAAGCCGTCCACGCAGACGAAGTGACCGATGGAGAATCCGGGGGATGGTTTTTGCCCGCTCTCGCGCTCCATCCGCGTGCGATTCCACATGGGGCTGAGCTTTTCCGCATCGTCGCTCAGGATCAGATCGGCCATTGCGCCGCCGGTCTTCAGGACCGTCAACTGCAGCTTGTCGTTCGAGAGCAGCAAGGCGGGCCGCTCTTCAAACGTAACATTCTCGATGAACCTGCCAGCGGAGGCTTGCGCGCCCTGAAGGACACTGCCGGCCGCTGGAAGCGCGGCGCCAAGCGCTTGGACAAACGAACGCCGGCTGGATTGCGGATTATTCCGGGAAGACATGACTGAATATTATGGCACCGAACATTGTGGCGCCGTCAGCGCCTTATCATGGAAAGATCGCATGGAAACCCCCACGCCGGCCCTTGCCGTCTCCGGCCTGACCAAGATCTACGGAGGCAGGGCCGTGGTAGACCGCCTGAGCTTCTCCATTCCCAGGGGCAGCTTCTTCGGATTCCTGGGTCCTAACGGCGCGGGCAAATCCACCACATTGCGCATGCTGACCGGCTTAATAGAGCCGGCCTCCGGAGAGATCCAGGTGCTCGGACTGCGGATGCCCGAACAGGCGCTCGAAATCAAGAAACGCATTGGCCTTGTGCCGGAGGAATCGCTGCTGTTCGATCGTCTGACGGGCCTGGAGTTCCTGGAGTTTGCCGGCCGCATGTACGGGTTGGAGCGCGGAGCGGCGGTGGAGCGCGCGCGGTCTCTGCTGGACCTGTTCGAGCTCTCCAAGGACAGCGGCCGGCAGACCGGCGAGTACTCGAAGGGCATGCGCAAGCGGCTCTCCATGGCGGCGGCGTTGATTCACAATCCGGAGCTCTTCCTGCTGGACGAGCCGTTTGAAGGTGTGGACGCGGTGGGCGCGCGCCTGATGAAGGACATTCTTCTCGATCGCGTGCGGCAGGGCAGCACGGTGTTTCTCACCTCACATGTGCTCGAAGTGGTGGAGCGTCTCTGCGACCGGGTAGCGATCGTGAATCGCGGGGTTCTGGTGGCCGAGGGCAGTCCGGCGGACTTGCGGCGCGGCGAGGAGACGCTGGAGGATCTTTTCGTGCGCCTGGTGGGCGGCGAGCGGGCTTTCGGAAAACCGGAGTGGCTGTGATCCGCGCCATCCTCGGCGCACAGGTACGGATGCTGCTCTCGGCGGGAGGGCGGCAGGTGCTGCTGCGCGCGCTCCTTTTCGCGCTCTGGTACGGGCTTTGGACGGCGCTAGCCTTTTCGCTGCATCTCTGGCTTGCGGAGATGGAAACTCGCCACGACCTGGAGCGCGGGCTGATGTCTGCGCTGTTCGCGCTGCTTCTCTTGTGGCAGTTTCTCCCGCTGATGGCCGCAACCTCGGGAAGCGTGCTGAATCCCGCCCGGCTTCTTGTCTATCCGATTTCAACCGCGCGGCTGTTCATGGCGGATTTGCTGATCCGGCTGGCCACGGGCCTTGAAGCGCCGCTGCTGCTGGCGGGAGTGTTTGCGGGCCTGGTCCGTAATTCGCAAGTGCGGCTGGCGGAGTGCGCCTGGGTCGCCGTTCCGCTGCTGCTGTTTCTGCTCTTCAACCTTTTAACGGCGGCCGGACTGCGCAATCTGCTGGAGCGCCTGCTCACTCCCCGATGGATGCGGGCCTTGGTGATCGGGTTGATAACTCTCCTGGCCATGGCCCCGCCGCTGCTCGCGCTTGCCGAAAAGCACCTGCCCGGCTGGCCGTCCGTCTTCGAGCGCATCTCAGGCTGGTTCTGGCCCTGGACCGCACTGGTCCAACTGGCGCTCGGGCCGGATCGGCTGCTTGCCGTGGCTGTGGCGGCGGTCTGGATGGCGCTGGCAACGGCATTTTCCTGGACGCAGTTTCTCAAAGCGCTCCGCTTCGAGCCTCCGGCGGCGCGGCAAGACGCAGCGAAATCTTCCTGGCATCTCCGAGCCTTACAGCTTCCTTCTCTTGTTTTGCGCGATCCTTTGGCGGCTATTGTCGAGAAGGAACTGCGGTTCATCGGCCGCATGCGCCGGTTTCGTTCTGTGTTCGTGATGGGCCTGTTCATCTGGTGGCCTTTGGCGCTTCCCGGCCGGCATGGGGAGGGCTGGGCAGCCGAAAACGGCGCCCTCTTCACGTGCAGTTACGTGCTGATGCTGCTGGGACAGGTCACGTACTGGAATACGTTCGGCTTTGATCGGGGCGCGGTCCAGGCCTGGTACGCGTGGCCCGTTTCCATGGCCCAGATCCTCGCGGGGAAGAACCTGGCCTCCCTGGTTTACATGCTGCTTCTCACCGGCATCGCAGTGGCCGAGTGCCGGCTGCTGGGCATCCCCTTGACCCCGGGTAAGCTGGCGGAAGCTCTGGCGTTCACGGTAATCGTGTCGGTAAATCTCATTTCCGTGGGCAACCTGGTATCGGTACGATTCCCAAAACCGATACACGATGAAAAAGCAGGTGGCTGGGGCGCGGCGCGAGCCCAGCTTCTTCTTTTCGTCGTGTATCCGCTGGTCGTGTTTCCGCTGGCGATGGCTTATCTGGCCCGCGAGTTTGCCGGCAGCGACACCCTGTTTGTATTGCTGCTCGGTTTCGCGGCGGTAGTGGCTGGGGTGGTCTACTGGATCGCGTTCCAATCCGCGTTAGCCACAGCGCAGAGCCGTAAGGAGCGGATTCTTCAGGAGATGACGATGGGCGATCCGGGGTTGGTGGCGTGACGTTTGCAGTCGCGTTAGATTGACGGATGCCGGGCGTGCCAGTTTGTCACGCGCTGGTAAGCGGCTGCCGCTGACAGCACCAGATCGTCGCGGCCCGCGGCTCCAGTGATTTGCATTCCGACCGGCAGCCCGCCGGCCGTGAATCCGCACGGAATTGAGATCGAGGGCAGGCCGTACAGATTCCAGGGCGCCGCGTTGCGCAGAAAGATCAAGCCCGCCGGCTCGCCGAGCACAAATGCAGGCGCCGGGGCCGCGGGAGTTACAAGCAGGTCTGCCTCTTCGAAAAGGCGAGCCGATTCGGCGCGCAGCCGGTCCATCTCGCGTCGCGCATGGACGTATTCCGCCGCGGTGATCGTCGCGCCGGCCTCGATCGTCTTTCGCGTCCGGGGGTCGTACCGGCTTGGTTCCCGCTTGAGCGTCTCCTCATGAAAGGCGTATGCTTCGGCGCTAATAATGCGGACATAAGCCAACGGAAACTCGGAGAGTTCTGAAGAGCGCTGTAACTCCGGAAGCCGCACCTCGCGCACTCCGGAGGTCAGGCGGCCCAGTGCTCTGACCGCTTCCACGAGAGTGCTCTCTACTTCCGGGTGCAGCTTCTCGTAAAACACAGCGCGCGGGACGCCGAGCCGGACGGATTTGATGTCCCGATCCACAAGTCTACCGGGCGAAGACAAACCCGCCATGGCGCTGAACATCGAGGCGGCGTCACGCGCGGTGCGGCACATTGGCCCGAGGTGATCGAGCGACCATGCGAGCGGCGCGACGCCGTGCGTGCTTACGCGGCCATAGGTGGGTTTGAAGCCGGAGATACCGCAGAGGGCGGCCGGCAGCCGGATGGATCCGCCGGTATCGGAACCGAGGGCGGCGAAACACATACCCGCTGCAACCGCCACCGCCGACCCCCCGGAGCTTCCTCCGGGCGACCGCTGACGGTCCCACGGATTCCGGCTGGGGCCGTATGCGCTCGTTTCGGCGGTGTAGTTGTATGCAAACTCGTCCATATTGAGCTTGCCAAGCAGAATTGCGCCGCCCTCCTTGAGCCGCCGGACCACTTCGGCATCTTTAGTGGGAATTCGATCCGCCCATTCCTTACTGCCTGCGGTGGTGCGCACACCGGCGGTGTCAATGAGGTCTTTCAGCGCGATCGGGATTCCATGCAGCGGGCCGCGGGGGCGGCCCGCCCTGAGTTCCGCTTCGCGCTCCTTTGCCTGCGAGAGGGCTGTGTCGGCCGTCACAGTGATGAAGGCATTCAAGGACGGATTGAGCTTCTCGATGCGGTGCAGACATGCTCGTGTCAGCTCGACAGGTGAGGTCTTCTTCCGGCGGACCATCTCCCCTGCCTGTTCCAGCGTGAGCCAGCAGAGATCTTCATTGTCCGCTCGCAGCGCCCGCACAGCGCTTCCAGCCAGCCCGCCGATGAACATGCGCCTGGAATGCATAACCGATACAGTACCTCACAAAAGAAACCCGGCGCCGCCCTCCCGGTTACAGGGATTTCGGATCGACCAGAGTGATGCTGTCGTAGGTTTGGAATCTGCCAAATCGAACGTGAGAAGCTTCGTCACCCGGTAAGCGACGATGCTGTCATCATGGACTCGAACTGCGCAGACTCGGTGCTGACGGATCAGTGTCCGCCTAGCTGAATCGGACTCTTGGCTATCATCTCCGGACACCGCCCGCATCAGTTGCACGGTACGTTCCATGCGTTCGGTACGTCCGCAACCTCTGCGTATAGATCGCAACGCTGATCAGCACTGAGGGCGTGATGTGCCACGGCGGTATGGTCGGTATGCGCCGGTACATGAGCGCTCGCTGCGGCATCTTCAGTACTGAATTGGCACCAGAAGTGCTCAGTTCCGCTCGTGCTCGGTATGCGGCAGGATACGAGAGCCAGGCATCGTGAGTGATCATTTGCACGTTTTAAAGATGGCGGTCCTACTCGCTTTCATTTTGCCGTCATGCAATGGCGGGGAATCGGAGCACGCGGTTACACTCTCGGGAGCGCAGATTCTACAGAAGGTGGAGCAGGCCTCGAAGACAGCTGAGCCGTCGATGCCCTATACCGAAATTCGGCACTATTCGCTTCGAAATGATCGGTTTAAACGAGAACCAGAGATGGACGTACGGGTGGTTCATCGCGAGCTTGCCGCGACGAGTTACGAAGTCTTAAACGTCATTGGATCGCAGGACGTATATCAACGGGTCTTTAAAAAACTGCCCGAAGGCGAAGCACAGCTGAGTCGCCTCCCGGCCGCCGAAACCGCAGTGACGAGCGCGAACTCAAAGTCGAGTTGCGCGGGACCGACACTCTTAAAGGCCGGAACTGTTACGTACTGGAGATGCTTCCCCGCCGAACAGCAAGTACTTATTACAGGGACGCGCATGGATCGATGTTGGGAGCTACACCTTGATCAAGCTCGAGGGACGTCCCACAGCGAGCCTCTCCCTGTGGGTAGGAAAACTGCTGGTCATTCGCGAGTTCGAAGAGGTAGAAAAGGGGCACGGGTCGCAGCGAGAAGTGACACGACCTCCAGTACGCCGCTGCTGGGAACGACGGAACTGACCATCAAGCATCGCGATCGGCAGCTCCTTCTCGAGCCTTCGGCCTTCGCCGACGCACGCGCCGTTCTCGCTATTGGAGCCGTGCAGCAGTAATTAGAAGGGGGACGCATATGGAGAGCTTAAGAACGCAGCTTTGTAACACCGACCAGCCGGGCAACTCGTGTGCTCGCTGCGTTCGGTACGCCGGCCACGCCGGCCCGCATCAGAGTTTTGTGGCCGAATGGCACGAGGGCGCCGTCAAAGCTCGCCGCCGCAACACTCCCGTAGGAACAATCGGAGCGTATGCCGCGAAGTTCGCTCTAGAGCACCTTGCAATCCCGAGAAACGCCGCTTCGAGCCGTTCACGAGTTTCATTTCCGGTGCCCTCACGGAGACCGAGTGCCTTTCGATAATCGAGCTTCCGAGGAGCCGTCTTGCGTGCGCGCGAAGCGGTGGTACTCTTGTCGCGCCGTTTCAACGGGGCGTGCGCGATTTGGTCCGGAGACTCTCCGGAGTCGGAGACTGACGCTGTATAGCGGAGGAGGGAAAACATGAAATACGGTATTGCTTGGCTGCTTGGTGTCCCCGGCAGCCTGATCTTGCTTTGGTTTTTATTGAAT
Organism: Bryobacteraceae bacterium; assembly: GCA_040902885.1. Classification (GTDB taxonomy): domain Bacteria; phylum Acidobacteriota; class Terriglobia; order Bryobacterales; family Bryobacteraceae; genus JBBDWK01. The sequence goes on along the minus strand of JBBDWK010000101.1, from coordinate 65,168 downwards.
CAAGTGGGCTGCTAGACTGCTCAGGTTCGTGGTGGCGGTTCCACAGAACTGGACGAGGAGGAAAAGAACTCGCCACATGCGTCCTCGTTGCGGAGTGCCGCTCGGACTAATCGAGACATGAGGCAGAGCGCCAAGAAACATAGTTTGCCTCTGAGCCTTGATGGTAAGCCCGCTCGACACAAGTTTCGGGGTATCCCGCGGCGACTCCGCAGGCAGTTTTCCATCGATCCTCGCAAACGACAACCGAAGGGAACACCTACGCTGGGTGACCGTCTACGGCGAGTGTTTTGGTCATGGTGGCTCTGGGCTCTACTCGGCATAGTACTCGCCTTGTTCGAGCGGTGGGGATGGGCCATCGGAGCGGGTGTCATGGCATTCATCACCCACCTCATCGCCCCGCGGGAGTCTGCACCACAATATGGCTTGGATCATGAGTACTCGTTGAACTCGGACGAATTCTGCAGCAGCATCGTCGGTGCGACCGGGGTCCCGTATTTAAAAGGCAATCGGCTGGAGATCTTCAACAATGGCGACGAGTTCTATCCGGTAATGTTGGAGGCAATTGAGGAGGCGAATCATTCGATCACAGTCGAGGCGTACATTTACTGGGCGGGTGAGACCGGCCAGAAGTTTGCACAGGCGCTGGCGGAGAAGAGCCGTCAGGGCGTAAAGGTGAAACTCTTGCTAGATGCGATCGGATCCTCCGGCATCGGCGAAGATATCCTGCGAACACTCAAGGCCGGCGAATGCCAGATTGCCTGGTTTAATCCGATCCGGTGGTACTCGCTCGGACGCTTCAATAACCGCACGCATCGAAAGTCGCTGATTATTGATGGCCACGTTGCCTTTACGGGCGGGGCGGGAATAGCCGACCACTGGTGGGGACACGCGCAGGACCCGGACCACTGGCGGGACATCCAAATCAGAATGGAAGGTCCCGCCGTGCTCCCGCTGCAAACCGGCTTTGCGCAGAACTGGCTGGAGACTACAGGCGAGTTGGTGAGCGGATTCGAGTTCTACCCGCCTCCGAGGGAGGTTGGAAGCGTGGAGCTGCAAACTATTCTGAGCTCTCCCGAGACGGGCGCCTCTTCCGTGCGCATTATGTATTACTTCGGAATCGTCTGCTCGCGACGGCTGATCTACATTGCAAATCCCTACTTCGTGCCAGACCGGGCGGCGATCGACACCCTTATCGAAGCAAAAAAGCGCGGAGTCGATGTCAAAATAATGGTGGCTGGCATCTACAACGACAACCAGCTGGTGCGCCGTAGCGCTACGCAACTCTACGGGAAGTTACTTGAGGGTGGCGTGGAAGTCTACGAGTACAATCGCACGATGCTCCACCACAAAATCATGGTCGTAGATGGCATCTGGGCCACGGTTGGAACGACGAATTTCGATAACCGCTCCTTCGCGCACAATGAGGAAAATAACGTCTGCTTCTTTGACCCGCCGTCCGTTCAGAAGCTCCGCACAACGTTTGAAGCAGATCTGCACCAATGCGAGCGCGTCACATTGGAAGAGTGGCGCCGGCGCGGCGTTTGGGCGAAGACGCAAGAGTTGCTCGCTTCGATGTTACAGGAGCAGATGTAAGGAGAATCGCGCTCTGTTTTCCTGGACGAACCGATTCATTCGCACGGAACGGGAGCGCGATCGTTACAAAATCAGCATGCAATCGCCATACGAATAGAAGCGGTAACGGCTGCTCACGGCGTGTTCGTAGGCCCGCATCACCAGATCGCGCCCCGCGAAGGCCGCTGCCAGCAACAGCAGGCTCGACCGCGGCAGATGAAAATTGGTAAGCAGCGCGCCGGTCCGGCGGAACTCGAAGCCCGGCGCGATGAGAAGCTCCGTCTCGCCGCATTCGCGTCCCGTGAGCGCGGCCGTTTCTATCGTCCGCACGCTTGTGGTGCCCACCGCAATCAGGCGTTGCGCCGCTCGAATCCGTTCGCGGCTCTCGCTGCCGATGGAATACGTTTCGGGATGCAGACGTCCGCTCGTCAGTTGCTCTTCGTGCAGCGGCTGGAACGTTCCCAGGCCGACGTGCAGGGTCACGTACGCGATGTCCGCGCCGGATGTACGGCAGGCTTCGAGCATCTCCGGCGTGAAGTGCAGGCCCGCCGTGGGCGCCGCCACGGAACCCCGCTCGCGCGCGAAGACCGTCTGGTAACGCTCGCGGTCCTCGGGATCGTCGGGCCGCTTCAGATACGGCGGCAGCGGCACGTCGCCCAGCTTTTCGAATTCCGCGTAGAGATCGGAATCTCCGAAGAAGCGCAGCACACGCTGCCCGTGCCCGCTACGCGAAACGATCTCCGCCTCCAGCCTGCCGCCGAAACAGATGACCTCGCCCACACGCATCTTGCGGCCGGGGCGCACCAGCGCCTCCCACTCCCGGCGTTCCGGAGCGATCGGCCGCACGAGGAAGACTTCCACTTTGCCGCCGAAGCCCTTGCGATACCCATAGAGGCGTGAGGGGAAGACGCGCGAGTCGTTGAGCGCGAGGCAATCGCCCGGGCCGAGGAAAGAGGGCAATTCGCGGAACGCGCGGTCCTCCCAACACTGGCGGTCTCGACGGAGAACGAGCATGCGCGAATCCGCCCTTCCGGGCAGTGGCCGTTCCGCGATGCGTTCCCGAGGAAGATGGTAGTCGAACCGGTCGAGGTCAATCGTCAAACAGTTTGCCTTGCGCCTCGCCTTCCCAAAGCTCCGGGCGGTAATTCACCGGGCCGGACCGCAGGCCGTGACGCTCCCTTACGGCGCGAATCCGCTCCCGCAGGCGCTCCGTATACCGGCCGCGCACATAAGGATTGCGCTCATAGCGGTCGCGATAGATACCCGCGAGATGGGGATAACGCTCTTGGAGGAACGGAAAGAAGACCTTCTGCGCGGCCGGCATGAGGAACAACACGCCTCCGCCAAAATATTGCGCGCCGGCGCGGGCGGCCGCGGCTGCCACGGAGTTCAGGTTCTCATCCGAATCGGTGAGCAGCGGCATGACCGGGTTGGGGAACACGCCTACGCACACGCCGGCTTTCGCCAGCGCCTCGACTGCCGCGATCCGCAGATCCGGACGCGGCGCGCGCGGCTCGAACATGCGCGCCAGATCCGTGTCCATGGTGGTGACCGTTAAGTTAACGCTCAGCACGTTGGCTCGAGCGACCTCCACAAGCAGCGGCAGGTCGCGCGTCACCAAATCCGATTTGGTGGTGATGGAAAGATGGCGGCCGCGCTCGCCGGCGAAGACCTCGAGGATCGCGCGGGTCTTGCCGTAGCGCCGCTCGGCGGGCTGGTAAGGATCGGTCGCGGTGCCGATGGCGATCGGCTCTTCCCGGCCAATCTTCCGCAACTCGCGCCTCAGGGTTTCGGCCACTGCCGCCTTGGCATATATCTTGTCCTCGAAGTCGCGCCCATCCTCCAATCCCATGAACTCGTGGGTGTACCGCGCGTAGCAGTATACGCAGCCGAACTCGCACCCTCGATAGGGATTGATGGTCCAGCGGAACGGCAGATTGGGTTTGGAGCGGTTCAGCAGGCTGCGCGCGGCGATCTCGAAGTACTGTACGCGGCTTTTGGCTTCAATCAGCGGACTTTCCGCCGCCATTTTCGCGATGCCGGATAGCTCGTCTACTCGGGGCATGGGACTACTCAAGGCGCCGTAACCGCGATGGTCGTCGACGGATCGCTCTCGTTGCCCTCGCGGTCAATCGCCGAAATCGCATAGCGGTACCGCTTGCCGGACCTCACGTTCCGGTCGCTGAAGTTGGCGACTTGCAGCGGGCCTTCGAGCGGCGTGGGCGCGGCCTCTCCCTCCGCGCGGTACACGCGATAACCTGCGGTGTCCATCTCCTGGCTGCGCTCCCAGACCAGCTCGATGCCGTTTGCGCCGGCGATGGCCGTCAAACCCTTGGGGGGCGCGGGCGCGAAGCGGTCCACCGGAGTGATCTCCACCTGCAGAGACAACTCGCTTTCGGCCAGATTCGGCTCTTTACCCCCTACCGCCTGGATGTAGTAGCTATAGAGCTTCCCATACTCGGTAGCGCCGTCGATCCACTCCCGGCCCTTCACACTGGCGACGGCGGCAAAACCCTGCTCGCCGCCGCCGCGGCGGAAGATTCTATAAGCCGCGGAAGTGCCGGTCCAGGTGAGGCGCACGCCCTCCGCGACATTCTCCACGCTCAACTCGCGCGGCCGGTCCAGCGGCTCAATCACTTCCAGGACGGCGAAGTTCGACCATCCGATGTCGCGCCCGCTTTCGCCCGCCACCCGAACTCCGAACATCACCTCCTGCCCGACCCAATCGAGAACCGGAACCTCGTGCCGCACCCGGCCGCGCTCGGCTTCGACAATTGTGAGATGCTTTGCGCCGGCGGCCCAGCGCTCGGCATCGAAGGTTTCTCCGGAGGCCGGACCCGCGCGCAGGTCCACCTCGCCGAACCGCTTGATGAGCGTTCCCTCGGTGGTCAGCTCCGGCAGCGTGAACTGGATGGCGATTTTGGAGCCGCGCTGCACCGCCGTAAGATCGGTGACCCGTTCCGGAATGTGCAGCAGCGGCGGCAGCGGCTCGCCTACATAGGCGCAGCCGGCCAGGAGCAGGAACATGCCAATCGTGAGGATCGCTTGCTTACGCGCGCGGCTCTGTGCCATAACGCACGCTCATAAAATGTACCGGCTCAGATCCTGGTCCTTGACGATATCGGCGAGCTGCTTCCGCACGTAAATGGCGTCCACCTTGACGTTCTTCTTTTTCAGGTCCGGGCCTTCAAAAGAGATCTCTTCGAGGAGCTTCTCCATGATGGTGTGCAGACGCCGCGCGCCGATGTTCTCCGAGCTTTCGTTGACCCTGGCCGCGAATCGCGCCACTTCTTCGAGCGCATCGTCGGTCAGGTTCAGCTTAATACCCTCGGTCTCCATCAGCGCCACGTACTGCTTGGACAGGGCGTTCTTCGGCTCCTTCAAAATGCGGATGAAATCTTCTACTGTGAGCGACTTCAGCTCCACACGGATCGGGAAGCGGCCCTGCAGTTCGGGAATCAGGTCGCTCGGCTTGGAAACGTGGAACGCGCCCGCTGCAATGAACAGGATGTGGTCCGTGCGCACGAAACCATAGCGTGTGTTCACTGTGGTTCCTTCCACGATCGGCAGAATATCGCGCTGCACGCCCTCGCGGCTCACGTCCGGCCCGTGCCCGCTTTCGCGGCCGGCGATCTTGTCCACCTCGTCGAGGAAGATAATGCCGTTGGTCTCCAGCCGCTCGATAGCCACGCGCGTCACCTGGTCCATATCGATCAGCTTCTGCTCTTCTTCCTGCACCAGATAGTCGAGCGCTTCGGCAACGCGCATCTTGCGCTTCCGGCTGCGCTGGCCGAAGACGTTGGAGACGAAGTCCTTCAGGTTGACGTCCATCTCTTCGACCCCGGTGTTGGTGGTGATCTCGAACGTGGGGCCGCGGTCCTTCACGTCGACCTCCACCATGCGCTCGTCGAGCTTGCCGTCGCGGAGCTTTTCCCGCATCTTCTCGCGGCTTCGCTCCCCGGTGGCGCTGGCCTCGGGTTGGGGCGGCATCAAGAGGTCGAGAAGGCGCTCTTCGGCGTTGGCCTCGGCGCGATCGGCAACTTCTTCCAGGCGTTCCTCGCGTACCATGTCGATGGCGATGTCGAGCAGATCCCGGATCATCGACTCCACATCGCGCCCCACATAGCCCACTTCGGTAAACTTACTGGCCTCCACCTTGAGGAAGGGCGAATTGGCGAGCCTCGCCAGACGCCGCGCCAGCTCGGTCTTGCCCACGCCCGTCGGCCCGATCATGAGAATGTTCTTGGGCATGACCTCTTCGGCCATCTCCGCCGGAAGTTTCTGGCGGCGGATGCGGTTGCGCAGGGCAACGGCCACGGCGCGCTTGGCGTCGGCCTGGCCGATAACGTGCTTGTCCAGCTCGCGGACGATCTCGCGCGGCGTCAGTTCGTCAAGCAAAGGCTCTTCGTCGGTGGATTGGCTGGGAAGATAGATCACCATGTTAGCCCAGCTCCTCATAGGTAAAGTTGTGATTCGTATAGATACAGATTTTGGCTGCGATATCCATGGCCTGTTCCGCCACGAGGCGGGCCGAAAGTTTCGTGTTGCGCAGCAGAGCGGTAGCCGCGGCGTTGGCGAAAGGTCCGCCCGATCCGATGGCCGCCACGCCCTCGTCCGGCTCGATGACATCTCCGTTGCCGCTCACCATGTACGTCATGCCGGTGTCCGCCACAACCAGCATCGCCTCCAGATGTCTCAGGACCTTGTCCGTGCGCCAGTCCTTGGCAAGCTCCACTACACTGCGCGAGAGATTGCCGTTGTACTGCTCCAGTTTGGTCTCGAAGCGCGCGAACAGCGAAAAGGCGTCGGCGGTGGACCCGGCGAAGCCGGCCAGCACCTTCTCATTGTAAAGACGGCGCACTTTCTTCGCGCCGGCCTTCAGCACTTCATGTCCCAGGGTCACCTGGCCGTCGGCGGCCATGACCACTTTTCCGTCCCGGCGGACGCAGATCACCGTCGTGGAACGTATAGCTTGCTTCATTTTTTCCTATCTTTTAATTCTATCCCGTGTGGGAGAAACGTGCGTCCTCCACGCATGGACAAAGAGATGGAACGCGAGCGGCTTCCGCCTCCCCATAAGCATGCGCAGGATCTCCGCACCAGCCCAGACCAGGTAGGCGACGGTAATGTACCAGTGAATGTGCTCGGCCAGCGTGCCCCAGAAGCCCGGTCCGGGCGTCACCGGGGAGAGTGCAAACTGCACGAACCAGAGGCCGAACAGGGATGCCGCCTCCCACCAGGTAAGCTTCATGTTCAGCAGGAAGATGGCCCCCACAAGCGACTGTCCCAAGGTCATGAGAATTTCGAGCTGCTGCTGTTCGTCGAAGGGGATGGTCGAGGGAGTCCCCCGGCTGACGGAGAACACGATCGGCAGCATGGCGGCCAGCAGAGTCCACTGGTTCACGTTGCTCGAGACCATGTTCATGAGCGCCATGGAGGCCTTGCTGACCGTCCGCGCCCAGTAGAATGCCGAGACTTTTTCGGGGAATTCGGAAACGAACGGCGCCACCCACTGAACGAAGACGAAGCTCGGAATTCCCAGCGCCGCGGAGGCCCCCAGCAGGCTGCCCAGGAACGGCTCGGCGGCATAGTAGATGATTCCCCCGCCCGCGAGGAACAGGCCGATAATCAGCGCGTTTCGCACTGCCCGGCGCGAGGTCACGATGGAGCGCGGAATCATCTCGAGATCCTCGATGCCCTCCGCTTCCTGCGCCGGCATACGGCTCAGAACCAGCAGGTAAGCCACGTAGATCAGGATCAGCACGGCGGCATCGAACAGGCCCAGGCTGGCTTTGTACCAGATTACGGTCGCGTAGGCCATGCAGGCCAGCAGACCGACCACCTCAATGCAGTGCTCGTCTTCGAGCCGAATCTGGCCGAGGGGCCGCTTGTAGCGGCGCCGGTAGAACATTGCGGCGGTGAAGTAAATGAGCGGCCATCCCAGGCCCGTCAGCAGGCGGAGCGCTCCCGTCAGGCCCGCGAGAAGCAGAGGAACCTCCTGCTTCCAGGCCAGCACCGCCTCCACCGCGAACTCGGGCAAAGTCTGCAGCCACGCCAGAATGGCCAGCGCAAAACCCTGGGCGATAAAAAACTGGGCGGATTCCGCCGCCCAGGCAATCAGCATCGCCGCCAGCAGGATCGCCGGAGCCGTCCATAGGAGAGCGTACGGCCCCATCTCGCGAATGGGCCCGGCGGCCAGGAACAGCAGCGCGCACATGGGCACGGCCTGCTGTTTAACAAAACTGGATTTCATGGTGTCTTAAGAGCCGCTGCCCGGCAAGAACGGAATGTTTTCGAAATGCGGGGCTTCTTTCAGGATAGTCGATTCGGTAGTGCGCTCCGCGGCTTTCCTTCCGCGCGGAAGCGGCCTCGGCGATCAGCACAGCGACAAGGTGGATGTTGCGCCGCTCGTAATCCGCGAGGCTGGGACTGCGAAGCGTCCGGAAAGCGCAGGACGTGAGGCGCTTCAAAGCCGCGTCCAGTGCGCTGCCCGAGCGCAGGATGCCGCAGGAGTCCCAGGTAAGCGATCGAATTTCAGACTCGGCGGCTTCGGGGAAAGGCAATTCGGGAAGGGGGCCCGCCGCCGCCCGCGAGGTTCCGGCTTCCCGCATGGCCTCGCCGGCCCGCTTGCCGAAGACCACGCCTTCGAGCAGGCTGTTGCTCGCCAAACGGTTGGCCCCGTGGACGCCCGTGCAGGCCACCTCGCCCGCCGCGAATAAACCATTCACGTCAGTCCGGCCGTCGAGGTCCGTGCGCACGCCGCCCATCGCATAGTGCGCGGCGGGATGAACGGGCGCCGGCCCGGCCGCAATATCCACGCCGTACTTCAAGCACGTCGCGTGGATTCGCGGGAACCGCTCGCGGACCCACTCCGCGCCGCGATGGGAGATGTCCAGATAGACGTGCGGCGCGTTGGCGCGGGCGATTTCCCGAAGGAGGGCCCGCGCCACCACGTCGCGCGGCGCCAGTTCGTCGGTGAAGCGCTCGCCCTGCCCGTTGAGCAGCCAGGCTCCTTCGCCGCGCAGCGCCTCGGAAAGCAGGAACCGGGGCGCGCCTTCCACGTGCAGCGCGGTGGGGTGAAATTGGACGAACTCGATATCGGAGATGGCCGCGCCGGCCCTCCACGCCATGGCCACTCCGTCGCCGGTTGTCACGTCGGGGTTGGTGGTCTCGCGGTAGACTCGGCCTAAACCGCCGGAAGCCAGCAGGACGGCGCGCGCGGCGATGGCCGTCGCGGTGCTCGTGCCCTGGTCGAAGACAATCGCGCCGCCCACCTCGCCGTCGTCGTTCACCAGCAGGTCCGTGGTCGCCGAAAAACTGCGGAACTGGACGTTCGGAAGGGACGACGCCTTGCGGTACAACGTGCGCGCAATCTCGCGGCCCGTGGAATCGCCGTGCGCGTGCAGCACCCGGCTGCGGCTATGGGCGGCTTCGCGGGTGAAGGCCAGGCGCGCGCCGGCGCGGTCGAATTCGGCGCCCCACTCGATCAGCTCCTGAATGGCGGCGGGGCCGTGCTCCACCAGGGTGCGTACCGCGGCCGGATTGCAAAGCCCGTCTCCGGCGGCGATGGTGTCCTGTTCGTGCAACTCCACTTCGTCGTCGTCGCTCAGCGCCGCCGCAATCCCGCCCTGGGCATATTCGGAGGAGGACTCGCGCAAGCTGTCCTTCGCCACCACCAAAACTTCGCCTGCCTGGGAAAGTTCGATTGCGGCGCGCAATCCCGCAACCCCCGCGCCGATCACTAGGAAATCCGGATTCACCTTGATAACCCATTCTAACAGTCTGCTTTACGGGCGCGCGCGGGTTATGCTGTATGGGGAGAATTTATGCGACTGTCTGCCGGGCTCGCCGCTTTGGCGCTCTTTGCTGCAAACGACCCGAAGCCGGTTGAGGTGGCGCGGGTGCCGAACTATACCGAAGGCATCGTCTTCGACCATTCCGGCAACGCCTACATGTCTCACCGCGGCGTCATTACCCTGGTGACACCGGACGGGAAGACCTCCGTCTGGGCGAAGACCGGCGCGCCGAACGGCCATAAGATTCTGGCGGATGGCACGCACCTGGTTTGCGATGCCAGCCAACACGCCGTGCTGCGCCTCAGTGCCAAGGGCGAAGTCATAGGCAAAGCTTCGTCCGAATGCGATGGAAAACCCTTGCGCGGTCCCAACGATCTGACTCTGGATCCCAATGGCGGCTTCTATTTCTCCGACCCGGGCGGCTCCCGGGAGAGGCCGGTAGGCACGCTGCACTACGTGGACGCGGCGGGCAAGACCCACTTGGCGGCCGATAAGTTATTCTTTCCGAATGGCTTGGTGCTCCGGCCCGACGGCAAGACACTGCTGCTGGCCGAGAGCAAGCGCAACCGGATTCTCGCCTACGAGGTTATCGCGCCGGGCAAACTCGGGCCGATGCGGGTTTTCGCCGGCCTGCCCAAGGCCGGGAACGGTCAGATCGACAACCAACCCGATGGCATGTGTCTGGATGAGAAAGGGAACTTGTACGTGGCGCACTACGGCATGCGGCAGGTTCAGGTGCTGGACCTGAAAGGAAAGCTCCTCCGCAGCCTGCCCGGCGGCAATCTGACCACCAGCAACGTCGCTTTCGGCGGGCCACGTATGAACCAACTCTACATCACGGGCGCCCTGGGCGACGAACAGTCGAGCGAAGGCGCGCTGTTCCGGCTCGACCTGCCGGATGTGCGGGGCCTGGTGATACTACCCAAGGGGAACTAGGCTGTTGTTGCGATGCGCGATTGGTCGTTACCATTCGCGTGACCCAACACACGCCCGCTCACAGGCTGCCCGGCGGAGTTGCAGTAAACTGACTATATAGTTCCTATCGCCGACTCTCATGCCCGTAGTATTTGCCCGGCGCGTTACCCACAGAACCATCGTGAACGTGCTGTTGACCGGATTCGGTTTGGTCCTGGTTTTTCTTCTTGCGGCCGGCAGCGTCGCCCTTCAGAATGGCCGCGCCATTCAGTTTCACGCGGAAGCCCTCATTCGCGAGCAAGCGCTCGCCGCGCGGTTGATGGATGAAATTCGCGGAGAGCAGGCCGTTCTGAACTCCGTCCTGCTTCAGTTGACACATGAGCCGGAGTCCGCGAATGCGGGTTTGCTAATGCAGCGGCTCGGCGAAGCGGACAGCAAGCTTGCTCAGATCGCCCTGGACGCCGGCGATCGGCCACGCGCTCATTTGTGGCGGGATTTGGCGCAATCGGCGCGAACCTTTTCCGCCGAAGCGCGAAAGCTGCTTGCGCGCGACGATATTGACGATGCTTCGCTCCGCCCTCTGGTCCACTCCCATCAGAGGGTCGTGGATTTGGCCGGCAAGCTGTCGGAGGCCAGTTCGCAACGGGCGCTGTCCGCTGACACCGCCATCTCCGTGAATGCCGGAGATCTCATGCAAGAGTCGGTTCTGCTGCTGGGAGCTTGCGTAGTGCTCGCGCTGTTGGGATCGCTCCTGACTATCCGAACAGTGGCACAGTTGTTTCGCGACACTCAGAAACAGGCAAGCGAACTCAACCGTGTATCCTGGCAGATGCTGAAGGGACAGGAAGACGCGGCGCGCCGATTTTCGCATGAACTCCATGACGAGCTGGGCCAAGGGCTGACGGCGCTGAGGGCCAACATTGAAGCTCTCGATCCGGCGAACCTGGCGAGCCGCCGTGACGACGCAATCATCGTGGTGGATGATTGCATCAACAATGTGCGAGAACTATCGCAGTTGCTTCGCCCCGTGATTCTGGACGACTTCGGTCTTACTGCCAGCCTCCAATGGCTTGCGGAGAATTTTTCGCGGCGTACCGGGATTGCCGTCGGATGCAGGCTGGATTTCAGCGGCAGACTGGACGAGGATGTGGAGACGCATCTGTTCCGGGTGGCGCAGGAAGCGCTTACCAATGTCGCCCGCCACTCCGGAGCGACCAAAGCCGACATTGAATTGGCGAAGACCGGCGATCACCTGACGCTGACTATCTCCGACGACGGGCGAGGTCTCCCATCAAGGGAGCCAGGCGATACTCCGAGCCTTGGTATCGTCGGGATGCGTGCCCGTGCGCGCCACGCCGGCGGCGACTTCTCAATCGTCAATCGCAAGGACGGCGGTCTGGCTGTCAGTATCTGGGTTCCGATATCAGAACATGCAGAATAGGAAAATTAGCGTCTTGTTGGCGGACGATCACTCGATGGTCCGCGAGGGTTTCCGGCTGATTCTCGACTCCGAGCCGGATCTGGAGGTGGTCGCGGAGGCGGGTGATGGAAAGGAGGCAGTCGCTCTGGCGCAGCAGCTACAGCCCGACATCGTCGTGATGGACGTGACCATGCCGGAGCTTAACGGAATAGAAGCCACAAGACGAATCTGCGATGTCGCTCCGCGCGCCCGCGTGCTTGCGCTCAGCATGCACCGCGACGCGGTCTACGTACGCGAGATACTGAAGGCTGGCGCGAAAGGATACGTGCTGAAGGCGTCACCCAGAATCAGCATGCTGGAGGCCATCCGATCGGTCGCACGCGGCGAAGGCTATCTCAGCCCCGCTGTTTCCGAGTCGGTGTTATCCGACTACCGCCACCACGTAACCAACCCGATCGACAGGCTCACCAGCCGCGAGCGCGAGGTGCTTCAACTCGTGGCGGAAGGCAAGACCAACAAGGAGATTGCCACGCTCCTGACGCTGAGCGTCTACACCGTTGAAGCCCATCGGAGCCGGATCATGGAAAAACTGAATCTCCAAAGCTCCGGCGAAGTGGTTCGATTCGCGATTCGCAACGGTTTGATCCAATAACGTTGCGCCTACAGGCGGACGTCCAGGTACACGGCATAATACGTTCGAGCCGCGCCAGGCGTGTAGGTCTTCAGGAACTCGCCCGGAAACAGATGACCATACTGCATCCCGACGTTGGAGCTACGAAGCCGAGTTGATCCGGCAGACGGGCAGAGTGTCCGAGCGGCGGCTGATAGGGCTACGGGTCAAAAAGCCGCAAGCCCCGGCCGTCTCCTTTCCAGCCAAAGGAACAGGGCCGGCAGAACGAGAAGTGTCAGCAAAGTGGAAGTAACCAGACCGCCGATCACCACCGTGGCCAGAGGCCGCTGGACCTCCGCTCCGGCGCCGTGGGAAAGGGCCATCGGCAGGAAGCCGAGGCTCGCGACGAGAGCCGTCATCAGTACCGGTCTGAGCCGCGTGGTTGTCCCTTCCAATACAGCCGCTTCCAGGGACCGGCTCTGCTGCCTGAGTTGAATGACATAAGTAAGCAAAACTACGCCATTCAGGACTGCAATTCCGAACAGCGCGATGAATCCTACGCCCGCCGAGATGCTGAACGGCATGCCGCGGAGCCAAAGGGCGAAAATACCTCCGGTGGCGGCCAGCGGAATGTTCAAAAAGATCAGCATCGCCGGCCGGACGGCGTGGAAATTGAGATAGAGCAGGATGAAGATGGACAGCAACGCCACGGGAACCGTGAGCGCCAGGCGCCGGCTCGCGTCTTCCAGTTGTTCGAACTTACCGCCCCACTCGATCCAGTAGCCGGGAGGAATCGACACCTTAGTCTGGACGAGGCGGCGGGCTTCCTCGACGAAGCTACCCAGATCGCGCCCGCGGACGTTCAGCTCAACACCAATCCGCCTCTGCGCATTCTCCCGGCTGATCTGGGCCGGCCCCTCCTCCTCTCCCACGTCGGCGAGCTGGACGAGGGGGATAAAGTGCCCCTCCCGGTCGCCGACCTTCAGATTGCGGATTGCCTCGACAGAAGATCGTTGGCTTTCCTCGAACCGCACCTGGAGCGCGTATCGCCGGTTCCCTTCCACCACTTGGCCCACAATCTTGCCTCCCATAGCTTCGATGGCATCCAGTACGTCGCGGGCGTCAAGCCCATGACGAGCGATCGCGTCGCGGCGAATCCGGATGCGCAAGTAAGGCAGCCCGGCCACTCGCTCGGCTCGAACGTCCGCAGCCCCCGGCACGCGCTCGACGACCGCCGCGATCTGCGTAGCCTTCCGTCGTAGAACATCGAGGTCGTCTCCAAATAGCTTGATGGCGATATCCGAGCGAATGCCGGCTTCCATCAGTTCCTGCATCCGCATCTGGATAGGCTGCGAGAAGCTATAAGCCGCGCCGGGCGCCTCTTTCTGGAGGGTCGCTTGCATAGCCCCCGCTAGTTCATCTTTGGTTCTTTGCACCGGCCACTCGGAGACTGGCTTGAGGAAGACATACACGTCGCTCTGGTCAATGGCCATTGGATCCGTTGCCACCTCGGGCCGGCCGGTACGGCTGACTACTTTCTCCACCTCGGGAAAATGGTGCAGCACGCTCTCGATAATTTCGTTCCCGTGCAGGGATTCGGTCACCGAGATACCGGGTACGCGGTACATCATGACGACGATCGAGCCCTCGTCCAAAGCCGGAATGAATTCGGCGCCGAGGAACGGGACGATGGCCAGCGAAAGGAGAAACGCTACGGCCGCGATGGCAGTGACAACCAGCGGATATCGAAGCGCCCGGCGCAAGACCGGCGCATACCCGGCGTTGAGCCGACGCATAATCCAGGTTTCGTTCTCGATCGCCTTCTTACGGAACGCGTACCAACTCAGAACGGGCATCAGCGTGAGCGCGATGAGCAGGGAGGCCGCGAGGGCGAACAGCACGGTCATGGCCATGGGCCGGAACATCTTGCCCTCCACTCCCTGCAGCGCCAGGATGGGCACGTAAACCAGGAAGATGATCGTGACTCCAAAGAACACGGGCCGTGCAACCTCCTGGCCGGCTCGCCTCACTACGTCGATCGGACTGGCGTCCCGCGACCGGTGGCCGAGCCTTCGGACGATGTTCTCCACCATGACGACGGAACCATCGACGATCAGGCCGAAGTCGATGGCTCCAAGACTCATGAGGTTGCCCGAGATTCCCGCCTGCACCATGCCGGAAAACGCGGCGAGCATGGATAGCGGAATCGCCAGAGAGACGATCAGGCCGCCTCGGAAGCTCCCCAACAACAGCAGGAGGACGGCGATGACCAGAAGGCCGCCTTCCACAAGATTGTTCCTCACGGTGCGGATGGTCCTTCGCACCAGATCCGTCCGGTCATATAAGGGTTCAATGCGGACCCCCGGCGGCAGCGACCGTTCGATGTCCCGAAGCTTGTTCTTCACGCGGTCGACAACCGTTCGCGAGTTCTCGCCGATCAGCATCATCGCGATACCGATGACAATCTCGCCCTGCGCATCCTGCGTGGCAAAGCCCTGGCGCACCATGGGAGCAAAGCGCACCTGCGCCACGTTGCGAACGAGGATCGGCGTGCCAGTAGGCGATACGCCGATGACGATATTTTCGATATCGGTCAGGGTTCCGATCAACGCTTCGCCGCGAATCAGCGACTGCTGCTCGGAATGCTCCAGGTAAGCGCCACCTGCGTTCGCGTTGTTGCGCTCCAGCGCTTCCAGCACTTTTCCGAGCGGAATGCGATACGCCATCAGCTTGTCGCTGTCCACCTGAACCTCGTAGGTCTTCAGCTCACCGCCGTGCGCATTGACTTCGACGATGCCCTGCACGGATCGCAACTTGGGCGCGATCTCCCAGTCGAGGATGCTCCGCAGCTCCATTAAGGACCGGTTGGGGCCGGTTACCTTGAACTGATAGACCTCGCCCAGGCCTGTGCTAATGGGCCCCATTTCGGGTGTGCCCACGCCCGCCGGAATGGCCTCCCGCGCCTGCGGCAGTCTCTCCATGACCAGGCGCCGCGAAAAATACGGGTCGATCCCTTCCCGAAAGTAAACCGCGACATAGGAAAGACCATTTTTTGAGACGGACTGAATGTTCTCGATCCCCGGCAAGCCGGTCATGGCGGATTCAACCGGAAAAGTCAGCAGCTTCTCGACTTCCACCGGTGAAAGGCTGGGTGCGCGCGTCAGTACCAGAACCTGGTTCGGAGTGATGTCGGGTACCGCGTCGATCGGAAGCTGCTGAAGCGAGTAAAGGCCCCAGCCGATCGTCACAGCGGTCGCGAGGAGTACGAGAAACCGGTACTGAAGCGACCACGAAACTAGTCTCCGCAAGTCACTCCTCCTCTCCCAATTCCCTGCCAACCACGATCGACTTGAGGTGAAAGGCGCCCTGCACGACTACGGGCTCGCCGGGCCGTAGCCCGGAGGTAATTTCCCGCAGCCCTTCGACAACCTTCCCAACGCCAACCTCGCGCGTCTCGAATTTCGTGGCTTCGCTCTGAACAAAGACGACCGCCTTGTCCTCGATCTGCTGTACCGCGTCGGCCGGCACGGCCACTGCCTGGCGGCGGAACGTCGTTGGCAACTGCACCGTGGCGAACATATCGATCTTTAAAGGAGTTCCCCGATTGACAACCTCGCACCGCACCTTTGCTGTGCGCGTTTGCGGGTCGAGCACGTCGCTCATATAAGTCACCTTGCCCCCGAAGCGCCGGTCGGGATAGGTGTCGACTGTAATGAAGGCGATTTGCCCGATGCGGATACGCCCGAGGTCTTTCTCGTAAACTTCCGCCTGCACCCACACTCGCGAGAGATCCGCGACCGTGAAGATCTCGTCTTCCGAGTCGGCGACCTCGCCGGGAGCTGCGTTCACTTTCGTGACGACGCCCGCGAATGGCGACCGGATGGCGGTGATGAACGGCGCGCCGAAAGACACTTCCGCCCCTCCCAGACGCTTCAGTTGCGCCGCGATTCCGGCGACGACGCTTTCCTGCGACCGGACGTTCTCTTCCCTGCCCTGCTGCTCGGCGAGGGTTTGCTCATAGTCCTTGCGCGGTGTCGCTCCGATATCCGCCAAACGCCGCTGGCGTTCGGTCTGGCGGGTCTGAACTCCGAGTTGGATCTTCAGCCGATGCAGTTCGCCTCGCGCGGCGGCGAGCTGAGACGCAAGCCCGCCGGCTTCTATGTTGTCGAAGCGTGCCAGCGCTTGCCCGGACTGGACTCTGTCGCCCACCCGCACCAGCACATCATGAAGGCGACCGCGGGCCAGCGGGCGCACCGAGCTCACGCGCGAATCGACCGGCTGAACTGTTCCAGTGACCTGGAGATATTCGGCGAGTTGCGTGAAGGCCGCGGGAGCGACCTGTAACCCGACGTGCTTCTGGGCCTCCAACTCCATCTGCACCAGCCCAGCTCGTTCGGAGGATTCCACGGCAATCGTAGACTCCGCTTCCGGCTTCGGACAGGCGACCAGCAGCAGGAGGGAAGCAAACGATATCAACGGTCTCATCTCAGATCCCCCCCGGCAGCCCGCTCGAGGTCGGCGAACGCTCGCGCGACATCTGCCCGGGCCTCGATGTATGCCATCTGGATTTCGGTAAGCCGTCTTTGCTGGCTCAACACGTCGAGCAGGTTGAGATGGCCGAGGTCGTACGCCTCTCGAATTACGTTCAAGTTCTTCCGGGATTGCTCCAAGACACCGCTATCGAGAATCTCCAATGCCCGCGTAGCGGCATCCCATCGCCTCCAGGCCGCATCCACTTCCAGCGCGACGGTCCGCTCCAGGTGTTCGCGGCGCAACCTGGCCTGAGCGGTACGGGCAGCGGCCGCCTCGATGTTGCCCTGGTTGCTTCGCCGGGACTTCAGCGGAAAGGCAAGGCCAAACGCCACCACGTCGTCACGGTCCTGAAGAGGCAGCAAGGAACCCGAGCGGCTGAAACCGAACTGGTCGTCGAACCGCGAATAGACGCGCGAGTAGCGAGCAAACAGGGTAAGGTCCGGCCGGCCCTCGGCCTCGGCCAGCACCTCCTCGGCAGCGCCTTGTTCTTCAAGGAGGCTGGCGATCCGCAACTCTGTGCGCATCTGCAATGCGCGTTCCCGAAGCTGCGGCAAAGAGTAAGGGATCCGTGACACCGGTTCCAGGGCTATGACTCTCAAATCCTCTCCTGGTTCGATTCCGGCTATCGATCTCAGCCGCGCAAGCGCCGTCTCTGCCCGGCCAGATCCAAGCGCCCTCTGAGCCTCCACCTGATTCAGCTCAACCAGCAGCAATTGCCGGTCGAGCGGAGCGGCCTGGTCCTCCCTGACACGAGCATCGACCAGGCGGTATGACTCGCGGTTGAGCGAAGCCAGGCGATCGAGGGCCTCCAGCCTCTGGCGCTCGGCAACCGCGTCCGCATAGTTCACTTTGACTTCATAACTGAGTTGCGCGAGTTGCTCTCGCAGCCCCGCCTCCGCAAGATGTACCGCCTTCTTGGCCACCTGAATCCGTTTTTCACGCTTACCGTAGGTCTCAACGGGGCGGAAGTAACCGGCGGAAAATTGCTCTTCACCCTGGGTGCCGAGGGGGCGCCCGGTCACACCGTTCACTTCAACGGTAGGCGCGGGCCTTACGCCCGCCTGACGCAGCAGCGCCCAGCTTTCGGTGACGCGCTGGCGGAGAGCAAGAAACTGACGGTTGCGCTCTGCCGCCCGCGCAACCAGATCGGCAATACTGAACTCCTGGCCTGCCGCCATGGCGGCAAACAAAGTAGCCCCACAAACCGATGCCATCGTTTTTGAGTACACGTAGATCTCCTCAACAGCCAGCTAGAAAAGTGGAATCGGCAGATCAGGCTTTCGGAGGGTGATAAATGGAGTGGGGCTCAGCGGCGATCGGAATCTTTTCGAAAACCTCTGGAGCGGGAGAGACGATCTCTGCCAATGCCAACGTCACCGGGGGAACGACGATGACATGGTAGCAGCAGCACAGACAGTCGTCACCGGGAGAGGACTGGCCGGAAGGACGACTTTCTGAAGTGCCCAGGATCTCGCAGGTATCGGGCGATACCATCTCGCACGCGAACAGCTCTACGCCCACAAGGAGCAAGATCGCAACGGAAGCCAGACGGTACGTGGCCGTGCGAGAGGGCATAGATACTCCTCATGATCTCATACCGATTACGATAACGGTCCACCGGCGCAGCCCCCCTGAAAATCGTAACGGCTTGTCCTTGTCAGCAGGGATAGGCTTACGGGCCGAAAAGCCGCACGATGAAATTGTCGGCGCCCCAATAGGCATTCAATCTTTTTCAATTGCGCCAGGAGGACCGTTTGAGCTCCACCAGCCTGAAACGTGATCTTTATTCCGGCTTCCTTGTATTCCTGATTGCCCTGCCGCTCTGCCTCGGGATTTCGATGGCCAGCGGATATCCTCCCATCTCCGGAATCCTGACGGCGATTATCGGAGGCATGCTGGTGTCGTTTCTCGGATCCGCGCGGCTGACCATCAAAGGCCCTGCCGCCGGTCTGATCGTCATTGCGATCGGCGCCGTCACCGAGCTGGGCGCGGGCGATATGGCTGCCGGCTACAAGCGGGCGCTCGCGGTCGGAGTGGTCGCGGGAATCATTCAGATCGTGCTCGCGCTCACCCGCGCCGGCGCGATCGGCGATCTGATGCCCTCCGCCGTGGTTCACGGCATGCTGGCCGCGATCGGAGTAGTCATCATCGCGAAGCAGGCGCACACCGTGCTCGGCGTAACGCCGGAAGCCAAGGAGCCGTTGCATCTGCTTGCGGAAGTGCCGCATAGCCTGGCGAACCTGAACCCCGAGGTCTTCGCGATCGGTCTGCTGGCGTTAATCATTCTATTCGGGCTTCCCATGTTGCGCGCTCGATGGGCCAAGCACATCCCGGCGCCGATGGTTGTGCTCGCGTCCGCGATCCCCTTGGGGATGTTCTTCGATCTGATGCATGAACACGTATACCAGTTTTCGTCCCACGTCTATCATGTTGGACCGAAATTTCTGATACAGCTCCCGGGCTCGCTGCAAAGCGCTCTAGCATTGCCGGATTTTTCTCAGATCGCCAGCGCCGTCTCAATCAAGTACATTGTCATGTTCGCGCTGGTCGGCACGATAGAGTCCTTGCTCAGTGTGATCGCGGTCGACTCCCTGGACCCGGAACGCCGCCGCAGCGATCTGAATCGCGATCTGCTTGCGACCGGAATCGGCAACACGGCTTCCGCTCTCATCGGCGGTTTGCCGATGATCTCCGAGATCGTACGCAGCAAAGCCAACATAGACAATGGCGCCAGAAGCCACTGGTCGAATTTCTTCCATGGAACCTTCCTGCTGCTATCGATCCTGCTGATTCCCGGATTGCTGCAACAGATCCCGCTGGCCGCTTTGGGAGCGATGCTGATCTATACCGGCGCCCGCCTCGCGTCCCCGAAAGAGTTCGTTCACGCGTATAAGATCGGACCGGAGCAGCTGCTGTTGTTCGTCGTCACCATGCTGGTGACTTTAGCCACCGATCTTCTGATAGGCGTTGGCGTGGGACTGTTGCTAAAGATGGCTTTGCACGTGAAGAACGGGGCGCCGCTGCGCAACCTCTTCCGCGCGATAGTTCACGAACGGCGGGAAGAGGAACGGCTCATCCTTCAGGTCCAGGGCGCCGCCATTTTCACAAACTATCTCGGCCTGAAACGCAGGTTAATGAAAATTCCCGCCGATGTTCATACAGTGGTTATCGATTTCGACAGCGCCTGGGTGGTAGACCACACGGTACTCGAAAAACTCCACACCATCGGCCGCGACTGGACGCGCCGCCGCCTCGTACTCAGCGGGTTGGACGAGCACGTCGCTATGTCTTCGCACGAGCTGGCCGCTCGCCGGAAGCTCCCCAGTGTTCCAGCGGCGGCCCTAAGGTGATAAAATCAAACGAATTCGCTTTGTCCAATCATTCGGGTTCCGCTCTGAGCAGACGCGACCGTCTGAGCCATGTCATTGAGCGGGTGGCTCGTTTGCTTCCCGTGCAGGGCCCAATCGGGGTGTTCATCCATCACAACACTCTGCATGCGTTTGAGCACCTCCCGTTCGAAGAAGCAGTAGTCGAAGCATCGCATTTGTTCGGCGCCGAGCCGTACATGACGGAGGAAGCGTATCGCGACCAGATGCGAAAGGGGCGCATCGAGGCGCGTGACCTCGATGCCGTTTTGGCGAATGAGCCGGATACCGAGGTGCTTCCGCAACACGGGCTCACGCAGCGCTCCTTGCAGCGCGCCATACTGGCATCGGGTTTGCGGCCTTTCGAGGCGAATACGATCGACTGGCTCCTGAACGAGGGAGACCTGCTCTCGCGCCTCCGCCCCGATCTCGACCCTGTCACGCGGTCGAAAGTACTGGAACCCTCTGGCGATCGCGAGAGCGTAGGGGCCGGCCTTCTGTTTTCCGCTTGCCTTTCCCGTGTCAAGGTTCAGCCACAGGACAAGGATTCCGGCGCCGAGCGGCTCCGTGACGCACTCTTTAACTCCGCCGGTGTCGACCTGGACGACGTCATCCACCCCTATCTCATCCGCCTGACCGAGGTGTTCCTCGACCAGGGACTGGCGTACTGGCCGATGCCGGACCGCGCCTTAGGATTCTACGCCGCTGTTCGCACATTATTGGTTCAGCCTCTCTTCATTCACCCGAGGCGGCTTACGGGCCTGCGGAAGGAGTTGGCGCGTCAGGCTGATGAGCAACTCGATGCAGCGGGCGTAGTGTTGGACTTCCTCCACAGTTTTCGCATCCCGGAGCAGAACTGGGAGCAGTACCTGCGCTCGGAGTTGCTGGCGCTGCCGGGCTGGGCGGGACTCATGCACCGCCTCGAGAAGGAACCAAACCTGCTGCCGCACGAGTCCCTCACCTGTTCGTTGCTGGACTTTCTGGCGGTCCGTCTCACTCTGACCACAGTCGCCGTGCATAACATAGCGCTGGAAGCAGGATTGGCCCCCGAGTTCGCCGGCGATTGGCAGGCAGCGAAGGCTCCCCTGGTTTCGCGGAGCCAGGAGCGGCTACGCCTTGCGGCACGGATGTTCGATGCCGCTCAGCTTCTGGGCTTAAACGCCGGCGCGATCGATAGTTTGACCGAAAGCCAGTTCGATCGGTTGCAGCAGGAAGTCGATCGACTCGATGATCTCGAATGTCGCAGGCTCCTGCATCAGGCTTATGAGCGCGCCCATGAAAGGCTCGTCCTCCAGCCTCTCGGGCGTCACCGCCTCGCGCACCCTCCGCAGCCCCGAACCAGCCGCCCGAAAGCCCAGGTATTCTTCTGCCTCGATGAGCGCGAGGAATCTTTCCGCCGCCATCTGGAGGAGCTCGATCCCGGCGTCGAGACGTTCGCCGCGGCCGGCTTTATGGAATTGCCGTGGACTATAAGGGCATCGACGATCCTCATGGTGTTTCGCTGTGTCCGGTGGTGGTGAAGCCCCGTCATGCCGTGCTGGAATTGCCTGTGAGCGATGACGAACACCTGCACGAAACGCGCAGATCGCGGCGCGCCATCTGGGGTCGCATTGCCCATGGGAGATTCGTTTCCTCCCAGACGCTTGTGCGCGGCTGGCTGAGCACCGCTGCGCTCGGAGGATTATCCCTGGCGCCGCTCATCGCGCGCGTTCTGGCGCCCCGGCGATTCGCCCGGCTGCGGGCATCGCTCAACAAAAGCTTTCTCCCGGAGCCGCGTACCGAACTCACCTTGATGCGTATGGATGAGAAGGGGCACGAGGCGGCTGAAGGACTGATGCTCGGGTTTTGGATCCAGGAGAAGATCGAGCGCGTCGAAAGCGTGCTCGGTCCAGGCGGGCTTCGCAGCGGATTTGCTCGCCTGGTGATTCTCCTGGGCCACGGATCCACGAGCTTGAACAATCCGCACGAATCCGCGCATGATTGCGGCGCATGCGGCGGCCGGCGCGGCGGCCCGAACGGCCGTCTGTTCGCAGCCATGGCAAACATCCCGCAGGTCCGGGACGGACTACGGGCCAAAGGAATCGATATCCCTCCCGACACCTGGTTTGTCGGCGGTTATCACGATACCTGCAATGACGACGTGGACCTTTTCGATCTGGAACAGGTACCCGCCACACATGCGGAGGATCTTGCATCCGCTTCCGGCTCACTCGATCGTGCCCGAGCGTGGAATGCGCATGAGCGGTCGCGGCGTTTCGAAGCGGCGAATCCGGACGAGAGCGCCGGCCTCGCGCTGTTGCACGTCGAGGAGCGCTCGGAACATCTTGCGGAGCCGCGGCCGGAGTATGGGCATTGCACCAACGCCGTTTGTATCGTGGGAAGGCGGCATGTCACGCGGGGGCTCTTCCTGGATCGCCGGGCGTTCCTCGTTTCGTACGATGCGGATCAGGATCCTGAGGACACGGATCTGGGCAGATTGCTGGCGGCGGCGGTGCCGGTATGCGCCGGCATCAGCCTCGAATACTACTTCTCCTTCGTGGACAACGAACGATACGGCTGCGGCACGAAACTGCCCCACAACGTGACAGGACTGTTAGGGGTGATGAATGGACACGCCAGCGATCTTCGAACCGGTCTCCCCTGGCAGATGGTCGAGATTCATGAGCCAGTCCGGATCCTCTTCGTTGTCGAGACTACGCCGGATCGGGTGATGGGCGCCATCAGCAAGCATCCAGCTATGCTTCAACTCCTGGTCAACCGGTGGATCCGCATGGCGACCCTGGACCACCGGACGGGCGAAATGCACGCATACCGCGATGGGAGCTTTGAAGCGGTGGACCCGATGGAAACACCGCTTCCCGTCGTAGCGACCTCGGCCGCATGGTATCGCGGAAAAATCGAACACCTGCCGGCTGTCGCCGTTGCCGCGGGTTTGTAGGACACACAAATGGAATCACTCCTCATCTGCACCATTGCCGCGCCCGGTCTGATCTTTTTCGCACTGGGGATGGTATGGCTGCTTGGGTGGTCGCCGGCCGAACGCTTCATCTCGCGGCTCACTGGCGCGACTTATCTATTCTGTACGGCCTCGACTCTGGTTCTGCTCTTCCAAATGCAGGATCGCAATCTTCCGTCCATCTCAGCACCGCTGGATCAGTGGTTTGGGGCCGGCAAGTATGCATTCGCCTCCTCCCTTTTCATGGACCGGCTCTCGATGACCTATGTCCTGATCACAGTCATTCTGGTCGGTCTCATCGGCGCATTTTCGAGCCGTTACCTCCACCGCGAGCAGGGCTACTTTCGTTTCTTTGCGCTGCTGCACCTGTTTGCCTTGGGCTCACTGCTCATTTTCGCGTCCGGATCTTTCGACCTGCTCGTGGTTGGTTGGGAACTAGTGGGCATCACTTCGGTCCTGCTGATCGCCTTCTTCCAGGAGCGTCCGGAACCGGTCCGCGGCGCGTTGCACGTGTTTGGGGTGTACCGGGCCTGCGACATTGGACTGCTGGTTGCGGTTGTGGTTCTTCACCATGTCGCGGGGTCTGCTTCTTACGGGCAGCTTCTGAAAGGCGCCTGGCCGGCTCAGACCTCGGCTGTTACGGGCGGCGCGGCCACAGCCGTCGCCCTTCTGCTGATCATCGCCGCCTCGGGCAAGTCGGCCCAGGTTCCATTTTCCGGCTGGCTCCCGCGGGCGATGGAAGGTCCGACGCCGTCGAGCGCGGTGTTCTACGGCGCGATAGCGGTCCACGCGGGCACCTATCTGCTTCTTCGCGCTCAACCGATTCTCGCGGCTTCTCCCGTAGCGAGCTTCGCTGTAGTTGTTATCGGAGCGATTACGGCAATTCATGGCACGATGGCCGGCCGGGCATGTGCCAATGCCAAGACATCGCTCGCGTACGCATCTCTGTCGCAGATCGGCATCATCTTCGTCGAGATTGGATTCGGCTTTACCTGGCTCGCGCTGGTTCATGTGGTTGGGCACGCGGCCAGCCGGACATTGCAGTTCCTCCGAGCGCCTTCCATGCTGCACGACTATCACCAGATGCACTCCGCCGCCGGCGGCAATCTGCAGCCCACTGGCGCCCACTATGAGTCGCTGCTGCCCGCGGGAATGCGGAGGTGGCTATACCGCCTGGCGCTGGACCGTGGACATCACGACACGATTCTTGAAAGGTTTCTGTTAGGAGGACTGATGCGTGTTGCGCAAGTGCTGGCGACGTTTGAACGGCTCTGGGCGGCGCCACACCCCGAAGCGGAGCATCCCGGCCGGAGCGATGCGCTTCCGTTTGGCTGGTCTCCGAATGCGGACCAGGCGACAGGAGCCGATTGATGCCTGAACTGAGTCTCCCCTTCCTGACTGTAACGGTGCTTGCGCCCGCTTTGGGAGCATTCGGGGTTCTGCGCACAAAGTCCGCGAGCATGGCGCGTGCAATCGCCGCGGCGGCAGTCGGCTGCTCGCTCCTGGCCTCCTGTGCGGCGCTATGGGAAGTAACGGAGCGCGGCGGCGGCTCGCTGGCCGAACCCTGGTCTCTTCCGTCGCTCGGCTCCGCTCACCCGTGGTTCGCGGCCGATGCCCTGAACGCGCTGGCGCTCGTGGTTTTCGCCGCGCTGGCGCTCCTGACTGTTTTGGTTGCGCCGCGCCGCGACATCGGCCGGCCTCTGTTGGCCCAGACGCTTCTCCTCGTATCGGCCACTCAGACAGTCTACGCCACGGAGCATCTGCTGTTGCTCGTAGTCGCATGGACTCTCGCATCTTTGCCGCTGCTGATCGCGAAGCACCCGGCTGTGAATGGCGCTGCTCAGTCTCGTGCCGCCGCACTGCCGCGAATCGCTCTGGGCTCCAGCACCGCCGCGCTTGCGGGCGCGGTCGCTCTGATCGTCAACGATGCCGCAGCCGCTGGGGTGACGGCTCCATTTTCTCTCTCAGCGCTTAAAGACGGCTCGTCACCGGGTGGAACCTGGGCATTCGCGCTTTTGATGGCCGCGGTCCTGCTCGGAAAAGGTATTTTCCCAATGCACTCCTGGGTGGTATCGGCTTTCGATCGTGGCCCGCTGCTCACCGCCAGTCTGTTGGTCAATGGCCATTTGGGAGCTTTTCTGGTCGCCCGAGTTGCCATCCCTGTTCTGCCGGACGTCGCCTTAAGGGCTCTGCCTTTCCTCAGCGACGTTGCGTTATTCACCGTGCTTTACACGGCGGTGCTGGCTCTTTGCGAACGGGAGCCGCGCCGGCTCTTCGGGTTGCTCTTGGTAGGCCAGGCCTCGAGCATTCTCGTCGGACTTGAGAGCGCAACCGAACCGGGTGTTACGGGTGCGCTGGTGCATTGGATTGTCGTAGCGGCTTCAACTACCTGCCTCGCGGCGGTATATCGTCTTGTTGAAACGCGTGTCGGGGGCAGGATTACAGGCGACCGCTTCCTCGGATTGGCAGGCAGCTTCCCCCGGCTTGCGGTTTTCTTCCTTGTAAGTGGTCTCGCGCTGATCGGATTGCCGGGTACGCTTGGCTTCTGCGCGGAGGATCTCTTGATTCACGGCACGCTCGAGAGCCATCCCCAGCTTGGGGTCGCGCTGCCAATCGCGACGGCGCTCTTTGCGTTCCACATATTCCGATTGTTCGCGATTTTGTTTCTGGGTAAGAGGCCTTCAGGTCTCTTCGGCGTTCCCGATGCCCTTCCGCGTGAACGATTCTGCCTCGCGGCCATCGTGGTATTTCTTGTTGTGACCGGTGTCGCGCCCGCCTGGATCGTCAGCCAGCGCGCACAGGCCGCGGGCGCACTCGTTGATAATTTGCGACGCGCCAACGTCGCTTCACATCCGGCGCGCACTCCCCAGGCACCGTCGTTAACGCCTTGATAATGGTTCAGCCATCCCTACGGTTGAGCCCCGCGGGTTTAAGATATACTATGATTCCCAGGTCAATCGTGGAGGAAAGAATGCGACCATTTTTGCTTTTTCTCGTAATGGCGACCGCGCCGCTCTTGATGGGGCAGGCGCCGCCGAAGACTCACTTGAAAGTCGGCGATATGGCGCCCGACTTCACCCTGCCGTCAACCACGGGAAAACCTGTGACGCTCTCCGAGTTCCGTGGCAAGCAGAATGTCGTGCTCGCCTTCTATCCTGCCGCGTTCACCGGCGGCTGCACGAAAGAGATGACGAGCTATGGATCCAACCTTGCCAAATTCGAAGGCATGGACACACAGGTCTTCGGCGTCAGTACCGACAACACTCCCAGTCAGCGCGTCTTCGCCGCACAGACCGGCGCGAAGTTTCCGATGCTGAGCGATTTTCTCCATCGGAAGGCGTCGAAGGACTATGGCGTGTTGATGGAAGCCCGCGGCCTCTCGAATCGCGCTACGTTCGTTATCGACAAGGAAGGCAAAATCGCATACGTCGAAGAGGGGCAAAGCGCTGTCGACATCAGCGGTGCGGAAACGGCCTGCAGTCGGCTCAAGAAGTAAATTACGTTTTCGTCACCCGTGGCACTGCTTACAGGCGACTTCCTTGGGCCACTTCAAATGCTTGGCCGCCGCGGAACCATGCGGTTTGTGGCACATCTGGCATTCGAACAGGACTTCCGTGTTGTGGCCGTGAATGCCCGCGAAGGGCTTCTGATCGTGGCAGGTGAAGCAGCTTTCGCCGGCCGTCTCGCCTTTGAGGTTCCACGCCCCATTCTGCACAGCGTGACAGGTCTCGCAGGCCGCCGCCGGCGGATGGAGGCGGAAGGGCTGAAAATCGCCCGGCGGCGCCGCGTCACCGACGAAGAAGTTCACTTTTGTTTCACCAGCCGAAGTGACCAGGACCAGCTCGTGCGCTCCCTTGGCCGGGTTGAGTGTCGCCGTCAGGGCATTGGGAGCCAGTTGCCGGGCTTCAATCGTCTTTCCGTCCAGCCGTAGCTCGCCTTTGCCCTGCACCCGCGCCACAACGGAGACCGGACCTGCCTTCCACACCGATTTGTCGGTGGGACGTAAGATTTCCGGTCCTTTCGGGTCCTGGGCGATGAGTACAGCGCCGGCGAGAAGAAGCGAGACCGCCAGACCTATGCCAGGTCGATGCGGCATACGTATCCCGCCGAAGGGCTGGCATTGCTGATGCTCATGCCGTGCGCGCGGTTCATCATGATTGTTCACCTCGAATGCGCACCAGACTGCGGTTGATGGCGGCAAGGTTCGGAACGCCCGCCAGACCCATGTCGAGAGCGAGCTCGGTGCGCAGCAGCTCGATCACCCGCTCCACCCCCGGCTGGCCGAAGGCTGCCAGACCGTACAAATAAGGCCGCGCAACGCACACGGCCTTAGCCCCCAACGCCAGAGCTTTCAGGATATCGGTGCCGCGGCGGATGCCGCCGTCGATCAGCACGGGTATCTTGCCATCCACGCCTTTGACCACCTCGGGCAGCGCCTCAATGGTCCCGCCCACGTGGTCGAGCTGGCGCGCGCCGTGATTCGACACCACGATAGCCGAGACGCCATTCTCGACGCACAGTGCCGCGTCTTCGGCCGTCAGGATGCCTTTGAGGATCAGCGGCAGTTTAGTCATGCCAACCAGTTCCTTCACTGTGTTCCATGTGGGCGTTGGGAAAGGCCGCGAGGGGTAAATGCCCGCCCGCTCCGGATTCCTGGGACGCGGCAAGCGGCCTTGGCCATCGCGAGGAATGCCCGTTTCTCCCCAGCCGCGATCGAATTTATTGTGAATGTTCCGCTCACGATGGGACACATACATGATGTCCGTAGTGAAGCAGATGCCCGAGCAGCCTTGGCTCTCCATGCGCTTCACGAACGCGCGCATGGCCTGCGGGCTGCGGAAGTCGCCGCCCGTGGTCACCTGCCACCATGCAGGCCCCTTGCCGGACTCGGTGACCTTCTGAATGCCCCCGTTGGTGATGTGCAGCGCTTTCGAATTGGCGGCTGCCTGCGCCACCAGAATTTCGCCGTTCTGGCGGAAGCAATTCTTGCCGCCCGCCGGGTCCAGGATGATGGGAAATTCGAGCTTCTGGCCGAGCAGCTCCAGCGAGAGGTCGATCTTGTGGACGTCCACAAGGGCCTTCGGACGGATGACGATGCGGTTGAATCCGGCGCGGTTGTCGGCCAGCGACACTTCATCCTCGGAGCCGCCTTCCAGGTAATCCCATGCCACCTTGTCGAGCTTGGCCCTGGCTAGGGGCATGAAGTCGAAGACATTGGCAGGCCCCATCAACGGGTCGTCGAGATACCGGTCGACCGTAACCGGTTCCGCGGCCTGCTGCGCCATGGCAAGCCGCTGCCCGCCGGCCAGCGCCGCTAGTCCTTGAAATGCGTGGCGTCGATTGATGCGCATACTCGGACGCCTATCCTATCAAACTTGAACTAAAGCTTGTTCATTCCCTCGGTGAGCTCGACGTAGGTGCCCCAGGGATCGGTGAAGAATGCGATCGAGAGGCCCAAGGCGGGCACCTTCTTGAAAGGCACGTCGAATTTGACGCCGCGCTTCTCCATCTCTTTACAGAAGCTTTCGAGATTGCGCACTTCAAAGCCAATGTGATCGACGGCGCGGCCCTTGGTGGCGACGGTCTTCGTTTCCGATGGCGAGAAGGTCAGATTGACGCCGGGGAGGTCGGCCGCTTCGAACTTCAGGCGGCGTCCAGGTTTCGCGGCGAACATCTTTGCGTACCAGGCGCGCGTGGCCTCCACATCCTGGGTGAAGAAATGGATGTGATGGTGGGTCAACGGGATGGTTTGCGATTTGTCTTCGGAGAATTCCACCTTGACCTCGTCGGGGAACAGGAGAAAAGCCTGGCGCGTCTCCGGCATCGTGCGCTGCACTCTTGCGCCGGCCGCGGTGAGTTTCGCGATGGTTGCATCCAGATCCTTCACCTTGAAGCCGAGATGGTTCACCGCGGAGCCTTCACTGCCGGCGGCTGGTTCCCCCTTGCGCAGCATGACGATCACATCTGGCAGCTTCAGCACTTCCAGGTTTCCCATCATCACTGGTTTCGCGCCCATCACGCCCACCCAGAGTTTCTTGTGCGCGTCTATGTCCCGCACCGTCAGGTGAAGGTGGCCCATGCCCACTCCCGCTTCGTTGGGAGCGGGCAACTGTCCAAACGCGGCCGTGGCGGCGAAAATGGTCGAGACAATTGCGAATTTGGCTTTGTTCATGCAATTTTCCTTAGCGGACAGATTAACACGCCAGCCGCCTCCCGGACGTTCTTAGTCGTTCACCAGGTTCCCGTCGGCGTCGATGAGTCGCAGCTCACCGAGGCTCAGCTCGCGGACGCCCGTTTCGATCTTGGAGCGGTCGCCAACCACCACCCACATCAGGCGACCCGGATGGATCAGGCGCTCGGCGGACGTGACCAAGTCCCGCGTGGTCAGCTCACGGACTTTCTTCGGGTACGTCTCCCAGTGGTCGTCCGGCAGACCATACCGCACGATCTCGGCGATCGAATCGTCCACCCCACTTAGCGTCTCGCGCCGCCCGGGCAGTCGCAACGTCATCTGATCCTGGGCCCTTTGCAGCTCTTCCTGGGTCGGCGGGCGCTCGCGAAGAATCTCGCGGAACTCCTTGTTCAGCTCGACAAGCGACTCCTTCGTCTTATCCGTCTGCACAGGAGCGAAAGTGAGGAAGATGCGCTGGCCGAGCGTCGGGAAAATGACCGTCCCTGCTCCATAGGACCAATGCTTGTCCTCGCGCAGGTTCATGTTGATCCGCGAGACAAACGCTCCGCCCAGGCTGGTGTTCAGTGCCGACATCGCGATGTCGTCCCGGTCCAGCTTGGGGGGAGCAACGTGGCCGGCGAGTATCGTCGACTGTAGGGCGCCCGGCCGATCGATGATGTAGACCAGCGGCTTGGGCTGGTGCTCCACGGTGGTGACGTTCAGTTTCGGTACGTCCCCCGGCTGCCAGCTTGCAAAGAGTTTCTCCAGCTTCGGCGCGATCTCCGCAAGCGTGGTATCGCCGACGATGATCAGGGTCGCGTTGTTCGGCTTGAACCAGGTCCGGTGGAACTTCACCAGCGCATCCCTC
This sequence comes from Bryobacteraceae bacterium, assembly GCA_040902885.1. GTDB lineage: Bacteria > Acidobacteriota > Terriglobia > Bryobacterales > Bryobacteraceae > JBBDWK01. The sequence continues at coordinate 34,961 of JBBDWK010000101.1, read as the reverse complement.
GTGATTTTGCCCGCAGTCGCTTCGGTGCCGGATCCGGTCAGCGACATGCCATAGGGGTGTCCCTTGCCGAAGACGAATGCCGGCAGCACGCGAAGAGCCATCGAGAACGGCTCGACCTTCTCGCGCTGAATCGCCGCCATCATCTGCTTCTGTTCGCGCTGGAAGTCCGAATCGGGGAAGGACGGATTCAGAACCACATCGCCGAAGATCTCCAGCGACGCGTCCAGGTTCGTTTTCAGCGCCGACAGGAATACGGTCGAATCGTCCAGACCCGACCCGGCTGACAGTCGCGCGCCGAGCCGTTCGAGCTGGTCCGGGATCTCCAGCGATGTCCGCGTCTTCGTCCCCTTGTCCAGCATCGTCATTGCCAGCCGCGCCGTCCCCTGCAGTCCGGACAGGTGATCCGTGGCGTAACCGGCCCGCACGTTGAGGTTGAAATTGACCAGCGGCAACCCATGCTGCTCGGACGCCACCAGCTTCAGGCCGTTGGACAGCGTGCCGCGTTGCAGCTTCGTTGGCACGAAGGCGGGAGGCGGTCCCGGCTCGGGGACTTTGGACCGGTCCACGTCAGCGCCGGAGGCTTTATGAGTCCGGAATGGATGGACTTCCAGGGCGTAAACACCGTCGGACAGCCATCTCTCCGCAGCACTGCGGACCTGCTCGGGCGTCGCGCCCTGCATTCGCTCCAGCCGTTTCTTGTAGGCGGCCGCATCCCCAGCGAAGACTTGGCCGCGCGCAAGCACGTCACTCTTGCCGCCGAATCCGCCGATGCGCTCCAGCCCTCGCAGGAACCCCGCGACGTACCGCGTCCGAACCCGGGCCAGCTCGTCGGCCGTTGGGCCCTCTTTGAGAAACCTCGCCAGTTCCTCATCGATGGTTTTCTCTACCTTCGTCAGATCGCCGCCGGGTCGCGCCGTAGACATGATGGTAAACGTGCCGGCGATTTCCGACGCCGACTGAAACGCATTGGCGTCAGTTGCGATCTGGTCCTGGTGAACCAGCCGCTTGTAGAGCCGGGAAGTGCGGCCGGAGCCCAGCACCTGCGCGGCCAGGTACAGCAGATCCGATTGTTCGGTGTAGTCCTCCGGGGTGTTCCACACCTTGTAGACACGCGCCTGAGGGACGCGGTCCTCGAGCGTTTGCCGCTTTACGCCCTCTCGCTTCGCGACCCACGCCCGGTGCTTCGGCACGGGCGGTCCCGGCGGGATCGCGCCGAAGTATCGCTCGACCTTCTCCCTGGCCGTCTTCACGTCGATGTCGCCGGCCAGAACAATCGTGGCATTGGAGGGGCCATAGTAGGTCTTAAACCACTCGCGGACATCGTCAAGACTGGCGGCGTTCAAGTCCTCCATCGATCCAATCACCGACCATGAGTACGGATGCCCGGCCGGGAACGTATTCTCGACGGTCAGGTTATAGACCAGCCCGTAGGGCTGGTTCTCGCCTTGGCGCTTCTCGTTCTGCACGACGCCGCGCTGCTCGTCGAGCCTGGCTTGATCGATGACGCCGAGGAGGTGGCCCATCCGATCGGACTCCATCCACAGCACCGTGTCCAGCGCCGATGTCGGCACGTTCTGGAAGTAGTTCGTACGATCCTGGTTGGTAGTGCCGTTCAGATCCGTGGCCCCGAGCTTCTCCAGGACCTTGAAATAATCCTGGTTGTAGTGTTCGCTGCCGTTGAACATCAAATGCTCGAACAGGTGGGCGAAGCCGGTCTTGCCACGCTTCTCGTTCTTGGAGCCCACGTGGTACCAGAGGTTCACCGCCACGATCGGCACTTTGTGGTCCTCGTGGACGATCACCGTGAGGCCGTTCGCCAGGACGAACTTCTCGAACGGGATGTCCACCTTGATCTCCTGGGCGCGAACCAACGAAACGGCCAGGGAGAAGAAGAAAACCATGGAGACAACGGATTTTCGAGACATGAGATGGCCTTTCAGTCTAGATTCCTTTATAGAGCACCCACCGCTCCCCTGCAATGGGCCCACCCCACTGCCGAGACGCCGAGGCGCAGAGAAAAACCTGGGCACAAATTGGCTTTGTTCGGCAAAATTCTCTAACACCATGTGGGGAAAGTCTTTAACCGCTGTTCCGCGGCTCTCCGACTCCAGGTTACGGAACCGGGCGGGGCTGGCAGAGGACGGCGAGGTGGAAGCGGTTGCAGGGACAGAAGTTATTTTTGGTTAGGCGGGGTGACTTTCACACGGAAAAAGGTCGATTGCAATGGGCCCACCTGACCCGCTTTGCTTTTCTGGATCCGCACCCCGATCCGGTTGCGTATAAACTGTACAGTTCGGATAATTGAACTGGAGAGTTCTGGTGCCGCCCACCGGCAAAAATGAGACCATCGTTGTTTCCGCGCTGACCGTCCGCACCGGCTTTGGCAAGCTGTTGCGCCGGGTGGAAGATGAGCACCGCTCGCTCCTCATCAAGAAGCGCGGCACGCCTAGGGCGGTGCTACTCAGCATCCGCGACTACGTGAGGCTCGCGGCCCCCGAACCGGAAGTGCTGAAACTCATCGGGGAAGAATCCCAGCGCAAGGGCACGGACAAGCTCACTTCGCGCCACATTGACCAAGTCATCAAGAAGACCCGCGCGCAAAAATCGAAGCGAGTATGATCCCGCTTCGGCTCGTTATCGATACGAACATCCTTGTCTCGGCGGCATTGAAGCCGGACGGACTCCAACGAACCGCGCTCCTGCTGGCAACCACCAAACCGGCCACGCTGTACGTTTCTGAGGCCATCCTCGCCGAATACCGCGAGGTGCTCGCGCGCCCGGAGCTGAAGATTCGCAAGGGCCTTCGGCAGCAACTCCTCGAGTTCGTCCAGAGCCGGTCACATCCGGTAAGGCCATCGCGCCCACTGCGGGTGACAAAGGACCCGGACGACAACAAGTTCCTGGAATGCGCCGATGCCGCGCGCCGACTACCTGGTGACCGGTAATCAGCGGCATTTCCCGAAGTTCTGGAAGAAGACCAAGGTGATCACGTCGCGCGAGTTTATTGATATCGTGGCTCCGCACCTGATCCCCTAATGGCGTTTTGATCGCTCCCGAGGGAGGCCGGGGCATAGCGGCAACGACAAGCGGCAACGATACCATTGCCAGCACACAATCAAGAGCTAGAATGCACACGCGCGTCTCGGGCAGAAACATTTTGAATCTTTTGTGTTCGAGAACCAGTAAAATGGACTTTTAGTGGACGACATCTTTAAGGCCTACCGGGATGAAGTGGCCGCGTTGTCGGCGTCGCCCTCGACGACCGAACCGAGCTACTACGCCGCCATAAAGACCTTCGATGAACTGGTTTCCGCCGGAGAAATCCTTGCCGTTTTGCTCAACCCGATCGCCAGCCCGGCGAAGGGGCTCAAAATCGTACTCGGCGAAGAAGCCAAATGCCTAGCCGTACCCTGCGAGATCGGCGGAGGAAATGTGGGGGAGGGTGATCTGCTCGTGGAGTACTCATTCTTCGGAGGCGCGCAGGGCGGGTGGCGCGCTCGCTCCAGCTCGAAAGACGAGCCGATGCACAACGAATGGGGTGAGACTACCGGAGACCTGTACATCAACGACAGAGTGTTGTTTCGTCATGTGCCCGAGCGCGTCTGGCGTTACGAGCTTGGTGGCTACCCGGTCATAAAGAAATGGTTGGGATACCGTGACCGAGGACGCAGACCAGGAATCCCGCTTTCGGTACAAGAGTCCGCACATTTGCGAGGTATCGTGCAGCGGCTCGCAGCAATCCTGCGATTGCATCCGACCCTCGATAGCTTGTACGAGAGAGCGTGTAAGGACTGCTTTTTGGTGGAGGAATTTGGTACTTGAGGCGATGTCTTCGGGGAGTACGCCTCGTCGTTGAACATCTGCTTGTCCCCGCGGAAGTCCCCAAGCCGGTTCTCTTCGAAGCCTGGGTTCACCTGATGCTAAAATAGTAGTTTGTCAGGTCTCGGGCTCCGTGCAACGGCCGGCTGCAAACCCCGCCAGGTCCGGAAGGAAGCAACGGTAGTGGCTTAAGCTGTGTGCCGCGGATCACCCGGGGCCTGGCAATGTTCCCACCCATGTACCAGGTCATAGCCCGCAAATATCGTCCCCAGTCGTTTGCGGACGTGGTCAACCAGGACCATGTCAAGGTTACGCTGGAGAACGCGATCGCGCAAAACCGCATCGCCCACGGCTACATTTTCTCCGGGCAGCGCGGGACGGGAAAGACCACCGTGGCCCGCATTCTCGCCCGCTGCCTGAACTGCATCAATGGCCCAACCACACGCCCCTGCGACATTTGCGCAAGCTGCCTGGAAATTACTTCCGGCGGCTCGGTGGACGTCATCGAGATCGACGCGGCCTCCAATCGGGGCATCAACGAGATGCGCGAGCTGCGGGAGAACGTCCGCTATCGTCCCGCGCGCGACCGCTACAAGGTTTTCATCGTCGACGAAGCCCACCAGATCACCAACGAGGCCTTCAACGCCCTGTTGAAGACCATAGAGGAGCCGCCCGCCTGGGTGGTTTTCGTGCTATGTACCACCGAGGCTCACAAGATTCCCGCGACCATCGCGTCTCGCTGCCAGCACTTCAGCTTTCGCTCCGTGGACTTCGAGGACCTGGTGACCCGCATGAACTGGATCTGCGGGCAGGAAGGCATTGAGACGACGCCCGAAACCCTCGCCGTGCTCGCGCAGGCCGGAGAAGGCAGCGTGCGCGATTCTCTGTCCGCCCTCGACCAGGCCATAGCCGCGTGCGGCGGGAAGCTGGATGCGGACGCCGTGCGCGCGCTGCTGGGAACCTTCTCGCTCGACCTGCTGCACCAGGTGACCCAGGCCCTGGCCGAGGCGAACGCCGGCCGCATGCTGGCCATCGTGGACGAACTGGAGCGCACCGGGCAAAACCTGCAACACTTCAGCCGCGAGCTGGCGCGATACTTCCGCAACCTGCTCGTCGCGCGCATTGGCGAGCCGCGGCTGATCGCGGCTTCGAGTGAAGAGCGCGAGCGCATGGCGCGGACCGCCGCCGCCTTCAGCGAAGAGGATCTCACGCGCTACCTGCAGCTCTCGCTCGACCTGTTCCGCGACCTGCAATATTCGCTGCAACCGCGCCTGCATCTGGAGCTGGGGCTGGTGCGCATGGTGCATGCCGGCCGGCTTATCGCGATCGAAGAGGCTCTCGCGAAGCTGCCGGCAGGCGCGGCCGGTCCTCCGGCTCCAGTGACGCCGCCGCCCGCGCCGATTTCCGCTTCCCTGCGGCGCGGCCCGGCGCCCTTCGAGCTCGACCGCCAGAAGAAAGCGTTCCGCGAAGCTCCCCCGGCGCCGCCCGCGCCGCTCGCCGATTGGCCCGAGGACGGCAAGGAGCGTTTGCGGGCTGCTCTTGAAAAGCTGGGCATGAACTTTACAGCCGACGCAGTCGAGCACTCCGAGCTGCGGGCCACCGCGGGCGAGCTGCACTTCACCACTCCCAAGGAGATGCTTCTCGCCATGCGTCCGGAAGACGTCAATCTGGGCGTGTGCGAAGTTGCCGGCCGCGCTCTGAAGATTCAGGTGACCGCGGGAGCCGTGGCGGCCCCGGCCCCATCAGCGGGTGTGGCGGCGAAGCCGGCGATGGACGAGGTTTCGCGCCGCGCTCTCGAAAATCCGGAAGTGCGGCGCTTTCAGGAACTGTTCGGCGGGGAAGTGCGGACGGTAAGGAATTTAAAGGAGTAATGACGTGAAATTGCCCGGAAACATGCAGGCCATGATGAAGCAGGCGCAGCAGATGCAGGAGCGCATGCAGCAGGAGATCGCGCAGATCCGCGTCGAAGCGACCGCGGGCGGCGGCATGGTCACCGTTGCGATGGACGGCCAGAAGAACGTTCTCGGCGTCAAGATCGACCCTGAAGTGGCCGGTGACGTGGAGATGCTGCAGGACCTGGTGATGGCGGCCTGCAACGAAGCCGTCAAAAAGGTCGACGACGAAGCCCGCCAGAAGATGGGAGGCCTGCTCGGAGGGATGGGCCTGCCGCCCGGCCTGTTCTAACCGCATGCCGGATTTCGCCGAGCCGCTCGCGCGCCTGATCAACGAGTTCAAGCGTCTTCCGGGAATTGGACAGAAGTCGGCGCAACGGCTGGCCTTTCACGTGTTGCGGGCGGGCCGCGCGGAGGCCGAACGGCTCTCCCAGGCGATGCTGGACGTCAAGGATCGCCTGGAATTCTGCCGCGTCTGCAACAACATCAGCGAGGGCGAGTTGTGCGTCTTCTGCCAGGACGGGGACCGCGACCGGAAAGTACTTTGCGTCATCGAGGAGCCGCACAACATCCTCGGCATCGAGACCACGCGCCGCTTCACGGGGCTCTATCATGTGCTCCACGGATCGCTTTCGCCTTTGCGCAACGTTGGCCCGGAGCAGTTGCGCATCAAGAGCCTGATCGACCGCATCGGCACGGGCGAGGTGGAAGAGATAATCCTAGCCACCAACCCCACTGTTGAGGGCGAAGCCACCGCGGTCTACCTGTCCCGGCTTCTGAAGCCTCTGGGCGTCAAGGTCACACGCATCGCCATGGGCATTCCCGTCGGCAGCGACATCGAGTTCGCCGATGAGGTCACCATCTGGAAGGCAATGGAAAACCGCCGTGAGATGTGAAGGAGTTAAAACATCAGCTTCATGCCGAACTGAATGTTCCTCGGCCCGACCGCCGCGCTGGTGATCCGCCCGAAATTCCCCGCCGCCAGGTTGGTCACCGGATTCCCGAATACCACCCGGTTTAGGGGATTCGCGATCTCCATGCGGAACTGGTGTGTGAATCGCTCGTTGATCCGCGTGTCCTTAAGCACTGCGAACGATTCATCCGGCCGCGCCGGTCCCCGCACCTCCAGGTACCGCGGCGCGGTCCCGAACTGCCCCGCCGCCGGAGCTTCGAACGCTTCCCGGTTCAGGTACTGGTGAATCGCCGGATCGAACGCTCCCAGGCTCACGTTGGACCGCACGTTGCCCGAAATCTGGTCCGGCCTAAGGCCGGGATTGAAATACGGCAGGGTGTTGTTTGTCGACACCGATATCCGGTCCCCGCTCGAGTAGCTCGCCACCGCCGCCAACTGCCAGCCTTCCGTCATCACCCGAGCCGGGCCCCTGGCCCCAGACAGCCAGCGCTGGCCCGCACCGAACGGAAGCCGGTACAGGAGGCTGAATGTCAGCATGTGAGGCAGGTCCGTGGCGTGATACGAGTTCTCCCGCTTGTAAGCGTCCTGCCCGCCGGCAAAGGAGTCAAACTGGCGCCCGTCGCTCAAAAACTTCGACCACGTATACGCGAACGTCCCGCTCAGCCCGCCCTTGTAGCGCTTGTCCACCTTGAGCTGGAACGATTCGTAGTGCGAATTGCCATATGTCGACCCGTAGATCGACACATCCGCATATTGCGGGTATGGACGCAGCGCCTGCGCTACGGTCGCTCTCCCGCCCCACAGCGTTGTGAACCCGGGGAATGGCTCGGGGATTCCCGCCGCCGCTGCTTGCGGCGAGGCTATGTTCGCCCGCAGCAGTGTCAGCGGCAACTGCTGCGCGGCCGCCCCGAGCTGGTTGATCTGTTGGGTTTCGTATAAGTGCGTTCCCTTGTTGGCTACGTACGAGGCGCTGATCGCCAGATCGTCCGCGAACTGCCGTTCCAGCGTCAGGCTCCAGTGGAACTTGCTGGGCAGCGAATAGTCCGACGGCAGCACCGCCGTCCCGTTCAGGCCGTTTGCCTGGAAGGGGCTGAAGTTCGGCGGGCGCTGGAAGTTTTGCGGGAAGCCTCCGTCCCAGTTGAACGCCGGCGTCAAACCGCCATCGCCGCTGACAAATGTCGCTAGCGTCGAAAACCCTGTCGCCGGCAGCCCCAGTCCCTGGTTGATGTAATTGGAGTAGAAGATGCCGGCGCCCCCACGGATCACGGTGTTGTCCGCGATCCGGTAGGCAAGCCCGAAACGCGGGCCCGGGTTCACCCAAAGATTATTCAGCAGCCGCGTGCCAAAACCCTTTTCGCCTCCGAACACGAGGACGCCCGGCAAGCCGCCTGCCTCCTGGTTGGGCTTGCTGAGATCGATATAGGACAATCTCCCGGCCCGGTCCGCGTGGGGTGTGATCACCTCCCAGCGCAAGCCAAAGTTGAGCGTGAGCCTGGGCGTCACCTTCCACGAATCGTCGAAATAGAAGCCCCAGTTCGTATACCGGCCGCTGGGCTCAGTGGCCCGGAAGAAGCCTTCGCCCATCTGCACTTCGCCCAGCAGAAAGCTGGCCCAGGAGTCGCCTGTGCGGGCCAGGTCCTGCGGATTACCCGTCGTGTTTCGAATGAAGCGGAACGCCCCGCCGCCGGCGTTGCTGCTGCGGTAATTGTCCTGGTGGTACTGCATTTCCGCCCCTACCTTGATCGTGTGGCTGCCGCGGATCATGGTCAGTGTATCCAGTGCCGTGTAGGTGTTGAAGAAATTGTCGGTCGCGCTGCGCGCGCCGTACCACGCATATCCCTCGGACTCGAACCGCACCAGCGGGAACTGGTCGAACTGCAATCCCCGCAGACCCAGCTTGCCGCCATTCGGCTGTGTCCAGCCCTCATCCGCGCTCGGCGTTTTGAACGGATTGCGGAACCGCGAGAACCCCAGACCGATATGGTTGATCGTGGTCGGGCTGATGTTGCTGTCAAAATTGGCGTGCAGCACCCGTGTGGTAACCCGCTGCGCCACATATCCGACGAGCGCCGTCTGCGAAGGGTCATTCACCGGCACGATGTGCCCGCCGCCTTCTCCACCCCGCGACTTCAGCGCTGGCCGGTCCGTCACGTTGAACGTCGCGCTCAAGCGGTGATTGGAGTTGAACAGGTGGTCGAATTTTCCTCCCGCGTGCCTGTGGTCCTGCCAGGGAGCGAGCAGCGGGGAAACGCTGTTGGCGGTCACGCCCGGCAGCTCCGGCTTCGGATGGAACTGCAGCATCGAAGTAGAGACTTGGCTCCAGCGGCTCCGCGGGATGATGCCACCCGCGAACGGGTCGCGCGCGAGCGTCCCGTTGGGAAGCTGCCTCGTGGTGGACGGATCGAAGATCGCCCGGCCCAGCTCCGAAAAATCACCCTCCTGCATGCGCGCCGTCGGCAGCGTGTTCAGTGTGCTCCTCTGTCCGCCGCGGATATAGAACTGGTCAAAGGAGAAGAACCAGAAGGTCTTGTTTCGGCCGTCATACAGTTTGGGAATCACAACCGGCCCTCCGATGGTTCCGCCCCATTCGTTCTGCTGGGATTGCGACCGCTCCGGGCTGAAGAATCCGCGCGCGTCCAGTTTATCGTTCCGCAGGAAGTGGAATCCTGTTCCGTGCACCTCGTTGGTGCCGCTCCTCATGGTGAAGCTGGTGATGCCGCCCAGCGCGTGAGCATACTCGGCCGAGTAGTTATTGGCAATCAGCTTGAACTCGGCAATCGCCTCCACCGACGGATTCACCTCGCCGTCATTCGAGAGGTCGCCGCGGCTCAGCGCAATCCCGTCGTAATACACCATGTCCTGGAACGATCCGCCTCCGCTGATCGACTTGTTCCAAGTGCTCCGCGGGCTCACGCCCGGCGACAGCCGGATAAAGCTCGAGGGATTACGGATGCCTCCTCCGAGCGTCAGCGGCAGATCCAGAAACTGCTTCGCCTGGACCACCATTCCAACGTCGGCGGTCTCGGTCTGGATCAGCGGCGCTACCGCCCCGGTAACCGTCACGGTCTCCGTCACCGCACCGACCTCCAGAGGGACGTCGATCGGGGTAGTCTGGCTCACCTGCACCTGTACGTCCTCGCGCTGGTATCCCTGAAATCCCGCAGCGGCAGCGCGCATGGTGTAGCGGCCGATCGGCACGCTTACGAATCGGTAGTTGCCGGCCTCATTCGAGGCCGTCTCCAGGGTCAACTGCGTGTCATTGTTGACTAACGAAATCTTCACTCCAGCGACAGCCGCCCCGGAGCGGTCGATGACCAGCCCGGTGACGGTGCCTCGGTCGCCTTGCGAAAAAGCGGCCAGGGCGAGAATCAGAACGGAGAGAGAAACGCGGCGTGCCATGCGGCTACCCTCCTATTTGGCCTGATTATACCCGGATTTCCGTTTGGAGTCGTCCAACGACCGGAAGTATACACCAAGCCATTGCGAAGGGCCGCCCGAAGCAGGCTTTCGTTCCTCAACCCTTAATCACGCCCATGGGCGCCAAACGAGCCACTTTGCGCGCAAGGCCCGCGGCGTGGACCACCTCGATGACTTCGTCTCCGTTCTTGTACGCTTCCGGCGCGGCCGTGCGGCTCATCATTCGGCCCGCCTCGTGGCACACGCTCCCGAAGGTCTCCTTCATCGCACCCGAAGCGCCCACCAGAATCCAGGAGGGCGCACCCATATTTCCCGGCGCCAGCACCGGCTGTCCGACTTCCCGGTAGCCGGCCGGAATCTCGCGATGGCCCGGCGGAAAGGCGCGCGTCGCCCCGTTGCGATGCACCAGCACGTCGCGCTTGCGCCCATTCACGATGTGACGTTCGCGGTTGGCCATGTTGTGTCCAACGTCGTAAACCAGATCCAGCCGCACGCCACCGCCAAAGATCCGACCGAAAGCGCCGCGCAGGAAGTGAGTCAGCCCCTGACGGTTCGCCCATGCAAAGTTGGCCGCCGCCGCCATCGCCGCCAGGTAGGACCGTCCTTCCGGCGATGCAATCGGCGCGCAGGCCAACTGCCGGTCGGGCACAGCGATCTCATAGCGTCGCATCACTCTGTTCATTTCGGCCATGTAGTCGGTGCATACCTGATGACCGAGGCCGCGCGAGCCGGAATGGATCAGGACGACCACCTGCCCCGCCGCGATCCCCAGCGCTTTCGCCGCCTCGTCGTCGGATACGCTCTCGACGTACTGAATCTCCAGAAAATGATTCCCTCCGCCCAGCGTCGCGAGTTGCGTACGCCCGCGCTGCTTGGCGCGCGCCGAGACCATGTTCGGATCGGCTTCATCGAGCGCCCCGCCGGCTTCGGTGAATTCCACGTCGCGGCTCTCGCCATAACCGTTGAGCACCATCCAATACGCGCCCTGAAGCAACACTTCGTCCAGTTGCCGCTCGCCGATCTTGACGGGTCCAGTCGAACCGGCGCCGGACGGAACATCGCGGAACACCTGCTCCATCAAGGGCTGCAAGCGCCGCCTGACTTCGCCTTCCTTGAGTGAGGTACGCAACAGCCGCACGCCGCAGTTGATGTCGAAACCCACACCGCCCGGAGAGACCACGCCGTACTGGAAGTCGGTGGCCACCACTCCGCCGATGGGGAAGCCGTATCCCTGATGAATATCCGGCATGGCGAGGCTCGGCCCGACGATGCCCGGCAAAGTGGCCACGTTCATGGCCTGCTCCAGCGAGAGGTCCTTGCGGATCTGATCCAACAGATTGTCGCTGGCATAAACAATCACATCCGTACGCATCCCGCGGCGTTCATCGCGCGGAATGCGGTGGCGGCACGAATCGATGGGCTGAATTTCCATGCAGATTTCCAGGCTGACAGACCATCAACTGAGAGCAATCGGCAGACCATCGGCCTCAGAGGCCGGCGTGAGGGGTACAGAACTGCGCGCGCCGGCAAGCGAAATCGGAAGTACCAGACAATCGGAGGCTCAGGATCGGATCAAGCCGTCCCAGGTCGTCTCGCGGCCGGTGTAGATGGCCTCGCGGGCCATGATCGCGGTCAAGGTGCTCTCCGCGGCGCTCAGCGAGGCGTTCTCGATCTTGCCGGTCCGGGCGCCGAGGATGAATTCGTCCACTGCGTCCTTGGTGATGTCGCCTTTTGTGACTACTTCAATGGGTGGGGAGTTGCGCTCTTTCCCCGCATAGAGCTTGTAGCCGCGGCGCGATGTGGTAACAGCGCCCTTCTCGCAGATGAAGGTTTCCGAGACGTCGCTGAACCCTCCCTTCGAGATCTGGTTGGCGCTGTAGCTGAAGACCAGGCCATTGGCGAAATGGAAGGTGGCGGCGAGGTTGTCCATGATATCGCCGATGTCCGTGCGCACTTGCCGCCCGCCGTAACCGGAGGCCTTGATGGGGTGCGCTCCCGTGAACCAGTTCACGACGTCCAGGTTGTGGCAGTTTTGCTCGACGATGATATCGCCCGAAAATTCCCGGTAGAAGAGCCAGTTCCGCATCTTCTCCTCGGACTTCGGATGGCCGCTGCGGCGCGGCAAATCGCCGCCCAGCCACGAGGCGCGCACCATTTTGATCGCGCCCAGCTCGCCGGACTTCACGATCTCGAAAGCCTTGCGATAGTCCGTGCCGTAGCGCTGCTGGTAGTCGACCGTAATCCGTTTCGTTGGGTCGGCCTTCTTCCCCGCCTCGATCACGCGCTTGCACCCGGCCACGTCCACTCCCGCCGGTTTTTCCATAAAGATGTGCTTGCGCGCCTTCACGGCCGCTTCGAAGTGCTCGGGGTGAAGATACGGCGGCGTGGCGATGACCACGGCGTCCACGTCGCTGGCCAGCAGATCCCGCAGGTTCTTGAACGTTCGCGCGCCGGAGAACTTTTTGCTGGCGGCCGCGATCTGGTCGTCATAGATATCGCACAGCGCGGTCACCTTGGCGAACTCGTTCTGCGCAAACAGCCCGGTCACGTGCGTGCCCCGCCGCCCGCAGCCAATCAGCCCGACGGAGAGGGCCGAATTTGCCTGCGCGCCGAAGGCCGTGCGGAAGCCAACCAGGGAAACCCCGGCCGCTATGCCGGAGTGGGTGAAGAAATCGCGGCGACTGCTATCATGGCTCATTATCAACTCCAATCTTCGTTCCGAATATGACGGATCGCCATCATTATACCCGCCGGTGTCCAGCCGAATGAAGCTTTCCATCCTGATGCCGGTATATAACGAACGCGCTGTCGTGGAGCGGTGCATCTCGCTGGTGCTTTCGACCCCACTGCCGGAGAACCTGGAGCGCGAGCTGATTGTGGTGGACGACCGCTCCACGGACGGCACCTTCGCCATCCTGGAGCGGTTGGCCGCCGAGCGGCCGGAAATCCGGCTGTTCCGGCACGAAAAGAATCGCGGCAAGGGCGCCGCGGTGCGCAGCGCGATTGAACGCGCCGAGGGCGACTTCGCGCTGATTCAGGATGCCGACCTGGAGTACGATCCGGCGGAGTATCCGCGCCTGCTGCGTCCCCTGCTGGACGGCCACGCCGATGCGGTCTTCGGTTCCCGCTACCTGGCGGGAGAGCAGACGCGCGTGCTGCTGTTCTGGCACTCCATGCTCAACAAGGGGCTGACGCTGCTCTCCAACATGTTCTGCAATCTCAACCTGACGGACATGGAGACCTGCTACAAAGCCTTCCGGACGGATCTGCTGAAGAGCATCCCCATCCGCTCCGAGCGCTTCGGGTTCGAACCCGAGATCGTGATGAAGTGCGCCAAGCGGAAGCTGCGCATCTACGAAGTGCCCATCAGCTATCACGGGCGCACCTACGAAGAGGGCAAGAAGATCGGCTGGAAGGACGGCGTAAAGGCGCTGGGGGTGATCTTCAAGTTCTGGCTGATCGACGACTTGTATTCGGCGCCCTATGGCCGCGGCCACCTGAACACGCTCACCGGCACGCCGCAGTATCTGAACTGGCTCACCGGAGTCCTGCGGCCGTACGTCGGCGATACGGTGCTCGAGATGGGCGCGGGGATCGGCAATCTCGCGGCGCGGCTCCTGTCCAGGCGCCTGCTGTACGTGGCCGCCGAGAAGGACCCGCTGCATCTGCACGCCCTCGGGAACCGTTTTCTGCGCACGCCCAACGTGAGCGTGCTTCCTCTCGATCCGGGCGATCCCGCGGACTTTGCGAGCCTGCAGGGCAGTCGCTTCGATACGGTGATCGCGATCAACGTGCTGGCCGATACCGACGATCCCGCCGGCGTTCTGGCCCGTATCCGCGGTCTGCTGAAGCCGGACGGCACGCTGCTCGCTCTGGTCCCGCGCGGGCCGAGGCTGCGCGGGACGCTCGACGAAGCCACCGGACACAAGCGCCGCTTCCACACGGAGGAGGCGCGCAAGCTGCTGGAAGGCGCCGGCTTCCGGGTGGAGAAGGCGACCCATTGGAACAAGATCGGCACTCCGGCCTGGTGGATCAACAGCCGCCTGCTGGGACGGACCCGCATCAATAAAGTGACACTCAAGATCTTCGACAAGACAGTCTGGCTGTGGCGGCGCGTGGATAGAGTTCTGCCATGGTCCGGTCTTTCGCTGCTTCTGCTGGCACGCAAACGAAGCGATCTGTAGTTTAAACTGGATCTTCCCATGACCTCATTCCGCCATTCCATTTGTAACGAAGTCTTCGAGAACTGGGACTTCGCCGAGTCTTGCCGGGCCATCCGCAAGGCGGGTTATCAAGGCATCGAGATCTCGCCCTTCACACTGGCCGAAGACCCCGCCGCCATCTCCAGCACCAGACGCAAAGGCTTCCGGTCCATTATGGACTCCGAAGGCCTCGACTTCGTGGGATTGCACTGGCTGATGGTCAGTCCCAAGGGGCTGCACGTCACTACGCCCGACGATGCGCTGCGCGAGAGAAGCTGGCGGCACATCCATAACCTGATCGACCTGTGCGCGGACCTGGGACCGGAAGGAATTATGGTTTTCGGGTCGCCCAAACAGCGGACCTCGACGGGCGGCTCCACGTCCGAGGAGGCTGCGCGGCGTTACGTGGACGGCCTGGCTTCGGTAGCTCCGCATGCCGAGGAACGCGGGGTGACCATTCTGGTGGAAGCGCTGCCCCGGCGCGAGAGCGACATTGTGAATACGCTCGCTGAAGCAGCCGCTATCGTGCGCGGCATCGGCTCTCCGGCGATTCAGACCATGTTCGACACGCACAACGCCGCCGATGAATCCGATCCGCACGCCGCCGTTGTGGACCGGCACATGGACCTCATCCGGCACATCCACGTGAATGAGCTGGATGGCCGCCATCCCGGCAGCGGCTGTTACGACTACCGGCCGATGTTCCGGGTCCTGGCGGAGCGCGGCTATCGCGGATGGATTTCGCTCGAAGTGTTCGACTTCACCGCCGGGGCGGAGAATATCGCGCGCGAGTCGTTGCGGTTTTTGAGCAGGCAGATCGCGGAGATAGCCGATTGAGCCATCGCTATGTGGTCACGGGAGGAGCCGGCTTCATCGGTTCCGCCATTGTCCGGGGGCTGCTGGCGCGAGGAGCCTCGCGGGTTGTGGTCATCGACAATCTGCTCACCGGGTCCGAACGGAACCTGGAGGGAGTGTGTGGGCCAATGGACTTCGAGCGGGTCGACGTTCGCGACTACGATCGGATGGCGCGGCTGATGCGCGATGCGGCCGTGGTATTTCACGAGGCGGCCATTCCTTCCGTGCCCCGCTCGATCGACGATCCCGCGCCTTCGCACGAGTGCAACATCGACGGCACGTTCCAGGTGCTGCGCGCGGCAAAGGACGCGGGTGTGCGGCGCGTGGTCTACGCCGCGTCTTCTTCGGCCTATGGCGACACGGTGGAACTGCCCAAGGTAGAAACCATGTTTCCGCGGCCTAAATCTCCGTACGCTCTGCAAAAGTTGACAGGCGAGTATTACGCGAGCGTCTTCAGCTCCTGTTATGGACTGGAGACCGTCTCTCTTCGCTACTTCAACGTATACGGGCCACGGCAGGATCCCTCGAGTCCGTATTCGGGCGTGCTTTCGGTATTTATGAAAGCGATCCTCGACCGCCGCCCGCCCACGATTTTCGGGGATGGCGAGCAGACGCGCGACTTTACCTACGTGGACGATGTGGTGTCGCTGAACCTGAAGGCAGCGGAGGCTTCGGGCGTGACCGGCAAGGTCTTCAACGCGGGCAACGGCGGCCGCATCTCACTGAATCAAGCGTGGGCGCTGCTGCAGAAACTCGAAAGCACGGACATTCCGGCGCAATACGGCCAGCCGCGCCCCGGCGATGTGCGGGACTCCCAGGCCGATACCACCCGGGCCGTGGCAGAACTGGGTCACGCACCCCAATTTTCATTTGAAGAGGGGTTGCGGTTGACGCTGGAGTGGTATCGGGAGCAACACCAGCGCCCGGGTTAGGCGAGCGTCGCGAGTCGATCCGTGGACAGCGTTGCGGGATGAATGAGCGGGGAGCAGCTCGCGAACCAGGTTCAATAGAGCATCAGCGTCTGGTTTGCTCTCCGATGCAGTACACGTGCGAGTCGGTTCGGTAAAACAATTCGTTTCCGGAAACCGCAGGTGATGCGGTGATTCTCTCCCCAAGAGTGTTTGTGCCCAGCAATTCGAACTCGCGTCCGGCCTTGACTATGAAAGTTGTGCCCTCGTTGTTGCTCAGGTAGATACGTCCCTCACTGGCGATCGGGGAAGAGTTGCAGGCGCCGCCCAGCCGATGCCGGTAGATCTCCCTGCCGGTCTTTCCGTCGAGACAGACCAGCACACCGTTGTCCATCAGGGCGTACAACAATCCTCGATAATAGATTGGCGATGGTTCCTGTGGCCCCGGCTTTTCGCTGACCCACACCAACTCCGGAGGCTGCCCGTTGCCGGCAAGTCGGATTGCGTGGATTGGACTCTGCCGCCACAATTGCAAGAACACCATGCCGTCTCCATAGATCGGACTCACGATGATTTCGCCGTTGAACGGCCCCTCGCCTTCGCCATATTTCCACAACTCGGTGTGCGTCCGGGCGTCAAAAGCAGTGAGGCGGTTCTTCCCGGACACGAGAATGTCGGCCTGTCCATGATGCTTTACAAGGAGCGGTGTTGTGTGGTTCGTGCCTATGGGGCGATCTTTCTTCCAGAGAATCCGGCCGGTTCGTTTATCAAGCCCAATCAGATAGCAAGGGCCTTTGTGATGATCCCACGGGAGCAGGACGGAATCCTCCAGAACGAGGGGACTCACTCCATACCCCCATGCCATTCCGGGATCGCCGAATATGGCCATGTACCGAGTGACCCAAATCAGTTCGCCTTCGTGGGAGTAGCGGGCAATATCCGAATTGCCGAAAGCGACGTAGACCGCATCCTCAGTGACGGCCGGGGTATTCACGGCAAGATTGGATTTCTCGTGCGACCGCTGATCTGTGCCAAGCCCAAAGTCATGCCGCCACAATTCCTTGCCTGTGTCCCGGCGCAAGCACAGCGTCAGCAGTGATTTCTTTCCGCCTTGTTCCACTTGCGAGGTGACGAAGAGCCGGTCTCCGTAGACCACAGGCGAACTGGTTCCCCAACCCGGCAGCGTCACCGACCAACGGACGTTTTCCGTCTGGCTCCATTTCAATGGAAGCGTGCGGCCGTCCGCCACTCCATCGGCATTTGGCCCTCTCCAGCGAGGCCAATCGGTAGGATGGCCGGCGGCTTCATCAGGAACAGGCGTGCTAAAGAGGGATGCAGTAAACGCCACGAGCAGTGAAATCCAAGCATGCTTCATTGAAAGAGAACTTCCTTGTGGTTCTCGACATCCGAAGTATACGCCAAGGCTGAGTGCGGTAGTATTTGCGCATACCCACGAATCGTGGTTTCCTGGAGACACGTGACAATGATCTGGTTAGCGTTGCTGCTGCTGCCCGCCGGCGCCGCGGGAGCGGACTACATCGCCTACATCGCCGGCTCCGGACCTCAGAATGCCACGGGCATCTACGGCTACCGCTTCGATTCCAAGAGCGGGAAGCTGCAGCCCATGGGAGTGTTAGGCGAAGCGGACCGTCCGTCTTTTCTAGCCATTCATCCGAACCGGCGATACCTCTATGCGGTGTCCGGCGCGAACGGAGGCACCGTCAGCGCATTCGGTGTCGACGCATCGTCCGGTAAGCTGACGCTGCTGAACAGCGTGTCTTCCAAAGGCCAAGGCCCGTGTTATGTGCGGGTAGATCGCACCGGCAGGAACGCACTGGTGGCGAACTACGGCGGTGGGAGTGTCGCCGTGATTCCCATCGCTGTGGACGGTAAGCTGCGGGAAGCCTCATCGTTCGTGCAGCACTCGGGAACGGTAGCGGACCCGAAACGGCAAGGCGGACCGCGCGCGCACTCCATTAATCCGTCGCCGGACAATCGCTTTGTGGTGGCGGCGGACCTGGGCCTCGACAAACTCATGGTCTACCGGTTCGATCCCGCCGCGGGAACCATCGCTCCCAATGAGCCGCCGTTTGCCCAAGTAGCTCCGCGTTCCGGGCCTCGACACTTCACGTTTCATCCGAACGCAAAGCACGCATATGCGATCAATGAGATCTCATGCACCGTCACGGTTTTTGACTACGACGCCAAGGAAGGAGTGCTGAAGGAGATCCAGACCGCCTCGACCCTGCCAAAAGGTGTCGCTGTAACCAGCGACTTATCCACGGCGGAGGTGCTGGTTCATCCGTCGGGTAAGTTCTTATATGGATCGAATCGCGGGCACAACACCATCGCCGTGTTTTCGATTGGCCCGCGGGGCACGGTGACTCTCGTGGATAACGTGGATACGCAGGGGCGGGCGCCGCGAAACTTCGGGATCGACCCCACCGGATTGTTCTTGCTGGCCCTCAATCAGAGCAGCAACAACGTGGTCGTCTTTCGAATCGATAAGAAGACCGGCCGGCTTTCCCCTACAGGTCCGACTGTTGAAGCGCCTGGACCGATGTGCGTGAGGTTCTTGCCGGTTAAGTGACGCAGCACTGAATCCCTCTCAAGCGGTATTAAGTGTGCTTTTGTAAGCGTCAGACTCCATTTTTCTCCGCGCCGACAGGGCGCGCCAAAGGATGTCAGGAAATTCCGGCCAGGGAATAGCTGGCACTGCGCCCTCCCCCCGGATTCTGGACGAGAATGCCGCGGGCGATGAGGTCCTGGATGTCGCGCAGCGCGGTATCGTGCGAACACTTCGCAAGCTTCGCCCACTTGACGGTCGTGAGTTTTCCTTCGAAGCCGTCCAGCAGGCGGTTGAGCATCATATGCTGGCGTTCATTGAGAGGCGCGGCATGGATGGATTCCCAAAACCGGGCCTTGGCCAGGACCGAGCCGAGTTCGTCATGCGCGCGCGCAATCGCGCGCCCCAAACACCTCAAGAACCATTCCATCCAGGGCGTGATGTCCATCGTCCCGTGTTGCGTCTGCTCCAGGATGTCGTAATAGGCTTTGCCCTCCTCGCGGATTTGCGCAGACATGCTGTAGAAGCGCTGCGGGCTTTCCTCAGAGCGCGCGAGCTGCATATCCGAGATCGCGCGCGCGATGCGCCCGTTGCCATCGTCAAAAGGGTGAACGGTGACGAACCATAGATGCGCGAGCGCGGATTTGAGGACGGGGTCAATGCCGCCTTCCTTATTAAAGGACTCCAGAAATGCGGCCATGTCATCATCCAGCCTCGCGGCGGCGGGCGCCTCGAAATGAACCTTCTCGCGGCCGGCCGGGCCGGAGACAACCTGCATCGGCCCGGCGTTGTCATCGCGCCATGCGCCGGCTGTGATTTTCGTCATGCCGCTGCGTCCCGTGGGAAACAAAGACGCATGCCAGGCGAAGAGCCGCTCGGCGGTGAGCGGCTGCCGGAAGTTGCGCGTGGCGTCCAGCATCATCTCGACGATGCCCTCGACGTTGCGGTCTGCGTGCTTCAAACCCGCGATGTCCATGCCGAGGCGGCGGGCGATGGACGAGCGGATCTGCTCCGCGTCGAGCTTCTCGCCCTCGATTTCGCTGGTCTTTAGAATGTCGGCGGTCAGAGTCTGGAGAACCGCTTCCTGCTGCAGCTGAAACCCAAGCGCCTCCATGTGACCGATGAGACGGCCCTGCTGGCGGCTGACCGCGGCCAACGGCTCAGCCAGCCGCTCAGGGTTCCAGCGAAACCGTGGCCAGTCGGGCAGTTGATGGATGTAGGTTTCCATTTTACGCACTCATTGCGTAGATTATAACGCTATTCAACGCAAGGTTCAATATTCTACGCACTTTCGAGCGTAGAATGGAGGTCAAATCTACGCACGAGCCATTGACAAAAGAGAGCATATCCAGTATTGTGTATCGTGTAACGCTACAGAGCACGGATGTCAACATGGCTGAACCACAATCAGGCAAACCGATGCACCCTGGAGCTTATATCAAGAGCAAGCTGCCGGCGGGGGTCTCCATCAAAGAGGCCGCCAAAGTCCTTGGGGTTGGAAGACCTGCCCTTTCCAACCTCTTAAATGGGAAAGCGGATCTGTCACAGGAAATGGCGCTACGGGTAGAGAAGTCTTTTGGCATCGGTAAGGACACTCTGCTCAAGATGCAGTCTGAATTCGATCAGTCAATGATGCGGCAGCGCGAACAGCAAATCGCGGTGCGTGCCTACGTGCCGCCGTTTCTACTGCTCAAAGCCCGAGATATCGAGGGATGGGCCGACCGGAACCTCGCGGCGCGATCGCTCCTGCCGGTCTTCTTGAGAAAGCTCGTCCATTCGACTGGACGGGAACTTTCCACGATCGATTTTCCTGGCCACGACGATGCCGAACGTAAGGGATGGGATGGTCAAATCAACGCCGGAGCCGCAACGCCATGGATTCCGAACGGAATGTCGGGCTGGGAATTCGGTTGCAATGAAGATGCGAAGAGGAAGGCGGACAGCGATTATTCGGCTCGTCTGACCGCGGTGCCTGCGGAGGAACGCAAGGAACTTACGTTCGTTTTCGTCACTCCCCGAGCTTGGCCGGGCAAACGTGAATGGGCCAAGCTCAAGGAGGCGACGGGCGAATGGAAATCGGTAAAAGCATACGATTCGAGCGATTTGGAACAGTGGCTGGAACAGTCGATTCCGGGTCAGGCATGGTTCGCGGAACAAATCGGGCTTCTCACGGAAGGATTCCGCTCTCTGGATGACCAGTGGAAGCGTTGGGCATCTGTTACCGAGCCAGAGTTGCCCAAGTCGCTGTTCCTTCCCGCCATCACGAACCACAAAGGCGCGCTGAAAAGCTGGTTGCAGGGAGATCAGACGGAGCCCCTGATTATCGGCAGCGACTCGAAGGATGAAGCGCTGGCGTTTATCTGTTGCCTTTTCGATACGGACGAATTCGCCGCGAAGGGATATCGGGACCGGGCTATCGTCTTTTCAACGGGCGAGGCCCTCCGAAAGCTCGCGGCGTCATCCTCCCACTTCATCGCGATAGTCGCCGCCGATGAAGTCGAACGTGAACTTGGGGGCGCAGACAAGACAACGCCAGCGATTCTTGTAAGACCTCGCAATAGCGTGGAGGTGAAGCCGGACATAGTACTCGACCTTCCAGGGTATGAAGCGTTCAGAGAGGCGTTAGCATCAGTCGGCGTCGGTAACGCGCGAATCGACGCTCTCGCTCGGGAGTCCGGCTACTCACCGACGATACTTCGCCGGAGACTCGCAAGGCTTCCGGCGCTCCGCAGTCCCGCTTGGGGGCAAGACGCGAAACGGACCAGAAAGCTTGTTCCGATGATGCTGGTGGGCGCGTGGCACGCCCAATCGAATGCTGACTGCGAAATTCTGTCACTGTTGGGAGGATGCGCCTACCCGGAAATCGAGGATCAGATCGCCGAATTATTGAGGTTTGATGATCCGCCCGTCTGGTCCGTTGGGCAATATCGAGGCGTGACATCCAAGATAGATGCGTTCTTCGCGGTCTCTGGCGCCGTAACCCAGAAGGACCTCGACGACTTTTTCTTCGTCGCCGAATTGGTACTTTCCGAAAGAGATCCGGCGCTGGACCTCCCGGAAGATAAACGCGCGTTGGCCGGTTGGTACGGAAAGACACGCGACCACTCAGGCGCCTTGCGCGAGGGCATTTGCGAAACGCTCGTTATCCTGGCTGTTCATGGAAATAACCTCTTTCGCGAGCGGCTGGGAATCGATGTGAGCCATCGCGTTGATACTCTCATCAAGCAGTTACTTACCCCCCTGATCCCCGAAAGACTTCTCTCACAGAATGGATCACTGCCCCGCTATGCAGAAGCGGCGCCCGATGAGTTCTTGAGAATCTTGGAGGATGACCTCCGGACTGGCGAACCGCAAGTCTATGCCCTGCTGACGCCCGCGGACGGCGGGGTTTTTGGAAATTGTCCTCGTACCGGAATGCTCTGGGCTCTAGAAACGCTCGCATGGAAGCCCGAGCAGTTGGTGCGCGTATGCGCTATTCTTGCGCAACTTGCCGAACGAAAGATTGACGACAACTGGGTAAGCAAACCCGATAACAGCCTTTTGTCCATCCTCCGGTGCTGGATGCCGCAAACAGCGGCTCCCGTGGAGGACCGAAAAAAAGCGCTAGAAGTCTTGGCGAAGCGGTATCCGGCACAGGCCTGGAAAGTGTGCCGCGAACAGTTCGCCGTCGGATCGCAGGTTGTACACCATAACGTCCGGCCCCAATGGCGTAACGATGCCTCTGGCGCCGGCGAGCCCGTCAATGGTCGAGAGCGCTACGAATTCGCGCGCAAAGCTCTGGATATTGCGCTTGCGTGGCCAAGTCACGACGAAGAAACGCTCGGCGATCTCATCGCAAATCTGCAAGCTCTTCCCGAAGAGGACCATGCGACCGTATGGAACCTGGTAGATCAATGGGCAAAGGAAGAAGTAGACGAAAAGCGTAAAGGGATACTACGCGAACGCATTCGCCGGTTTGCATTCACGCGGCGGGGCAAGGGAATCAAGAGCGAGACCAAAGATCGCGCCCGTCAAGCCTACGCGCTGCTCACCCCGAAGGATGTCGTAGTCCGACATCATTGGTTGTTCGCGGCTGGCTGGGTAGAGGAGTCGTCCGAAGAAATTGAGGAAGATGCCCTCGACTGGCGTAAGCGCGAAGAGAGAATACGCGATTTAAGGATAGATGCACTTCGGGAGATCTGGAAGGAGCGTGGGTTCGAAGGCATCCAAACGCTTTTGGCGATGAGCGGCGCAGCACGCGCCATTGGTTGGCATTTGGCGGAAGGCGTGATCGAGGGGTCTGACATGATCGCGTTCATTGTCAATTGTCTTGATGTCGGCGATCCTGGGCTAGCGGCTCGAAACGACGAACTGATTGGCGGAATCATGAATCGGTTGGCGGCTGGGGATCGGACCCATACGACGCATTCACTTTTGGCTGTTCTAAGCAACGAGAAGTTCATTCGCTTGCTTCGGGATTCACCGTTTGAAGGCGACACTTGGAGGCATCTCGATAGCCTGGCGCCGGAAGCAGCCGTCTCGTACTGGCAGGAAGTGCATACAGGGTGGATGCGCAAGGATTCCGAAGTCAATGAGGCGGTCGATCGACTTCTTGAAGCGCGAAGGCCACGGGCAGCCTTTCTGTGCGCTCACATGGTGCTCGACGAACTGGAGACTTCGAGGCTGAAACGCCTTCTTCTTGAAATCGCCACCAGCGATTTTGAGCTCGCCGGAACCTATCAACTCGACGCCTACGATATATCGTCAGCCCTAAGCATCCTTCAGAAACGAACCGGAGTAACAGAGGATGAAATGGCGCGCTTGGAATTCATGTTCATCCGCGCCCTCGACCACAGCGAACACGGCATACCCAACCTCGAACGCCAACTCGCGAAGTCACCGTCATTGTACATGCAGGTTCTAGCCCTGACATACAAACGAAACGATCAAGGCGAAGACCCGCCGGAGTGGGTCATGCGTGACCGCGAAAAGCGAGAGGCTGCATGGTCGGCGGCATACGCGCTTTTGGAGAGGATGAAGTATACGCCTGGCACCGATGAAACCGGGGAAATAAACGCGGAGGCTCTCAAGTCATGGATTGTGGAAGTGCGCGCTTTGTGCTCTAAGCATGGCCGCGCGGCCATCGGAGATCACCAGATCGGGAAGCTGATGTCCGCCCTGCCTGTGGGTGACGATGGCATCTGGCCATGCAAGGCCGCGCGTGAAGCGCTGGAGGAAATTGGTTCTCAGGAGATTGCCAAAGGTATAGCCGTCGGAATTTACAATTCGCGCGGCGTTCATTTTCGGGGCGAAGGCGGCGATCAAGAACGTGCCATCGCCGCCAAGTACAGGAACTGGGCAAAGCAGCTTCCTGAGTACCCGTATTTATCTCGAACGTTGGAGCAGATCGCATCTCGCTACGACCGGGACGCAGCGCAGGAAGATTCAAATGCGTCGGTTCGCAAGAGATTAGGCCTATAACGCCAATCTGAACTGGGCTTGAGTACTCACCGTTTTTGAAAGCTTCCGCGCTGTCGTACAATAGCGACCACTATGAGAATGATGGCGGTGGGGATACTAGCGGCCGCTCTGTTGCCAGGTCAGACCTCCACGTGGCGGCCCGTTTACCTCGGCATGGACGGCATGGTGGCAACAGCCCACTACGCAACTGCCATGTCCGGTTACAAAATATTGGCCCAAGGCGGCGACGCCGTGGATGCGGCGGCAGCCGCCTGCTTTGCCAGCACGGTCGTGGAACCCAGCCGCTCCGGCATCGGCGGCGACGCGTTTATCCTGATTTATCGCGCCAAAACAAATGAGGTGATCTTCATCAACGGGGGCGGCTGGGCGCCGAAACGCGCCACCCTGGAATTGTGCCAAAGCAAGGGCGGCATAGACTTGGATGGCGCGTTAAGCCCCGTAGTCCCAGCCGCACCTGCCGCTCTGCTGCTGGCGCTTGGGAAATACGGCAAGCTGAAGCGCGAGCAGGTTCTGGCTCCGGCCATCGAGCTGGCCGAGCGCGGCTTCATCGTCAGCGAGAACCTCCAGGGCGTGCTGCGAAACAACGTGAAACGGCTGCAGGCGTTTCCTTCTTCCGTACCTGTCTGGTTTCGCGACGGCCAGCCGCTGCGGATGGGCGACATGGTCGTCCGCAAGAACCTTGGCCAGACAATGCGGCGGATCGCGACCCATGGGCGGGACGGCTTCTACAAGGGACCCGTCGCGGAAAATACAGTCCAGTTTCTGGCCAGGAACGGCGGAATCATGGACGCTTCGGATCTGGCGGAATTCGAAGCCGAACTCACCAAGCCGCTCCACGTGCGCTATCGGGGCTACGACGTTTACGGGGTCGGGCTTCCGACGCAAAGTCCGGTAATGCTCGAGGCGCTGAAGATCCTCGAAGGCTTTGACCTGAAGGCCATGGGACACAATTCGGCCGACTACATCCACCACGTCGTCGAAGCCCTGAAGCTGGCTTTTGCCGATCGAGACGCCTACATCGGAGATCCGAGATTCGTGAAAGACGTTCCCATTGACACGCTGCTATCGGACCGCCACGCCGCGCGCCGGCGGGCCTTAATTCGCAAAGATCGAGCCATCGATGGCGTGGCTCCTCCCGGGCTCCAGGCTTCCACCGCGCCGCTCTATGCGCAGGGTCCCGGAAGCCACGTGGAGTTGACGGGCGCCGCGGCGTTTCCCGACTGGATCGAAAGCTTCACGACCCATATCGATGTCGTCGACAAGGACCGGAACATGGTCACGATCACGTCGTCGGTGGCATCGGACTTCGGCAGCGCCATGTATGTGGATGGCGAAGCCGGTGGCTATTTCATCAATGACGTGCTGGCCCGCTTCAACCTCGACCCGAAACATCCCAATGCCCTGGCGCCGCGCAAGCGTCCCCGGCAGACTCTGAACCCGGTGCTTGTGCTCAAGGACGGCAAGCCCTTGATGGTCTTCGGAAGCCCGGGTGGGGACACCCAGGGGCAGTCGCAGTTGCAATTCTTCCTGAACTATGTGGAGTTCGGGAAGAACGTGCAACAGGCCCTGGAGCAACCTTATTTCTCGACGGGCGCTTATCACCAATCGTTCCACCCGCACCGGGCCGGCAAGAGACTGTCGGTTTCGCAGCGAATTCCGCGTGAAGTGCGGGAGGAACTGGCAACGCGGGGGCACGCGGTGCGGACCCACTCGGCCATGGGCGTGGGCAGCGTGAAGGCGATCGTAGTGCATCCGCAGTCGGGGGTATTGATGGGCGGCGCGGCGCCGGCTACGGATGCCTATGTTATCGGCTGGTGAAGGAGGAACCGGCATGAGAAGACGCAAATTTCTCGGCAGATCGATCGCGGGAGGGATGGTCCTCGGCGCCTCCCCGGCGTTGAGCCCTTTGCCCCCACCGCAAGTGGCCGGCCAGCGGCGCTCAGATCTCCCGGCTCACATGACCCCAACGGCCTATGCCAACCGCAGTTCCGGCTACAACCCCTTCGCGACGCCCGACTACTACACCTATGCGGACGACCTGGTCATCGAACGGGACCGTCCCGGCAAACCGCATCAAGGAAAGGTGCTGGCGGCCGTGCAGGCGCACTCGGATGACATTCCCCTTTTCGCCGGCGGCACGGTGGCCAAGCTGATCGACGAGGGGTACACCGGTTACCTCATCCGCCTCTCCAACGACGAGGCCGCCGGGAGGACCCTCGGGCACGGCGTGGTTCAGAACGAGATCGACTACCAGGAAGTGGCTAAGGCACTTGGATGCAAAAAGGCGTTCTCCTTCTATTACCGCAACCATCGCATGAACGACTGCGCCGAGATCGAGATCCGCGCGCGGCTGATCTTCCTGTTCCGGGTACTCCAGGTGGACACGCTCGTCGCCATGGATCCCTATAACCATTACGATGAGAACCCCGATCACCTGGTGGCTGCCAGGGCCGCGGAGGGGGCCTGCTGGATGGCGGGCGGCGGCAAGGAATATCCGGAACACTACAAAGCCGGGCTGAAGCCCGCCCACGTGCGCGAGAAGTACTATCACTCTCGCTCCCCGCAAGGTCACAACCTGGTCAATCGCGTCGTGGACGTCAGCTCGTACATCGATCACAAGGTCCGCGGAAACGTCGCCAACAAGGGAAAAGGCCCGGCCGGGGCAGCCGGATCGCGGCTCCGCCGGGAACTGGCCCGCGAGGGCAGGAAGTTGCCCCTGCTGGGGGATGACGACGAGACCGCCAATTTCCAATACGTGAAGCACTTCCTGATGGACGATTGGAAGCTCCTGGGCGAGCGCTTCGGACTCCCGTACGCCGAGGCGTTCCGGCACATCGGCCCGCCACCGAGCTACCGCGACAACGTTCGCAAGTACATCGATCGGCACGCGGTTCGCTCCTAGCAGGCAAGAAGGAGACGCGACATGGGCAAACATGACGCTTTTTTGAGGCCGGTTCTCGCAGCGGCGATGGCTCGCGCCGATGTCGGCGAAGTCGTGGTGGAGAAGGACCAGCCGGGGCAGCCGCACAAGGGCAAGGTCTTCGCGGCCGTTCATGCCCACCTGGACGACATTCCTTACTATGCCGCCGGACTGTGCGCCAAGCTGATGCGCGAAGGCTATACCGGCTACCTCGTCCGCACGAGCAACGATGAGAAACGCGGTGGCGGGACTACGGCTCAAAACATCCTGAGCAACGAGCAGGAACACCTCAAGATGGCGGCGGTCCTCGGTTTCAAAGACGTCTTCGATCTCTACTATCAAAATCACGAAATGGACGGCATCTCGTCGCTCGAAATCCGCGGACGGCTGGCTTTCCTGTTCCGCTTTCTCAAGGTCAGTACCGTCGTTTCTTTCAACCCCTGGGGCCACGGTGAAGAGAATCCGGACCATTGGGTGACCGGGCGAGCGGTGGAGGAGGCTTGCTGGATGTGCGGCGTGCCGAATGATTTTGAGGAGCACCGGGAGGCGGGCATCCAGCCGCGGGAGGTCCTGGAACGCTACTATTTTCACGGCCGTCCCGGCCAGCCGTTCAACCGCGTGGTGGACATCACCGCTCACGTCGAACAGAAGATTGACGCGATTGCGGAATGCAAGTCCCAGGGCGGCGGGAACCTGGGATCGCAGCTTCGGGCCAGGCTCGCCCGCGAGCGCAAACGCCTTCCGCTGCTGGGGAACGACGAGCGCGCGGCCGACCGTGCCTACATTCGCCAGTTCCTGCTCGACGACGAACGGGAGTACGGCAAACCCTACAACCTGGCGTTCGCCGAGCGCTTCTATTACATCGATCAGCGGCGTCCGGAGAAGTCGAACGTGGACGAGTACGTGGAAAAGAACGCCGTTTCATACTGACGGAGGCGGAGATGATCGCGCGAAGAGACTTTCTCAAAATGGCGCCGCTGCTCCCCTGGACGCGGCAGGCGGAGGCGGCCGCCGCGGCCGTCGGCCCGATGAAGATCACGAAGGTCGAGGTGGTGCGTTTCCGGCCGGACCTGCGCATGCAAGGTGTCTCACCCAACTGGACCTGGGTCCGGCTGCACACGGACACGGGGATCGTGGGCCTCGGCGAATCGTATCCGAACCACAATGCGAACCTCGGTGCGCTGAAAACGCTGGCCCCCATGCTCCTGGGGAAAGATCCGACTCAGATCGACCGCCTCTGGCAGGATCTCTTCTATCGCATTTCCTACCAACCGTGGGGCGGGGCTGAGACCCGCATGCTCACCGCCATCAACATCGCACAGTGGGACATTCTCGGGAAGGCGGCCGGCTTGCCGCTCTACAAACTGCTGGGTGGCAAGGCTCAGGAGAAGTTGCTTGTCTACAACACGATGAACGGCTGGACAATCAACGGCATGAGGGAGCACGACTACCCCGAAAAGATTACGGAGTTCCTGCTTGGCCGCGGCATCAAGGCCATCAAGCTCTATCCTTACGACCGCGGTCCCGTGAACGCCTTCGCACGGCATGGCGGCACCTTCATCACCCAGGCAGACCTGAAGAAATCGCTCGAGCCCATTCAGCGCATCCGTAAAGCGGCCGGCGACGAGATGGAAATCGCGCTCGACCTGAGCAGCAAGTGGAACTTGCCGTGTTCCCTCCAGATCGCTCACTCGCTCGAACCTTACGGGATCATGTACTTCGAGGATCCGATGCTGCCGGACAACCTGGAGGCTTATGCCACGCTCGCGCGGGAGACGTCCATCCCGGTCTGTATCAGCGAACGGCTGGCGACCCGTTTCCGCTTCCGTGAGATGTTCGAGCTGCGTGCCGTGGACGTGGTGATGTACGACGTCACCTGGTGCGGGGGCATTTCCGAGGCAAAAAAGATCTCTGACATGGCCGACACCTACAAGATCCCGACCTCGCCGCACACCGGCGGAGGCCCCATTCTGTGGTTTGCATCCACCCACGTGGCTTCGTCGCTGACTAACTTCTACATCATGGAGAGCGTCTACCACCTATACAACGACCTGTACCCGCACTTTATCCAAAACGTGCCGGTCCCGGTCAACGGCTATGTAACCCCTCCCGAAGGACCCGGCCTGGGAATCGAGCTGCGTGAGGAGCCATTCAGCAACGGCGACGCCGTCGTCGAGACCATCGCCGCGCTGTAAGAAGACGGGGCCTGGCGGCATCGTTGGAAGTAAACTGGAGCATAGCCGTTCCGCTCCCTTACCCCGCGATCGTGTCAGAGCGGCGGCCAATTACAGGAGGTTCGAGAGAATCATGCGCATTCTTTCTTGTTCGCTGTTGCTCGCGGCCTTGGCGGCTTCCATGCCAGGGCAGCAACGGTTTGACGTGCTGATCGCCGGCGGGCGGGTGCTGGATGGAACCGGCAATCCCGCGCACTACGCCGATGTCGGGATCGTGGGCGGCAAAATCGCCGCGATCGGAAGGCTGCGTGGCGCGCCCGCTGAGAGAACCGTCGATGCGAAGGGGAAGATCGTTGCTCCGGGATTCATTGACATGCATTCGCATGCGGATCGAGGCCTCGGAGCCGACGACCGCCGCCGGAGGTCTGCGCCGAATCTGGTCAGCCAGGGGATCACGACCGTTTGCGTAAACCCCGACGGCTCCTCTCCATGGCCTATTGCCGGACAGCGCGCCAGCTACGAGAAGCTGGGCATCGGGCCCAACGCCGTGTTGATGGTCGGTCATGGCACGGTCCGCCGGAGGGTGATGCAGGAGGATCACAAACGGCCAGCTACCACGGAGGAGGTCCGCAGGATGCGCGAGCTCGTGCGGCAGGGAATGCAGGAGAAGGCCTTTGGATTGTCGGCGGGCCTCGAATACGTGCCGGGCATCTGGAGTACGACCGAAGAATTGATCGAGCTGGTGCGTGAGATCGTGCCGTACAGCGGAGTTTATAGCGTGCATCAACGCAGCGAGTCGACCGATCCGCGGTGGTTTCGTCCTAGCGTCGATAAGCCCGGGCAGCCCACGATGTTGGATGCGGTGGCCGAAACCATCCGCATCGGCGAGGAAACGGGCGCCACGGTCATCTGGTCGCACAGTAAAGCGCAGGGCGCCGATTACTGGGGTTCGACGAAGGCCGCCATTCGGCTCATCCATCGCGCGCGTTCGCGGGGTGTGGACTTCTGGAGCGATCAGTATCCTTACAATTCCACTGGCGGCGACGGGGGCACGGTGCTGGTTCCTTCGTGGGCCATCGGCGATGACCAGTTCGCATCGAGGCGCAGAGGGGCGGGCGGCAAAGTCAACTACGCGGCCAATCTGCGGACCACCATGGAGGACGCCGGCAAGGCGGCCAAGGTGCAACAGGATGTTACGCACGAGATATCCCGCCGCGGCGGGCCGGAGATCATCACCGTCTTCGATCACCCGGACAAGACTTTCATCGGCAAAACCTTGGACGCGCTCGCCTCGGCCCGAGGTATCACCCCGGTCCGGATGGCGCTCGAGCTTCAGTACGAGGGGTACAAGGATAGGCCGGGCGGCGCGCGGCTGCGCGGCTTTTCCGTTTGGGAGGAGGACATCGAAGCCCTGATGGCGCAGCCGTGGGTGGCGACGTCCACCGACGCCGGCATCGCCCTGCCGGAGGACGGTCCCGATACCCATGCGCGTTTCTACGGCTCTTACCCCCGCAAGCTCCGGCGGTATTCGCTCGATAAGCCGGTGATCTCGCTCGAAGATTCGATTCGATCCTCGACTTCATTGCCGGCCCAAATCCTGGGCATCCGCGACCGCGGGCTCCTGCACGAGGGCTTCGCCGCCGATGTGGTCGTGTTCGACCCCAACAACGTGCGCGACCGTGCGACGTTCTTTGAGCCGCACCAGTACCCGGAAGGAATCGACTACGTTATGATCAACGGCCGGTTCGCCGTCGACGCGGGCAAACTCACTGGCGCGTTGGCGGGTCACGTTCTATCACCCACGGGACGTTAGGTCCAGCGGTCTCAAACACTGACGACCGGGCAGGGCGACTCCCGAACGATCGCATAGGCGTTGGCGCGCAGCCGTCCGAGCAGGCCCGGGCTTTCGTGCCGTCCGATCACCACCAGGTCCGCCTTCTGAGATACGGAAGCACCGTGCACCACCTGGGCGATGCGGCCCGGTTCAAGGACGATTTCAGCGGACGTGCCAAGCCGCCTTTGGATCTCGTCTAAACGCTCGTGCCCGATCTTTCGCAGCGTCATCGGCAGGGCCTGATCGAAGTAATGAGACTGACCCTCATCAAGGCGCGGAAGCGCATGAACCAAGGTCAACCGGGCCTGAAACTCAGTTGCAAACTGAGCAGCCCAGCTCAACGCCTTCTCGCCGGCGGAGTCGAAATCGACAGCGCAAACGATACTTCGAAAGGAGATCGGCGCGAGAGGCGGCGCTTCCTCCATGTGGACTCCGGTCAATACCGGACAGTCTGCATCGTGCAGAACCTTGGCGGTTACCGATCCGAGAATGAACTGGCGAAAACGGCCGTATCCGCGTGTCGGCATTACGATCAAATCCGTTCGCTCCGTATGTGCCAGATCCACGATAGCTCCAGCCGGGTCGCCTTCGAGCAACATTCGCCGTACCGGCATATTCCTGAACTCGTCCGTGTGGAACTCTTCGAGCATGCGTCGCGAATCCTCCCTCCTCTCGTCGTACCACTCGGCGGGCACACCCGCCTCTGGTCCGCTGATAATCGGATCGTGCAACGCGAATACGTGCGCGATGGTCAGGTCGGAACGGAAATGGCACGCAAGCGTTTTGGCGTAATGAGCGGCTCCGTCGCTCCGCACTGAGAAATCGACCGGCAAGAGTACCTTGGATAGTTGCACTTTTTCACACTCCTTGGCTTTTCGAAAGCAATCGCTTGACCACCGCCAAGATTTCCGGCGAATCCTAGCCAAACATATTTGAAAAACAAAAGACTTGTGGCCGCCCGAGTTGGACGCCAAACGGCCAGTTGGGCGGTTTGGACTTCCTGGTGACTCCGCATTCCGCGGGTTGACGCGTGGGCCGGAGGTCGGATAACATGGCCTTGTGAAATAGCATGGCCATGGGAGTTCACTCGGCCATGGGAAAGAGAACCATATGCCCGCCGCGGCTCGTCGCGTCCAGGCCGGCGCCGAATTCGAGAGCATCGTCGCAGAAGCGTTCCGCAAAGCTGGATGGCGGGTTCGTCGGCATCCTGAGGCCGGAGACATGCACGCGGATCTCGTCGTTGACAACGGTGCAATGAAGTACGTCGTTGAGGTGAAGTCGGCCTCCGAAGGCCGGCGCGATCGGTTGATCCCCCTCCTCTCGCAGGCCATCCTGCAGGCCCAGACGTTCGCGCGCCAGTTCCCCGAACGCGCTGCTCCTCTCGCAGTCGTGGCGGCTAGGCGAGTTCCGGCGTCAGTTGCGGACCATATGAAGCAATTTGCCGAACGCCACGCCCCGGATGTCGCCGTAGGCGTGATCGACGCGGAGGGTTTCCGCTCGTTTGCCGGACCCGGCCTCGAGGGACTTGACGCGAAGCACTCTTCCCGGGCAGTGCGTCGCATGGCTTCCCCGCAGCATTTGCCGGACCTGTTCTCCGACCTGAACCAGTGGATGCTAAAAATCCTCCTCGGACAGGATCTTCTCGAAGCGCTCATCTCCGTGCCAAGAGAGCCGATTCGGAGCGCGTCTCAGCTTGCGGCTGCCGCTGACGTCTCCGTCATGAGCGCATCCCGGTTCGTAAGACAGCTCGCGAATGAGGGATTCCTCGACGAGAACAACGAGAACCTTCGAATCGTCCGCGCGGATGAACTCCTTGAACGATGGGTGTCAGCAAGCCGCAAGATGTCGCGGGGTGTGCCGGCACGCTGGATCATCAAGAGAGACGAGAAGCAGTTCTTCGCAGCTGTCGCGCACTATGCCGCCAAATCCAAAGCGGGAAATTCGCCGAAGTCCAACGTGAGGAGTGGCCGAATCCTGAAGCGTCAACCGCGCTGCTGTGTGGGCCTCTTTGCTGCCGCCAACGCGCTCGGTTTCGGATTCGTTCGCGGTGTGCCACCTCACCTTTACCTGGAGAACCTCGACCTCGATGTACTGCAAGAGCTGGGGCTGTCGGTTGAGGACCCGGATCGCCGTTCCGACGTCTATATCCGGGTTCCGTCAAATAAAGAAGCCATCTTTCGCGCCGTAGTCCTCCGCGAGGATCTGCCAGTATCCGACGTCCTGCAGGTCTGGCTGGATGCCTCCGCCCACCCTGCTAGGGGCCGTGAGCAGGCTGATGAGATCAGGCGGCGTGTCCTGAAGCCGCTGTTCGGGAAACGCCCATGAACGGTGTTCAAGATCCGTTCAGCCGATTGGTCGTTGCGCTCGAGCCTTGGCTCGAACAGGTCGTCATTATCGGCGGTTGGGCGCACCAACTCTATCGCCGGCACCCCTCCGCTCAGGAACTGGATTACCCACCTTTGATGACGCTCGATACGGATATCGCCGTGCCTTTGAAGCTGCCCATCAGAGAGCCGGACATTCGCGCGCGCCTTTTGGCGCATGGTTTCGTGGAAGAGTTTCTAGGTGACGACCGCCCGCCGACAACGCATTACCACTTGGGCGATGAAGCTTCTGGTTTCTACGTAGAGTTCCTCACACCCCTGATCGGCGGTGGGTATGACCGCAAGAGGAGGCGCAAGGCAACAGCGGAAGTGGCGGGCGTCGCTTCTCAGCAGTTGCGCCACGTGGAACTCCTCCTGCATCACCCGTGGTCGATTGACTTCGAGTCCCGTGAGTTCGCGGCCATGATTCAGATCGCAAACCCGGTGAGCTTCGTTGCGCAGAAGGTTCTCATCCATGACGAGCGCGAACGTGAGGATCGCGCGAAGGACATCTTGTACATGCGCGATACGCTTGAGGTGTTCGGTGCGCGACTTCACGAGCTGCGGGAATTGTGGCGACTGATCGTGGCTCCTCAGCTTCACGCTCGTAACGCAAGAATCGTGTCGAAGGCGTCAGAGGTTCTCTTCGGTAACCTCAGCGACGACATTCGCCGGGCGGCGCAGATTTCGGAGCAACGAGGGCTTTCGCCAGAGGCCATTCGGGAGGCTTGCCAATACGGATTCATCCAGGTGTTCGGGTAGCTGAGTTTTGGACGCCAGTTGGACTCCAGAGACCGGGTCGGGGTGGGCCCTATCTGCAAGTCTATGAGGAATTTGGTCGGGCCGCCGGGATTTGAACCCGGAGGGTGTCGTACTAGCTTGTATTAGCCTGTGTTAAGTAGTCAAGTTTTCAGAGACTTCCCGGAAGCGCCGTATCAGCCTGTATCACTGTGTCCCGCTGTCGTGGCACAACAATGGCACAAATTATTCCCCCTTCGGCGTCCGCTTCGGCAGCGACTTGATGGGCGCAAGCTCAACGGCGAGTTCTTTCTTTGCGGAAGCCAGCGCGTCCTTGATTGCGCCCGCTACCCGCAAGTCATGATCGGAACTCGCCGTTTTCGGTTTTGGCTTCTTCCCCCACCGCGCCTCCGCCGCCTTTCGGGCAATCTCACTCCGCCGTTCCGGCGTGAGCTTCTTCATGCGTTGCCGAACCATAGCCATAGCGTGCGGATTCTTGGCCTTGGCCTTCTTTTTGCTCATTATGCCGACGATAGCACTTCAGGTATCCTCACGCAAGCATTTTCCTGTTGACATGCTCACGCAAGCATGTGTATTATGCTCACGTAAGCATTTCAAGGCTCTACATGGAGAAACCCAAAATGGCAGAACGAAAACGCACAACCCAAACGAAGCCCAACCCGGCGCCCATCTTGGAAGCCGTGAACGAAACCGTCAACGTCTGCCCGTGCTGCGACCGCGGCCCGGACCCGATACCGATACTCCGCGAACTGAGCAAAGCCGAACTAGGACATATGGAAGAGTTCCTGCAGGTCGTGCTGCACTTCGGCGGAGATAGTACTCCGGCCGAAAAGTTCATCCTCGATCTGGTGCGTTACCACGCGACCTACCCGATCACGC